>CAWKCS010000035.1:0-127053 GCA_963848165.1 uncultured delta proteobacterium | reverse complement strand
CTTTCTCAAGCATCATCTTACACCAAACCTGACTATTCAGGTTCTTTCAGAGTTGCGCATTCTGAGCTGGCAATATGGTATCCGACTGGAACCTTTTTGCCATAAAAATGCATCCACGTATTTGGCAAGGCTGTACCACCCACAGTACAGAACGGTATCAAGATTGCTTCCGGATTGGAAATAGAGATTCTTGATCATCGATAACGACCTCTTATCATGCTTGTCTGCTCTAAACTTTTGCGCTTCTATGAATAGCATAATCATATGCGGCATATGCTCCCACCGGATCGGTATCCGGATAAGGCCACCTGGCATCTAGTATGCCTTGCCGGAAAGACCTGTTTTCTCCACCTCGATACTGTCCGTAATGATTCTTTTGGCGATCTCAAATGTGGGGCCGTCGATGCGGCAGACCATCAAGACATCCTTCTTGCTGATTGTTAAATCATTCGGTTTTGATAATGGAGAAAAAATGGATTGAGGATCCATCCTTCCAACGAATGGTCCATCACCCGAACCAGTGCAATTTCCGAATCCACCGATGCCCGGTCTGTCTTTTGGTCATCGGCTTGCTGATCTATTGGCAAAATCTTTAAAGGGAACCCGTACATTAACACCACACACCTGATTGCACGACTCTCAACAGAATTTTGCTTAAAATAGTGTCTAACAGGATTTTCAATTTCTGTCTTGTAGCTTTCTCGTGAACAGCTTTCATTCGTGGTGGTATCGACGAATATGAAGTTTTTTATCGGGATGTTTCGCTGCTGCATATCTCGAAATGGGCCAATTTTATACTGTCACCATTTTTCTTATTGGCAATTACCAACAATTCATCAGGTTTAAGGGCCCTGCAGGGATGAGAAAAAGCGAATATCCAGAATAACAGCAAGCAAAATAAAAAGATTTTTATACCATTTGAACTGATCATAGTTAAAATATATTTAGACACGGTTGCCCTGATATTCTGCCAAGCTGTGATAGATTGGTAGTAACAAGCGATTTCACGGTTCTCAAAAACCTGTGACCCATGAATGAGATCACAGCGAATAACTCCCCGATGTCATATGCAGATATCCTATTTCTGGCAAATAAGCAAAAGACTGATATCTTTCACCCCAATGAAATAGAAAAAAGAGATTTCATGGGGCAGGCAGAGACCGCAGAGCCGCAGAGAAATATTTTTGGATCTTATCTGTTCAGAAATTGAGGACTTCGCAAAAAGTCTAAATTTGTCCTTTAGCGTCATTCCCGCGAAAGCGGGAATCCAGTGTATTTCAGTTTACTTCTGGATCACTACCTTCGCAGAGCATGAACGGAGTTTTGGACTTATTACGAGTTTATCAAAAATCAGATAAAAAATGATGCCGCCTATTTCATAGAATGTAGCGCAGGTCCCTTCTAAAACTCCTGCAAAAAAAGGTGTATGAGCAGAAGTCTAAACCTGGAAAACATGGCAAAGTATATAGGAGTTGTTATTAAATATCGTATAAAACATTACTCCGCTTATTCATAATAATGAGCATTGGTGTCTTTTTTTTCCTGGAGCGGAGAACTTCAGATCTGTGTTGCTGAGGGTGAAAGTAAATGACTCTTTACTGAGACGCCTTGTTCTGAAGCCCTCCGGCTTTTGCAACGTTAGGGTGTACTCAATTTCACATATTCCCACATTTTGTGAACTCTTTTACATAGTTTTTTGTGTCTCAGTTTTCCCCTATTTTTCAACCAACTGATATCATATCAATTATTTTTTCAAAAATCCTGGCCCAAAACTTGCTTGTTCTTTGTAGGATCAAGCCAAATCCAGGGCAAATAATTTAAAATTAAACACTCAAAATTAAAAATTGCTCTAACCAAGGAGGTGATACTCTCAAACTTTTAGCCAAGTAATTCAAAACTTAAAACTCAAAATTAATAATTGAACTTAAAAGGGGGTACAAATGAAAAAGTTAATGATTTTAGCAAGTGCGTTTTTATTGGTTTGTTTTATTGCGGGCAATGCTTCCGCAGTTAGTTTTAACGTTGACGCAGGAAACTCATCACTTGTATTATCTAACGTTAATGAAGGGGACTGGTGGTTGGGTGGTTCAAATATATCTGCTGGGCTATCAACGCCTTATAGCAATCCTTATATGGTAGGCGATGGAGAAAGTTTATCATTTGAATTCGGCACGATAAACTTAACAGGATTTGGTTTGGGGACCTATGGAAGTGCTGATATTACTGGAACACTTGCATTGGAAACAGGAGATATGCCGTATGTAAACGAAGGTAATGGTTGGTGGGTAACCATTTTGGGTGGTACCATTGATGCCGGTGGATTATGGTGGGGATGATAACCCAGGAATCATTACTTTAGCCAATGGTGATTGGTTTGACGTTATCTTTGAAGATATAGGTTTCGGTGTTACAATATGCGAAGGTACATACGCCGTCATGGCAACTTTAACAGCTCACGCAGCCCCCGTCCCCGAACCTGCAACCATGCTCCTCTTGGGAATCGGTCTTGTGGGTCTGGCTGGTGTTGGACGTAAAAAGTTCTTCAAATAAATTTTATAAAACAAAATTTATAGATCGTGGCTTTGCCACTCTAAAAAACCCGCTCTGAAAAGAGCGGGTTTTTTAATTCCCCATTCGCACTGCGAAAGTTCTACAGCACCTCGGCAACTCAACAAACCCAATAAACTTAGCACCCCATAAAATCATGGAATGATTTTATGGGAAATAGCGGCGATAGCCGCGAATGATAAATTTTGAGCATCAAAATTTATTAGACCAGTTGCGACAAAAACGTCATGGCCGGAACACGGACGGGATAATCGTATTCAAAGCAGTTGACGGGCTCGTAAGGTTTATCCATAACCACTTCAAAGGCATGGGATGCGCCTGTTCTTGTTTGAAAATAAATATAAGGGACGCTCCTTGATAATTTGATTAATATAATGAAGCGAAGCTTCAACGATAAAAGCGCATCGCGCTTTTATCCATCGTGCCCTGTGGGCACGTTATGCAGAATTTTGATAATCAGAAATTCCACATCAGGAGAAACATTTTTCATCTACGCCAAACACTTTGTTGGAGCTTAGAATTTCTTTTGGGTTTCGCCCCAATAGATAAGGGCAATTTTGAATTTTTAATTTTGAGTTTTTAATTATTTAGCTCATAGTTCATGGCTGATAGATGATAGGAGGCTGCTTAGAGCAATTTTGAATTTTTAATTTTGAGTTTTGAATTAGAGAAGCTCATGGCTGATATAGGGCAATTTTGAATTTTTAATTTTGAGTTTTTAATTGATTGGCAAGAGGCTCACGGTTGTCCCAGAAACTTACGTCTTTGGTGCGCAGATAATGCAATTTGTACGTGCCGCAACCCAAATCCTGCCAGCAGTTAACGGTTTTATGCAAGTGACAGGCAATGAAGTTTTCATGTTTCGTACCGGGGTTATCCACCAGGGACCAATCGGTTAAATAGATCTTGGGATTCTTCAATATGCTGCGGTAAATGCTTTTTGACCAGGGTCGAATCTGGAAATAAATTTTATGTTCAAAATTTATCTATATTATAAGTTGACTTTTAAAATATCCATGTTATTTTAAAATCATGTTTAAACGTTGGCTCGATATACCGCAAAATAAAAGCTGTCTGATTTTAGGGCCACGGCGGTGCGGCAAAACTACGCTGTTGCGTCATCGGTATCCGTATTTAAAATATGTAACCCTGGATGATCTTGATTTGTTGGATTGGGCCAGACGTGATCCCAAAGGCTTTGTAACCAGCTTGGAAGGATCGGCTATCATCGATGAAATTCAACGTCTGCCGATTTTGACCGTTGCGGTGAAATATGCCGTTGACAATGAAAATGCCCGTTTCTTAATGACCGGCTCCAGCAACCTTGGACTGCTTGATGCTGTTGCAGATACATTGGCCGGAAAAATCGACATTCTTGCTTTGCCCACACTGTGCTGGGGTGAATCTTATGACCAGTCCACCCATTCAATTTTTAAGGAAGAGGCCGTTTTCTCGGAGATTAAAACAGCCCAACGGTCACTGGATGCGGCGCTTTCTTATGGTCTCTTTCCAGAGGTCGTAAAGCAGGAAAATGACAATGACCGGCGATCCCTGATTCAAAACTACAAGAACACCTATTTCACTCGGGATTTGATGCAGCTGTCCAATATCGAGAACCTCGACGGTTTGTTGGGTATTTTCCACAATATTGCACGATCCATCGGCTCGCATCTGGAAATTTCAAATTTTGCACGCGAATCCGGCCTCAGCCATCCGACCACCAAAAAATATCTCAATGCATTGACCCAGGCCCAGTTGACATTCAAACTGCACGGTTTTCAATACGGACCGGCAAAGCGCTATCTCAAGGCCTCGAAAACGTACTTTGCAGACAACAGCATCCTCAGTAGCCTGAATGTGGATGTCGCTTTTGGCCAGCGCATCGAAAACTTTGTAATTTCAGAGCTTGAAAAACGGCGTAAACTCGGCTTTCTGCCGGTGGATAACTTTTATTTCTACAAAAGTGCTGCCGGCCAGGAAATCGACCTGATATTCGAAATGGACAGTTGCCTGTATGCATGCGAGATCAAGGCAACAGAGCGTCCCGGTCCCAAAGATTTTCGCAATCTAAGAAATTTTAAAGACCGATTGAAGCGCCCCCTCAAACGATTTCTTTTCTACCTGGGAGATGAATACAAGCAAAAAGACGACATCACCATGATCCCCATTGCAACACTCTTTCGCGGCCGATAGCCCAACCGAAATTTCGATCCTAAATTTCGTGTAAATATAACGTCCTTGACTAATTGGACTTATTTTCTCTTTCCCATAAACTGGGAATAGTTTCTGGGTGTTGCCGATAACGAATGAACATCGAACATCGAACGTCCAACATCGAATGTTGAATGAGAAAGATGAAAACCTACAGATGCTATACGTTCTGGAGCGACAACGTCGCATTCGATAAAATCGTCTTACGATTTTATTCTTGACCCGCATGAGAAAGTATAATATATTTCGTATTAATGTTAATTTTAACATGATTGCGAAATATAATGAACTTTGTTAACTTTAAAAATTCTTTGCGGGATTTCCCGATATTTTCCATAGCAGATATCAGAGTAACCCACGCCGGTTTCGACCGTCGCAGGCTGAGTGAATGGCAGAATAAGGGGTATATCAAAAAAATCGTCAAGGGTCATTACTTCTTTTCAGACGTAGAAATGAATGAGGACACGCTGTGGGCCATTGCCAATAAAATTTACAAACCCTCCTACATTTCCTTTGAGACTGCTATGTCCCATTATCGGCTGATTCCGGAAAGCATTTACATGATGACCTCTGCTTCAACCAAACGTACGTCCATTTTTGAAACTACTCTGGCGCGGTTTTCATACAGGACCATAAAACCGGCCTTGTTTTTTGGATATTCCCTGCTGCCCGGCCGCATAAAAATGGCTTTCATGGAAAAGGCGATTATAGATTATTTTTATATAAACCCTGCAGCCCAAACCGATGCTGATTTCGCATCTCTGCGGATAAACAGGGAAGAGCTGCTGGCCCGGGTTAATGAGGAACGGCTGGCAGATTATTTACAGCGTTTTAACCAAAAGCGCCTGTCAAAAAGGATGCAACATTTTCTTGAATGGTTAAAGAGGTCCTGAAAGATGCTTGATATCAAACAAATTGAGTCATTTTACCCGGAACACCTTTTACCGTTCAAAAAAAACCTCCTGAGGGAATATGTGCAGTACAAGATTCTGGAGGCTATCTTTGAATCATCCCTGGCCGACAAGCTGGCCTTTATGGGCGGGACATGCATCCATATGGTTCACGGAAGTCCCCGGTTCTCGGAAGATCTCGATTTTGACAATCCGGGTATCAACCAACATGATTTCAAGGCTCTTTCTCAGAAGGTGAAAAGGACTTTAGAGCTGCAGGGATACACAGTGGAGCTCAAGAATACATATCAAGACGCCTTCCGCGCTTATCTGCGCTTTCCGGGTCTCCTGCATACCAGTGGAATATCGGGTCACCGGGATGAAAAACTGCTGATCCAAATCGATACCGAACCACAAGAAGTTCAATATAATCCGGATAAATCTATACTTAACAAGTTCGATGTGTTTTCTCGAATAAATGTCGTACCCGCCGATATCCTGGCGGCACAAAAAATCTATTGTATTTTCAACCGAAAGCGACCCATGGGACGCGACTTTTTTGACGTTGTTTTCCTGCTGGGAAAAACCGGAATTAATTTTGATTACTTGAACCGCAAATTGTCCATCCAAAATAACTCAGAGTTGCGAGACAGACTGCTTGTTCGGTGTGCACAACTCGATTTTAGACGTCTGGCAAAAGATCTGGAGCCGTTTGTTTATTCCAAAAAAGAAATGAACCGCGTTCTTATGTTCGTAGATTTTATTCAGCAGGAAATGTAACGCCGCTATATTCCAACCACTCACCCATCTGTCTGATTGAAAAGCGCATGCGAAGAGAGGGGACGTCCTTGACTATTTGGACTTATTTTCTCTTTGTCAGTTCATAGCTGATAGGAAGCTTCTTAAGGGCGATTTTTAATTTATACCCCATAGAAATCCACTTCGTTGTTGCTTCGCAAATTTCACGGGGTAAAGATTTTGAGTTATGAATTATTTAGCTCATAGCTGATAGGTAGCTAAGGGCAATTTTGAGTTTTGGATTATTTCAGAAAATTTGTGCAATAAATTTTATTGGGCATACTTCTTCAACGCGCGGTAGAAGTTCTCGTGCGATCCGAAAGTATAAAGGAAGAGCGTATCACCGGAAATCTCGTATGCCAGCAGAGTCCACGTTTCCATGTTCCTGTATTTATAAACGCGGACACCCTTCAGGTCACCAGACTTCAATTGACCTATTCCCGGAGCCTCAATTATTTTTCGGATGGCATCATCCAGCGCCTTGATTTCATTTTTCTTGAGGCGTTTTTTCTTTTTTGAATAAAGTGGCGACTGGATAACTTTGGATATGGCTGTCATGAATACCTTTTACGAGCGTGATTAGTCACCTTCCCCAAACACATACGGCGTCCCCATCCCTGCTCGAATTTCCTCTTTAGCCAATAAAATTTCCTGAATCAGTGGTAACGGCAAATCAGGATTTTCATCCACAATTTTTCCAATTGTCGCCCAATATTCAATCTGACCGGCAACGGACCGCTTGAATACTTTGGATCTTATCTTTGCTTTGGCAACCAAGTCGTCAGAAACTTTAATTGCTGTAGACATGTCGAATCCTCCCTTTATGTTGCATTGGGTTTCAATATAACCCTAAATAAAACTTTTTACAACTATAAATTGAAGCTCCCCGCCGCAAGCAGTGGGGAATGTTCTGCCTTACGGCAGTGCTGCGCATCGACCGTAAGGAATTCTGTCTAATTTAGATTCGCTCGCTAACCCCGCGGCAAGCCACGGGGAATGCGCTCGCTGTTGCGGTTCACCTGCGGTGACTTTATCGATCGTGACTTCGTCACTCTAAAAACCCGCTCTGAAAAGAGCGGGTTTTTTAATTCCCCATTTGTACTGCGAACGTTCTACAGCACTTCGGCAACTCAATAAACCCAATAAACTTAGCACTCCATAAAATCATGGAATGATTTTATGCAAAATAGCGGCGATAGCCGCGTCTTATAAATTTTGAGCATCAAAATTTATTGGATATACCCGAACAATGAAACGGAATCTCCAGGGACATTATCTTACGATATCAACCGTGGCCGAAAAGGTCCGAGCCTTTGTCCCTTCAGCGCTACCACCGACTCCGCCCATCGAGTGGGCACCTGATTTGCGCAGCAAATTCGATGAGGCGCATCTCGCTCTGGGAAGGCTGGACAGCATTTCGACCTTCCTTCCGGATAGCTGATGAAACTTCTTCTTGATATGAACTTATCTCCTTCTTGGGTTGATTTTTTAGAAAACGCAGGATTTCAATCTGTTCACTGGTCCAACATTGGATCACATGACGCACCTGATAAGGAAATAATGACCTGGGCAAAAGCAAATGGATATGTTGTTTTTACACATGACTTGGATTTGAATGTGGGAATATATTGGTGCAGCAAATTTTATTTTCATATAAGTTGTGACAAAAATGTCATGGCCGGAACGCGGACCGGGTAATCGTATTCAAAACAGTCAACATCCTCATAGGGCAAATCCATGACGATTTCGAAAGCATGTTGAGCGCCTGTTCTTGTTTGAAAATAATCCAAGTTTCTGCTCAAGCGTTTTTGTAACGATGATTTTACCTCTGCGATAAACCAGGGCTTACCATTTCGAGCCACCAGAAAATCGATCTCTCGTTTATCTTTGGTACGCAGATAATACAATTCGTATGTGCCGTACCCCAAATCCTGCCACCAGTTAACGGCTTTCTGCAAGTGGCAGGCCACAAAATTCTCATGTTTTGCACCCGGGTCATCCACGAGGGACCAATCGGTCAGATAAATTTTTGGGTTCTTCAAAAGACTGCGGGAAATATTATTTCTCCAGGGGCGAATCTGGAAACAAAAAAACAAAGAAGTTAACACAGAAATCCACCGTCTGATGGAATCTATAGAAACGCCCACTTTTCTTGACAAGGATGCATAGCTAACAAGCTGGCCGGCCTGATGCTTGAGCAATTCCGCCAATATTTCCACCTGACGGACTTCTAAAACCCGAGCGGCTTCACGCAGGTCTTCACGGAAAAGCAGTTTTAATCGCGTTGATTTCCAGCGATTGAAAAAGCGTGTGTTGTTTTTTAAATAGGGTTCCGGGAAACCGCCAAACTGCAGCAGTGCAGAAAAATTTTTCTTTGATATGGGATGCGGAGATGAAATTTCTTCTGCCGGTAGTTTTGTGTTTGTGATTTCACCCACCGAAAGCGGGTGCATTCGATACATGAAGTATCGCCCCATCAAACTGTCCGCACCTTTCCGATAAATATCCAGACGGGAGCTGCCGGTGACAACCACATGGAAACGTTTGTGTGAAATGGTGTCATAAAAACCCTTTAAGAAATTTTTCCAGCCTGGATACTTATGAAGCTCGTCAAAAATGACGGTTCTAACCGTTGTGACCCCTATAGCGTCAGCTACGGCTGTGGGTCCATTCAAGATAGCTCTTCGATGATCTTCACTGTCCCAATTGAAATAGTGTGGTTGATCTGCAAACGCCATACATGTGGTTGTTTTACCGACCTGCCGGGGTCCTGCAACAAAAGCCATTTGATTGTTTTGGCTAAAATGATCCTGTAGTAGGTGCTTATATTTACGTTTCATGCTGTTATTATTAATATATTTGTCTTGTCAAGTCAAGACCAAAATAATATGAATCGTAGATTGGTCGCGACCATTCTACGATCTACCTGTTTTTGGTCGCATGGTGTTGGATGATCTTGATTTGGTTGACATTGAAGAACCTCGCAGCATGCGAAGCACTGCCGAACGGCAGAACCTACGAGGAATGTCCTGCCGTTCGGCAGAACCTACGGGGAATGCGCTCGCTTTTTCGGTTCAAGGCGGGCATGATTTTGGCAGGACAGGTCGGATGCGAGCAGGCACCCGACACGGTAGTCCATACCTTTCACACTTAAGCAATCTCTCTGGAAAAACTGTTATTACTCCGGCAGTTAAATATGTTACGGTGTCATTCCCGCGTGCCTGCCCCTTCGCAGGAAGGGGGCGGGAATCCAGAAAGACACTGGATGCCGGATCATGTCCGGCATGACGGGGTTTGGCTATTTAGTCGCCGGGTTAATAATACCCGAACAATATGTGTTTTTTGGATAGAGAGGCACAAAATGTTGAAAAATAAAGTCGCGAAGCGATGATTGGTTTTCTGCGAAAGTCTGCGAGTGTCTGCGACAAAAAAATTAGATCTTAATATGTATTCAGATAAATTATACCGGCTTGCTATGAACTCATAGAGATAGATTAAGACTCTTGTTGGGTATTCAAAATCCGGCCAACTGAACGATAGTTCAAAACTCTGATGCCTTTGCGGCGCATGTTTTCCGTGCCACCGTATACAAGGGTTGGTGAAATGACTTGATCACCCGCTAATGCTGTCCACCGTTCAAGTCCTGTAAAGAAGTCACGATTCAGGGTCTGACCGGATTTGATTTCGATGGGCATCAGTTTGTTGCCATATTCAACAACGACGTCAATCTCGTTTCCGTTGCTGTCCCGCCAGAAATAAAACCCGGCATTTTTCATCCTGTTGAACTTGGCCTTTATCAACTCCGAAACGATAAATGTCTCGAAAATGCTTCCACGAAGCGGATGGGTTTCGAGTTGCTTGGCTTCTTGAATGCCCAGAAGCCAGCAGAGCAACCCGGTATCATAAAAATAGATTTTCGAGGATTTGATCAGGCGTTTGCGGAAATTGGCATGATGCGGTGCCAATTGAAACAATATGTAACTGGCCTCCAATACCGATACCCAGGCTTTTGCCGTATTGTGGGTGATGCCGCAGTCACTTCCCAAAGAACGAAGATTCAGCAACTGCCCACTACGGCCGGCGCAAAGGCGCAAAAACCGCTGAAACGTGTCCAAATCCTGAACCTTGAGAAGCTGCCGGACATCACGCTCAACATAGGCAGTAACATAAGCGGGAAACCAGAAGCCTGGGGTCAAATCCCGGTCATACAGTGGCGGGTATCCTCCCTTGAAAAGCAGACTGTCCACGCCGGATGACAGCACCCCTACCCCATCCAGTTCAAGAATCGAAAAAGGCAGCAGCTCGATAAAGGCAGTTCTTCCCGCCAGCGATTGGGTAATCCCGGACATCAAACCAAACTGCTGTGAACCTGTGAGCAGAAATAGTCCCATGCGACCGGTCATGTCTACATGGGTCTGCAGATAAGAAAGGATCTCCGGCGCACGTTGCACCTCGTCGATGACGGCACCATCTGGGACCCGCCCCAGGAATGCCCGTGGATCGTCAAGAGCCAATTGCCGGACATCTGGATCTTCCATAGAAAAATAGGGCTTTCCGGAAAATATGGCACGGGCAAGGGTGGTTTTGCCGGATTGTCGAGGCCCGGTGATGGTGACGATGGGGAACCCTTTCAACAATTTGCGGATGACAGTTTCTACATCACGTTTAATCATGCCAGACTGATACCCTGTTTTATGCATATTGTCAATTAAATTTACATTTTACATAAATATCTTCATGACTAGGATGCAAGACGGCTGGGACGCTGGGAAGCCGAGAAGCTATGAGGCGATCGTCCGCTCATCGGTGATAGTAATATCATCCTTTCTGAAATGAACCACCCTCGAACCCTGTTTAAAAAATGATGGTACTCATACACGGGCTACCAGACAAGCTCTTCCAGGCGAGTGTGGTTTTGGCAGGCCAGGTCAAGCCCCAGAAGGCAGCCGACCTGGAAGTCCACCAGGGCCTCTGGGCGCTTTCCCAGGACCTCGAGGGCGCAGCCGCGGTTGTTGTAGGCCAGACCGTAGGACGGGTCGATCCGGATGGCGGCGTTGCAATCGGAAATGGCTGCCTGCAGCTTGCCGGTCTGGGACAAGGCTGCGGCGCGAACCGTGTAGGCCTGTTGGCTTTGCGGATCTTTCCGAATTGCCAGGGATGTCAAACGGACCACGGCCTCCCAGTTCCCAGCCCGATATTTTTCAGCACTCTGCCCGAGGAGCCGATCCACCGGGGACACTTCCTTCGCCTGGGGTTTCTGAACGGCCAGATAGTTGTTGCACCCGACTTCCAAGCCCCGTTCGCAGGCCTGTAAATAGTCCTTTCCCGCCCGGTCCAGGTCCCCTTTTTTCTCGTAAACCAGACCCCGGTTGTTAAAAGCCATGGCATTCTTGGGGGCCAATTTCAGCGCCTGGTTGCTGTCTTTAATGGCATTTTCGAACACCCCGGTCTCTGCGTAGGCCCAGGATCGGTTGATGTATGGATTCACCGCTTCCGGATCGTGGTAGATAGCCAGTGTCGCGGCCTGAATTGCCTGGATCCACTCGCCCTTGACAACCTGTTCATAACACACTTGCGACCACTTGCCTGCGGCGGTCGAATCCAGCGAAAGACACACCCGTTCGGCAGTTGCTGCCCGGAGGCTGTCACAGACCCCTAATTCACACGCTTTTTTCAGATCACCACAGGCCTTGTCAGGCATACCGGCCGCTATCCATGCCCGGCCTCTTTTTTCATAGGCTGCCCCATCTTCAGGGTTCAACGCCACGGCCTTACTAAAGTCTGCGGCGGCTTCAGCATATTCCCCGGATGCATACCGAACCTCACCCCGTCTTAAATAGCCGACAGGATTGCGTGGATCGATGCCGATGACCCGGGTGAAGTCTTTGACGGCCCAACTTTTTTGATCCATTTTCCGGTAAGCCCTGCCCCGTTTCAAAAGCGCTGGCTCATACTGCCGATCCAGGGCAATCGCTTTGTTATAGTCGTTAATCGCAGCTTGGGTTTCTCCGGCTTCGAATAGGACATCGCCCTTGAATTCGTAGGCGAAAAGCAGGTACGGGCTCAGAAGCACAGCCCTGTCATAATCTGCGGATGCCGATACCCGGTCCTTTAGCCGGTTGAACACCCTTCCCCGGTGCAGATAGACCCACGCATTGTGATCATCCAGGGCAACTGCCCGGTTCAGCCGCTTGATGGCCTCACCCGGGTCCAGGAAGTTTTTTTTTAACGCATCGGCGATAATCGTGTCGTTCAAGGAAATGGCCGCCAGCCGGTTAATCAGGCGCCAGCGTTCCGATGCCAGTACCTCTTTCTCAGCTACGATTGCTTTTTGCTTTTTCCGTTTCTGGACAACCCCATACTTCTCTTTCAGGACATCCAAGCTGTCCAGCAGGGCCCCCTCGCGCTTACGGTTGGCCAGAGCGTTTTCGAAAAGAAACAAGTTTTTAGTAAAGACCCTCAAATCCTTTTCCAACGTTTCGACATCGAGTCTGCCTACGAGCTTCAGGGAAACGTTATGTCCTTTGGTCGTCTTTTTCAGGCTCAGGGATTTGGTTTCAAACGTCATCACACCGGAGGCCAACGCACTGGAGAGGTTCTCGACAGGCAGTGCGTTTTTATAGATATTGGATTTCCGGATCGTTTTTTCGGCGGCCTTGAAGATTGCCTGCCGGGTTTTTGTCTGGGCAATGACACGGGCCTGGTCTTCGGTTTCCGATTGGGTAAAGACGTAATTGTAGGTGGCGGTAAAGGCGATGGTTTCGGCTGTGGCAGACGGCGCAAGGAGACAGGTGCAGCATAAAGCGAAAACGATGACTGCTATAGTAGCGCAGATTTTAGCCCGTAGTTGCATAAACAGCCTGGCAAAGGACAGATAATAAGTTGTTATTATAGATATTATCATAGCGATAGCACTTTTCTCTGGACATCTCCACTGGTGAATTCATCTGACTTCACTCTTCGAGCTAGGACTGAACAAGAAAGATGGTGTCTATTTTGCCATGTTGTTTCCCCTTCGGGAGTCAACAACCACCCCTAAAAAGGGTGGCATGATAATGGCCCCTAAAAGGGGCTAATATCTCTCACAGAGATCACAGAGCCGCAGAGAAAAAAACAATCTCAGTGATCTCCGCGTCTCGAGCGAAGCGGGCGAGAGGTAATAAAATATCTCTCACAGAGACCGCAGAGTCACAGAGAAATATTTTTTCCATGATGCGGTTTTGTCTGATTTTCCCTCTCAAAAATCAGACAAAAATAATGGCACTCTGTGTTCTCTGAGGGCTCGAGCGTAAGCGGGCGAGAGGAATAAAATCCCTCACCTATCCGCAAAGCAAAGCGTAGACCATCAGCGAAGCTGAAGGTTTAAACGGTTAATTAAAGCGCTGCGAAGCAAATTTATCGCTTCAAATATATGGGGTTCCGGGGTGTCAGGACAATGGTGAAAGAAAAGCGGTTTTCGGTATATTCCTCTTCGGTCTCGTCAGACGCTACATTTCGATAGGCATAGTCGATTCTGGCAGTCATATAATCGATACGACTGAATATGAGACCGACACCCGCCGTGGTTGTTTTGTCTTTTCTTTCGGGGTTGATGTCGATGTAATGATCCAGGCGATAACCGCCGTTGATTTCATAACTGATGTCGCGTAAGAACTCGTGATTGAAGACAGCTGCACCTTCATAATAAATACGCAAACCCAAATCATCCTGATCAAAGGAAGGCTGGTCGTACCCGCTGGCCCCCGTGATATTCAGGGAGGCCGTTCGATATCGCCATAGCCTGCTGATATCTCCATTGACCTGCAGGCGCTTGTCGTCTTCCAAGCCCTCGGTTTCCTCTTCGCGGTCTATCACCAGGTAGCCTACGCTTGACATTGATGTTCAGAGTTTCTTCCCTTTCATAGGAAAAACCGATGTTAGGGTAGTGAAGCTCGTAGTTTGCATCTTCATTATCCACATAATCCATGAATGTATAGCTGTAACCCACAAACCCGCTAAAAGTTCGAGATAAGCGCTGGATCAGTCGAATCGAGCCATAGTAATTTTCATAATCATCTGCCGGCTCGATATCATCATCGTCATTATCAAAATCGGTCTGACTGAAAGAAAAACTCGTTTCCGTTCCAAAGCTTCGAAAAGGGTAGTATGTGAGCGAGGCCGTGGGGTTGTGTTCCACAGAATCATCTTCGGTGTCATTGTCGTTTTCAAGGACCCGGTAGTTGTATTCCAGAGTAAAGATATCCGAGGGCCCGAACTGGTTCGTCATGCCGATGGTGGCGGTGTTTGTGTAATAGGTCTCCCGCCCCTGGCGGTCTTCGGCGTCAGGATCGAGATCTTCCGCCCCGGGATCTTCGGTGTAGAGAAAAGCATCGTTGAAGTAGAGCCGGGTGTTACGGGTGGCCTGTTTCCATATCTCCAGAGCGGCTGTGTGGCGCAGGGTATTGGAGTCCTGATTATCCCGGTACCAGGCATAGGCGGGGTCATAACTTAAGTTCATGCCCTGTGTTTGGCCGAAGATGGAAAGGGTAAAGCCCGGTGACACGGTGGTGATGATGTCATCTTGTTCGTCTTCGTGCTCTCTTTCGAAGTTGTCGGTGTATTCGGCAGTCAGGGTTAGCCGGGGTTGAAAGGTCGCTTGGTATGCGACCGAATACGATGTTGGAAAAAGTATAGTCAGAAAACACAAGAATAGAGCTAGATTGTTTTACAGTTCATATTTTTCACCACAGAGGCTCAAGTTCTTTTATATTGAGCCACAGACCCACACGGACCGACACAGACAATCATCGATCGACCTGATCGATGATTAACTCTCATGCCCTGCGGGCAACTTGAGTACTTTTATCATTCCAAAGAACTATTATGAATAACTTGAAATATATCGAATCATAGACTTATCCAAAAGTTTGTTATTTTCGCGATAGCGAGCATTATTTTTCTTCGATCAAGTCGATCGAAGAAATAAATAAATTGTCTGTGAATGTCTGTGTGGGTCTGTGGCTAAATTAAGAGATCTTACCCCCTTTTGCTACGGAACAATAATCGTGTCGTCGGGCTGAAGTTTGATATTCTGGCTGAAGTCTTTGCCTTTGATGATATCCTTGTAATTGACCCGGAATATCTTTTCCTGGCCGTCTTCGTTGCGCATGAGGATGATTTCTTTTTTTGAAGCCCACTCGGTGAAGCCGCCGGCCAGCGCAAAGGCCTGCAGCACGGTCAAGCCTTTTACAAGCGGATATTCGCCGGTATTGACCACCTCCCCCAGGATGTAAAAACGCTTGCTGCCGGATGTCCGAACGGTAACCGTTACGATGGGGTTCTCCACGTAATCTTTGAGTTTCTCCTCGATGTCCTGCTTCACCTGCATGGGTGTTTGGCCCTTGGCCTGGATGTCGTTGATGAGAGGAAAGGTAATCATACCATCCAGACGCACGAGAATTTCCTCCCGGGTAAAATCGACTTCTTTCCAGGTGGTGATTTCGAGTATGTCACCACTGCCGATGAGGTAGGTTTCCTTCGCTTCCTCTTGGGCAAAGCATGGGTGCGTGTTGACAAGAATGAAACTGATAGTAAGAAATATGGTTATATAGGTGAAGTATTTTTTCATTGGTTTTCCTTTTTTATTAGACAGGATTAACAGGATTTTACAGGATATTATTTTATTTTTATCTCTTCCGGAAGAACGATGAAATAACCACAATCCACCTTCGGTGATAAATTACGTTTAACGAATTTTCATTATACGCTACGATGTCGCTAATTTCTAATACCTCATAAGATTATAATAATTATCAACTGCATAGCAGCGTCATGATAAAGTTGCAGAATGTAAATTTATCGCCGCAGGCGATGGATATTTTGGGATTTCTTCTGGAAATCCCAAAAATAAAATCATGTCAATCCTGTAAATCCTGTCGAATAGTATTTCCTATCAGCTATGCTTAGCTTATAATTTAAAATTAAAAACTCAAAATTAAAAATTGATCTAAATATATCCTTTATGCCCTAGATACAACAGCACTTCCTGGGCGGCTTCTTCGGGGGTGATGTCGGTGGTGTCGATTTTCACCTCCGGCGATTCAGGCACCTCATAGGGATCGTCAACACCGGTGAAGCCCTTGATCAAGCCTGCCCTGGCCTTGGCATACATGCCCTTGCGATCCCGTTTTTCACACTCTTCCAGAGGTGTTGCCACGTGCACTTCGATAAAGCCCCCGTATTCTTCGATAATCTTCCGGATCTCCTGTCTTGTGGCCGTGTACGGCGCAATGGGGGCACAGATGGCAATGCCTCTGTTTTTCGTGATTTCACTGGCCACAAACCCGATGCGCCGCACATTGATATCCCGGTCTTCCTTTGAAAAACTCAATTGACTCGACAGGTTGCGACGCACAATATCCCCGTCCAGGAGCGTAACCGGTCGTTCACCGATCTCCTGGAATCTTGCATACAGCACCTTGGCAATGGTGGATTTTCCGGAACCGGAAAGCCCGGTCATAAAGATGGTGATGCCCTGTTTTTTGGGGGGTGGATAGGCTTTGTGAAGTTCGGCCATGACTTCCGGAAACGTTGCCCAGTCCGGTATTTTTTTTCCGCTGCGAATTCGCCGGCGGATGTCGCTGCCGGAAAGTGAAATCGCTTGAGTACCTTCGGGCACCTGGTCCATTGTCTTGTATTCGTCTTCGAAGGGCAGATACACCAGTTCCTCAAAGGGCACGATGTCCACTACCGATTTCCTCGCTGAATTCTTCGGCCAGTTTTCGGGCTTCATTTTTCTCGTAGAACAGTTCCCCATTACCATCTTTTCCCGGGCTGGCGTGCCCTCTCCCCACGATGAAATGGGTGCAGCCGAAATTTTTGGCAATAATGGCATGCAGAAGTGCCTCCCGGGGTCCGGCCATTCGCATGGCAAACGGCAGCAGATTCAACACCCAACTGTTGGGTGGATAATGGTCGGCAATGGAGCGGTAACACCGAACCCGGGTAAAATGATCGAAATCGCCGGTTTTGGTCATACCCACCACGGGGTGAATCAGGATGTTGGCTTTGGCATGGCGCATGGCCCGGATGGTCATTTCGAAGTGGGGGCGATGAATGGGATTTCGCGTCTGGAAGCAGACAACCCGCTGCCAGTTAAGCTTTTCAAAAAGCTGCCGTATCTCGACGGGTGTCAAGCGCAGTTGATTGAAATCCGAATGGATGGGCAGACTCAGGACATCGATCCGGCCACCCACATAATAGGTTCTGGTTGTATTGAAAAGATGCCCCACACCGTCGTGCTTGCTGTCCAGGGTGCCATACACAAGCGTCAGCCTCTTTTTCCTTTTCCACCGGCCACAGGTCTTCGATGTGCAGGATGGCCAGTAGAAATCCTTCGGGATCCCGCAGGGAAACGGACTGGCCGACTTCCAGGGTGCCGGCTTTGGTCTCTGAAATATCCAGGCAGATGGGTATGGGCCAGAAGGTGTTGTCCTGCAGGCGCATACGGTCCAGAACAGACTCGTAGTCGGTCCGGCACATGAATCCTGTCAGCGGGCTGAAAGCGCCCGTTGCCAGCATCTCGAGATCGCACAGCTGGCGGTCGTTGAGCGTGATATCCGGGAGACTCTGTGCCACATCCTTGAGCTTGGTCGCGTGTTGGGGATCCACAAGCAGGTTGACGAGCTTGCCGCCGTGAGGAGTCTGGTTTGTTGAGTTTTTGAGTTCATAATAACAATTTTGTATTTGTCTGTTGTTCTTTCATTCAAAACTCAAAATTAAGAATTGAAGAACCTCGCAGCATGCGAAGCGTCTGCCGAACGACAGAACCTACGGGGAATGCGCTCGCTGTTGCGGTTCAAAACTTAGCATCCCTGTGGGTCTGTCGCTGAATCAATAGTTGTCATCAAGCAACTTTTCTTAAAATTGCTTTTATATATAGATGTAGATCGTGTATATCCTTTTGTGCGACTGTGTATACTTGTTCCAGATCAAGTTTTTCATATTCATGCACTATCAGGTTTCTGAAACCGATAGCCTTGACCATTTTCTCTGTCAGATCTCTATCAAGATAGCCTTTCTCTTCCAAAAGATAAAACATCTCGTTGGTGCTGCCCGGCAAACCAAGAGCCTCATCGCTG
This sequence comes from uncultured delta proteobacterium, assembly GCA_963848165.1. Lineage (GTDB taxonomy): Bacteria > Desulfobacterota > Desulfobacteria > Desulfobacterales > B30-G6 > B30-G6. The sequence goes on along the minus strand of CAWKCS010000035.1, from coordinate 108,467 downwards.
ATAATATGCGCGGCTATATCGATGCAGCTTTGAATCGCTTTTTGAAGGTTGAAAATAACGATATCTTGACAATCGAGATCCTTTTTGAACAGGTCCAGGTCTACCTTTCCTGCTTGTCCGGCCCTGTTGATATATTTTTCGGCCAAACCCGCTTTTACCAATATCAGATCTCTATCGACCATTAGGCTTTTTCCTCCAAAATATTTCGGATAAAACCAGACTGCATTATGTTCTTGTAGTAATTGAAATCGACAATTCTTTGCAGTGCCCTGACTTTAAACAGGGCTAATTTTCTTTTATTTCCAATAAAAACACAGTTTCCTTTTTTTAACACCTGACTCAATAGACCTTCGCCGGCAGTATTTAATTCGACCAAATGAATTTCTTTGCGAAGAATCCGGGAAAGATCTAACAAGAAGCGATCCCGTGTTGTGCTGAACTGATCACGTTCGATTTTTTCCGAGTCCAAGACAATGCCCAGGTCAATATCACTGGTCGACGTGTGTTTACCGGTCGCATAGGACCCATACAAATAGACTGCGATAACGTCGACATTGCCTCTAAAATAATCTGCAATATGTTTTGAAATAGTTTTCATTAAAAATTAAAAACTCAAAATTAATAATTGATCTACCTAGCTCCTTTGCTAAACAGTACGATCTTCACAGTGCGAAGCAGGATCATGACATCCATAAGGATAGACATGTTCTTGATATAGAAGAGATCGTAATTCAACTTTTCGATGGCATCTTCAACCGAAGCGCCATATCCATAACTGACCTGTGCCCAACCGGTGATACCCGGTTTGACCGTGAAACGCTCACCGTAGTAGGGAATCGCCTTTTCCAGTTGTTCAGTAAAATATTCTCTCTCGGGCCGCGGCCCTACAAAGCTCATATCGCCCTTGAGAACATTCCAGAGTTGCGGCAGCTCATCGAGGCGCAACCTGCGGATGATCTTTCCAACTCGTGTAATTCGAGGGTCATCGTCTTCTGCCCAGACCGGTCCGGTTGTGGCCTCTGCATCGATCACCATGGATCGAAACTTTGGACATTGTAAGATTTTCGGTCCTGTCCTATACGTTCCTGAGAAAAAATGACCGGGCCCTTGGATTCCAGTTTGATCATTAAAGCAATCAAAACAAACAAGGGCAAGAACAGAACTATCATGATCGATGATAAGACAATGTCACTGGTTCTTTTGAGAAATCGTCTGGCCCATGATTTTTTAAAGCCCTGCGAAAATATCAGCCAGCCAGGATTGATCTGCTCTACGATGAGTTTGCCGGTAAGCATTTCATAGAATGCCACCCCTTCCAGCACGTCGATACCACCCACCCGGCAACGAAGAAGCTCCTGCACAGGGAAATTGCCCCGTTTTTCCTCGATGGCCATAATTATTTTATCAATCTCCAGCGTCTTCCCAATTTCACAGAGCCCTCGATAGCTGTTTTGGGCTATCGTATCGTTGACCTGGATGTTGATATCATTTTCCACACAACTGTTTTTACAATTGTATTCTGAAACCACCACTTCGATGGAATATCCACAGTCTTTCTTTTCTTGTATTTCATCGATGATATTCTTTGCGAGTTCTCCGGATCCGATGATAATTATCTTCTGATTGAACAGTCCCTGGTTTAGAATCACTGTATAACCGATCCGCCATGTAACAATAAACACTATCGTAAATGCCGTACTGATCATGAAGATACCCCTGCCAATGATAAGCTGGGGAAAAAGAATATACAGAGTGGCCAGGAAGATGGCTGCACCACCCAAAGCCTGAAAAAGACGGATGGTAAGCTCCAGGAACGTGTCCGTCACTTTCAAATCATACAAATCATTGTAATAAAGACCCATAAAACAAAACAGTGCCATCAGCAGTGCTTTGAACCACAGCAATTCGTCGATAACAAACGAATTATAACCGATAACAATCCAACTGGCGAACAGGACAGATGCAAAGATGAACAGCCCTTCGCCAATGATGAAGAATACGTTTCGAATCGGATAATATTGTTTGAAAACTCTGAGCATGTCTGCTGTTTCTTCTTACCAGATAATTGTTGATTTTTTGTCTTGGAACTCTTGTACGATATGATCGCTTATTTTGCTAGAATCCTAGGAAGCTGGGATGCTGGGATGCTGGAATGCAGCTCACAGATTCCAAGCATCCCAGCAGATTCTTAGCTTCCCAGCTTTTTTCTATAATATTTACTATATTTGCCGTACTTGCCGTAACCGTAATAGGTCGACGAGCGCATATCGAACCAGTTCATCACACATCCGATAATTTTTTCTTTGCCCAGGGTGTCCACCAGCTCTTCCACGATTCCCCGGGGTGTACTTCCGTATTTCACGACGATGATAATGGCATCCACCTGCCTGGCGATGGCTCCGGTCTCTGCCGTCAGCTGCGGCGGCGGCGAGTCAATGATGATGTAGCGGTCACTGTAGCGTTCCTTAACCTCTTGCAGAAGTTGGGACATTTCCCTGGAAGAAAGCAGCTCGGCCGGGTTGTGAGGCGGTCTGCCGCCGGGCAGAACCGTCAATTTGGAGATGTCGGTCTTTAGCAGCACATCCGAAAGCGATCTGCCTTCTGCTAGGTATTCCGCCAGCCCGGGCGTTTCGTCAAACCCCAGATATTTGTGGACACTTGGTTTACGGATATCGCCGTCCACCAGCAACACATGCTCGTTGATGTTCTGGGCAATACTCACGGCCAGATTCGTTGACACAAAAGACTTGCCTTCACCGGGCAATGCACTGGTAACCAATATGGATCGCGGCGGTTTACCCTTAGCCGGGAAAAGGATGTTGCCACGTAAAATCTTGAACATCTCGGATTCAAGAGACTGTGGATTCAAATAGGTCACCAGGTTTCTGTTCACGTTTTCCTTGATGGCCATCGGCTGCATCAGATCCAAAGCATCTTTCTTCTGGTCCTTGTCTTTGTAGAAATCAACCACAGAGCCCTTGCTCGACTCTACGGTCGGTTTTTTCTCTTGCTCAGCCTTTTCCAGTGCATCGTAAATTTTACCCACTTTAAACCCCTTCTATTTTTCTTGCCACAGACCACACAGACATTCTGTTGTAATACTCCACATTATTTTATCAGAAACAAATGCTCATGATTTGCTTTTGAGGTCTGGGATAGCTTGGAAGCTATGAGGCCAGGATGTCTGCCGAGGCATGTAATTTTAAGACTTCAGGATATCTCTCAGTAATCCTCTCAATCCTCTCAGCATCAGTATCTTCAACCAACCGTCCCAGCATCCTGGCTTCCCAGCATCCTAGCTTCCCAGCCTCCAGCTTATAAGTCTATAAACCGCCTTATGAACGCGATAGTCTGGTCAATCCCCTTGAAGGTTAAAACAGCAAAGCCGGCTAAAAGAGCAAAAGAAACACCAGCGAAGAAAATTGAAAAGATCTGGTTTAATAGGCGCATCCTTTTTTCCCTGGCATGGATGAGTTTCGGGACCGTGCACAAAACTGGCAGTTCCAGTGAGCCTTCCAGATCTTCGGGTTTTCGAAAAGAGGTGTCCAGATATTCCAGCAGAAAGATAATCCCACCACCGATACCCAAACCAGCTCCAATGAAGAGAACAAACAGTTTTTTCATGTCGGCATTGATGGGAACCTCTGGCAATCTTGCGTGATCGACGATACGAAACTGCTCGCCCTTTTGTTTCTTTTCCATGTTCACTGAAATATCGGACTCCAGTTTCCTGCTCAGCAAAGAGTTGTAAGACGTTTGAATATTCTGATAGTCTCTTCTCAAACTCAGAAGCTCCTGTTCCCGCTTGGGTGTGTTCTCCACCCTGTTCTGATAAAATTTTATCTGTGATGCCGCCTCAGCGATTTCCACTTCCAAGACCTGAATGCCTCTTTGCACTTCTAATCGCTGCTGCATGTATTCAGCTAACACCGGGTTAATTCTCTCAATTTGTTCTATTGGAGGATTCTGATCTTCATCTGCAGTGACTGCCGGTTGACTACTTTCCAATTCGGCTATTGTTTTCTCTAAATTGATCACATCCGGATGTTTGTCTGTATAGCGTGTCTTCAGATCGGCAAGTTGCTGTTTCAATCGATCCATCTCTGAAGGAGGGGCAGATACGGCTTGGGTACCGGCCACAGGCGTTCCTCCCTGTTCCTTCAAACTCTGAATCTGATTTTCGATGAGCAACAACTGGGCTTTGTCTTCCCGCAAGGCTTGTTGTCTGTCGGTCAGTTGTTCCTGAAGCCTGTCTAGTATTCTCAGATTGGTCTCCAATTGTTCGGGAAGTTCACCCATATAACGGCTTCGGTACTGTTTCAGGACTTCCTCGACCTCCTCGAGCTTCAGCCGCATGCTATTTAGCTCGTCATCCAGGAAGTCACTGGTTCCGAAAGCTTGCGCCTCTCTCGATTTCAAGTTTTCATCGATAAAATAAGTGGCCAAGCCATTGGCCACCTTCATTACTTTTTCCGGATCCGTGCCCTGAAATGAAATCGAAAACGCGTCTGCACCTCTTCTATCTTGTGTGATATCAATGGATATTTTTTTTCGAAGGATTTCGATCTTTTCTTCCATAAAGACATTTTCGTAATTGGGTTCGGCAAATAACCTAAAGTCTTTAATAATTTTTTCTAAATTGGTACGACTCATGATTTGCTGGGACAAGGTATTAATTCGTGAACTGGTATCGCTGTCCACAATAGCCTGGACATAATTTTCCGGAACCCGCTGTGCCTGAATCAGAATCAGTGTTCTGGCCTCGTAAATTTTTGTAAGCGTGGTCGTATAAAAAATTCCGGCGATCATGGATACAATGAACGGCAGGATGATGTACCAGCGGCGCCTGAGGGCTATTTCGATCACCTGGTCAGGGGTTATGATGTCTTTTGCTTTTTTCATGTGAAGCCTTTTGATGATAATAGCTAAAAATATTTAACCGCAGATATGCGTTCGCTATAATGCTGGGAAGCTAGGAGGCTATAATGCTGTTACCCGATATCAGCTTTCAAGCCTCCTAGCTTCGCCAGCATCCTAGCCTGCCTAGCGTGCTATCTTCCCAGCAATTCCATTTCTCTGCGTTTCCGTGGCTAAAACAAATTAAAAACTCAAAATTGCATTTATGCCAAACCGTATTCCTTAATCTTGTTCAATATGGATTTATAGCTGATATTCAGCATGGCAGCTGCTTTTTTACGATTCCAGTTGGTTGATTCCAGGGCTTTTCGCATAACCTTTTTTTCTACTTTTGCCAATAAATTTGAACAGATTTCTTTCAAAGGTGTTTTTTCGACCTGTTTCAAATAATCCTTTTCACTAGCAATTGTACTGCAAGCCTTGAGATCTTCGATCATCTTTTGATCTGTTTTGGATGATGCCTTGGTGTTGACCAAGTGCAAATCTTTTAAGAACTTGCCGTCAGTACCGTTCATGACCGCCCGTTTGACAATCGTTTCGAGCTCTTTTGTATTCCCCGGCCAATGGTAATCCATAAATATGTCAATGGTTTCACTGGGCAGTTCAAAAAAACTCCGGCCAAGCATTTTACAGTAGCCAAAAGAAAAATAGTCTACCAGCAAGGGAATGTCTTCCTTGCGCTGCCGTAAGGGTGACATTTTAAAATTGAGAACATTCAAACGATAAAATAGATCCTTCCGAAGTCTATTTTCTGAAAGCAGATAATCGGAGCCAACACTGGTCGTGGAAATGATCCGTAACTTGTTTTTCACTCCTGGTGAAAAACAATGGGGTGAGTCATGCCCGTTATCCACAATGTCAAGCAGTTCGGACTGAATGGAATCAGGCAGATAACCCAGCTCATGAATCAAAATAGTTGACATCACTTCATGTGGAAATTGGGGATTACTGCTATTTATTTCGTTCCGAATCTTTCGTCCAATAATCTCTAACAAATTCAACCGTGAACTCCCTGGTTGAATCTCTTGAGCCGAAATTTTAACGAATACATCCTTGTCTCCTGACAAACGATGAATAGCCCTCGCAATCATTTCCTTGCCGGTGCCCTTTTCCCCTTCTATTAGAACGCTTTCCCGGGACATATTCATGACAGGGAGAATCTTTTTAATTTTGATAATATCCGGGCTGTTTCCAACGATAAAAGGGCAATCCTTTTCGTAAGGTGTTTCCGTATTTTTCTTTAATGCATAAGCGACTGATTTGTTGAACGTGCTGAATTTCAGGTTGCTTTCACACATTCGGATGTTGTTAACACCATTTATTTCAAGATACTTTTTGATTTCAATGTCCTGGGTCATCAACAGCGACGGCAGGTTGCAGTTGGTGGCCTTGTGCGCATTGATAAAACGTAAAATACCCTTTCGAGGAAAAGAACCGACCACGATAAGGTCCGGGTTCAGTTGTGCCAAATTGTCAAAACAGGAAGCCACCCTGTCAAAACAGAATGCAAGATCTGATTCCGCCGAAAAAAAAGATCGAAGAAAATCTCGCTGGACATGATCTTTTTCAAGGATGACGATCTTTTTTGGTTCCGTTCTCGACATAAAATCGTTCCACGATTTTATCATACGCGGCAGTGCCGCTCTAGTTGGTTTTTGTGAAATTATCAAGCCTGATAGTATTTGGAAAAGCAAATAGCGTGCCTTTACCAATTATTTTTAAAGAAATTCAGGTTCAGTTGCATTCGAAAGATGCTATCCTATGTAGATTAATACCATTTATTAGAATTTTTTTTCATTGCTCTATAGCATACTTCGTCTAAATATTCAATGCGGGTGTGGTATGAAGTTAGTATATTTACAAGTCTATGTAACATACTGCCCTATTTATGAAGTCTATTCTGCTTGCAATTATGTAATAAATGTTATACTGATAAATTTCTTACATAAAAATCTTGGCAACGTGTAGCTATTAATACTATTAGCATGCTATCGAATATAGGAACTTGGCGACGTGGATAGGAAATACCAGCTTCTGGTCATCGATGACAACGAGGAAATTCTCACATCCCTGAAGCGTTTCCTTTCAAAAAAGAATTATAATGTTGTATCAGCATCAAATGGTTTGGATGCCTTAAAGCTCCTTGAAGCAGCTACCGATGATTTTGATCTCGTGATTACAGACCTTGTTATGCCGAATATCAGTGGTGTTGCCATTACCGCAATAATTAAAAAACAAAATCCTGCGATCCCGGTTATCGCCATCACAGGTTACGGCGAACAACCCGAATCACTGGCGCGAGAAGCTCGCGCTGATCTCGTGATGGAAAAGCCATTTAAACTGGAAAAACTGGAAAGTCATATTTCCAGGCTGTTAACAATATCGTAGGTTCGAGGAGTAAGCTTTATCGTTTAAGGAATATACATCATTTATAGACTCTCAACAGCTGCATAGCTTCCAAGCTTCAGCATCGGCTTTTTTTGGATGATAGATTCTCTTTATTGCAACTTATTTGTTTTATTCACAATTGGAATGGTACTGAACATGAGTCGTCCCATCATCGGTGTTAGCGAAAATATCGTAAAAATTCGTGAAGTCATCAACCATATTGCCGATACCGGTCTGAACACGGTGATTTGTGGGGAAAGCGGCGTTGGCAAGGAAGTGGTGGCCCAGACCCTCTATCAAAAATCTTCGAGAAACGGAAAACCCTTTATCAAGGTAAATTGTGCTGCCCTGCCGGATGGCCTGCTCGAAAGCGAACTGTTCGGGTATGAAAAAGGCGCCTTTACCGGTGCTGACCGAAAAACACGGGGCAAGTTCGAGTTGGCCAACAAGGGCGTTCTCATGCTCGACGAGATCGGGGATATGTCCCTGCCCCTGCAGGCAAAACTGCTGCATGTTCTCCAGGGCGGCGCCTTTGCTCCCCTGGGATCCGAAAAAGAGTTCAAGACAGACACCTGGGTCATTGCAGCCACCAACCACGAACTGGAAAAGGAAATTTCCGAAGGCAAATTCCGGGAAGACCTCTATTATCGTCTCAACATCATCAGAATCTACATCCAACCTTTACGCGAACGACCTGAAGACATTCCCCATCTGGTGGATTACTATTTAAAAGAATATTCACTGCTCTTCAATTCCGACAAAATTATCCAGCCAAGCGATACTGTGATTGATGAATTGACAAAGTACCCCTGGCCGGGAAATGTTCGGGAACTCCAAAACATTCTCAAGCGCATGCTCGTACTTGGTGACGCCGAAAAAATTCTTGATGAAATGCACCGCAGAACAGGCGCAAATGCCGATATATCGGAGGGGGCCGTATCTGACACGTATTCTAAGGGCAATGAGGGAATACTTGATTTCAGCGGCAAGGATTCGCCCGACAACCCATCTTTCTCACTTAAAACAATCAGGAAGACAGCTCTGGACCGGGTTGAGAAAGAGGTCATATCTCATGTGTTGGGAAAAACAGGCTGGAACCGAAGCAAAGCCACCAAGATCTTGAAAATAAGCTACAAAACACTGTTGTACAAAATCAGCGATCTGGGGATCACACCACCGCAGAAAAGCGAGTAACTCATAGCGGCTGGAAGGCTAGGATGCCCGGAAGCTGGGAGGCTGTTATCAACTGATGGTTCATAAGTGGTGGATCATAGCGGCTTGGCATGCTGAAAGTATAAATCGCTGCGCGATTTTATCAGACGCGACTTCGTCGCTATATAAAACCTGCTCTGAGCAATAAGCCGATAGCAGCCTCCTGGCCTTCCAGCTTTCTAGCCTCTTAGCAGTATCTATTACCGACCACCTATGAGCTGTCTATGAGCTATGAGCTATCCGCTATCAGCTACGACTATCAGCTACAACATATTGCTGCACCAATTCAAACAGCTCATCGATATAAAACGGCTTGGCCAGAAACGCATCCGCTCCCAATTCTTTGGCGACTTTTTCGTTCTGGTAATGGTGAGACATGATAATGCATATTTTTTCAGGAAAGGTCTCTTTGATATTCTTTAAAAGATCGAATCCGTTCATGATGGGGATTTCGGCATCGGATATAATGACATGAGCGTTATCGGGCGTCTGGATAAAATCCCAGGCGTCCCTGCCATTGTCGAATGCCAGCACTTCCCTGTTGACACAGAATTCCAGCACGTCCACCGTAAATTCCCTGACAAGCTTGTCTTTATCGACCACGACGATTTTTACATTCTGATATCATACATAATTCACTTTGTGATTTTAGTACACGATTAACACGGATGTTACAGGATTATTCTTTTTTTATCTCTTTCCAGACGATAAGAGATAAACCTCATTCACCTTCGGTGATATTATTAACTTGAAATATACATTTATCCCCTACAATTCCTCAGGATACTTTTATAGTAAATTTAATTATAGATTAAAAAGCAGGTAGTTTTCGCCGGAGGCGATGGAATTTACGTTGTTTCGTCTGGAAACAACGTAACATATCACTGTCAATCCTGTAAATCCTGTCTAAATGTCTTTCAAATTACGCCAAAACCTGCTTCAGGTTTCCAGGCGACGCCACCAGAAGATGCTCGGATATCCGCCCGCCGTCGATATATTCGTTCAAATGAAAATCGCTGCCATCCATCTTGCTGATCTTGCCACCGGCAGCCTCGATGATCACCCGCGTGGCGGCCAAATCCTGGTACGACTCATTGGCAATGATAGCAGCGTCTGCCCTGCCCTTGGCCACATAGCATATGTGGGCGGCCGTGCAACCCAGGTTCCTTATTTTACCGGGAAATTTGCAGCTGTAATGCTGATGGAACCTTGAAAAGGTCAACAGCAGGCTTTCGTCATCCACATTTTCCTTGGTATTGACATTGATCTTTTTGTCACCCCAGAATGCGTTCTTGTCTGCCTGGGCGTGAAACAAATCCCCTGTTGCCGGCATGTGGAACACCCCTAAAATAGGCCAGAAATTGTCAAGAAGCGACAGCGACATGCCCCATATGGGTATGCCGGCCTGGAAGTTGTCCACCCCGTCAATGGGGTCAAAGATCCAGAGGTAACGCTTTTTGTCATGGGAATATTCATTGCCGATATGGCTGCTGTTGAAGGCTTGATGATCAGGAAATCGATGATTTAACTGCTCCTGAAATAAATCCGACAATCTCAGTTCGGCTTCTGTAACAAGACTTTGGTCAAAAACGGATTGTGACCTGCCTTTACCATAATATTTAAGGGCTTCTTTTCCTGCCTGTTGAACCAGATCCAATGAAAATGAGTACATCTCCTCCAGACCAGCGCTATTTAATCCTGCCATACAGGCTCCCACTAAAGATCAATTTTAAATTTTAAATTTTAAGATTAGGTTTTAAATATTAATGAACAATGACGATTTAGAAATTATTTCAGAAGGATTTGATCCATTAAAATCCTACAGATAGTTTTGAAACCCGTTGGGTTTGCCGATCTTACCGCATCTACGGCGTCAGATGCCATACCGCTATAGTTCACTATAGCGGAATAGCATCTGTCCTTGTAGTTACGGCAATCTCGACAATAGCTCAACTCAGGTTTTAAGTTATTATAGCGGCAAAGCCGCGTATGCATAAAATCGGCAACGATTTTATTTTTATATAGATCTTAACCGGTTTTGTCAAAATAAAAAGGGCCCTTGAAGGCAAGAAGTCCTTCAAGGGCCCTATCCAGGGATGCGCTTATCAACATTCACATCAAGACAGGTTTTCAACAGGCCAGCACAGCATTTTCGTTCAGAACAGATTCCGATGAGCAGCCTCTTTCATCTAAGCGCAAATGTTGTGTGACACAAGATATGGTATGTGTCAAGAATTAAAACACGATATAGGCAAAATAAATCGTGGAACGATTTTTTTATATTCATCCCGCGCTGCAAGCAACGGGGAATGTTGGACCATTGGTCAGTAATACTGAAGTGATAGAAAAATAAGATAAAGAAACTTGTGTGTATGGACTGTAAATGTGGCCGAATCTCATAATATATTAGCGACGAAGTCGCGTCATAAAAATCTTAATCCATCATCGAAGATGATGGATTAAGATTTTTTAGTGTACCCGTCCGCATACCAGCCACCACCCTTCAGGTTAAACGTGCAGGGGGATATAATTTTTTTGGCTTTTTTATGGCACTTGGGGCATTTGATCTCTTTGGTACCCATCTTGACGAATTGTTCAGTAATCGTACCTTCACTGCATTTGAATTCGTATACCGGCATAATTTTCAACCTCAAATGATAGATTTATACCTGAACTGAGCGATTTTTCCCGAAGAGATATGCCGAGATCTTGATGGAGGAGGGTCCGCAAAAAACGTAGGCATACCAGTGGATCTGTCGAGGCTTTTTTCGAACCCTTGATCCGCAAGAGATTGGTGCAGATCGAGATAAAAATCGCTCAGCTCAGGTTATGTTCAAATAATATATATCAGTCGCCATTTGTCAATACCTTAATAAAATCGCTGCACGATTTTATTTGGCGCGACGTTGTCGCTTTTAAATTACGATTTACTTTAACCTGACATCATCGATGTAAATGGTTCTGGGATGTGGTAATCGGACGACAAAGATACCCACACCCTGAATCCGCTGCATATCCATCTCGCGATTCTCCGGAGCCTGCTTTACCTGATTTAATGGGATGGTAATGGTATGCCAGCCTTGCAAAATTGAAAATGATCGATTGAATCTGTCTTTATACTTCTGTTGCCCCTGGGTGTGCCGCCTATCATGAATTCGGCAGATGATTTTCAATTCATCATTGTCCGGGTTAAAAACGCTGAATTGAAAAAAGCGATACCCTTCCCAGTTTCCCGGAAAATACTTCAACGCCACACCTGAATAGGCGTCCGTGTTCATCACCACCTTCATGGCGGCATTTTTGTTAATGCTTTTGAGGTTCTAAAAATCAGTAGCGGCAGAAGAGCATAAAACAGAATATGCCCAAGATTCCATAAATACTTAAATGATCTCGGCGAATGGTAATCTGGACCGCTGATGAAAAATAGTATAAACAACGATCCCAGAGTCAGGATCAGGCAAATGCGTTTGGTTTTATCCATTTGTTTCAATTGTCATAATACCCCAACATCATAACATCTTAAGTATATTAAGCATTTTTATTTACAACACTATGGACTGAAGCAACGCACTTTCGCTCAAATTCGGCCAGGAATTGATGCGCAGATTGCAGAAAATCTATAATTATGCTAATTTATCAGCCGTCCTTAGAACGCGTCACTCATAACATCAAAAACAAGTTAGGTAAATAAATTCGTTTAACGAGTTTATGAAACAAAACACTGTCGTTCGAATAAGGAACAAGGATAATGAATAAATATTCCATATGGATCTGTAACGGTATTGCTATCTTGCTTTTGTCTTATCTTCTTGGGTGTAGTAGCGGCGGTGGAGGCAATACAGAGACATATTCAGTCAGTGGAACTATCTTGGCGGCAAACAACTCTGCCATAGACAGCGATGTCAATGATATTTTCGCTGACCATGTTTCCAATGACACAATTGATGATGCCCAACCGATACCAAACCCCGCTATTTTAGGCGGATATGTCAATACTCCCGAAACTGGGTGGGTCGGCGAGGATGGAGAAGTAGGACGTTCATATTTCAATGGTGATCGGACAGGACTTTTATTCGGTACGGTTAACCAGCAACCAAACCATTACCCTTTACATCGCCGATTTTTCGGACACGCAACCGGATGATGTTGATATAGACCTATACTTGCACGATAGCAATGGAGAGGTGGACTGGTCAGAAGGCACCAACGCGACGGAAAGTGTAGATGCGCCTATAGCCGGAGATTATTATATCGAAGTGCATGCCTATAGCGGCGCTTCCAATTATATTTTAACCGTCGGTCAACCGGCAATTTCTGCAACCATCCTCGATCCACGAATGAACGACGAATTTGCTCCCGGGCATGTTATTGTTGCTTTCAACGAAAACTCAGAAGCAGACAAGCAGACCGCCAAATCACTCAAGCAGGCATCCTTTTCGGGCATGACCAACACGGTCATGAAACACGGCAGCACCCGCTTGTATCAATTTACACCGGAAAACAGGCAACAGGTTTTCCAGACATTGAAAATAGCCCCTTCGGAAACAAACAGGGCGCTGTACCAGGCCAGCAATGAAGAAGAACAGCTTAAACTGGATACCCTGCGCGTCATCGACGCTTTGAATCGAGACCCGGATGTACGTTATGCAGAACCCAATTATATTCGACACCCGTTTTTCGTCCCGAACGATACCCACTATCCAAACAGTGGCATTACCCTTTGATCAATCTTCCTCAGGCCTGGGACATTACCACAGGCAACAGCGATGTCATCGTGGCGGTCATCGATACGGGCATTTTGTCCGGGCATCCCGATATACAAGGGCAGCTATCGCCGGACGGTTATGATTTCATCAGCTTAGAATCCATCTCACAGGATGGCGACGGCGATCGACGATGATCCCGAGGACGTGGGCGATGAAATGCAGGGCGGAAGTTCCTTTCACGGTACGCATGTATCCGGCACCATTGCCGCCGCCAGCAACAATGCCATGGGTGTAGCCGGCATCGCTTTTCAATCCAAAATTATGCCGTCTGAGAGCATTGGGCGTGGGCGGCGGTCTGAGTTCAGACATCATGGAGGCAATGCTGTACGCAGCAGGGTTGGAAAATGATTCAGGCACAACACCCAACCAACGGGCAGACATTATCAACATGAGTTTGGGGGGTGGCTCTTTTTCTCAGGCTGAACAGGACATCATCGAACTGGTTCGTGCCGACAGGTGTTATCATCATCGCAGCTGCAGGCAACCAAAATAGCAGTTCCCCCAGTTATCCCGCAGCCTATGATGGCGTTGTCTCCGTCAGTGCGGTGGGACCTGAAAAGGAGCTGGCACCCTATTCCAACTATGGTACAACCATCGATGTGGCCGCCCCCGGGGGCGATTTCTCCAAGGACATCAATAACGACGGCTATGGCGATGGTGTGTTAAGCACCAGCGGCGATGATTCTTCTTAGAGCGGCACAATTCAGAATGTTTACAGCTACTCCCAGGGAACCTCCATGGCATCACCGCATATGGCCGGAGTCGTGGCACTGATGAAATCCGTATACCCTGCATGACCGCTCAAAAACGTTGGACGAATTTTTTTTAGATGTATTAACGGCAGGAGCTATCACGGAAGATCCCGGTGAAATGGGCCTGACGGTGAATCTGTAAGAAATGACAGCTTCGGCTATGGGCTCATCGATGCATATAAAGCTGTCCTGGCGGCGGCGGATCCAGCACAAATCCCATCTTTTCTGCTTGTCAATCCGCTGATCTCTGAATTTTGGAAATTCTACTACCGAGGAAACATTGTTAACGGTCAGCAAATCGAACGACAACGACCTTGATGGTTCAAAGCGTTACCGATAATGCCGACTGGCTGACGGTAACAGCCGACCCTGTCGATGGCAGATGGTCTCGGCACCTACACGGTGATGGTCGATCGAGATGGGTTAGCCGGACGGACCCTATTACGGAACGATCACCTTTGAATCGACTGAAAACAGTGTCGACGTGTCGGTAACCATGTACACAGGCGTTGTGACGGTGACGGGTGACTCGGGATTTCATTATGTATTGCTCATTGATGCCGACACCTATTTAGCCCGTTATCAGGATGAAGTGTTCGCCACCAACGGTTCCTATGCGTACAATTTCCCATCCGTTGAAGAAGGCAACTACATTGTCTTTGCAGGCACCGACTCTGATAATGACTTCTTCATCGGCGACGCTGGTGAATCTTCCGGTGCCTACATATCATTGGATCAACCAATAATCATCCGTGTTGAAAAAAATTTAAGTGGCATTGATTTCATCACCTCTTTCAATATAGATCTGCCAGTTGAATTGTCAACCGGCACTGCCACACACAAATCGGGTGTGAAAAGGATGAGGAGACGAAATAAACGTATGAGAATTTTAATCTTTCGATATTTTCGATTTCTTCTGTTCATCCTTTTAGGTCTGCTTTCGAGTTGCTGGCCTACCCAGAAGGAAAGCGCTGGAAATGGTTCCAGTCTTGCAGAACTATTGTGCAACGGTGTGTACGGTACACGCATGCTTCAAGAGCCTTCCGCCACCTGGATCACCAATCGCACATCTCTAGAACTATATATATTCCGCTTTGAACAAACGCCAATTAAAAGATAGTGAAGTATTACCGGATATAGATTTTGATGTATATGGTGTATTGTTTCTCGAGATGGGCCAAAAACCTACCGGTGGGTACTCAATTGATTTCAACCCCTCTCTGTCTCGTGTGGTTGATAAGCAGGCAGTTATCCAGTATTTCCTGGAATACTCCGGAGGAAGGCGCATTATTGACCCAGGCAGTGACAAGCCCTTTCATATGCTAAAAATTTACCGTGCCGATATAACTTCGATCGCTGTGCTCAACCAAGATGAACAGCCCCTGTTTGAGATCCCAGATAAAATAATGTAACAATTTACAAAGTCGATATTGGGGAATCCTATGAAAAAGATAGATGATGTACCCCTGTACAGCAGCCGCATAACAAATACGTATGTAGAATATCTTCAGAAATTCTATCCGGACATCAATGTCGACGATATATTAGAGTATTCTGGAATGACCCGGTACGAAGTTGAAGACCCTGGGCACTGGTTTACACAAACACAGGTCGATCGTTTTCATGAACGAGTTGTTGAGGAATCAGGAAATCCAAATCTCCCAAGAGAAGTAGGCCGTTTCATTACATCTTCCGAAAGCGCTGGTGCGGTGAAACAGTATGGATTAGGTTTAATGAACCCCTTGTCCGTATACTTGATGGTCGCAACATTCTACCGTATTATGACCAGAGGGGCCAGAGCAAATGCCATCAAGTTAGGTCCCAATAAGGTAGAAATTACTGTAACGCCCAATAAAAAGACCATTGAAAAACCCTACCAATGTTTGAATAGGAAAGGAACTTTTGAATCTCTCGCAAAAGCGTTCACAGGCCGATACGCCAACATCAATGAAACGCACTGCTTCCACAAAGGTGATAAACACTGCCGATATGTCATTGAATGGGATAAAACACCCTCTTTAGTGCTAAAATTGTTTAGAAACTATCTGCTTATCGGCATCACTTTGTCAGGCCCTATTCTCTTTTTTCTCCTGTCTTTCAACACCTGGCTCATTTTTATCTTTAGCCTCATATTCATCGCTTTGATTCTCTCAAATTATTCTGAAAGGATTGAAAAAAAAGAATTATACAATACCATTAAGGCACAGGGCAATGCCGCCAAAGAACTGGTCAACGAAATAAATATTCGCCATAACAATTCCTTGCTGGTCCAAGAAATTGGCCAGGTAACATCGACGATTGTTGACATTGATCTATTGATCAAAGACGTGATGGATAGTATCATGCGGCATCTCACTTACGATCGTGCAATGATACTGATAGCCGATGAAACACGTGAAAAGCTTCAGTATCACACAGGTATCGGCTATGAAAAAAAAATCGAAAGGGATCTTATCTCTGCAAATTTCAGCTTAACTGGCGATGGTCGCGGTAACGTCATTATAAATGCTTTCAGATCCCAAGAGCCATGTCTGATAAACCAGATGGGCAGTTCAGAACAAAGTGAATCAATAGATATTGATCTATTCAAACAAATTGGAAGCTATTCGATCATTTGTGTTCCCATTATTTATGAAAAAAAGAGTCTTGGCATACTGGTGGTTGAAAATATTGAAGTAAAAAAACAGCTAACGCAGAGTGACATGAGTCTTCTGATCGGCGTTGCTTCACAAATTGCAGCCGGCATCAACAATGTCCGTTCTTTTCAAAAACTGCGAACCATCAAAGAAGAACTTCAGCGTTCACATGGTGATTTAGAAATTCGTGTGGCGAAACGAACTGCCGAACTCGAGGAACTGAACAGTGAATTGAATATGGAGATTGCTGAAAGACTCATATCCGAAAACAGACTCAAAACGACCATCAAGGAGAAAGACATCCTAATCAAGGAGGTACATCACCGAGTTAAGAATAATATGCAAGTGATATCGAGTCTTCTGGACATGAGTAAAAGCCGTGCCAAACATCCTGAAACAGTGGATTTGTTATCAGAGGCACAGGCCAAAATATTCACGATGTCTCTAATACACTCCCAGCTTTACCAAAGCGACCGCTTTGACGAAATCAATATGGGAAGATTCATTCGGAGTCTAGTTGATCATCTGTCGCAGATGCATTGCAGTGACAGAAATATAAACCTCAGGATCGAGGCAGAAGATATCTATTTATCTGTCACCCAGGCCATTCCTTGTGGTTTGGCTGTCAATGAAATTATTTCCAACGCCTATAAACACGCTTTTGATGGAAAGAAGAATGGTGAAATCACTATTTTCCTCCAAAAGGAACAAGACCAAAAACTTCATTTGAATATCAAAGATAACGGTATCGGGATCCCGGATCATGTCAATATCGACAACACAGAAACGCTGGGTATCAAACTTGTCCGAAATCTTGTTTTATTGCAATTAAAGGGGGATCTGCAGATTAACAGCAGCGGAGGCACTGAAATTGATATCAAGTTTCAATTAATAAAATCGTAAATTAAGATTTCATAGCAATTTACGAGGAATCTTCGACTAGGAATTTGTTAATTTAGATTCGCTCGTAACCGCAGCAAGCTACGGGGAATCGCTGCTTTTTCGGTTCAAATTTAAAAGAATACAAGGTAGTGACGAAGTCACGTCATATAAATTCGTATGAAATACGAATTTATTGGGCCAATAAGGCAGCCCCGATAGCGCCAACAACCTGAGCCGATTCAGCTATCAGTATTTTTTGCATCAGCCTTTTTTCAAGTGCCCTTACCAGCCCCATATTTTTAGCAACACCACCGGTCATCATCACCGGGGCAACGATCTTGACACGTTTGGCCATTGACGCAACCCTTGCCCCGATGGCGTCATGAATCCCGGCAACGATATTTTCCCGTCTTTCACCTTTGGCAATTAATGAAATTACTTCTGATTCAGCAAAAACCGTGCACAAGCTGCTGATTTGAGAAGGCGTTTGTGATTTTAATGACATCTCACCAAAGTGTTCCAACTCAATTTCGAGCGCCCGTGCCATGACCTCCAAAAACCGACCGGTTCCTGCGGCACATTTGTCGTTCATGGCAAAATCGGATACGCGACCGTTGTCATTCAGCAAAATCACTTTACTATCTTGGCCGCCAATATCGATCACGGAGCGAATTTCCGGATTGATAAAATATGCACCTGCAGCATGACAGGTAATTTCGGTGATAGCTTTGTTCGCAAAGGATACGCTGTTGCGGCCATAACCCGTCGACACAATTCCATGAATGTCATTCCGACTGAGGTTCAAGCTCTTCAATACCTGTTCAAAAACCATTCCGGCCGATTTTTTCGCGTCATACCCTGTTGATACTATCTTTGACAGTTTCAACTTGCCATCTACCACAACTGCGGCCTTCGTGGTAATCGAACCCACATCGATCCCTATTGTAATCATATTCATTTGAACCTTTTTTGCTGGGAATTGAAGAACCCCGCAGCATGCGAAGCACTGCCTAACGGCAGAACCTGCGGGGAATGTGCTCGCTTTTTTAGTTCACAAAAAAATCAGCGGCGAAGCCGCACCAAAATTTATAATGATTTTTCAATCATTATAAATTTTCCATAAACGCATCGATACGTGTCTCTATCTGACCCTCGGAAAAATTTCTTTCATCCACCATATCCGCTTCAATCATCAATGTGGGGAGGCCTCTTTCCTTTTGAATAATTTTTTGAATATCGTATTGACCCAAAGAGTATGGTTTACAACTTCGGTTGGAATGTAACACAAGGCCGTCGACATCATATTTGTCGATCATCCGCAAAATACTTTTGGCCATTATGTCGACACCGATATTGAGGTATATGCGCGTATGACTCTCGGCCATACTGTCCAGAAAGTTATTTTCATCAATGTATTCCATGGCAGCACACCAGGCCGATGTGTATGTATCGGCAACCAGGCAGGCATCATGGGAAGCGAACTTGTCCGACAACCATCGCGTCCGAAACCAGACCGGTAGGTTATCCCACAACAACCGGTAACGTTCATTAGGCACCGCTGAAATGTTCTGGGCGATTCTTTCTTTCATTTCATTTAGCAGGTTCCGGTAGTAATCAATGGTAACCTGCTTTCCCCGGAGTGTTACAATAAGTGCCAGGTGCATAAACGCATCAAAAGCGCTCATGGGTGAAGGTTTATGCACACAGCTGTCCAGCACTGCCTGCCATAGACGCTGGGCTTCGAGTGAAAGTTTACCCACTTCCTTCAGCCGATCGTAATCAAAAGATTTGCCGCATGCATTTGTTAAGAATTGGGCATATTCATCAAACTGATTTCGAACATATTTTCTGGCTTCATCTGAAAATTCCGTGTGGCAAAAAGGGGTATCCAAAATAAACAGCGGCACATTAAACAGCCGGGCTTGAATTTCATACCATTTGAGAACCGTTCCGCAAATATTGGTGCTGCAAACCAGCATATCGGGTTTGGGCAGACCACCGATGGGCCCTCCATTGATGGGTGCACAAGCAATGTCCGCCATGGCATAGGAGCAGAGATCTCTTGAGTAGCCCATCTCTTCGGCTTTTTCACACAGATCGACACCCATTTTGGACGCCCCTATCATAGCGCCGTGATTTTCCGGGTAAACCGGAATAACATCCATGGCGATCAGCGGTTCGACGGGCCCGCCACTGGTAATCCAGGCAACTTTTTTTCCGACGTCCGCAGCTGTCTTTGCCTCGATATAATATTGGGTCATAATATCTTTCATCTGCTTGACAGACTTGATCTTACGCTTCTCTTTCTCCGGATCCTTTACTTTTTCCTTTTCGCTCATCACTTCCCTCTTTTGCAGATTCACGATTGATATTCGATATAGATAAAATGCTGGAGCCCATGTAAAACGCAACGATGAATCCTAATCCCATGTTATAAAATTGCCCATGCGAATTTTATAACATTTCGATGAATGCCTCACACCTGGTCTCGAACTGGCCCTCCGAGAGCAATTGATCTTCGATTTCAAACAACATGCTCGGTATGTCCTCATTGTCGAGCATCTCTTTCATATAGGGATAATCAAATGCATGTGGGTCGCAAAACTTGAGGTATAGAAATATAACCCCATCCACATCTTTTTCTCTGGCAAGATGCAGCACATGATCTCCTCTTGAATAGAGCGCGGCATGCTTGGCCGGGCAAACAACCCGTTCCGCGTACCGATCTGCGATTGCCACCATCATATCATCCTGTATGGGGACCTGTCCGCCAACATAGCGTGATCCTGTGCAAAAATCATCCGATACAATGAATCCGCCGGATGATTCGACAATTTTGAAAATATCAGGCATGTTGCATAAACCGCCGGCAAGTAAAATCCGTTTCTCCCCTGAAGGGACCTTTATATCCTGGGCCCTATAATACCCCAAAAGATCCTCAAGCATGTCCCGCACCTCCTGCCGGTCCATAATCATACATCCTTTGACAATGGCATTTAGATCCGACCCTGAGAGTAGCGACGGTTGTTGGCATTTCAAATCATATATATCACGAAGAAGTTCTCGAATCCGATTAATCGTCTTGACGGATGATCTGATCTGATCATCGCTTATGTCTGCCTGCATTTCTCTTTCGAGATCGCGTTTGAATTTTCGCATCACATCGATCATATATTCCCGTGCGTTCTGCGTATTGAGCTTCACGGGCAGCACCACATCGATATGAAAGTCGAATCCCAGGTTCATGCGCCATATGTCAGATAAACGCATAATGGAATCACATGTATGCGGGAACACGGTTCCTTTTAGAAAATCAAGACCACCGGAAAGGGCATCCTCAAGAGCACCACGTACAAGGCTGCAACTATATGCTTGAAGATGGGCATCTGCCAATGATATCTGCTTTTGGACGCCAAATATTCTGAAGGGTAACGCACCTGTAGCCAATATGATCTCTTCCGGCGCGTACGAGCAAAAATAACCGATAACATCCTTCTGATTTTTCTTTTTCCAACTCCGTGCGTAAGCTCCCGGGTCCTTGGCTGCTGTTTTGAACCTTTCTATAATTAACGCGATATCGTTGTGCATGGCTCTCCCTTTACATCCTCCTATATTTCATTTCAATTGTAGCGCTAATGCCGTTTCAGGTTTCGAAACGGTTTATTTCATAAGCCAAAAAAAAGCAAGTCATTAGAAGCCATCTCAAAAAAAGGGTTTTGGTTCAAGTTCAAGGCGGGCCCGAGCTTCAACCCGCAGGCATACTGAAGTATTCCGAGGAGTTGAAGCAAGGGACCAACACAGAAATTGGGCCAAAAAACTTTTTTGAGATAGCTTCTTTACACATTCTATGGACTTATCAAACCATTATCCCGATTAGCGGCGAAGCCGCGACAGATAAGATCGTTTATCATCTGAACGCTTCAGATGATAAACGATCTTATGCTACGATACAGCTAAATAACAGCTAATATTTCTTGACCACCCCCATGAGAAGTGTTAGTTAATGCCCATCCACAAATGGTCTTTTTTCGCGATATCGGCGTTAGATGCCATGATTTAACTCCTCAAAATAGCATGTGCTATTACTCCGGGTTAAATCTGTCGTCCGCCTTGATCTCACGCAAAAATCCTCATTTGTTGAACCGTGACAGCGAAAGTTTGATAAATTATGACTTCGGGGAATAAATCAATGGCCAGCCAGAATGTCGAAAAGGATATGACAAGAGCCAAAGTCAAGTTTGAAATTTATGGCGAAGAAATGATCGAAAAAAACGTCAAGTCCAGTGGTAACAGCGGCCGGGTTTATCTTCCCCCGAACTGGGTCGGGCACCAGGTCAAGATCATTCGGATCGATTAAATTTCCGAAACACTATGTAGCTAACTACAAAAATAGGTTTTTTTTCATTCATTCTGAAGCGACAACGTCGCGTTCGATAAAATCGTTCTACGATTTTATTCCATCTATCTGAAAAGGATCTTTTTGTGAAAAATATCACCATCAGAAAAATGATAAAAGGAGACGTCGATGAAATCAGTGCAATTTACGGCGGCATTATTCAAAAACCCGTCCACCCTGATTTCAATCGTCTCATTGAACAACATGCACAAAGAGACGAAGATATCTGTCTGGTGGCGGAACTCGATGGGCAGATTGTCGGCTTCATGATCAGCTATATTCTAACGCTGGGATTTGGCATCGAAAAAAGTGCCTGGATCGCCACATTGGGTGTAAAGCCTGAATACATGGGGCAGGATATTGGAAAAAAACTGGCCAAAAAAATATTTGAATATTATAAAACCGAAGGTATCGAAAACGTATATACATCCGTCAGATGGGACTCCCCCGATCTGCTGTCTTTCTTCAAAACCATGGGATTCGACCGCAGCAATTTCATCAACCTGCGTAAATCCATATAAATTTGCTGCGCAAATTTATCTGTCGCGGCTTTGCCGCTCTTTAGCCTTCCTATTTGAAACGCTCATCTTAGGTTAAATAAAATCGCCATTGACAAAACATATCAGGGGGATGTGGATCAGGTGGG
Organism: uncultured delta proteobacterium; assembly: GCA_963848165.1. Taxonomy (GTDB): domain Bacteria; phylum Desulfobacterota; class Desulfobacteria; order Desulfobacterales; family B30-G6; genus B30-G6. The sequence continues at coordinate 85,872 of CAWKCS010000035.1, read as the reverse complement.
GCGAATTGGCATTCCACCATGATCTCGGGGTCGATTTCGTGTGCAAATCCTTCAAACTCACCGCGATGCATTTCCTTGCACACAAACTCATCCAGACCACGACGCAGCCGTGCTTCCTGAGTGGGACAAGAGGGAACGGTAATAAGAACTTCATCAGGCTTTTCTTCGATATGATAGCCCACGAGAATGCACCAGGGGAAAAGTTTCAGGGCCTTCACAAACCCTGTCAAACCTTTTTCCTTGATCTGGAATCGATTCAGCAGATCCTTGGAAGCCATTCCAGATACACGACGCCAGACTTTTTCGTTGATTCTCTCTGCAGTAGGTTGATCAAATGTCTCCCCGACGTTGATAAACCAGAAGGCATCCATCACCCGATAATGCCACAACAGAAATTCCGTGTATTTCTGTAAGTCCTCCCGGTTCATCTCTTCAATACGCTGAAGGTCCATGGGTACTCCTTTTATTATAGCTCGGACAGCATCTGATCTCTATCCTCCATGAATGCCTTGTAAAGCTTGTAATACGCGGTCTCTTCGTATTCAATCGCCCGAATGGGATATTCATCAAAACTTAAAATCACGGCGCCTGGGCAGGCAAGTAGAATGGGTGAATGGGTGGCGATAATAAACTGGGCATGCCCCTGTCTGCTCATTCGTTTTAGAACGGATAAAAGCTCCAACTGGCTTTTGGGAGAAAGGGCGGTCTCGGGTTCATCCAGGAGATAGAGCCCCTTGATCTTGTATCGCGCTTTAAACAAGGACATCAACGATTGCCCGTGTGACTGGGACATGAGCGATTTCCCCCCGAAATATGACAGCATGGCAGGATCCATGGAAGCCCATTCATCCAGATTCCGTGCAAAATTTCGAAAGATGTCGGACGCAAAAAATGATCCCGGTACACGGCCGTTCTCCCAATCCAACGAAATATATCGATACAGTTCCTTTTCGTATGGATTGTTGTTATAGCGTGAGCGGCTATGGCCCCGCCAGATGTGAAAGCCACATCGGTGCGATGTGGCCTCGAGCAGGGTCGACTTTCCGGTACCATTCTCACCCACTAAAAAGGTTAGATTGGAATAAAAAGCAATCTCATTCGTGTGACGGAAAATATCCAGGTTAAAAGGATAGACTTCTTTGTCGGGATATTTATCGGGTAAAAATGATACGCGCTTCAAATGCATATGACGTCCTCATACTAATAAGTAGAGCGGCACCGCCGCGATCGATAAATACGCGTAGCGTATTTATTTATGCTTTACAATCGTTTGTTTTTCAACCATTAATAAAATCGTTGCACGTTTTTATTAATGGAGGAAATAGTTCATGACACTGGCAGACGACATATTGAATGGAGATTTAATGGCCGCGGGACGCCTGATGAGAGACATGGATACGCTCACACCCGCATCCCGCGAGACATTGAAGAACCTATACCCCCACACGGGTCATGCCCATATTATTGGCGTTACCGGTCCATCCGGCGCCGGGAAATCCTCCCTGATAGCAGGGTTGATCCCGCACTTCAGAAAACAGGGTAAATCCCTCGGCATTTTGGTTGTGGACCCATCAAGCCCTTTCACAGAGGGCGCTGTACTTGGTGACCGCATCCGCATGCAGCAGCATACAATGGACAAGGGTGTCTTCATCCACAGCATTGCAACACGCGGAAATACAGGCGGGCTGTCTGCATCTGTCCCGGGAATTGTCGCCATCATGGATGCCATGGGAAAGGACATTATTCTCATCGAAACGGTGGGTGCCGGGCAGGATGAGGTGGATATCATGCACCTGGCCCACACCAATATCGTCGTTGTCACGCCCTCCATGGGGGACTATCTGCAGACAATCAAGGCCGGCATCCTGGAAACAGCCCACATCTTTGTGCTCAACAAATCCGACCAACCGGAAGCGACAGCCACCCTGCAGATGTTACAGATGATTTCCCAGACAAAAAACCCTGCAGGTCAAGCCTGGATTTCTCCCGTTGTTCAGACTCAGGCGATTCACCACCACGGCATTTCAGAGTTGGCAAATCAAATTGATCGTCACACCGTATTCTCAACTGAAACGGGACACCAGATACATGTGAACACCCATTTACGCGGTTTGCTTACGCTGATAATAAGAGAACAGTTATTGGATAAAATCAGGTCGGAACTTGTTAAAAATGATAAATGGGACGATTTGTTAAGCCGGATGTATAAAAAGCAAGTCGACCCTTATAGTGCAGCAGAAGAAGTTCTAAACACGATCATCCCCCGGAAATTGCCCTGACGCTGTAAACAAAATTACCAAACTGTGTTTTGATCCTTTTTTTAAGAATACTGTTTGAAGGAGATGTTTAATGACCATCCAGGAAACAACACCATGGACAATGCCTAGAGACGCTACAAAATTGATGGATGTTGCGCTTGGCAAAGCACCAGCCGATCTGGTTGTTGTCAATGCAATGCTACTGAATGTATACACGGGCGAGTTGCTGAAAAAACAATCTATCAGTGTCGTTGATAAATGGATTGCCTATGTTGGTGAAGACGCCCAAGACGCCATCGGATCTGAAACCATCGTCATTGATGCCGCCGGCAAGACCGTTATTCCCGGACTGATCGACGGCCACACCCATCTTGGATGGATGTGCACCATCGACGAATATTTACGCTATATCATCCCGGGCGGCACGACAACCATTGTCACAGAGACACTGGAGCCTTATCCGGTGGGCGGTCTTGCCGCGGTCCAGGAATTTTTGGCATCTCTGGAGGACCAGCCCATAAAATTTCTCGCCACAGCTCCTGCCATGACATCCATCAGCCGGAAAGCCGGCCATATGCCCCTGCAGGATTTGAAACGCCTTTTATCATACAACAATGTTGTCGGATTAGGTGAATCATATTGGCAGAATGTTTTACAGCAGCCGGACATCCTGCTCCCGCGCTTTGCCGAAACATTGAAATCAGGTAAAATCCTGGAAGGACATTCTGCCGGCGCCAGTGATAAAAAACTGAATGCGTATATTGCCACAGGCATTACATCATGCCACGAACCCATAAAAGCCGATGAAGTCATACAGCGCTTGCGACTGGGAATTCACGTCATGGCCCGGGAAGGCAGTATTCGTAGAGATCTGAAAGAAATTGCCAAGATAAGCAAAACCCAGGTGGATCTTAGAAGATTGATTCTGGTTACAGACGGAATTCATCCGAACGATCTGTTGGAAAAAGGATATATGGAGTATGTCGTTCAAAAGGCCATCGCGTACGGTTTCGATCCTGTAGCCGCTATCCAGATGGCCACGCTGAATGTAGCGGAGCATTTTGCCGTGGATCATTGGATCGGCGGTATTGCGCCAGGTAGATTTGCCGATATGCTCGTCATTCCGGACATATCCACCATCCAACCGCTGACGGTCATTAGCAACGGCCGGATCGTCTTCGACAACAATGCGATTATAGTCCCACCGCGTCCGCATGTCTTTTCCGATGAAAGTCGTCATAGCGTCCATCTTTCAAAACAATTCGAGTCTGCTGATTTCACGCTTGATTCAGGATCACAATCTGAGATAACGTCTGTTCGCGCCATGGAAATGATTACCGATCTTGTCACAAAAGAAATTCACCTAACCTTGCCTTCAAATGTCGGCAATATCACAAGCGATATTGGCCAGGACCTCCTGAAAGTCGCCGCCATAGATCGACAACATAAGCAGGGAAAAACTTTTGTGGGGCTTGTCAAAGGATTCGGTCTCAAATCGGGTGCTTTTGCCGGTAGTGCAGCCTGGGACACCTCCGATATCATCGTTATCGGCGCCAATGACCATGATATGGCGTCCGCCGTCAACCGCATACATGCCTTGCAGGGGGGATATGTTTTATGTGAAAATGGCCATATTGTAGCCGAAGTTCCCCTGCCGATCTGGGGCTTGATATCGGATCTTCCTATCACGGAACTGGTAACACGGATATCGACCCTGAAACAGGCCCTGACGGACCGCGGCGTATCGTTTCCGGACCCGCTATTGACTATTATCACACTCACTGGTGCGGCCATACCCTTTTTCAGAATATGCGAAGACGGTTATGTGGATCTGAAAAATGGCAGCACCCATGGTCTATATATTTAGCCATTTTTCAACAAACTTGGCAACGAGCCCTTAAAATGGGCGATATATCAAGAGATTATCAGTTTTCAAGAGAAAACATAAGGCACAGTTTATCCTGTTGGAAGAATATCTATTTTACTCGACAATTATCACTCTTCGGGCTTCCCTGATCGGCGCTGGCGCTGCGTTATTCAGCCTTCGCAGTAAAATACTACGACTTCAGGCTGAAATGCCTTGCGCCAAAACCGATCAGGTTTGTGAAATGTCCGGGTTAGAGTAAAATTTAACAAGGAAACTTATATCTATATGAAAGAACAACGACAAATCAATCAAAACCGGACCAACAACTCCCCCCCCCATGGTTGAAAAAGTGGATGGTTGCCACACGTCCGTTTGCTTTGCCGGCATCGACCATGTCGGTCATATTCGGCACTGTGCTGGCCATCACCATCGGTAACGCACCGTTCAACCTGCTTCACTTTATTGCCGCATTTATCGGCATGGTGTTTCTGCACACCGGCAGCAACCTGCTCAACGATGTCTTTGACTTTAAAAAAGGTATCGACAGAAACATCAATCCCGTCAGCGGTGCCGTGGTTCGGGGCTGGATTACATCTGCTCAGGCTTTGCGGGCAGGGTTGTTTCTCCTTCTGATCGGGACCATCATCGGCCTCTTCCTTGTGAGCCGGGTGGGTATACCCATACTCTGGATCGGCATAACGGGTGTTGCCGTGGGTGGATTCTATACATGGGGGCCCATGCCGTTGAAATTCAATGCACTGGGAGATCTGGCGGTTTTCCTGAATTTCGGTGTCCTCGGTTCCCTGGGCGCCTGGACGGTTCAGACCGGCTTTCTTTCCTGGACACCGGTTCTCTGGGCCATACCCATGTCCATATTCGTCGTCGGCATTCTGCACGCAAATAATTGGCGTGACATCCAGAGCGATCAAGCCGGCGGCATCCGAACCATGGCCAGTGTTCTGGGGGATGCGGCTTCCGAAGGCTACTATATTTTTCTGCTCCTCTTTCCCTTTGCCATCATTCTATTATACCTGCTTTTATCCATCACCAATGCTCTGCAACCGAAAATGCCCATGGCGTTTCTGATCACCTTTATGGCTATTCCCAAGGCGATCAAGCTCATCAAAAAAGGAAAACGTCGCAAAAATCCGGAAATGCCCCTTGATTTCATTGCCCTGGATGGAGAAACAGCGCAATTGAACCTTATTTTCGGCATCCTGTGTACGGTTGCACTGGGTCTGGATGCTATTCTGTCGATGGTCAGTTGTTAAGTTTTAGGTTTTAGGTTTTAGCCCTTATCTGTAATTTTTATGTGCTTTGTAGAAAAAAAAATAAAAACAATCCCGAAAACACGAAAGTTTTCATGGTTTCGTACTTTCGTGATTTCGTGATATAGGGGTTGCCAGAAAAACGTTCCGATTGAGGACCTTTTTTCTGTACAACCCCTTATGCCGCCATCCTATTTTCGGAACATTATTATGACAAGCGGTATAAAAGATCTTTTTCTTTTCCGTTTATCCGAGTTGGGTATTTATGAAACTAACAATTACAACCACCCTTTTAGCCGCCATTCTTTTTGTGCCCCTATTCATCACGCGGGGATTGGGACCGTTTGATTTCTGGTGGTGGCTCTCCGCCAACCTATTTATCCTCATTTCCATCGCCGCATTTTTTGATCCTGCATGGCGTTCTTCCCTAGGCCGGGATATGGCCGGGAACATCCGCTTCAAGATCGGCATGGGGATCCTGTCCGCACTGTTTTTATATCTGGTTTTTGCTGCCGGAAATTTCCTCTCAAGAAACATCTTTACGTTTGCGGGAGCTGGTATCCAGGATGTCTATGCGTTCAAGATGGGTGCATCCAGGTTTCGCATCGCTGTTCTGATGATTTTCATTATCGGACCCGGGGAAGAGCTTTTCTGGCGGAGTTTTCTTCAGCGCAGACTTCAAAATAAGAGCGGCAAATATCTGGGTTTTATCTTGGCAACCGGCATCTATGCACTCGTTCACTTAGGCAGCGGCAATGTCATGCTCGTGCTGGCAGCCGGTGTCTGTGGTCTTTTCTGGGGATATCTCTATCTCAGGTACGGTTCCGTCATGCTGAATGTCGTCAGCCATACCCTCTGGGATGTAACCGTTTTTTTGTGGCTGCCTTTTAGCAAATAAGGGTTCAAGGGTCCGAGGGTGATACCAGGGTTCGAGGGTGGCTAAAAGCTATCTGCTAAAGGCACCTATCAGCTATAAACGGACAGCAGCATCCCAGCTTCCAAGCATCCTAGCGTGCCAGCATATAAGAGGTCGCGCGTGATGCTTATATTGTTTGTCAGAAAAACGTTCCGATAAAATAATTGATGTTAGGGTTAGACCATATGCATCGCAACCAGTTCGGCGATATCCAGTGTCTTGACTTGCTCGTCTTTACTCAGTTCTTTCATGCCGTCTTCAAGCATGGTTAAGCAGAACGGGCAGCCGACTGCCACATTGGCTACCTGCTGACCAACAATTTCTTCTGCACGTTCCAGATTGATTCTTTTGCCAATGGTCTCCTCCATCCACATTCTTCCCCCACCGGCACCGCAACAAAAACTTTCCCGACCATGTCGCTTGAGTTCTTTGAAACCCTCTTTTGATATGGATTGCAAAATCGATCTGGGTTGCTCATAAATTGAATTGTAACGCCCCAAATAGCAGGGGTCATGGTATGTCAAAGATCCTGCCAATGATTTGTTTAAGGTAATTCTGCCCTTCTGCACGAGTTGATCGATGAATTCTGAGTGATGGATCACGTGATAATTCCCACCCATTTGGGGGTACTCATGCTTGAGTGTATTGAGACAATGAGGACATGCCGCAATAATTTTTTTAATCTTGTAATTGTTCAATGTTTCGATGTTTTCCTGGGCCATCATCTGGAACAACATCTCATTGCCCACACGCCTGGCAAAGTCACCCGTGCATTTTTCTTCCACACCCAGAATCGCGAAGTCAACACCGGCTTTTTGCAGAATCTTGACCAGACTGGTGGAGACTTTTTTGCTTCGGTCATCGAAGGATCCGGCACAACCAACCCAGAGCAAATAGTCCACATCGGCGCCATCCGCCATTATTTTAACGTCCAACTCTTTTGCCCAATCGGCACGCTTATCATAGCCAATTCCCCATGGATTGCCGTTGCGCTCGATTCCTTTGAGAGCCGTATTCAACTCTTTGGGATAGGTTTCCGCCATCAAGGTCTGTCCCTGTCTCATGGCCATTATACGGGGAACATGTTCGATGGTCACCGGACAAACCTCTTCACAGGCCCGGCAGGTGGTGCAGGCCCAGAGGGTGTCTGGAGCAATCACATCACCGATAAGCTGTTTTTTGCTGTTTAGCGCGACCATCTGTTCGGATATCTGGGCCTTCATTTTTTCTACTTGCTCGACGTCGTCATTTTGTTTGATCGTGGCGGATAACGCCGCCCTTCTGATAATGTTGTTCGCGTTATCGAAAAGTTCCAATTTCAGTTTGTCATTGAATTCATGCAGATTTAACGGTTTGTCGGTGATATACGTGGGGCAGACCTCTTTACAACGGCCGCATTCGGTACAGGTGTATAAGATCCAATCCCTGTTTCCAGTTGAGCTGATGAATATGATTGATTCCCAGGGATTCGTTTTCCCAGGCCGCTTCATCTTCCAAATCCAAGAGTCGGGTCTTTTGATGGGGATATCCCAGTTTTTTTAAAAAAACATTGGGAAGCGCAGTGATAACATGAAAGTGTTTTCCCAAGGGCAAAAAATTGAGAAAAGTCAATTGGGTGATGATATGTAGCCAGAACATACAGACCATGACAGTGCCGACAGCATCGGCGCTCATGCCGGATATTATGGCTGCTGCTCCCACGCTAACAGGCGTCCAAAGAAACTCGGTACCATACTGTGGGTTATTGAAAAAATGAAGTTGGGCCAGGTTATTATGCTGCACAATCAAGTTATAGCGGGCGCCATCATACAGGAGGTCGGAAATCATCAAAACACCAATCATTCCCAATACAAAATATGCTTCCCATGTATTGTGCAGCCGTTCCGGCTTAAAAACAGCTCTGCGGATAATAGCGTAAATGACCATCAGCAGTACAATGCCTTCCATGATGTCTTTCAGTGCGATATAGAGATACCCCAGCAAATAATGATCACCAAATAAAGGCAGTTGATATCCCTGTACAAATCCTTCGCCATATAAGGTCAGGCTGCGTATCAACAGAATGCAGAATCCCCAGAAGATCAAGGCGTGCATTAGCCCCGAAGCCCGCTCCTTTTTCCTTCCCACCAGGCGCTTCTGACCCATTGCCAGAACCACTAAATTCTTGAGTCGTTCCTTGATATGATTGACTCTGCCGGCAGGTTCGAGTGCCATCAGCAATCGAATTTTATGAGCCATTGTACGCCCGAAAATCGCCAGGCCGACAATGAGCAGTAAAGACATGAACAGGGGATTCATAGATACCTTCGCAGAAGTCACTTTAAAAATGTCTTTTGGCTCAATCTCTGTGTTGGCCACGCGTTTCAACTCCTCAAAATACTTTTGTATTCCTGCGGGTTGAAATGCTTATCCGCCTTGAGCTTGAACTAAAATCCTATTCTTAAAATAACTTCTAATGTCTTGTGATTTTGTGTTTTGTGTTTTGTGCTAAAAAATATCACGAAATCACGAATTTTTTAATGGTCTTTTGCGTGATTTCGTTCTTTCGTGTTTTCGTGATAAAATATCTTTTTATCCCTTAACAAACCGGAATCGTTGCTTTGCACCATCCATCGTATCCGGATCAGGTTCTTAATTTACTAATTTCCTCTCTCAGAATAGGCACTACCTCGAACAGGTCTCCGACGATGCCATAGTCAGCCACATTGAATATGGGGGCTTCGGGATCTTTATTAACGGCTAAAATTACTTTTGAGCCGTTCATTCCGGCAAGGTGCTGAATAGCCCCGGAGATGCCAATAGCCATATAGAGAGAAGGTGCGACAATTTTACCCGTCTGGCCCACTTGCTTGCTATGAGCCATGAAACCCCCATCGACCATCGCACGGGAAGAACCAAAACCCGCATTGAGGTCCTTGGCCAGCTCTTTGACTATATCGACACCGGCTTGGTCCTTGGCACCTCGCCCCACGGAGATGACAATATCGGCATCGGCAAGATCGATATCGCCGGTAGCATCCGATAGGAGCTCCTTGATCACGGCCTTTAAATCAGGTTCCGGAGGAGATAGCCTGACAACGTTTTCTGTTCCTGTAATGCCTTCCGTGGCTTCGAAGGCACCTGCTCTGACGACCGCCACCAGTTGGTCGGTATTGACTTTGACGCGTTGCATCACCTTATTCGCTATGGCGGGCCTGATGATTTCCACGTGATCTTCCTGGAATATCACGTCGGTAATTTCCGTAGCGCAGGCGGCATCCAGTTGCGCAGCAACCCTCGGAGCAACGGCTTTGCCGCTTTCAGAAAAACCGAACCAGATCAGATCAGCATTGAATTGTTTGGCAGCGTCGACAACACAGGATGCATATGGCCCGGCGGAAAACAGTGCCAGCCCGGGATCCTCGGCGATATATTGGGTGTCGGAACCGGCGGCTACCAAATCCGGAATCAACGATTCGATATGGCTGCCAATCGCCACGACTGCTGTTTCTGCGCCGATGGTTTTGGCTTTTGATAAAAGCTCGGCAGTACTTCCTTTTAGTATACCTTCTTTGATGTCTGCGATTACGAGTATTTTATTCATAGCTTATTATTCCTCGTCTGGGTACGGTTGTCATTTAATAAAATGAGCTTTTCTCCCAATTTAGTTTCAGAATAGGGTCAAAGGTCACAGGGTTCAAGGATTCAAGTGCTTGTTTTCCGGAAATTTGATCAATGCTTTAAACATCCAAACAAAGTTCATATGGTCTTTGCCAACCTTTTAACTCTTTGTAACTTTTAAGCATTGAGCGCTGATGCTTCACTTCGTGTCACTTGAATCCTGGAATCCTTGACCCCTTGAATCCTAAATGTCAACTACAGAACTTTGGCCTCATTAACCAGAAGACCGACCACCTGGGCGGTAATTTCGGCGGCATCACCTTCAAATTTTTGTCCGGCCTTACGCGTTTTCGATGCAATAAATTCAATAATCTCAGATTTTGGGGTATTGCCTCCGATTTCATCCTGAGAAATTCCCAGGGCCGCTAGGTCCATGACATCGATTTTCTTTTTCTTAGCCATCATGATGCCGCGCATTTGGGGCAGCCGCGGCTCATTGATGCTGTCACTAACCGTGACAACGGCAGGTAACGCAAGTTCAACAATTTCGGTGCCCGCATCACCCAATCTGGATACGTTAATATGTTGGTCATCCATCACTTCGATGGCGACGACATTGCTGACACATGGCAATCCCAAATAGGCTGCCAATAGAATTCCGGTTTGGCCGCTATCCGTGTCCTGCGCTTGCTTACCGGTGATCACAAGATCATAGTCTCCTTTTTCAAAGACCTTTTGCAGTACTTTGGCATAAATCGGCGAATCAGCCTTGGCCAATGCCGGATCCTCGATATGAATCCCGTTTTCAATCCCCATGGCATAACATCGGCGAATCATGTCGGTATTGTCTCCACCACCGATGCTCACAAGGGTTGTTTCGGCCCCGTTATTTTCCTTGAGTTGGACTGAAGCTTCGACTGCATTTTCATCCCAGGCGTTGGCAACATATTGGAGCCCCTCTTCAACAATGGCGCCACCTTCGACGCGGATGGTCAGTTCCACATCAACCACTTTTTTAACTGTTGTGAGAATTTTCAACGTATCCTCCTATTTATTATGAGTGCAAGATAACACCTCTTTGTCAGCGCCATATTCCCTGACCCGTTCTTTGATTTGAAGAACCCCGCAGCATGCGAAGCACTGCCGAACGGCAGAACCTACGCGGAATGCGCTCGCTGTTGCGTTTCAAAAAGGTTCAGAACCCTACCAGACTTCGGGATAGGCTACCTTCACAAAACTTTCTTCCATTTTGAACTTGTGGTCTCTTTCCATGGCGGAAAGACTTTTGAATATTGTTTGAAGCTCCGGATCATCACAATTGGCAGCAAGGGTCTCATATTTCTGCATGGCGATCTCTTCATTTTTCATTGCAAGACCGATGGCATCCTTGAGGTCCATGTTCTCCGACACTTCCGGCAGCGATAGGGTTTCCGAGACTTTGAAATCCCGGGTCCCGTTAAACGTGGTGGTTTTAATACTACCCTTTTCAAGGAGTGCATTGAGAATTTTCTCGTGACCGGCTTCTTCTTTGGAAAAGTCATGGAACAATTCTTTCAGGTAATCATCCCGGATTCTTTTGGAAATTTCAAGATAAAATTCTTTTGCCTCAATCTCACTTGCAATGGCATCTTTGATGGCATTTTTATACAGTTCGGCATCCATGTTCGTCACTCCTTAAATCTATCAATTTAGATTTTTAAAATAGGATGAAAAATTCCTATACCTTTTCCAGTTTTACTGCACACACTTTCAGTTCCGGGATCTTGGCAATGGGGTCAAAGGCCGGGTTCGTCAACTTGTTCACGTTGGCTTCCTCAAAATGGAAGGGCATGAACACCACTCCCTTTTCCACCCGATCGGTGATCATGATCCGTGTCTCGATCTCTCCTCTTCTGGAGGATATCTTTATCCTGTGGCCGTCCAGAAGGTCAAGGGACCGGGCATCGGATGGGTTGATCTCAAGGAACCCTTCAGACACTTCAAAGTCCAGGGCCTTTGAATTCCTTGTCATGGTCCCGGTATGATAATGGGCATAGACCCGGCCGGTTGTCATCCAGAACGGATAGTCTGCATCCGTTACTTCTGCCGGCGGTTTATAGTCAATGGCATGGAACAGGCCCTTACCCCTTGTAAATTTTCCGCCGTTATGGAGGAAGGGGGTTCCCGGGTGTTCCAGGGACGGGCAGGGCCATTGAATGCCCGGACCTTCGAGCCGCTCATAGGTAATTCCGGCATAGGACGGTGTGAGTTCGGCGATTTCTTTGAATATGGCCTCAGGAGAATCATAAGCCATTGCATAACCGAACCGGTTGGAGATGTCCTGGATAATCTGCCAGTCCTGGCGTGATTCGCCCATGGGATCGACGGCTTTTCTGACCCGCATCACCCGTCTTTCAGTGTTGACAAAGGTCCCGTCCTTTTCGGCAAAGGAAACCCCTGGCAGGACCACATGGGCCAGTTTTGCCGTGGGGGTAAGGAAAATATCCTGGACAATGAGCAGTTCCAGTTTTTCAAGAGCCTTGACCACATGATCGGCATCCGGGTCCGATACCACCGGGTTTTCACCCATGATCCACAGGGCTTTGACCTCATCCTCTTCAATGCCGCGCAGCATTTCGGGACTGGTCAGACCGATCTTCGTGGGAAGCTGGTCAACGCCCCAGGCATCGGCAAATTTCCGGTTGGCTCCCCCAACGGTAACCGACTGATAGCCGGTATAGACATTGGGAAGCCCGCCCATGTCACAGGCGCCCTGGACATTGTTCTGGCCACGCAGGGGGTTGACGCCGGTGCCGGGTTTTCCGATATTACCGGTCAGCATGGAAAGGTTGGCCAGGGATTTGACGTTGTCGACACCGGTGGTATGCTGGGTGATTCCCATGCAGTAAACGATGGAGGCCTTACCTGCTTCAGCATAGGTCAGGGCCAGCGTTTGTATATCTTCCACCGATACACCGGTGATTTCTGATACCTCGTCCAGTTTAACCTTGTCTATCAGATTTTTGAATGCCTCAAAGTCTTCGGTGTTCTCTTTAATAAAGGTTTTGTCTTCAAGTCCCTTGTCCAGAATCGTCTTCATCATTCCGTTCAGAAGGGCCACGTCGGTTCCAGGTCTGTGACGGACATAAAGATGGGCAAAAGCGGCGATCTGATTTTTTCTCGGGTCTGCCACAAGAATTTTGGCCCCTTTTTCCCTGGCCCTGAAGATTCGTGTGGCCACCAGGGGATGAGAGGTGGCTGTGTTGGACCCGATAATAAAGATGGCATCCGACCCTTCCAGTTCAGACACTGCATTTGTCATTGCACCACTGCCAAAAGCTGCGGCAAGACCTGCCACGGTGGAGGAATGTCAGAGCCGGGCACAGTGGTCGATACTGTTGGTACCCATGCCGGCCCGGGCAAATTTCTGCATGAGATAATTTTCCTCGTTGGTAACCTTGGCTGAGGCAAAAAATCCAACGGCATCCGGTCCATTGGTTTTCCGGACATCTTTGAGGCGGGATGCGGCAAAGTCCAGGGCTTCGTCCCAGGAAACCTCCACAAGTTCTCCGTTCTTTCTTAACAGCGGTTTTTTCAGCCGTCTGTCGGACTGGACAAAAGCATGGGCATTCCATCCTTTGATGCAGAGTTTGCCTTCATTGACTGGGCTTGTTTTGCAGGGGATGGTCCCGGTTAGTCTGCCGTCAAGAGACTCAAGAAATAAATTGCATCCGCATCCGCAATAGGTACAGGTTGTCAGTGTATTCCTGTAATCCATGATCTTCCCTCTTTATGTTACCTTTCTTTACTTTTCGGGCTTTCTTACTTTTCAGGCGAAGGGCCCATCAAGCTCAAGGGTGATTTTTCATATTTATCGATCCCGGATGTAAATCCGAATTCGGTATTCATGATCTCGGCCGTCTTTTTATACAGCAGTCTTAAGGGTATATCCGATGGGCAGGCTTCCTCACACAGTCCGCAGTCGATGCAGCGATCGGCCATGTGCATGGCCCGGGTCAGATGAAATATCGGGATATCCACGGGAAGGTCACCCTTTGATACAAGATCTTCGCATTCAAGGCTGCATTCCCGGCAGAAGCACATGGGGCAGATATCCCTGCATCCGTAGCATTTGACGCATTTTAAAAATTGATCCTTCCAGAAGGAGAACCGCTCTGACTGGCTTTTGCTTTCGGCATCCTGGACCTGTTTCGGGTCAATGCCGTCCGTTGCTTCTCCGGCCGTCATGTCATCGGGCCAGGGTTTTTTACATTCACACTGTAGGGCAAGGCTTTGAGGGCAGGAGATCCCGATGGGGACCACCTTGTCCGGGTCCAGCTGGTTCAGCCGGTAGAGGCCGTAAAGTCCTCTTTCATCACAACCCCGGACCAGTACGCCGAATACCTCATCCGGGTACTGTCTTGAGAGGGTAATCAGCACCTTGTTCAGGGGGTAGCGTGCATCCCCGGCGTTCTCTCTGTCCCCGAGGCACAGCTTTTCCAGGTCATCGCCCTTTTGAAACAGGCAGGGTCCCACATGGCCATTCCCATGGGCAAGGGCCACAACACCTCTTACTGACCCACCCGAAAGAAGCTTGTTGATTTTTTGTTTCACTTGATCAATCATATCCAAACCCTATTTTACCTGAATTGAGCGATTTTTATCTCGATCTGCACCGATCTCTTGTGGATCGAGGGTTCGCAAAAAGCCTCGACAGATCCACGAGTATGCCTATGTTTTTTGCGAATCCTTCTCCATCAAGATTTCGGCACACCTCTTCGGGAAATATCGCTCAGTTCAGGTCTAACTGAATTAAGCAACTGCTTTGACTTGTTCATCTTTCAATGGTGAAGGTCCAAGTTTTCTTAAGACATCAACAAAATCATTGATTTCTTCGACAAACTCCGGTGCTTCAGCTGAAGATACCCACCTGGCCCGAAGCCTTTCCTTTTCTATACCGCAGAAATCCAGCATCTGGGACAAAACGGTTACCCGTTTCTCAGTGGAATAATTACCGTACAGGTAATTGCATTCACCCTTGTGTCAGCCACCCACAAAGACACCGTCCACTCCCTGTTGAAACGCCTTCAGCACATGATGGGGAGACACGCTCCCGGAGCACATGACCCGGATGATCCTCATATTCGGAGGATACTGCATACGACTAACCCCAGCCAGGTCAGCAGCGGCATACGCTCACCAGGTGCAAAGAAAGGCGACGATATGGGGTTCAAATTTAGTGTCACTCATTGGTTTCTTTCCTTATATAGATGTTCTTCATTAATCCTTTAGCAGGCCGCCTCGATCTGCGCCAAAAGCTGCTCAGGTTGATATCCCCGGAGATTGGCACTGTGGGACGGACAGGCGGAGGCACAGTTCCCGCACCCCTTGCATAAAATTTCATTCACCTCGCAGATCCGATTTCTCATGTTGTACGAGATGGCCTCGTAAGGACACAGGGGCAGACATGTCATGCAGCCTACACAGGAGGCGGGGTTGATCTTACAGACGGCTCCTGAGGCAACCACCGTATCTTTTGATAAAAGGGTCAGGGCCCGGCCGGCTGCGCCATAGGCCTGGTTGATGGTTTCCGGTATATGTTTTGGATAGTGGGCCGTTCCGCAGAGAAATACCCCGTCCGTGGCAAATTCAACCGGTCTGAGCTTGACATGGGCTTCCTTGAAAAATTGATCCGGACTGAGTGCCACCTTGAACATACTGGCCGTTTCCAGGGTGGATGCAGCCGGGATAACAGCAGCAGCAAGGGAAAGAACATCGGCATCCAGTTCAAGCCCTTGACCTAAAATAGGATCGGGAACGGATACCCTTAAAACTGACTTACCGCCCTCTTCCACAGCCTCCACCTGGGGCTTATCTTCCGGAGTATAGCGGATAAACATGACACCTTTGTCAGAGGCCTCCCGGTAAGAATCCTCTCTGAATCCATAGGTTCTCATGTCCCGAAAGAGAATATAGATATCCATCTCGGGGTTTTTCTCTTTCAGTTTTAAGGCGTTCTTCACGGCATGGCTGCAGCATACCCTGCTGCAGTAATTTCTATCCTCGTTTCTGCAGCCGACACATTGAATCATCACCACGCTCCCGGCATGAATGACTGTCTCATTTCCTTTGGCAATCTCTTCTCCCAATTCCAAATGGGTGAACACATTTTCATTCTGCCCGTACAGGTATTCGGTGGGTTTGTATTCCTCGGCACCAATCGCCAGAACCGATGCCCCGTGTTTGATCTCTTTGATCCGGCCTTCGATCTCTATGGTGGTAGTAAAATTTCCGATATAACCGTTGACTTCCTTTACGGTGGCCCCATGGGATACATGAATCAAGGGATTCTGATAGATTTTCCGGATCAGATTGTCTAGATAGGTCTGTACGTCCAGACCCTCCAGAGTGGTATGAAGTCTTCTCACCATGCCCCCGAGGTCTTTGTTTTTTTCCACAATATGGACCTCATGGCCCTGCTTGGCGATGGACAGGGCGCAGGTCATGCCGGCAATCCCGCCGCCGACCACGAGAGCGGTTTTGTTTACCGGCAGATCGAATTCCTGAAGCGGTTCGAGACGGCTGGCGCGTGCCACCGACATTCTGACGATATCCAACGCCTTCTTTGTTGCATCTTCCTTCTGCTTGGAATGAACCCAGGAACAATGCTCTCGTATGTTGGCCATATCCAGATAATACGGATTTAAACCCGCTTCTCTCAAGGTATCCTGGAACAGGGGCTCAAGCGTTCGGGGAGAACAGGCGGCAATGACCACACGGTTCAGGCCCTTTTCCTTGGCAAGATCCGTGATTTCCTTGGCGGAATTCGTAGCACATGAAAATAACTGTTCCTGGGTGTAGACAACATTGGGAAGGGTCAGGGCATAGTCTACTGTGGAAGGAACATCTACGACACCACTGATATTTGCCCCACAATGGCACACGAAAACACCGATCCTTGGCTTTTCTTGGGAGACATCCTTTTCAGGCGGATATATCCTTTCTTTGGCCAGTTTCCCTCGCCTGAAGTCAAGCAATTCTCCGCATTGCGCTCCAGCTGCGCTGGCCGTAAAAACCGACTCCGGAATATCTGTTGGACCCTGGAAAGCCCCGCTCACAAATATCCCGGGCGTGCTGGTCTTCATGGGATTGGAAGCAATCCCCTTGCTGAACCCATGAGAATTGAGCTCGATTCCGTACATCTCAGCCAGCTCCTTATGGCCGGTGGGAGGATTCAACCCGACGGATAACACCACCATGTCGAATTCTTCCTCTTTTACACCATCGTCGGGAGTCGCGTATCTTACAACGACGTTCTTGCTTTCCGGAATTTCTCTTTCTACTGATGCATAGCTTCTGATAAACCGAACACCGGGCAATTGTTCCGCTCTTTGGAAGTATCGCTCAAAATCCTTGCCATGGGAACGAATATCGTTATGGAAGATCGTACATTCTGCTTCTGCTTCATGGTCTTTTGTTAAAATAACCTGTTTCTGGGTGTACGTGCAGCATACGCCTGAACAGTAGCTGTTTTCGCCTGGCGTAATTCGCCTGGAGCCGACACATTGAAGCCATGCGATTTTTTTAGGGTGGTTCTTGTCGGAATCCCTGAGTACCGCACCAGCGTAAGGCCCGGTGGAGGATAACAGCCGTTCATAGTCCATACTGGTGACCACATTCTGCATCTTTCCGTAGCCATACTCATCTTTCACCCTAGGATCAAACGGTTCGATTCCAGAAGAAAGAATTATCGCCCCAACATTCACTTCCGTCTTTTCGGCTGTCATGTTGAAATCGATGGCACCGGCCTGACAGACGCCCCTGCAGATATCACACTTCTTCTCTTTAAGGAAAAGACAGCTTTCATCAATATAGGTGATAAGGGGAATTGCTTGAGAGAAATATACATGTACGGCTTTGTTCTTTGATATTTCCTGATTAAATGGATCAGGGTATTCCACCGGGCAGTATTCTACACAGGTCGTACAGCCTGTGCATTTGTCCTCTATAATATATCTGGGCTTCTTGGTCAGGGTTACCGAGAAGTCTCCTGATTCCCCTTCTACCCTGTCAACCTCGGTAAATGTCAGAACCTCTATGTTTGGATGCCGGCCGACCTCGACCAGTTTGGGTGAGAGAATTCACATGGAACAGTCGTTTGTAGGAAAGGTCTTGTCAAGCTGTGCCATATGGCCGCCAATGCTCGGCCCTTTCTCTACCAGGTAAACTTTAAAACCAGCGGCAGCAAGATCGAGAGAGGCTTGAATACCGCTGACCCCGCCGCCAACGACCATTACATCTCCAAAATCATAGTCTTCAACACTTCCTGCGAATTGTTGAATTATTTCTTTTGGCAATACTTCGTTTTCCACTTTCTATCCCCTCCTAATAGTTTGTACCAAACTATTAGCAAACGCGACTTCGTCGCTATTCATTTTATTCTTGTTGCAAAAAAGACTCATTGACAATTTCGGTAATATCCTTGATTTCCAAGACGTCGTCATATTCCAGGTTGAGCCGGCTTTCTTCAAAATTGGTAATACAATAGGGACAGGAAGTTACCAGCACTTTCGCCCCGATCTCATTTGCCTGCTTCAATCTGAGATCGGAGAATCTTTCTTCCATAGGCGTATCCATCCAGATCCGGCCACCTCCCCCACCGCAACAAAGACTGTTTTTACGCGAATCCGGCATTTCAATCAATTCCAAACCAGGCACCTTTGCAAGAACCTCCCGGGGTTCGTCATAGATATTGTTATGCCTCCCCATGTAACAGGGATCGTGATATGTCACTTTCTTAGCGACCTCATTGGTGAGTTCGAGCTTTCCCTCATTGATGAGTTCCAATAAAAACTGAGAAATATGAACGATCTCAAAATTCACCATAAACTCGGGATATTCGTTTTTAAAGGTATGGTAGCAATGGGGGGATGAGACAAGGATTCTTTTCACGCCGTTGTCGATAAACGTTTTAATGTTTTGCCTGGCCAGGTTTTTGAATACTTCCTCGCTGCCTGTCTTGCGGATACTTTCACCACAGCAGCTTTCCTTTTCACCCAGTATCCCAAATTCTACCCCTGCTTTGCGAAGAATATCGGCTGTGGCAGCGGCAACCTTTTTCATTCTCGGGTCATAGCTTAAGTAGCAACCAACGAAATATAGAATCTCCATCCCTTCGGCGAATGTTTTCACAGGGAGTTCTTTGGCCCAGTCAGCCCGTTTTTTCCTTTCTCCCTGCAAGGGGTTGCCTTCGGAAATAAGGCTTGCTCTAGCAGTACGGGCAGAACGCACAGAGGCGGGGAAAACCTCATATTCCGTAGCAACCCGACGTAAGGAAACCCCGACTTCTATCTGCTTTACACCTCTGGGACAACGCTCAGGGCATCTTCCGCAGGTAGTACATCGCCAAATATCTTCACCATCTATCTCCGTCAAACCGAAGGTGGCTTCGCGAATTATCTTGCGGATGCTGAATTGCCTGACCCTGTTCCACGGACAAACCGCATCGCACAACCCACACTGAAAACAGTATTTAAAGGCGTCTCCACCAGCCTCTTTGATCTCTTCGACAACCTCTTTGAAGGGGGCTACAGTCTCCACTATCTTTTTTCCCTATTACTCCGGCAATTAAATATGTTAAGGCTGTCATTCCCGCGCAGGCGGGAATCCAGAAAGACACTGGATGCCGGATTGAGCCTGCCCCCAAACTCGATTGGGGTGTCCGGCATGACGCAATGAGTGAAATTTTTTGTTTAATTTCGTGTTTTCCAGATTTCGTGTTTTCGTGATTCATAAGTTAGCCAAAGCCCGAAAATCACTCTTTCTTGGACATGCGGGAAAGGGTTTCCTTTAGCTTCTGCAATCCGTATTTGTCCGCCAGCGATTCCAAGCCGATCTCCAGGTCTTCCTTTTCCTCCTGTTCTTCGGCGTTCTCCTCCCTTTCCTCCAAAACCAGGGCATCATGAATGCACCATTTTACACACAGGGGTTCATCCTCGCCTTCACACATATCGCATTTCAAGGGCAGGCCGGAGTCGGGTTCTTTGAACTCGTCCCTGGACGGGCAGGAAGCCCTGCAAAAGGCACACTCGTCGTATTCCTTTCCGTCGATGGTGTATTTGTCTCTGCCGGCACATTCGGCAACAGCATAATCACCCGCGTAAACCGGTACATATATGTCTGCCAGTGGATCACGAATCACCCGAATACGGGCCCTCGCCGGATTATTGCTGCTGTATTTCGGTGCAGCGTGAAAGGAGGAACAGATCATTTCGCATGCACGGCAACCATTGCATTTATCAACATCGATCTTAATTGTTTTAATTGTTTTCTTTATCTTTTCTCCAGTCAAGGTTCATGCCCTCCACGCATTTTTCTCTCTTATTCCGCCGAAGCCCCATTTGAAGAAGCATCCTCACCATCCGTCAATATCCCCCGCTGCAAAAATTCTTCGCTCACGTAACCCAAGCCTAAATCGTTTAGAGATTCCTTGGTTGGAATACCGTCATTGTTCCACCCCTTGAGATGGTAATACGAATCTAAAAGTTCCTTCTCGAGTTCGGGAATTCTTTTCTTCCAGTGGTCCTTCGGCGGCTTCTCATCCTTTCTCCGCATCCCTCTTCTGATGTTGTTGGCCCTGACCAAGGTTCGGTACCGCCTGGCCGCTTTCGTCAGTTTCTCTTCATCCATGTCGATCCCGGTGCCTGCCGAGATGAATTTCGGGTAATTGTGAATATGATACGGCGGCTTCAGGTGGAATGATGATAAACCGGCACACATGCCCAGCGCATCATCGATGTAGTGCATCTTCTCCATCCAATCGACAATGTCACACGTCATTTCAACCGTCGGGTAATAGGGCATTGAGTTTTCTCCGCGGGGTTCCCAGTCTAAAAAATATTGTTTGAACCTGTCATCAGGCACCTGGAACCAGTCTTTTACAAACTTTTCCCTGTGCTCCCTTTTGGGAAAGGGTCCCTGGGGAAACTGCCCTTCAATTTGGGTGACGTTGATCTTCTCGCCGGTACAGTACATCAGGAAATAGATGGGATTCAGCATGCCCAGCTTGAGCGGCAGCTGCTCATGTTTTTTGATGTTATTGTGCGCATATTCTTCCGCGCCCTTACCAATCTCTTTGGCAGCCCAATGGGTGCCATTAGCTAAGACATCACCGATTCCTTCCCGCCGGACAATTTTATCAAGCAGATAATAAAATCTCCCCTCGTTGTCTTCCGGCATTCCAGGAAAATCATCGTCGGTTAAAATGCCGTTCTCCAGAAGCTCAAGGGCAAAGGCCATCACCTGCGGGGCTGAGTATCCGTCCACACCATATTCCGTGGCACGCTGAGCAATTTTAAAACCAAAATCCAGGTTTGAAAAGGCCGCCATGGTATACGTCAGTTTGGTGAAGCATTTCATCATGAATGTTGATTGTCCCGGGGGGCTAAGTGTTGCCGCGCATTTCATTGGACAATTATAGCAACTGATCAATCTCGTCCGCATCGTGTTCATGGTGTCCATCCACTCCTTTGCGATTTCTTCGGTCCAGAAATCTTTTCGACGGACACGTGAATTTCCCCAGGAAAAATTTTCTGTGTGCCATTTTTCATCATGAATGGCCATCTCTTGCGGTGATCCCAGTACGGACAAAATGGGTATGACTCCCGGGATGGGATTGTCTTCACGCCATTTAATATATTCCATCACCTCGTTGCAAAGCTGCAGATATTCTTCCGGACGGGCAACATTGATATCCTTTGTTCCGCGAACAACGATTGCCTTTACGCCTTTGTCTCCCATGACAGCCCCCATGCCGCCGCGGCTGGCACTGGAGCGTCCCTGCTCGATGGACGCATAAAAAACCCTGTTTTCACCAGCCAGGCCGATGGCCGACACCTGAGCTTTAGGCTCATTCAGTTCCTGCCGAATAAGTTCTGCCGTTTCATTAGAACCTTTGCCCTGCAGATGAGAGGCATCACGTATTTCTACTTTGTCATTGTTTATCCACAAATAGACCAGGTTCGGGGATTTGCCGCGAAGGATAACTTTGTCATAACCGGCATACTTCAATTCCGGTGCCCAGAATCCCCCCATCATTGAAAATGCCATTAACTTCGTCTGAGGAGAAATGCTTGTAAGAATGGTACGGTTACAACCGATTGCCGGGGTGCCACATAAAAGACCGGTGCCGAATATGAGTAGATTCTCAGGAGAAAAGGCTTCCACTTCAGGGCCAACCCTGTCCCACAATATCTTGGCGTTCGTACCCAACCCCCCCAGATAAAGCTCGGTGTCTTTAGGATCCGTTGCGACCCTTTCGATATTCCCCCGGGTTAGATCAATTTCTAGATTAAACCCTGTCTCTGCGTACCTCATTTTTTTCCCCTTTTGGATGACCTGAGTGCATGGCTATAAACTAGCTATAATATGATTATAATAAAGCTTTTTATGCGCTCCCCTGAAATTTGTCAAGAAAAAATAAAATCGCTGGAACGATTTTATGAAACGCGATGTTATCGCTCCTTCAAAAGAGAGTTTTCGGTTTAGCTGGGTTTATCTGTTTATTTCCACGATGCAGCAATTAAATGTATCGCAAAAGAGAGTCCCATATGGTAATAAAAATTGGATCATCTCCAAAAGAGTTGATCCAAATTAAGGATTCAAGGATTCAAGCAGGGGTCCAGGGTTCGAGTGATTGTGTCTAAATATTAACGGCTTTATTAGTAAACTTATCGGATACATGAAAATCTTGACTGTTTCAGATCGTGTCGAACCGATTCTCAACGATTCCTTCGACACGAACCATTTTTCCGGAATCGACCTGATACTCTCCTGCGGGGACCTTCCGCCGGAATACTTGGCAACGATATCCAACCGGGTTCAGGCACCGCTCTATTTCGTAAAAGGCAACCACGATATCCGTTATGATCTCAAACCGCCCGACGGGTGCGTTAACATCCATACAAAGCTGGTTCAGTTTCAAAGCATTAAAATTCTGGGGCTTGAAGGTTCCCGCTGGTACAACGGGGGCCCCAATCAATATACCGAGCGACAAATGCGCCGGATGATTCGCAATTTAAAGATGGGCCTCTGGTGGAAAGGTGGTGTTGACGTGGTTGTTTCACATGCCCCGCCAAGGCATGTGCACGACGCAGAAGATCGCTGCCACAAGGGATTTAAAAGTTTCCACTGGCTTATCAATCGCTATGCGCCAAAATATTTCATCCATGGCCATATTCATGCACACTTTGACAATTTTTCAGATAGGGTAACACACATCGATAGCACAAAGGTCGTTAACAGCTATGGCTACACGATTCTTGAAATCCATATTTAAGAAGAAACGCTCTCAGGAAATTTCAGACCAACGTCCGGCAGCCAAACCGGAGGAGACCAAGAGCTTCAGGGAAAACCAGATCAATGAAGGCGCTTTTGATACGGTCAATCGTGGGAGCTGTTCTGTTCCACTAAAACAGATCACGGGCAGCGTAGGACGATATCAGGATTTTGACAACCGTTTTCGGATCAAAAAACATATCCCATCGGAGCGACTTGAAAACATCAAGGCTTCCATGCGACGCGGGAAGCGGCTACCACCCGTCAAGCTTTACCAGATCAAGGATGAGTTTTACGTCCTGGACGGCAATCATCGCGTTTCAGCGGCCAAAGAATTCGGTCATGACACGATTCTGGCGGATATTGTCGAATTTATTCCCTCAAAAAACACACTCGAAAACATTCTTTATCGACAACGATCGGTTTTTCTTGAGAATACAGGCTTGTCACAGGTGATTGACCTGACGGAATTAGACCAATATGACTACCTCGAGGAACAAATCAAGAAACACCAGGATTATCTCTGGCGAATAACAGGCAAAAAAGTTTCCACAAAGGACTCGGCACAAGACTGGTATAAGACTATTTACAGCCCGCTCATCGCCATCATAGATAAAGGGCAGCTCATTGGGCACTTTCAAAATCGAACCCTGTCAGACCTGTATGCCTATATCTCTTTTCATCAATGGGAAAGGAACCTATCGCGTAAATACGGAATCGGGATCGACAAACTGATCCCCAAAGACATGGAGGCGTTTAGAAATAAAATGGCAGACATGAAAGAACAGCAATATCCGGAAATGCAACGGGATATCACCGCCTTTGTATTGATCATTGTCAAGGCAAAAAGCGAATATCGTATCATGGATAAATTATTTGTTCACGACGAGATAAAAGAACTTCACTCGGTTCACGGGGATGTGGACATCATCGCAAAAATCGTCCTGACACGGGACATGCTTTCATCGGATGCCGAGATTATCGGAGACTTCGTTCATGACCATATCCGAGGCATCTCAGGTGTAAGCAGCACCCAGACATTGATTCCCGGATACTCGAAAATAAAGCAGTAAGCAGGAAGCTGTAAGCTTTAAGCTATAAGCTATTACTCCGGCGGATAAATACCCCACGGGTGTCATTCCCGCGAAGGAGGCTGTGTCGTAATTCAGCATCCCGGGGAAGGAACTATTTGTTTAAAGCCGCAATATTTCTATATACACAATTATATCGATATGTTATATTGGGTTAAATCATTAAAAAGGAGCTGCATATGGCATATCGATATGGCCAGGATCGAAACCAGGTGATGTTATTTCCCCAGAGCATTGATCAATACGTACCCGATGACCATTCGGTTCGTGCTTATGACGCATTTGTCGATTCTCTTGATTTTGAGCAACTCGGCATCTCACTTGATGCCCACAAAGTCGGCAACAGCCAGTACGATCCCCGCTCCATGCTCAAATTACTACTTTATGGTTATTCTTACGGGGTCCGAAGTTCGCGTAAATTGGAACGCGAAGTATACAATAATCTGTCTTTTATCTGGCTGATAAAAAATCTAAAGCCCGATCATAAGACCATCGCTGAATTTCGTCGCGAAAATAAAAAAGCATTGAAAAGAGCTTTAAAGCTTTGTGCTCGACTCTGCTTGAAACTCGATCTGATCGACGGCAATACACTGTTTGTCGACAGCACCAAAGTTCGTGCCAATGCCGGCAAGACCCACCAGCATCTGAAAAGCTGGTATAAACAGCAACTGAATCAAGTCGACCAACGCATCAACCATATTCTGACCGAGTGTGACCGCATAGACAAAGACGAAACCCAATTGGATTCCATGGTCAAGATGCCCAAAGAGTTGACACAAAACAAACGGCTAAAAGAAACGATCCAAGAGGCTCTATCCGAATTTTCGGTTCGTGGCACCAAGACCAAAAACGGTAAAGAGCGTAGCGTCAATCGGACTGATCCGCAAAGTGCTGTCATGAAAGGGCCACAGGGCACGCATGCCAGTTACGCGGTTCACAGCGTAGTCGATGACAAAAACGGTCTGATCGTTCATGCCGATGTAGTCAATGATGCCAATGACAGCAATCAGTTCGCCGATCAGATCAAAGGTGCGGAAAACAACCTGGATCAGCCCTGCAAGGTGGCCTGTGCCGATGCCGGCTACTCGGATATCGAACAAATCGAGCAGATCGAAACCGAAGATCGTATGGTTGTGGTGCCTTCTCCACGGCAGGTATCGCGGAAAAACCCCAAGCCGTTCAACAAACATCAATTTACTTATGATTCCCAACACGATTGTTACTTGTGCCCGGAAGGTCATTGTCTATTCTTTCGGCATTACAATAACAAAGAAAAGACCAAGCGCGATTACCGGATCGAAAAACCTGCGCTGTGTCGTGCCTGTAAAAACTTCGGTACTTGTACAAGTTCAAAACAAGGCCGGACCATTGTACGCCACATCAACGAAGAACTCAGAGAGAAAATCGAGGCGCGTTATTGTCAACCCGAAGGCCGGGATATTTACCGACGTCGGAAAGAACTGGTGGAACATCCGTTTGGGTACATCAAAAAAAACATCGCTTTTCGGCAATTTTCTCTTCGCGGTCGGCAGGGGGCTCAAGCAGAAGCATCCATTGTGGCGACCTGTTTTAATTTGACGCGAATGATCAGCCTACTGGGTGGTGTTCAGATGTTTGTTGCTAAGCTTTCAACAGCTTAGATCCACCCGGTGTTCCTTAACAGCCGGTGGACTAACTAAAATCCAGTTGGCATCCGTTGAAATTGCTGAAGGCCCTTTTTTAAAGTTCAGCAACCTTAATTATGATTGTCAAAGAGCTATTTATACCGCCGAGGCTTCAGTTGTGACACAGCCTCGAAGGCGGGAATCCAGAAAGGCACTGGATGCCGGATCAAGTCCGGCATGACGGAGTTGGCTATTTAGTCGCCAGGTTAATATAAGCTGTAAGTGGATAACCGCTTATAGCTTATAGCCACCAGACAAGGCGATACCTAAAGCATAATATGACAAAAAGGCTCACAAGCTACTGATATGCTTGCAAACCTTTATGTTTTAACTGGAGGCGGCATCCGGATTTGAACCGGAGAATAGCGGTTTTGCAGACCGCTGCCTTACCACTTGGCTATGCCGCCAAAAAAATGGAGCGGGAAACGGGATTTGAACCCGCGACTTCGACCTTGGCAAGGTCGCACTCTACCACTGAGTTATTCCCGCTCATTTGGTTTGCGTTTTCTAACGGGATATGGATCGTTTGTCAATATAAAATAAATTCGTTTCACGAATTTATAGAACGCGATCTTGTCGCTATTAAGAACAGGCTGTACCGTCGTTCGACTACTGTTTCAAGTTCAAGAGATGCCGGGCCCGGATAAAATAATCTGCTCCCGACCATATCGTAAATATAAGCGCGCCCCACAGAAAAAAGGTTCCGATGGCGTTCATGCTGATTGTGAAATAATCATAATGGAAAAACAAGGGAATGATGGCTGCTATTTGAAAACCTGTTTTATACTTTCCCAACCAGGAAGCGGATACATCTCCACCGGTTTCGGCGATAATGTTTCTGAGACCCGTAATTGCAAGTTCCCGCCCGATGATAATGCAAGCCATCCATGCCGGCACCCATCCGTGGTATACCAGCATAATAAAGGATGAAGACACCAGCAGTTTATCCGCTACCGGGTCCATGATCTTACCAAAACTGGAAACCAGGCCTCGTTGACGTGCAAGATAGCCATCCAGATAATCTGTTATGGCGGCGGCACTGAAAAACAGTGCGGCAATAAATGTGCATAAACGGTTCGGAAAATACATCAAAAGAATAATGATCGGTATCGCTCCGATTCTGCACAATGTCAACGTGTTGGGATTGCTAAACGTCTTCTTTAATTTATTATTGAATGGCATGATGTCTTAGACCTTCAACGTGATATATCAATCACGCTTCTTTGTGGGCATGGATAAACTTTGCTTTGCATTCCTGACTGCAAAAGAACAGCTCTTGGCCTCTATACTGCAGTTCGATACTGTTTCCTTTCGGAAAATAGACACCACATACCGGATCCTGAATCATGACATCATCGATTTCACCTACAGAAGCAGACGAAACCTTATCGGGCGCCGCCGAACCGGTCATCATCCAGTTTTTCATTACCCGGTAGCAGAAATATCCCACAACCAGAAGAACCAGTAATTTCATTGAATCTCCATGATTCTTTGTTCCGAATCCTTCAAATCACCTAGGAGCGACCGCATATCTTTTCCCAATACGGGATGCATCATGGACGGCTCTATATCACAAATAGGTTTTAATACAAAGCGTCTTTTATGCATCCGGGGATGCGGAATTTCTAAAATGTCTGTCCGGATCACCTGGTCATCGAAGAAAATGATATCAAGATCGAGAACACGCGGCCCGAACCGTACGGTGCAGGCTTTGCGACCGATTGCCTTCTGGATGTGCTGTATCTTGTCCAAAAGATCAAACGGATCCAGGGTTGTTTTGATCTTTACCACCAGATTGACAAACCAGTCCTGGTCTTTATAATCGACGGGACTCGTTCGATAAAAAGAAGAAGACTTGACAAGAAACGATCCCCCATCCGCCAGTAACCCGTTGACACCTTTGCGGCAGTTTTCGATTTTATCTCCCAGGTTCGACCCGATTGAAACAAATACCTGATGCATGTTCATCCGCTTATCTGACAACCCTTTGTATGCTGGGACGCTAAGATGCTTGGAAGCTGGGATGCTGATAGATTATGCTGGGACGCTAGGATGCTTGGAAGCCTGAATGCCGTATATCAGCTTCAAGCCTGTAGCACCCTCGACCCTCTTGACTCACTGCCTTGTAAGCTCACCCTCTCGAACCCTGGTATCACCCTTGTACACCCTGGAACCCTTATTCTTGTCAGTCACCCTCCCATGCCTCTTCCCAAAGTGTACCTTGGTAAATCACCCGCGCATCCCCCTCCAGATAGATCCGGGTGAACACACCGTTTTCGAAGGTGTAGTATACACGGAGCATCACATTGCTACGTGCTTTGACGGTGACGGGTGATGGCCACTGATGCTTCAAGCTCATCATCAGGGAGGCGGCCACACAGCCCGTACCACAAGCAAGGGTCTCAAGCTCCACACCACGCTCATAGGTTCTAACGGCAATGGTATTGTTACCAACAGGTTCCACAAAATTTACATTCGTACCCGCGGGAGAGAACGCCTCATGATGTCGTATGGCACGCCCCGATTCAAAGACATCGATGCTCTCGATATCGTCGGTGGTTATGACGACGTGCGGCACACCGGTATTGATATAATCGTATGGAAACGTTGCCCCTTCCACGAGAAGCGTTTTGTTCTCTCTAAGATCCGTGGGATCGGTCATGCCGATTTTTACCTGGTTACCGATAATTTCCGCCGTCACGAGTCCCACATCGGTTTCAAAAGAAAGTACCGGTCCGGCAATCCCGGTCAGAAAAGCAAAACGGCTGGCACAACGGGCACCATTCCCGCACATTTCCGCCCTGCTGCCGTCCGAATTGTAAAACCGCCATTTAAAATCCGCCCGGGAGCTTTTTTCAACCAGAAGCAACCCGTCCGCCCCGACGGACATTTTTCTCCGGCAGGCACCCACAACCAGCCGGTTCAGGTAGTGATCATCCACAATGCCGTCACGATTGTCGATCAGGATAAAATCGTTGCCGCTGCCGCTCATTTTGTAGAAAGGTATTTTTTTCATTACTTCTCTATTCTATTTGGTTATTTATTTATAAAAAATTTAAATACAATCACGAAAACACGAAAGCTGGAAAACACGAATTTTTTTGATCTTTTTCGTGTTTTCGCCTCTTTTCGTGATAAAAGATTTTTTCCCTGTTTATCAGGATTTAGTTTCCATCAGGAAATCCGGTATGCTTTCATTGCGTATCAGATCTTCATAACTCTGGCGTCTGTTCGTAACGCTGTACATGTCGTCTTTAACCATGACCTCGGGAACTTTCGGCCGTGAACAGTAGTTTGACGACATGACAAATCCATAGGCACCCGCGCTCATGACCGCCAGAAGATCATCCTTCTGCACATCAGCCAATTCCCGATCAACGGCTAAAAAATCCCCCGACTCACAGATAGGTCCCACCACATCCGCCGTGATGAGATTCCCCTCATTTCTCACCACCGGTTGGATGGCATGAAACGCCTGATACAATGATGGTCGAATCAGATCGTTCATGCCGGCATCTGTTATGACGAATTCTTTGTTCTTGCCGGATTTTCGATACAAAACACGGGTGATGAGGGTACCTGCGTTGCCGACGATAACACGTCCTGGCTCAAGGATTAACTTATAATCCGTTGGTTTCAATATTTTTTGAATCGCTCCGGCATACTCGTTCGGTTCAGGGGGAGACTCCCCCTGATAGGTAATACCCAGACCTCCCCCCATATCAAGGTAGGAGATCCCGATGCCTTTACGTCTGAGTTCATCCACAAGCGACAGAATATTGCCTAGGGCGTCCTCGAAGGGTTTAGCCTCGGATATCTGTGATCCGATATGACAATCGATTCCCAGGATGTTTACATGCTGTAATGTGGAAGCCATCTCGTAGGCTTTGATGGCTGTTTGCGTGTCGATACCAAATTTATTTTTTTTCAACCCTGTGGAAATATAGGGGTGTGTCTTGGGGTCCACATCCGGATTGACCCGAATGGCGATGGGAGCGACAGTGCCCAGCAGGGACGCACGCATATCGATGAGAGCCAGTTCTTCAAGAGATTCCACATTAAACATGAGGATGCCTTCCCGCAAGGCAAAATCAATTTCATCCACACGTTTGCCTACACCGGAATAGACAATTCGATTGGCCGGGAAACCGGCTTTCAGGCCCTTATAGAGTTCTCCGCCGGAAACAATATCAAGACCTGCACCCAGATTCGCCAAAAGCGTCAATACGGCGAGATTTGAATTGGCTTTGGCCGAATAACAGATCAGTCTTTCAACACCATCGAACGCACCATCAAATATGAGAAAATGCCGCTTGATTGTGGCGTGACTGTACAGGTAAAACGGCGTTCCCACACTTTCAGCAATATCCTTTACAGATACATTCTCACAAAACAGGCTGTCTTCTCGATAACTGAAATGGTGCATTATTTTATCCTTTTAAATTCGTTTCACGAATTTATCATACGCGACGTTGTCGCTTCTTTGAGATAACTTCTATTTCATTTACTGCTCTCAGCACGGATGATATTGGAGCTCTCGCCGTCATGATTTCCGGTGTCGTATAAAACTATTTTATAGTAGTACGCAAACCCTTTGTCCATCGTGTCTTGAAACTGCATGGTTCCAGAGCGAGCCGGGATCTTGCTCATAAGCGTAAATGTCCGTGAACAGTCCGGGCAGGCCACGTTCTTTAATGGCTGCTTCAAACGGAACACTTTCGCACCGGCGATGGCAGGGTTGCCGGTTGGCTGCATTGGAGGAACGGACCAGGTCAGATTGAGCTGGTTGCCGGCAACCTGATAGTGCAGATCGCTCACAGCAGGAGGTTTTGTATAAACAGGCGGGACGGGCGATCCTTTGACACCACAGCCTGATACCCCAAATACCATCAGGATCCATATCAAAACCATATGATGTGCGGTTAATCGGCCCAAAGATTTATTTCGCATCCAAGATCTCATTTTCTGCTTTTGCGATCTGTTCCATCACGTTTTGTTTGGCTGTTCCACCAAAAGATGTCCGTCTACCGATCACCTGATCCATGGCGATGTATGAAAAAACATCACCGTCGATGAGTGATGAGAAATTTTTCAGTTCCTTCAAAGACAGTTCATCAAGTTCTTTTCCTTGCTGGATAGCAAACCCAACAGCTTTTCCAGCACATCCATGAGCCTCTCGAAAGGTCATGCCCTTGCCCACCAGATAATCCGCTAAATCGGTTGCATTGAGATATCCAACCGATGCAGCCTGCAGCATGCGTTCTTTGTTGACCTGGATTTCCGGCAACATCCGGATATAGATTTCGATGCAGTCACCCAGCGTATCAACGGACCGAAAAAGCGGCAGTTTGTCTTCCTGCATGTCTCTGTTATAAGCCAGGGGAAGTGATTTCATCAATGTCAGCACAGCCAGCAAATCACCAAAAACACCACCTGTTTTCCCCCGAACCAGTTCCGGGACGTCAGGGTTTTTTTTCTGCGGCATAATACTGCTGCCCGTAGCAAAAGCGTCCGGCATCTCGATAAAGTTGAACTCAGAAGAGGACCACAGGATGATTTCTTCCGACAACCTGCTGAAATGAACCATACAGATACTGGCATGGGCAAGATATTCCAGAATAAAATCCCTGTCCGAAACCGCATCCATGCTGTTGGGGGAGACACGGCTGAATTCCAACAACTCGGCGGTATAATGGCGATCTATGGGATACGTTGTACCCGCAAGCGCTGCAGCCCCCAATGGCATGACATCAATTCGCTCCAACGCATCCCGAAACCGTTCACCGTCACGCTTGAACATTTCATAATATGCCATGAGGTGGTGGCTAAACAGCACCGGTTGGGCATGCTGCAAATGGGTATAGCCCGGCATGACCACGTCAATGTGGATCCTGGCCATGTCGACCAGTGTACGACAAAGTGTTGTCAAATGCGAAATTGTCCGGCGCGTCTTGTCGCGCAGGAACATGCGTACATCCAGGGCAACCTGGTCATTCCGGCTTCTGGCCGTGTGCAGTTTCTGGGCAACCTTACCCACCTCCTGGAAAAGCCGGGTCTCGATGTGCATGTGAATATCTTCCAGCGCATCGTCGAACAGAAAATCCCCGTGATCGATCTCCCGTTTGACAACACCGAGCCCTTGAATAAGGGTCGAGGCTTCATCATCCGTTATAATACCCGCTTTTGCCAGGGTTTTGCAGTGGGCGATACTTCCCTCAATGTCATATGGGTACAAACGGCTGTCGATGTCTATGGAGGACGTAAAGCGCTCGACATTTCGGCTGGTTTTTTCAGAAAATCTGCCATCCCAGAGTTTTTCGGACATTTCTTTTACCTTTCCTTAAGTACGTGATCCAGGCAGTCCAGCAACGCATCGATATCAGCCTTCTGCACAATAAGCGGTGGCGCAAACCGCAGGATCGACTCCTGAATGCAATTAACCAGAAAACCTTTTTCCATACAGGCCTTCACCACGCCATCACCCTTTATCTTCAGTTCCATTCCAATGAGAAGCCCATACCCCCGGACATCTTCAATAACCGGGTGCTTCTCCTGAAGCGATTGTAATTTCTTTTTGAAATAAGAACCCATCTGGGCACAATGCGCAACAATATTTTCCGTTTCCATGGTCTTGACCACCGCCAGGGCGGCAGCCGTAACAATCGGCGTCCCACCAAAGGTGGTGGCATGTGCTCCGGGCGAGAATGCCGATGCAATCTCTTCCCCGGCAAGCATCGCGCCGATAGGCAGACCGTTTCCCAGGGCTTTTGCCAGCGTCATGACATCAGGCACAATGCCAAAATGCTCATATGCAAACAACTTTCCGGTCCGCCCCATGCCGGTCTGTATCTCATCAAACACCAGCAGTGTTCCGGTGTCATCGCAGATTTCTCGAACCGCCTGCAGATATCCCGGAGATGGGCAGCGAACACCGCCCTCCCCCTGAACAGGCTCCAGCATGACTGCCGCCGTAGATGAATCTATTTTCTGTTTCAAGGCATCCAGATCATCAAAGGGCACAAAGTCAAACCCCTCCAGAACGGGGTCGAACCCCTCTTTGATCTTGTCTTGTCCGGTTGCAGAGAGGGCTGCCATGGTCCGACCATGAAATGACTGGGTCATAGAAATGATGCGATATCTTTCTTTATTACCACGGTCATAGAAATACTTGCGGCACAACTTGATAGCCGCCTCGTTGGCCTCCGCACCGCTATTGCAAAAGAAAACACGGTCAGCAAAACTATGTCCCGTCAACCAGTCTGCCAGGGCTGTCTGGGGCAAGGTGTAGTACAAATTCGATACATGCCATAAGGATTCCGCCTGCTTTCGCAATGCCTCGGAAACAACCGGGTGGGCGTGCCCCAGATTGCAGACCGCAATGCCCGCAATGAAATCCCTGTAGGCTCGCCCTTCCATATCCCAGACAACACACCCCTTACCCTTTACCAAAACCAAGGGAAAACGATTGTATGTGTTCATCATAACGGCGTCAGCCTTATGCCGCAGTTCCTGACTTGTCATCTCTCTCTACACCTCTGTTATAATTTATGAATCTTCTCCCAATAGTTGGGAGAAAGGGTTCAAGGGGTCAAGGATTCAAGGATTCAAGTGTTTGTTTTCCAGGGAGCTGATGCCCCACTTCATCTCACTCGAACCCTGGACCCCTGGAATCCTTGAATCCTTCATTTGGATCAACTCTTTGGGAGATGATCCATAATTGTCTTATATATTCTCATCAAATTTCATGCAAGTCATTTTCTGGGATGCGCCTTATCATACGCCTCCATCAACCTGTCGATGCTGACATGTGTATACTTCTGTGTCGTGGATAGGCTCTTATGACCCAGCAACTCCTGTACGACCCGCAGATCAGCACCGGCATCCAACATATGTGTTGCAAAGGTATGACGAAATGCATGCGGTGACACAGGGATGGTTATCCCGCATTCCCGGGTGGTCTTTTCCAGTATGCGGGCAATTGATCGCACTGAAAGACGGGTATTGGATTTGTTCAAGAAAAGCGGGTCTCCCGACACCATTTCCGCCTGAGATTGGGCAACCCGGCCCTTATGCCCAATCCGCTTGCGATAGGTCTCGATGGAAGCAAGGGCTGTTTTACCGATGGGGACCATTCGTTCATGTCCGCCTTTGCCCTTTACCCGAATGACATGTTCGTGAAAATCAATGTCCTGAACATCGAGCCCGGCCAATTCCGACACCCGGATACCGGTCGAGTAGAGCGTTTCAAACATGGCACGATTGCGTAAGCCCAGCGGCGTATCCGTCTTGACCGAAGCCAGGAGCCTGAACATATCATCAATGGGCAGATATGTTGGAATGGGTTTGATCCTGCTTGGGTGTCTGAACCGTATCCGAAGGGTTGACATCGATATACCCGTGTTTGACCAGATAACGGTAAAACGACCTGACCGCCGACAGTTTTCGGGCAATGGTCGATTTTTTGCAGTGTTGATGCAGATGCCCGAGATAGCCCCTGATGGCAATTCCCGTAACAGCACCGGCCAGCTGCGTTTCTGATGGGGACCTGCTTTGCAATGTCGTATCTGTAAGTCCGACACGCTTGATAATGTCCGCAAATTCGAGCAGATCGCTCCGGTAGGAACGGCAGGTATTCTCCGAATATCCTTTGGCCGTTGAAAGCACCGCAATAAACGCTTGAATCAGCTCTTTCATTGTAGGATTCGACCTTTTAGGCCACGCGACGCGATTTCTTTTTCAGTCGTGAGATACGGCGGCGGTAAATGCCTGCCATTTTTGCATTCTTTTCTCTCAATGCGGATTCACGCTTTTCCTTAAAACTTTTTATCTGGCTTTTAAGATCACCTACGGTTGCAGAAGCCTTCTTGACATGCGTGTCCTGGATACCTTTGGCTTCTTTGACGGCTGCCAGCAATTCCGCCTTCTTCATGCCATGCACACCGGTTATCTGTGGCAATTCCAGAGCAACTTCGCGAAGTTCCTTTACGGTCATTTTATCCAGGGGTTTCTTCAAGCTTTCCATTGTTTCTTCAGCCATTCTCTTTTCTGCTCCTTTCACATGCTGTTGCTTACATAAGACTTTAATCTACTAATCGTTTTTTTTTAGCGATGTCAATAATGATGGTCTCGCAAAAAGTTGAAATCATCAAGTATTTTGCGTTTTGTTTGATGCAAAATCAAAAGTAGAGCGACAAAGTCGCGTTTCATAAATTCGCGCAGCGAATTTATTTATCCATCAACTTGAGAAATGGCTTAAACAAGTCAATGGGAATGGGAAAAATAGTGGTGGTATTGCTTTCCGTCGACATTTCATTCACGGTCTGAAGGTATCGCAACTGCAGTGCCACTGGGTGTTTTGATATGATTTCACTCGCCTCGGCTAGCTTTGCTGCGGCCTGGAATTCACCCTCGGCATTGATGATCTTGGCCCGACGCTCCCTCTCGGCTTCCGCCTGACGGGCCATGGCACGTTGCATCTCCTGGGGCAGATCAATGTGCTTCAGCTCCACCGTCGCCACCTTGATCCCCCATGGATCCGTATGGGTGTCCAGAATTTCCTGAAGTTCTGCATTGATTTTGTCCCTTTCCGCCAACAGTTCGTCTAATTCCGCCTGTCCACAAACACTTCGAATGGTGGTCTGTGCAAGCTGTGACATGGCATAACTGAAATCCTCTACTTCGATAATGGCCTTGGTTGAATCGATAACCCGAAAATAAATAACGGCATTCACTTTGACGGAAACATTATCTCTCGTGATGACGTCCTGGGGGTCTACATCCATAACGATGAGTCTCAGACTGACTCTCACCATTTTATCGATTACCGGAATCAGAATGATCAAACCCGGTCCCTTGGCCGTGATAACCCGTCCCAACCTGAAAATTACCGCACGTTCATACTCGTTCAAAATCTTCAAAGAGGCCGATAAAAAAAAGATGACCAGTACGATGATGGCAATGGTTGTTATGGATAGCATGATAATTCTCCTTTGAAGGGGTTACTTTTAAACATTTTGGTTATAGCAAATTCGAAATTCGAACCCGAGCCCTGTTTTTCCTTGGATCCTCGAACCCTTGTTAAATGCCGGGAAGCTGGGAGGCTGTGATGCTGCCACCAGCTGGAAGCTTTCAGCCACCCTCCAAACCTCAGCCCCTCCAACCCGCCGACCCTGGTTTAAGCCAGACGTTCGACATTCAGTACCAGGTTCTCAACAGACACCACGCGAACCTGCGCATCTTCTTCAATCGGTTCTTTGGCCTGTGCATACCAGAGCTCTCCATGAATCAGAACCTTTCCCTGCGGGTCAATCCGTTTTTTAACGATGCCGATTTCCTTAACCAGGCCATCTCCCCCGGTTCGCGGCCGCGACATCTGGGCTTTGAAAGCCAGGCTTGCCAAGGTAACAAAAAAAGCGGAAACAATCAGCAGGGTCGGAATCAATACATGCCATGACAGCTGTGACTGGGGGCCATTACCTTCAAACATCATGAGAGAGCCCAAAAGCAGAGACACCACACCGGCAATACTCAAAAGCCCGTAGCTGACGACCTTTATCTCCAAAATAAAAAAAATAATGGAAAGAAAAACCAACAAGATACCGGCGGTATTCACCGGAAGTGTCTGGAAAGAAAAAAAGGCCAGAATGAGAGCGATGCCCCCCACCACGCCGGGGAAAATTGCGCCCGGATGCGACAGCTCAAAATAGAGTCCGGCCAGTCCGATCATCATGAGAATATAGGCAATGTTTGGATCGCTGATGGTTTTTAGTATTTTTGTGCGAAGATTCTCTTTGAGTCGGGTCCTCATGGCATCCGACAGTCGCAAATCCCCCTTACCCTCAACACGATATCCATCAATCTTTCGAACAAGATCATCCATGTCTGCGGCGACGATATCGATAATATTCTCTTCAAGGGCTTCGTTTTCGGTTACGGACAGGCTCTCTCGAACAGCCTTTTCCGCCCATTCCGCGTTGCGGCCTCTTTTTTCCGCGATGCTTTTCACATAGGCCACCATGTCGTTTGTAACCTTTTCCGACATGACGCCCTCGATCTCCTTGCCGCCGGTTGCCACCGGGTGCGCGGCACCGATATTGGTGCCTGGAGCCATGGCCGCTATATCGGCCGCCATGGTTATCATGACACCCGCCGAAGCCGCTCTGGCACCGCTTGGCGAAACATATACAACAACGGGTGTTTTTGCAGCATATATTGACATGACAATTTCGCGCATGGCTTCTGCCAGACCACCCGGTGTGTCAAGTTCGATGACAACACAGACTGCGTTTTGTTCATCTGCGCGGGCAATACCACGCGAGACAAAATCTGCGACGCCGGGTCCAATGGCGTCGGAAACCGGTATGATAATGATCCCACCGCTGCCGGCGAATGAAATACCTGCAAACAGCAGGACCAGCATCAATGAAAAGCGAATATAGTGTAATATTTTCATACGACACTCCTTTTTTAGTTCACCGATCGCTCGATTTAGAGACCCAGGCGCTGCATGATCTGCTGCATGTCATTCCAGACATCACGCTTGCTTCCGGGATTCCGCAATAGATAGGCAGGATGATAGGTCGGCATGACAGGAATCCCCTGATACGTATGAAACCGCCCCCTGAGTCTGGATATCGGTGCTTCGGCCTGGAGAAGGGTCTGCGTGGCAAACTTTCCAAGAGCACAGATACATTCCGGTTTGATGGCTCTGATTTGGCGTTTCAGGAACGGCACACATGTGGATATCTCATCCGGTAAGGGATTTCGATTGTTTGGCGGACGGCATTTGACAATATTGCAGATATAGACATCATCCCGGGAAAGATGCATCGCTTCCAAAATCCGGTTTAAAAGCTTGCCGGCCGCTCCCACAAATGGTTTACCCTGTTTGTCCTCTTCATACCCAGGTCCTTCTCCCACGAACACGAGTCTGGCTTGCTCGCACCCGTCACCAAACACAATCTGTGTCCGTTTGCTCGAAAGACCGCAGCGCCGACAGTCTTTCAAATCACGCCAAATATCGTTCAGTGATTCCGGACGATCCAAACCATGACTCCCCCAGTTGCGGACCATATCATGATGAACAGCATCGCATTCGAATCCCCGGCATCCGGCATCGGCCATGAACTGGAGGGTGTTGCCGACATCGTTGAGTACGGAAGCCAGGGCCTGATTTTTTATCCCTCTTTTTAAAATAGTGTTCTTTTCAATCATTTGGCCACTCCGGGTATAAGCTTTAAGCTAAGCAGTAAGCCTTAAGCGCTTAATGCTATGCTCAAGGCTTCGCTTTCTGTTTTCACCATAGATAGAGCGAAATGGGTGATCCAATGGCGATTTGCGCTGTCTGAGCCGCTTAGGGCTTACCTTACATCCTTTCAACAATTCGATCGAGCAGCCTGTGGGCAAGATCTTCCTTGTCCATCATGGGCAAGGCTTCACGGGTACCATCACGGTAATACAATGATGTCCTGTTGGTGTCCGATCCAAAAGCGGAGTCCTCACCCTTGACAATATTGCCCACAATCATGTCGAGATTCTTTTTTTGTAGCTTCTTGGTTGCATTCTGATCAAGGGCTTCGGTCTCGGCCGCAAACCCCACCAGAAAACGGCCCCCTTTCCGCTGACCGATCTCTGCTAAAATATCCTGGTTTCTGACAAGATTCAGCACCATGGCATTCTTTTCCTTTTTCACCTTTTCAGCGCTGATATCCCTGGGCCGGTAGTCGCTCACCGCAGCGGATTTTATGACAATATCCATCTGCTCTAAATGTTCAAAGACAGCCGATGCCATTTGGGCTGCTGTTTGGATACGAATCACGTTTACTTCGGATGGATCTTGAAGACTGGAAGGTCCGGATATCAGTGTCACCTGCGCACCTCTCTGCTGTGCTGCTCTGGCAATTGCAAACCCCATTTTCCCGGATGAAGGGTTGCTGAGGAATCGAACCGGGTCCATGGGTTCTTGTGTAGGACCTGCCGTCACCAGAATCCGTTTGCCGGACAGGTCTTGAGCACACATGACCTTGATTAGCCGGCCGAGAATCTCTTCAGGGTCAGGCAGCCTTCCTGGTCCGCTAACACCACAAGCCAACTCACCGGAATCGGGTCTAAGGATGACACGGCCATCTTTCTCAAGCATGCACAGATTGCGTTGAACCGCCGGGCTCTGATACATATCCGTATTCATGGAGGGGCAAATCAGGATGGGCGCCGTTACCGCCAACAGGAATGTCGTCAAGGCATCATCCGCAATACCGCCGGCCATTTTAGCGATAATGTTGGCGGTGGCAGGGGCAATAATCACGGCACCGGCATCCTTTGCCCATGCTATATGACCGATGCTTGCATTCTGTCCCTCTTCGAAAAGATGCGTACAGACCGCCTTTCCAGAAAGCGCTTCAAATGTCAATGGCCCAACGAACCGACATGCGTTTCTGGTCATGATCACGCGCACATCCGCCCCGTGTTTCGTCAACAAGCGAAGCAACTCAACACTTTTGTAAGCCGCAATGCCGCCGCTGATACCCAATATGATATTTTTTTTCTCGAGGTTGTCTGTCATCTCTTGTCCCCAAATAAATTTGTTTCACAAATTTATTAAGCGCGACGTTGTCGCTCTTATGACGAAAAGTTTAACTCATTATAAATACCCGGATCCAAAGGGCCCGGCACTGATTTAGCCCTGTATGAAGTAATGTAATACGCATTCATCGTGTGATGAATTCTAAATCCGAATATCAAATGCTTCAAATGATTTAAACATAGATTATACTTGTGTCTCCAAGGTCTTGTTTTGATCATTCGAATTTGGATCATTCGGTATTGTTTAGGATTTCGAATTTCGTGCTTCGAATTTAATTAACTACCGCCATCGGCCGGAACATACGCATGATAATTGTTTAGGACACCGAAAAAAATTACTTTAATAAGCCGGACGACTGGGCTTCATTTTTCGGTGTCACCCATATTTCAACCTGCGTCTTGTAGCCGTATCGCCTGTCCATCAAGGTCATCATACACCAGCGGTTTCCTTTCTCAAATTGAAGTATCGATCGTGGCCCTTTGAACATACTGACAACCGTCCAGTTGTCTTTTGTCATGTTCGTCTTGAAAAATTCAATTAATTCATTTAATTTAAGCGTTCCACCCACTGAAAGAACCCCGGCCGAAATTGTGGGGGTTTCAAATACGGATGACATCTTGCGGTTCACCTGCATGGCCTTGGGAATGAGGATATCATCAAAATCATGATAAACCCCTGCAAGCGCTTTGCCCGCTTGTGAAGAGCCCCCCTCGTTACCTGTATTGTCGATCGGTTTCAGGACACCGCACCCCGATAAAATAAAAAATGCCGTGACAACCACAAATAAAACATTCAACCAGCCCTTGAACTGCGTTGTGTCACCCCAGAGGGCGATTCGAATATCCTGCCGGCCGACAGGTTCTAAAATTGATTTTAAAATCGTTGTCATAAATATATTCCTAATTGCTTTCAATTCAGACCTGTTTATATTACCCTATTGACTGAAAACTGTCAAAATTAAACCTGAACTGAGCGATTTTTCCCGAAGAGATGTGCCGAGATCTTGATGGAGGAGGGTTCGCAAAAAACGTAAGCATACCAGTGGATCTGTCGAGGCTTTTTGCGAACCCTTGATCCGCAAGAGATTGGTGCAGATCGAGGCAAAAATCGCTCAGTTCAGGTTAAACAAAGGACAATAAAAATGAATACACAATCAGCGATATTGGCATTCTCGCAAAGTGAAAAAATCAAGGCAGGTCTTATATGGACGTCCCAGACCATCGAAATGGTTATGGGGTTACCGGATCAGAACAAACCGGGTGCCGAGCAGATCATTACAGCACTGGTGAGCATGGTTGCCAATGAAATCCACCTGGGCATGAAAATAGCACCCAATGAACACTGGGAAGGCTCTCTCAGGCACATCAACAATGCCATCGTCATGCTCAATTCGAAGGTAACCCACGAGGCTCCATTTCATCTCTCGAAAGCGTTGAGCCACGTAACAAGTATCGGGCAAACAGCCATGACCCGCTTAAGGGAGGATGGCCTGGTGTGAGTCATCAACCATCCAAAACAGGATGCCGCACGCTTAATCCGATCAACAACGAAAACAAGGCCAGCAGCGTGATGCCGGCAGACACCATGCCTGTGAGCCAGATACCGCCGAAAAGCCATATATGTCCCCCTATCAGAGCACCGATAACCCTGCCCGCACCTGCTGCTGCAAAAAAGGCTGCCATCATGGTGGCCCGGTGATCCGGAAGAATTTCAGTGCACAGAGACATACTGGTCACAATCATAAATTCAAAGCTTAGAAAAACCAGAAAAATCCCCACCAGAGCAAGCGACAGACTCTGTCCATACAAGGGAATAAAAGCATAATTGGCAATGGTCAGCACCAGGCCGGAAAAAATAGACCTGCGCAGACCGATCCGGTCGGAAATCAAAACCGTAAGCCCTTCCCCGCACAATTCAGCCAAACCAATGGCGCCGGTCCCGATACCGAGAACGACGATGCTGACCTGAAAGGATTGTTCCAGCCAGGCCCCATAAACAACAAACAGATTATCATTGGCAACACTGATAAAAAACGCATAGCCCAAAGCCCCCACAGCGGACCTGTTCGCAATCAATTGCGGCCATGCATGCCATAAGGTCTTTTTTTCTAAAACAGGAACGCTGGCCTGTTTATCGTTGGGAAAGAGAGAGACCAGGGCAAACAAGCCCACCAGTCCGAGTCCGCCCAGCACATAAAAGGGCGCCTGCCAATCAAGTCGATTCATGAGGATGGCCACACAGGGGATGCCGATCAATGTGCTGCCGGCCCAGCTTGTTTCCAAAAATCCGATAACCATTCCCCGCTTATGATAGGGAACCTGTCGGCTCACATAAGCTTGAATGGCCGGATCAAAAACACTCTTTCCCAGACCCGCCAGAAACAAGGCGGCCATGACAGAATAATAGAATGGGAATAAAGCCGCCGCCAGCATACCCAGCGAGAGCATGCCCATACCAATGAGCATCATCCGAAGATACCCAAAACGATCGGCAAGCGGGCCAACACCGATTCCCAGAATGGCTGTCGCCTGATTGACGGCAATGAGAGAGGTGATTGCCGTTAGGGGAACCCCCAGGCCACGGCTCAGAACCGGGGCGAATGGATAAGCAAACCGCCTTGCCGTGTTCAAAAGCAGTCGGCACAAAATGGCGATGATGATTTGCCATGCCATGTTACGCGGGTGTGCAGGTGGGGGTGATAGTGGTTGATGAAACGGTTTTTTTTGCATGGGTTAACGGAGTGCCGAATGCAAAGCCTTTCATTTCCTGTTTTCTTTCAATAAGCTGGATTGACTGTCGACCCATCTATCCACCTCGGCAGCGTCATCATGATGAATACTTGCCAGTTCATTCAACGCCTCCCGGATTTTCTTAGCACCCTTTTCAAGTACCATCCATACGGAATCATACTCTTTTTTTAGATCACGCTTGGAAAACTGTCCGGCTGTTTTTACGATATAGCGGGACACCAGCTCTCGTATGGAATCCCAGCTGTCCCTGCGGGTCTGGTTCTCAAGGGGTGTCAACGCATCCAACTGCTTCAGTTGCCGCTTTCTAAATCGACGATAAAACAATTTTTTGACATAAAAAATCCATACTAAAAAAATCACCCCGGAGATGAGGCCGCTGGAAACAACCATCATACCCTCATCGACAGATGCAAGACCCTTCATGCCTCTCAAACCGATTTGGGCTGAAGCGCCGCATAAAACAGAGATTACAAGTCCCATCAGCAGATTACGAATCTTATATTTCTGAAACCGTTTCTGATAGGCCAGAAGTGCTTCCATTAAATGAGACAGACGCTCTGCATGGGTTTCAACAAAGGTTGCCAGATGGTCGAGTCTATGACGTGGCGCCATCAATATGGCATTTTTCAATTCTGAACGCTGATTTTCAAGATATTTTAAAAAACCCAGATCCCTTTCGAAACTGTTCGGTGAATCCTTCATTGCACCCGGTGAAAACGTCAGATGGATTGAAGGGATATCCTTGCGACCGGTAATTTGCGATAAATTCCAGCATAAGGTTCCATATACCTGTAATAGGTCCACAAGGGAAACACATTCATCTATTCTATTCAGCACAAATAAAACGCGATCTTCAAATGTTCGGGTTGGCAGCGTATCTCTCAAACTGGTATGGGCCTCACGGACCGTGCCTGCCTTGTGGGAATCGAAAAGCACCAGGACAAGATCCGCTATCTGTGCCAAATCACCGATGACATTCTGATAATCATAACCACGGTCTCTTTCTGTTATACTGTCCAGCATGCCGGGCGTATCGATCACCGAGAGATTCCTTAAAAAAGGGGCATTGACTTTTTTTAGGCGAAAATGTGAAAAAAAGCGCTGGCCATGCTTTTTCATAGACCCGAACGGATATTCGGGATCGTTCAGCAGAAATTTACCATCCCGTTCTTCTGTTACGCGGATAGGCCCATCAGGCGATGTGGAAGGGTCATAGGTAATGACCGTAAAAGAATCATCCGTGGGTGCCTGTCCGGTGGCCTGGATTTCACCACCGAGAAAATCGTTGATCAGGGTTGATTTTCCGGATGAATAGTTACCGATGACCAGCACAAGAGGTTTCCATTTGATATTTGTCTCCAATGGGGCTTCGCTATATCCGTATTTCATCGCAGCGGGTGTGAGATGATTCTCGACCATGGCCAGCAAATCGGTTCGAAGCCGATTGATATAACTTTCACGATTCATGTGCCGCTCCAACTCTTATCAGGGATGTAAGCATCTCTTGCATTCTTCTCAGTCAGCATCGTTAATGGCTATTCTTTTTACCATAAGGGAGCGCCTAGGGCGTTGAACTTTCCCAAAAGAAATAACGATCAGATCGGTGCTAAAAATACCAGAGCCCTAACCCCTTGTCAATGAAACGCTTTTCCATCAATCATGGAGAGAGATGGATGGTGTTCAAGGTCTTGACCTGCGGGCTGGTTGATGATATAGGGGTTGTCAGAAAAACGTTCCGATTGAGGACCTTTTTTCTGCTACAACCCCTTATGCCGCCATCCTATTTTCGGAACATTATTATGACAAGCGGTATAAGTGTGATTTTCAATATTTCTTTCCGGTCAGATGATATTTCCTACGCTTCAAGAAGGAGGAAGTCGAATGGGTGGCAACTCAATTCAGTGCCCAAAATGCGGACATGAAAATGACGCGTCAGCAATCGAATGTGACAAATGCGGTGTGACGCTTTCCCTGGTCTTGAAAAAATCAATGAAAAACAGCCAGGAGCTAGCTCCTCCTGCCCCTGTTCAGGAAGCAGGGTCTCCAAATCTTTCCGTTTGTCCAAAATGCGGTCAGGATGTTCTGCCTTCTGCGGCTGAATGTATTAAATGCGGCATTATTTTTTCGAAATATTATGAAGTCCAGGAAAGACTCCAAAAAGAAGAACAGGAAAAAGCCGAAGCGGAAGCAAAAAGATTAGAACAGGAACAAAAAGAAGCCGAGGAAACAAAAAAAACGGAAGCCCTTCAAAAAGAGCAGGAGAAGAAGGAAAAAGAAGAACGGAAAAAAGCCGAAGCCCTCAAGAAGCAGCAGGATAATAAAGAAAGAGAGGCAAAAGAAAAAGCCGAAGCTCTCA
This sequence comes from uncultured delta proteobacterium, assembly GCA_963848165.1. Lineage (GTDB taxonomy): Bacteria > Desulfobacterota > Desulfobacteria > Desulfobacterales > B30-G6 > B30-G6. The sequence goes on along the minus strand of CAWKCS010000035.1, from coordinate 41,206 downwards.
AAAAGGAACGGGAAGAGAAAGAGAAAATAGAAAAGGCCGAAGCCCTTAAAAAGGAGCGGGAAGAGAAAGAGAAAATAGAAAAAGCCGAAGCCCTCAAAAAGGAGCGGGAAGAGAAAGAGAAAATAGAAAAGGTCGAAGCCGCTAACAAAGAAAAACAGACCATCGGCTCGTTAGAGAAGGAAATCGCTTCTTTGAAAATGGATGCCGTGTCGCTGAAGATGGATACGGAAACACTTAAAAAGGCTGAACAGGAAGCGCTTAAGAAAAACGAGGTGTCTCAGAAGCAGATCGAACGTTTGAACCAGGAAACAGATACCTTGAGGATGGAGACCGAAGCCCTCAAAAAACAAAAGGATGCCCTCGAGGAAGCTGAAGCCAAAAGGAAAGAAGCACAGGAAGCGGAGAGGAAAGCAGAAGAAGAAAAAGCCGAGGCCTTAAGAAAAGAAAGAGAAGACAAACAAAAAAGGACGGATACCATCTTGAAAACACTGGTGCCCAAACCCAACTTTGAAGAGCTGTTGAAGAAGTACGAAGGTAAAGAGATCGGCATCAACTATGACGACCCGGCCGAAATAAAAAGTGCCCAACTAGCCAAGGTGAATGCGGATCATTTCAGTGTACTTGTAATGGAGAATGAGCTTCTGTACAGCTATCCTTTCGGCAATATACTGTCAATTGTCGAGGCTGTCGACGGCGTTCCAGTGGACATGTCCGGAGAAACCGCCAATTATCCTATCCTTGTCCGGGTTCTTCATCTCATGGTGAAAAAGAAATGGAGTTTTATATAACAATAAAATCGTGGCACGATTTTATGTAACGCGACGTTGTCGCTCCTATAACGAAAGAGCGCCACGCGGCGCAAGCGCCTGCGCTGCGCGAGGCGATTCAACACTTCTATATTCCTTGTTCGACATTGGACATTCGCAATTTTAACCTTCAATGGTCCCTTGTTTCTCCTTCGAGTCAACGACCACTCCTAAAAAGGGTGGCATGATAATGGCCCCTAAAAAGGCATATCTCTCACAGAGATCACAGAGTCACAGAGAAATATTTTTTCCTTTTCTTTTGAGATGGCCAAGAAAAGGAAAATTACTCGACGCTTCATGTATGTTTCCAGTTTCAGGGGTTAATTAAGCACCGAAAGAGGACCTGTTCATGAAACCCGGCATAATCTGGATCATATTTGCAGTTTCGGCACTCCCCCTGACTCTTTTCGCCGATATTGTGGAAGATGCGTTTGCCTTCAAAACCAATCGCCAAATCATGGTCGCACAGCAGATTCGGGCAAGAGGCATCTCAGATGCAAAGGTGCTGAGCGCAATGGAACAGGTTCCACGGCATGTATTTGTTCCAGAAGATATTCGTTCTCAGGCCTATGCCGACCACCCCCTGCCCATTGGTGAGGGACAAACCATCTCACAACCCTATATCGTAGCGCTCATGACCGAAAGTCTTGGATTGACGGGACAGGAAAAAGTCCTTGAGATCGGAACCGGTTCGGGTTATCAGGCCGCCATTCTTTCGGAAATTGTCGAATCGGTAATTACCGTTGAGATCAAAAAAAAGCTGTTCGAACGGTCATCACGACTCCTGGCAGAACACGGATATAAAAACGTGTCGCCACATTATGGAGACGGCTATTATGGCTGGCCCGAAGCTATCCCCATATGACTGCATCATGATTACTGCCGCCGTGGATCATATTCCGCCGCCACTGACTCAGCAACTGAAAGAGGGCGGCAGACTCATCCTTCCGTTGGGAAATCCATTCAGTTATCAGCATCTGGTACTGATCACCAAAAAAGCCGGTAGTTATACGGTTCGACAGATCACGGGTGTTCTGTTCGTTCCCATGACCGGGCATGCCATGACGATAAAGGAAGAGTGATGTTTGCATCGGTGTTCCTGACGTCCCTTTCCGCCATAGCATTCGAAATCCTGCTTACGAGAGTCTTCTCAATCAGCCAGTGGCATCACCTTTCTTTCATGGTCATCAGCATTGCAATGTTCGGTATGACGGCAAGCGGCACATATATCAGCATTGCCGAGTCTCGTTATAATAAATGGCGTTTGCAGCAGGCTCAGGACAGGCGGATGGTTCGTCTCACTATTTTTTTCACAACCAGTGCGCTGCTGTCCTTTATGCTTGTCAGAAGCCTGCCGCTGGACTACTACAAGCTGCCGTTTCAACCGATCCAGGCACTCTATCTGATGATCACCTACTTGTCCCTGGCTGTTCCCTTTTTTTTTGCCGGACTTATCATATCGCACACGTATATCTCGATTCCGGAAAAGACCGGTCTTATCTATTTTATGAATATGGCCGGCTCAGCATTGGGAGCACTCATCCCCATGGTGCTGTTGAAACCATTGGGCGAGGGCAAGGTTATCATGCTGGTCGCTATCCTCCCCCTGCTGGTCTGTTTTTCTTTTTCGGACCGTGGGGATAAAACAGGTCATAAACACGATTCTTGGTCTGGAGCAAACTCTGGTCGTCTGGCCTGGGTGGGTATCGCCTTTTTCAGTCTATGCCTAATGTCGGTCGTCCTTTTACATCGATCCCATTCGCTGTTCAATATTCCCCTATCGGAATATAAAGCGCTGAATCAACTGCTCCAATTCCCGGATTCACGGATTGTCGGTTCCCGCACCGGCATCAGCGGTAGAATCGACACGGTTCACAGTCCATTTCTCAGGTTTTCACCGGGTTTAAGCCTCCAGTACACCGATACGCTGCCTCAGCAGTTCGCCATGTTCAAGGATGGTGACGGACGGCTGATCTTTTACGATGGGTCACACCGGAACGGATTTCTGTTTTCTACCTACTCGCTCCCTTATGCCGGGTATCTTCTCGCGCCCAAGGATGCCAACGTACTGATCATCCAGGACGGCGGCGGAAGCGCAATCCCATGTGCCCTTTCATCTGATCCGCGGACAATAACGGTCATCGAAAAGCACCCTTTATTTGCTGAAATGATTGGCCGTCATTATCAAATCCCGGCCTTAAGCCGCAGTCCGACAATGTTCCTGGCCGGAGCATCAAATCGATTCGACATCATTCATCTTGAAGACTGGGGGTCTTCTCTGCCGGGTACCGATGCGCTGTCTTTGGACCACCTGTTGACCATCGAATCACTGCAAGCCTATCTGGAGCATCTTAGCGATGATGGCATTTTGATTTTATCTCGAAAACTGATACTGCCGCCGTCCAATATGGTCCGGATTGCCGCGGCAGTCCATGAAGCACTCAGCTCTTTGCCCGTCACTGCTCCCCAGAACCATATGGCCATCCTGAGAAACTGGGATACCTTCACCCTTCTGGTATCAAAAAAACCAATCCAGCGCCTCGATATCCTCAAAACGTTTGCCACACAGAAAAGTTTTGATCTGGTTTGGCCCCAAGACAGCAATCCGGATAACATCAACCGCTTCAATAAATTTGAAAAGCCCTATTATGCCGATGCAGTCCAATCCCTTTTCACAGCCTTTGCGCAAAAATCCGCAGCCGACTTTTTCCGGAAATACCCCTTGGATATATCACCCCAGACCGACAACCGTCCCTTTCCTGACAAATTTTTTAAATGGCGCAAGGCCCGGACGATTCATCACATGACCGGAAGTCGCCTTTACACGCTTCTCCTGTCGGGTGAAATTATCATCGTCATCGTCTTTTTAGAAGCGATCGTTATCGCGGCTTTGCTGCTATTGGCTCCTTTATGGATCGATCGCAAACATCGAACCAAACCCTCCATGCCAAATATGGTTTATTTTGCCGGTGTTGGTACGGGCTTTATTCTGGTGGAAATTTTTTTTATTCATTATTATACAAAACTTTTCAACGATCCTGTTTTGAGCTTTTCACTGGTTCTGACAACCGTTCTGATCTCTTCGAGTGCCGGTGGACTGATTTCCCAGAGACTACGCTCGACGCTGCTGAAGAGTATGCTCACCATCGTGAGTCTGCTCCTTTTTCTCATGTTGTTTTGGTTTGACCCCCTGCTCGATGCATTGACCCGGCTACCATCTCACTTGTGCCTGATACTATCGACCTTGCTGCTGATCCCGGTCGGTATCCTCCTTGGATTTCCTTTTCCGATGGGTATGCGCTATTTGGTAAATACGCCGGCACACCGCGCCTATGCCTGGGCAACCAATGGCAGCGCATCTGTTCTCGCGGCAATCATGGCGGCACAGATGGCCATCAGTTGGGGTTTGACAACCCTCCTATGGTGTGCGGTGGTAGCGTATGGTATGGCGTGGGGGGCTCTAGTGGGGTATAAGGGTTTGAGGCTGAAAACCGAATGAACATCGAACGTCCAACGTTCAACATCGAATTTTGAATATGAAAATACTCCTCATCTATCCCTATTTTCTCGACAAGAGAATCCATGAATATGACATCAGTGTTCCCCCCATCGGTATCTATTATGTGGGAGCGATGCTGAAAGAAAATGGCTACGATGTCCACATCTATAACTGGCACAATGCAAATCATACGCCTAATATCATTTCGGACATTATCAAGAAAGAACGCCCGGACATCATTGGATTCTCCATCCTTCACGCCAATCGATGGGGCGGCATCGATATTGCGAAAATCGCCAAAAGCCTGAACCCTGACATTAAAATTGTTTTCGGCGGCATCGGGGCCACCTTTTTGTGGGATCACCTGCTGACCCATTTCCATGACATCGATTATATCGTTCTTGGAGAAGGAGAGATTCCCTTTCTACAGCTCGTTAAAGCGCTGGGTGCAGGCGCTCATGATAAAATTCCGCATATTCCCGGTATCGCCTTTCGCCATCAAGGGCTGCCCCACAAAACAAACCCGGCGACACCCGTTAAGGACCTGGATCAACTCCCGAACCCAGCCCGGTATTTTCAATTCCAGCATGTGGCCTTTACCCGGGGCTGCCCTGGTAACTGTGCTTTCTGCGGTTCCCCTCTTTTCTGGGGCCCGCGGGTTCGTACCCACTCTCCCGGCTATTTCGTCGATCAACTGGAACTGCTCACCCAAAAAGGCATCCATTTTTTTTACTTTTCAGATGATACCTTCACATATAAAAAGCAGTGGGTTCAGGCCATCTGTCGGGAAATTATCCACAGAAAGCTCGATATTACCTGGGTCGCCATTTCACGTGTCAACCATATTCAGGCCGATCTTCTTGGCTGGATGCGAAAAGCCGGGTGCATCCAGATCAGTTTCGGTATCGAGAGCGGCTCCGAAAAGATCCGTCAGAAACTAAACAAACCCATAAAAACCGCTCAAATCAAAAAAGCCTTCGATCTCGTCAAACACTACGGTATCATGCCGCGTGCTTATTTCATTTATGGTTCTCCGGGTGAATCTGAAGAGACCATTCAAGCCAGTATCGATTTGATTCGGTCCATCAAGCCTCTCAGCATCATCACCTATATTCTCGATATTTTTCCAGGCACGCGTATCTATCAGGAATTCCTTGAACAGGGCTGTATCACGGAAGATATATGGCAGAAACGTATAGAGGATTTGCTTTATTTTGAAATCGACACCCGTCTAGACCCGAAAGACATCCTCGCCTACGGGAATGCCATCAGACAGGCCTTTCATCAAAACCTGCCTTTGTTTATCGAAGATATCGATCTCGTCAAAGATCCGTCTTTTAACCGGCTGCACGCCGATTTTTATTCCCGGCTCGGTATGACCTTCAGCCAGGGGGATTATGCAAAAATCGATGCCATTCCCGGTAAAACATCGATTTCCAAAACGCTTTTTCAGAAAGCCCTTGCCTTTTATCCCGACCATCGAGGCTATTTGGGTCTCGGCCTGCTCTATCAACAGGAGGGTTCCCTTGAAAAATCGATCCGGATACTGGATCAGGGACTCGTCCGGTATGGCAGCAGCATGGATCTAAACATATGCCAGGGTATTAATTATATGAATTTAAACGATTATGATAAAGCGCTGACCTATTTTCTTGACTATAAGGATCAAGAACATGTAGGTCCCTACATCATCAAGTGCTACGAGGCCATAAATAAGTAGATATCCAAGTCCAAAGGGCCCGGCACTGATTCAACCCTATAAGAGTAATGTTATATACATTCAGCATGTGATAAATTCTAAATCCGAATATCGACCGAATACGAAACAAATCCAAATATCAAATGCTCAAATTATTCAAACATAGTGCTTGAACTTGTATCTCCAAGGTCTTGTTTTGATCATTCGAATTTGGATCATTCGGTATTGTTTAGGATTTCGAATTTCGTACTTCGGATTTAAGTAACTACCACCATCGGTAAAGCCAAATATCTCTGACCTGGCCCAAAGGACCAGGTTTTAAATGACGGAATAAACAAGCAGTACAAATGCAAAGGATGTCAAATCGCGTTATGCACCTCCCCTCGTTCCAACCACCCGCTTACCTCAAACCCGCTGTCATTCAGACCGTCCTTGCCAGCCTGAAAATTCGTACCTGGGGTAAAAAAACCCTGCTGCAACGGGAAAGGCAGATGATTCTGGAAACCCATGAAGACACAAGACTGCTGGGCATCTATTCCCCCCAATCGAAAGACAATCACAGAGGCCTGGTCATATTGCTTCACGGATGGGAAGGAAGTTCACAGTCAACCTATATGGTGACCTGTGGGGATTTCCTCTACAAGAACGGCTTCTCTGTTTTTCGCCTCAATTTCAGAGATCACGGCAGCAGTCATCACCTGAACAAAGGGCTATTTTATGCGACCCTGCTGGATGAAGTCTGGGAGTGTGTCCACCAGGCTGCCGATTTAAGCCGAGGGGCTCCCGTATATCTGGTAGGCTTTTCTCTGGGAGGAAATTTCGCCATCCGCATCGCTGCTAAGTACGCCGGACACGACACCTGCAAACTGAGACGGGTAGTAAGTATCAGCCCGGTACTGGACCCGGACAAAGCAACCGACATGATTGATAGCAACCCATTGATACTGAGCTATTTTTTAAAGAAATGGCGCAGATCGCTCATCTTGAAACAGTCCCTTTATCCGGACCTCTATGATTTCACCGATATATTGAAGATGGAATCCCTGCGGGAAATGACAGCCCGGCTCCTGGAAAAATATACACGACTATGCCGGTACCCATGAATACTTTCATGCCTACAGCATTCAGCCGGAAACCACCCGACAGATCACCCTGCCCCTGACCATTCTGACAGCAGTGGACGACCCCATTATTCCCATCGAAGAATTTCAGCAGCTCAAGCCGAGCGCCGGCACCGATATCATCATGCTTGAGCATGGGGGGCACAACGGATTTATTGAGGGTCTTTTTCAACCAGCCTGGTATGACCGGTTTATGCTGCAGCAGTTTGAAGCGGATAATTAAACGTAGGGGTCCAGGATTCCAGGGATCAGGGGTCAAGTGAAACTTCTTCTACAAACTGGCAACTGTTCGAGCAGACCGTTGCTTTGACGCTTTAAATATTATACGGGAATTTATATAGAATATTTCGATAATTTATTGAAAACGACGGGCAACGGCAGCTCGCTGTTAGCGAGTTTCAGTTTTGCGAATTTCGCTGGCCGGCATAAATTAGCTGTTTTTTCGATCGCTTATTTCTTCCCACGCCTCACGGCTTCCTTGATGCATTGAATATGCCCGCGCCCCAGTCCTTTCACCTCGCATCCCATCTCAAAGTATTGCCGAATCTGGTCGTCATCCAATATGCCGAAACAATCTATGATCGCCATGGGCCGGCCGGTCATCTCCAGGATATCCCCGGGTGAAAGTTCGCGGTACTGCCGGTGCCTCACCGCCAGGATAACGGCGTCAACATCCTTTAAAGCGTTTTTGAGTTCACCTTGCATGCGAATCGCTGTCAACCCCTCCTGGTTCCGGAAAAATCGCGCCCAGGAATGGCCGGGTGCCGGGTAGGTATCCTGTTTCTCGAGTTCCCACCAATGCTTCACATAGGGATCGTGAACGACAATTTCTCCTCCCATTTCAGTCAGCTTGCGAGCGATGAGCTCCGAGCCGCTGTAGCGCGTGTCACCGACATCTTCCCTGTAAGAAGCCCCCAGAATTGCGATCCTGGAAGCTGCCACTATTTTTCCCATGTTCCGAAGGGCATCACGCGCCAGTTCGGCAACATGCAGCGCCCGGGTATCGTTGATATCTATGGCCATGGGCGTAATTTTGAAAATGTCATCGTCAAAACCCATAAGACGATTATACGCCCACACCCCCAGTCCTCCGTCCTTGGGTAAACAGTAGCCGCCGATTCCGGGCCCGGGAAATATGATATTTGAATGGGTGGGCCGCACCTTGATAGCCTGAATGACCTTTGTGAGATCCACACGATTCCTTTCGGCAAATCTACTCCATTCATCGAGGAATGCGAGGATGGTGGCACGATATGAATTTTCAACAATCTTGCAGGTTTCGCTTTCGATGGGGCTGTCGAGAACCGTCAAGGGGTACTGATCCACGTTGATCACACGCGATAAAAACGCTGTTACGCGTTCACGGGCCTGGTCATTGATACCACTGCAGACACGCCAAAAATCACGAATGGATGCCACATAGTTGCTTCCCGGCATGACCCGTTCAAAAGAATGGGCCAGAAGGGGTTCCCTGTCCTTCAAGCCGCGACCGGCAAATGCCTTTTTTATAATGGGGTAGGCAACATACTCGGTCGTCCCGGGTGGCACCGTGGTCTCTATCAGGACCAAACACTCGGGGTCAATGCGCTCTCCGATGGTCACCAGGCTCTCCTCCAGGGCATGTATGTCGGCGTAGCCCTGCCTGACATCTCCAAGGGTCTCCTTGTGATAATCACATTGGACATCCACAACAACGATATCCGCAAGACTCAGCACGTCATATGAAAAGGATGCCACCAGATTTTTTCGTTCTTTGACGCATCGTTCGATCAGGGGGGCCACCTCCGGGTCCTCGGCTTCCACCGGCGCAATACCACGGTTAAGATAGGGAATTTTCCAGAACGATCGAACCGAAGGTCGCTGCATGCCGATAACAAAGTAATAGGGTTCCCCTGTGTCCGGATTGACGGAATCCGCCACCACACCCGCCATGACGGCACCGACAAACCCGACACCCATGACCACGACAACCTCCCGATGCACTTTCCGATGCGCTTCCACAAGTGCCTTCAGGCGCTCAAACTCCGCCGGGTATTCGTCCGCCTGCGGAAGTGGAAAAACCTCCCCGTTCGGGCAAACCGATACATCCCTGTCTTTTATTCCTTTGATCTCCTCCACGTTCTTTTTCGTTCATGCATCCCCCTGTATGTTTTCCGATTATCAATTGCTGTGACATGTTTTACTTTTTTTTTGTTTTCATCCCCTGTCGGCCTTGATTTCAATATTACCTCACCCTTTTTGATCATTCCGAGCTCTTTTCTGGCGATACTTTCGATATATTCAGGGTCGTTTTTAAGCCGTTCAATCATGCGATACATTGTCAGATTCTCACGCTTCAGCCGGGCGTTTTCCTGAAGCAGACGATCCTTTTCACTCTTTAGTTTGAACAGATCCGCAAGTCCACTATCGCTGAACATGATAAAGACCAGCAGGGAGAACAAGACCAGGATCACAATGGACAGCAATATTTTCTGTTTGTCACTCATTTCAATTCGTGTCTTGGGAGGTCGTACGCCCGCCAATCATTTTTATCAGGTCGGAAACCTCAGGACATTTTACCAGGAATGCAGATCCCGTATAGAAACCGATTCCGACCAGAATTGTTCCCAAGACACTGCACAGAACTTTTACAAAGCTTGCATGGCCCTGGGGAATAAGTATCAATGCTGCAGCAAAAACAGCCAGTCCCATGATAGCGGAGCAGAAAAGCGTTTTCCTTACGGATAGCAGAATCTCACGCCAGTCGATCAAGCCGACCTTTTTTCTGAGAGCCCTTACCAGCAGATAAAGATTGACTATCGAGGCCAGAGACGTTGCCAGTGCCAGACCCCCGTGCCGAAGCGGCCACATGAGTGCAACACCCAGGATTATATTGACGAATATCGATATGGCAGCCATCTTAACGGGTGTCCGGGTATCCTGTAACGCGTAGAAAAGCGTTACAACGATCCGAACAGCTGAGAAAGCCCAAAGTCCGATTGCGTAATAGAGAAGTGCCGAAGCTGTGAGAGCTGTCGTTTGACTGTCAAAAGCCCCGCGTTTGAACAAAAGTCCGATAATCGGCTCTCTCAGCAGTATCAGTCCGACCATGGATGGGATGGTGATGAAAAAGACCAGCCGCATGGCATATCCAAATGTTTCGCTCAAAGCCTTGTTGTCCTGTACGGCAGCATAGCTTGAAAAACTTGGCAGAACAGCCGTTGCCACGGCGATGGCAAAAATTCCCAGTGGAAATTGAACCAGGCGATCCGCGTAATAGAGGTAGGAAACACTTCCATCGGGCAGCAGCGACGCCAGCAGTGTGCCCACCAGGATATTGATCTGATAAACAGCAGCACCAAATACAGCCGGCAGCATCAACCGGCCGATTCGCTTCATTCCGGGGTGAAACAAACTGGCGGCTTTCCAGAAGACCAGACCCTTACGCAAGAGAAAGGGAATCTGCAGCAGCAACTGCAGCAATCCGCCAATCAACACACCAATGGCCAAACCATAGACCGGATATTGGATGTGTGGTGAAAGAAATAGAACCGCTGCAATCATGGACAGGTTCAGCATGACAGGCGCCAGGGCCGGCGCGGCAAAGTGCCCCAACGCATTTAGAATGCCCATGCAAAGTGCCACCAGGCCGATAAAAAATATATAGGGGAACATGAATCGGGTCAAGGTAATGGTCAGGGCCAGCTTTTCAGGTGATGCCATAAATCCAGGCGCCATGATGCGAACAATCAATGGTGTCAGGAGGATACCGACGACTGCGGCAGCTGCCAGGAGAATCGATATGAGGCGTATGGCTGATCTGGCAAATACAAACGCAGCCGATTCCCCTTCCTTGGCCAAATATTCGGTAAACACAGGGACAAAGGCAATGGTCAAAGATCCTTCCGCAAAGAGTCTTCGCAGCAGATTTGGGATCCTGAAGGCGACAAAAAAGGCATCCGATGCCATACCGGCCCCAAAATATCCGGCAATGACGATATCCCTTAAAAGACCGAAGATACGGCTTAAAAGGGTTGCACCACCCACCACACCGGCCGCCTTTGTAAGCTGTGAGTTCACCTGTTTCCTTTTTATCTAAAAAATATATTGACTTGAACCTGTATCTTTAATATGTGAATGTGTTTACATCATAAATAATGAACCGAAAGGAGTATGAAACATTGGCAAATCATAAATCCGCACTCAAACGTGCAATCCAGTCCGAAACGAAACGCTTGCGCAACAAAGCAGTAAAAACCAGGGTAAAGCATACGGTTAAGGCTGTTTATCAAGCGACTGGGGGAGAAACCCCCGAAACGGCTTCAACACACCTGAGATCCGCCATATCCGTCATCGATAAAGCTGCCAAACAAGGTGTTATTCATAAAAAAACAGCCGCACGTAAAATATCAAGGCTGTCAAAAATGGTTAACCAGGCTGTCTGATTATTTAAATTAGAATTTAGAATTTGTTACACCAGCCGTGTCAAAAATCATCCGTTAGACGATAAAACGATATTTCCGCAATTCTTTCGGCAAGATCCTTTAATGCCTTTCGCTTGTTCCGCTCGGTGGTTTCTTTGTCTCCTGAGACCACCGTATATGTATCGCTGCTGGTAATGCCTTTGGCAAACCAGACCCGCTCATTTCCGGATGTATTCAATTTCAGATCGATGGTCATGGAAACGCTTCTCTCAAGAGCCGTCAAAGCACCTCTCCTTGCAACGGTTTCGGTCCGAATTCCAACCACCGAACCCGAAAGTATCGCCGCTGCCATCTCTCTGTCAACCAGAACGCCTCGATACTTCCGAATAAACTCATTTTTCAGTTCGTTGGTGACGACAATATCGATACCCGGCTCGGTTGTTTTGTTCTCAATCAGTTGTATAAAAAGGCTTTCAATACCTTGGGGCAGCCCTTCACTGCCTGCAAACCGGTAGCCGCAGGAAGTGAACGACACAAGGCAGGTAACGATGATGATCATCCGGATAACGAAACCAATAGATTGTAATAGGTTCATACCCTTTAATCCATAATTTGATTTTTCCCCGCTGCACAGCAGCGGGAAAAATCAAATTATACAACAATATTGACAAGCTTTTTCTTGACCACAATCACCTTTTTGATGGACTTTCCTTCCATAAATTTCACTGCGCGCTCATCCGACAGGGCTTTCTGCTTGATGGTTTCATCCGATGCATCGCTTGCGATAGTAAAGCGGCTTCTGACCTTTCCGTTTACCTGAACCACAATTATCAGGTCCTCCTTCACCATCGCATCTTCACGGTATTCCGGCCAGGGCGCCAGCAGGATGCTCTCAGCATGTCCCAATTCAGTCCAGATCTCTTCGGAAAAATGAGGAACAATGGGCGCCAGCAAGACCACCGCTGATTCGATGGCAAAGCGTGCCACACCCGGCCATTCTGGTGTGGATGACGCTTTGTCGGCACCATAAAGAGCATTCACCAGTTCCATGACCGCACTGATGGCTGTGTTAAAATGAAAACGGTCTTCGATATCCCTGGTGACACGTTGAATGGTTTCGTGGGTCTTGCGGTAGAGATCCTTGGCATCACCGGAAAGATGATCCAGACTCCCCGTGTAAGGTGTCGCATCCTTGATGGTGGTCATGTGCTTGGCTACAAATCGCCATACCCGGTTCAGAAATCTGAAACCGCCTTCCACACCCTGCTCGCTCCACTCCAGATCGCGTTCCGGAGGAGCGGCAAAAAGACAGAAGAGCCGGGTCGTATCCGCACCATATTTATTTAACAGAATGTTCGGATCGATGACATTTTTTTTCGATTTGGACATTTTCTCGACCCGCCCGATAATGACCGGGCTTTCACAGCGGGTGCAAACGTCCTCCCCGTTGTCCCCAGGCACAACCTCTTCAGGCAACAAAAACCCATGCTCCGGGCACACTGCCGTCTCCTTACAGACCATGCCCTGTGTCAATAAACAGGTAAAGGGTTCCTTGTATGTAACAAGCCCCATATCATTCAAGACACGCGTATAGAACCGCGAATACAGCAAGTGCAAAATGGCATGCTCCACCCCGCCGATATACTGATCCACCGGCATCCAGTAATCCACTGCCGCTTTGTCAAACATACCCTCGTGATAGTGGGGGCTGCAGTATCGTTCGAAATACCAGGAAGATTCGACAAAGGTATCCATGGTATCTGTTTCACGACGTGCCTCAGAATCACCGCATTGAGGACATGTGGTACGGACAAATGTATCCAGTTGCGGGAGAGGAGACTGCCCACCCGCCAGAAGATTGGCATCTTCAGGCAGGACAATCGGAAGGTCCGCCTCCGATACCGGCACAATACCGCAGGTCTTACAATGCACCATGGGGATCGGTGCGCCCCAGTATCGCTGTCTGGAAATACCCCAATCTCTAAGCCTGTAGCTGACGGTTCTTTTCCCCATATGCTTGGCTTCGAGATAGTCGGCGATAGCTTCCTGGGCCTGGGTGTTGGCCATCCCGTTAAAATTCCCGGAATTAACCATATTGCCTGGACCGGTATAGGCCTCTGCCATGGTTGCGCCGTCGAGATTCTGTCCATCGGGTGCCACCACAACCGTAATATCGAGTCCATATTTTCGTGCAAAATCAAAATCCCTCTGATCATGCGCCGGCACGCACATGACAGCCCCGGTTCCATATTCCATAAGTGCAAAGTTGGCCGTAAATATCGGCAAATTCCCCCCACTCAAGGGGTTCATACAGTATGCGCCGATAAATACCCCCTCCTTTTCATAATTTTCGACGGTTTTGGCGGAGCGGTCCTGCATGGACATGCGTTCCACAAATGCCTGGACACGCGTTTCCTCCGGTGTCCCCCTGGAAAGTGCCGGAACAAGTGGATGCTCCGGTGCCAGACACATGAAGGTTGCTCCAAAAACCGTATCCTGGCGCGTTGTAAAGACGGAAATGGTCTGCTGCCGGTCTCCGGCGGGGTCTTTGATGGCAAACTCGATTTCTGCACCAATACTCTTGCCGATCCAGTTTTTCTGCATGGTGGTGACCTTGTCGGGCCAGCCCGGCAGTTGGTCGCTGTGAACAAGCAGGTCTTCGGCATAATCGGTGATCTTGAAAAACCATTGCGAAAGATTTTTCTGACGAACCGGTTTTCCGCATCGCCAGCACATACCGGCCTCCACCTGTTCGTTGGCCAAGACTGTCTGACAGGGTTCACACCAATTGACAAATGATTCTTTCCGGTAGGCCAGACCCTTCTCGTACATTTTTAAAAACAGCCACTGTTCCCACCGATAGTATTCAGGCCTGCAGGTGGCCAGTTCCCTGTCCCAGTCATAAGAAAAGCCGATCCGCTTAAGCTGGGTGCGCATGGTGTCGATATTCCGGTAGGTCCATTTTGCCGGATGGGTGTCATGGGCAATGGCGGCGTTCTCAGCAGGCATTCCAAAGGCATCCCAGCCCATGGGATGCAGCACATTGAATCCGCGCATTCTTTTATACCGGGCAACCACATCACCGATGGTATAGTTTCTGACATGGCCCATATGGATATTACCGGATGGGTAGGGAAACATTTCCAGCAGGTAATATTTTTCTTTTTGCGGGGCTGTATCGGCCTTAAAAAGTCCGTTGCGTTCCCACATGTCCTGCCATCTGGATTCTATGGCCTTGGGATTGTATTTTTTTTCCATCAGAAGAAAAAACCTCCGAAAAACAATGACAATAAAAATCACGGGCAGGTTCAACTGCCTGTCTCTTTATCAGGATGTTGTTCCTCATGCCATAATATCTCCTAAATATCAAGATGCATCTCCCTGTTTTAACTGACGGAATAAAATCGTATAACGATTAGAATTTGCACCTCCACGCAACCGGGCTGCCGGGCTAGAAATCGATTGACTTGATCTTGCCAATCCCATAATACACACCTTGGAAACTATATTAGGCAACGAAAAGGACAACCGTTCATGACCAGCAAAATTCTTATAAATGCCGTCGATTCCGAAGAAATCAGAATCGCCAAAGTTATCGATAACAAACTCGAGGAATTCCACATCGAGAGTGCCGCCAGAGAAATTACCCATGGCAATATATATAAAGGTATTATCACCCGCATCGAACCGAGTCTTCAAGCAGCTTTTGTAGACTACGGCGCCGAGCGCAACGGTTTTCTCCAGAAGCAGGAAATTCACAGCGACTATTTCCAGGAAACGCCCTCCGGTGAAACCTCTTCCATCAAGCATATTATCAAAAAGGGCCAGGAAATCCTGGTACAGGTAACCAAAGATCCAAGAATGAATAAGGGCGCCATGCTCTCCACCTTTATATCACTACCCGGCAGACATATTGTCCTCATGCCGGGTTCCAAAACCAAAGGTATTTCCCGAAAAATAGAGGACGAAACGGAAAGACAGCGCCTCAAAGAAATTATTGCATATCTCAAGATCCCGGAAGGCTTCGGTATTATTATCCGCACAGCAGGCCAGAATTGCACCAAAACCCTGGCCTCCAAAGACCTGCGATATCTTCTGCGGCTCTGGAAAAACATCATGAACAAAGGAATGAAAGCAACCGCTCCCGCCCTGCTTTACAAAGAACGAAATCTTGCCGTCAGATCCATCCGGGATCACTTTACACCAGAGGTAACGGAAATACTCATCGATGACGAAGAAGTATTTCATGAAGTAAAAAGCTTTGTTCAGATCATTTCCCAGCGTCATCTCAAAATCGTCAAGCTACACAAAGGCGCATCGCCTATTTTTTCAAAATTTCAACTGGAGGACCAGATAGCGTCGATCTTCGAAAACAGGGTCACCCTCAAATCCGGCGGATCGATCGTTATTGACCAGACAGAAGCCCTCGTTGCCATCGATGTCAATTCCGGAAAAGCAACCCATCAGAAAACCGTTGAAAAAACAGCCTTGACGACCAATGTCGAGGCTGCGGAAGAAATTGCCAGGCAACTCAAGCTCCGGGACCTCGGAGGGCTGGTGGTCATCGATTTTATCGACATGAAAAACACCAAGAATCGGGCTGAGGTGGAACGGACATTGCGGCATCATATCAAGGCGGGCAAGGCCAAGGCCAATCTGGGTCGCATTTCAAAATTCGGACTTCTTGAGATGTCCAGACAGCGAATTCAGCCTTCCATTGAGTTTGGCAGTTATGTGACCTGCGCTCGCTGTCAAGGAAAGGGGCTCGTGGCATCCAGAGAAACCCTTGGTGTACGTTTTTTAAGAAAATTGCAGATCGAGACCCTAAAACCGGATATAAAAAACATCACCTGTATCCTGCCGGTTGATGTGGCCGATTATGTCCTCAACAACAAACGTAAGGAAATATTCGATCTGGAAGCACGCCGGCAGCTTTCAATACGCATTGTCGGAGATGCTGAGATGCAGCCCGGGGAGAGCAAATTTGAAGCTTAAACAAGGCCGGAACACTATCTTTTTTGGGGTGATAATCCCGTAAAAAATAGTAAGGAACCAATATTATGATCGATCGCTACGCACGTAAAGAAATGGCAGATCTCTGGACGGATCAAACCAAGTACCAAACATGGCTCAAGGTGGAGATCCATGCCTGTGAAGCCCTGGCGACCATCGGCAGAATTCCTAAAAAGTCGCTGGCCGTCATCAAACGTAAAGCAAACTTCTCCGTAGAAAGGATCGAGGAAATCGAAGCCGAGACCAAACATGACGTCATCGCCTTTCTCACCAGCGTTGCCGAGCATGTGGGGCCGGACTCCCGTTACATTCACATGGGACTGACCTCTTCGGACGTACTCGATACCAGTCTGGCCTACCTGCTGCGCAAGGCCGGTCTTATGATATTGAAAGATGTCGACAAACTGATGTCGGTGATAAAGACAAAAGCCTTCCAGCACAAAGACACCGTCATGATTGGCCGTTCCCACGGTATTCACGCCGAACCGATTACCTTCGGTCTTAAACTGGCCGTCTGGCATGATGAAATGCGACGTAACAAAGAAAGACTTGAGCATGCCATCGAAAGTATCAGCTGCGGGAAAATATCCGGAGCCGTCGGTACGTTTGCCAACACCCCCCCCCTGGTAGAATCCTACGTATGTAAAAAAATGGGTTTAACACCGGCACCGGCGTCCACACAGATCGTCCAGCGAGACCGCCACGCTGAGTTTTTCAGTGTGCTGGCCATCATGGCCTCCACCATTGAAAAAATGGCACTGGAAATCCGGCATCTGCAGCGAACAGAAGTCCTGGAGGCGGAAGAATACTTTTCAAAGGGACAAAAAGGATCGTCAGCCATGCCGCATAAAAGAAATCCCATCGGATCGGAGAATCTCTGCGGCCTGGCGAGAATCGTACGGAGCAATGCCATCTCGGCCTTTGAAAACATCCCCTTGTGGCATGAACGTGACATCAGCCACTCATCGGTTGAGCGCATTATCGGTCCTGACAGCACCATTCTGATGGATTACATGTTGCACCGCATGACCAACATGTTGGATAAACTTCTGGTTTACCCGAAAAACATGCTCGCAAATCTTGATAAATTCAAGGGACTCATTTTTTCACAACAGGTTCTTGTCGCTCTTGCAGAAGCGGGTGTAACCCGTGAAGATGCTTACAGGATCGTCCAAGAACAGGCCATGCTTGTGTGGCAGGGAAAAGGATCATTCAAGGACCTGATTCTGAAAGAACCCACCATACGGGAATACCTGGACGAAGAAAAAATTAAAGAAATATTTGACGTAAGCTATCATTTAAAGTATATCAGCGCCATTTTCAGTCGGGTATTCAACTGAGGGGTATCTTCCGATTGGTAAATGTAAGCGGAATTGGGAAAAATTGTTAACTATGCGATACAGCACCTTAACATATATGTTGTTGGCAGGCATCTTGATAGCCTCCGGATGCACCGGGGTAAAGAATCAGGAAACCGCAGGGCAACTGCCTGTATCGGAGAAAAAAATGATTTATCGGGATGTAATGGATGCCTGGACACAGGAAGGCCGCATCTACGATGGATTATTCACAAAACTGATTTCAAAGATAACCTTTAAATCTGCTGTTTTTCGGCAAGCCTACGCAGAGGAATATGCGCGGCTTTACAATGTAGAAGGTCCGGAATACGATAATCTGGCAGTGGTCGGGCAGAAAGAAGCCGCTCAGTATCACGACTTTGTGATGGCTGCGTATGTTCCCGAAAAAAAATGGGATGATTTCTCAAAAGAAACATCCATGTGGAAAATCTACATCACGCGAGACCATTTAGAACAGATAAAACCGCTGGAGATCCGCAAACTGAAAAAAAAAGATCCGATAATGGATTATTTTTACCCTTATATAACCACCTGGAAATCGATATATCATGTCAGATTTCCAGCGTTTGACCCGAAAACAGACAGTCAGATCGTGGGTGACCCACAAGATGCGTTTACGCTGGTCATGACAAGTGTTTTAGGGTCTGTTGAATTCAAATGGGAATATAATCGAAAACAATAAAGGGAGGTTAACTTGTTCTTTTTAACAGAAAACATAGCCTATGCAATGGGACCGGGCGGAGCAGGTGGCGAAGGCGGTGGTGGATTTTCAACATTCATTCCGCTCATACTGATGTTTGTCATCTTTTATTTTCTTTTAATTCGTCCGCAGCAGAAGAAAACCAAAGAACACCGCCAAATGATATCCAGTTTGCAAAAAGGAGATCGTATTGTCACCAGTGGCGGTCTGCATGGACGAATCACCGGTCTGTCGGATACGACGCTGACGGTAGAAATTGCCGATAAGGTTCGTGTCAAAGTATCCCGGGGAAATGTGGCTGCATTAAACCAGGCCTCAGGACAACCCCAGCCCCAGCCCCAAGTAAAAGACAAGGGCAAAACAGATCCAGGCAAATCAAAATAGCATTCCGGTAGCACCATACTGCACCAGCTGTACAATCAGGCCGGGCACTCCGGTGTCACCGGATTAATTTGTCTTATTATAAAGGATGGCATAGAAAAAGATTCCCTGCTATTGTCGGCCGGGAATCTTGTATTTTAATTACAACCTCAATTGAGCGATTTTTATAAGGAAACAGATTTGAAAAAACTCTCATGGAGACCCCTAGCTGTTCTGATCGTTATTCTGACGGCAATCATATATGTCTTGCCGTCGGTGTGGCCGGGAGCGTGGCCCCATAAAAAAGTAAACCTTGGGCTTGACCTCCAAGGGGGCATGCATCTGGTACTGGAGGTCGATACCAATAAGGCCGTGGAGGACGCTATCGAGCGGATCGCCCAGGAGCTCCGATCCAGTCTTCGCAAGGACCGCGTGAGAGTCCTAGAACTGGATCGTGTTTTTGGGACACAGATCTCCGCCCGTGTCATGGGAAAAACATCTATCGATCAATTTTACAAAACCCTGGATACTGACTTCAAGGAGATGCGCATCCGTTCCGAATCAGAAACCGATGAGACCCTCACAGTGGTCCTAGACCTGCCCGACCAGGAAGCGGATCAGATCAAGAAACTTGCCACGGATCAAGCCCTGGAGACCATTCGCAACAGAATTGACCAGTTCGGCGTGAGTGAGCCGGACATCCGTAATCAGGGTAAGAACCGGATCCTCATCCAGCTGCCGGGTATCAAAGATACCAAGCGGGCCAAGCAGTTGATCGGAAGAACTGCCCTCCTGGAATTCAAACTCCTCGATGAAACCAATGATATTGGAGCCGCCCTGCAAGGCAATGTGCCGCCTGAAAGCGAGATCCTCTACGAGGACAATCAGGATCCGACCACCAACCGCATCACCAAAACACCCTATCTTGTAAAAAAACGAACCCTGCTGACCGGTGCCCAGCTGATAGATGCACGGGTTCAAATCGACTCGCAGTACAATGACCCCTATGTGTCCATTGAGTTCGACAAGAAAGGTGGCAGAATATTTGAAAGCATCACAGAACAGAACGTCAAAAAACGACTGGCCATCATTCTTGATGACAAGGTATATTCCGCTCCGGTCATCCAGGAAAAGATTTCGGGTGGGTCCGCCCGTATTACCGGGCAGTTCACTGCGGAACAGGCCCATGACCTTGCCATTGCCCTGCGAGCCGGCGCGCTTCCTGCGCCTGTAAATATCCTTGAAGAAAGAACCGTGGGTCCTTCTCTCGGTGCCGACTCCATACGCAAGGGTCTGATATCCATGTGTATCGGCGGCATACTGGTCATGCTTTTCATGATCATTTACTATAAAGGATCGGGCATTATCGCCGACCTGGCGCTGATGCTCAACATCGTCATCATCGCGGGCGGTCTGGCTGCTTTCCAGGCGACCCTGACCTTACCAGGGATTGCCGGTATTATCCTAACCATCGGCATGGCCGTTGATGCCAACGTGTTGATATTTGAACGTATCCGAGAAGAGATGAATCTGGGCAAGACACCCCGGGCTGCCGTTGACGCCGGTTACAGTCGAGCCACTCTCACCATCCTGGATGCCAATGTGACGACGCTGATTGCAGCACTTGTACTCTTTCAATTCGGTACTGGCCCGATAAAAGGATTTGCCGTCACGTTAAGCCTGGGTGTGCTGGCAAGTCTGTTTACAGCACTAATTTTATCGCGGCTTATTTTTGACTACCTGCTGATCAACCGAAAGATGAAGACCGTCAGCATTTAAGACCTTCTGTTCAGATTCACCGAAACCCTATCGTACAATGTTGGGGAAAAGTGACCTTAACGACAATATAAGGATGCAACTATGCAGTTCATAAAACCAGATATCAATATCAACTTTATTGCAAAAAGATATATTGCCTTTGTCGTATCTGCGGCGATGATTCTGATGACAATCATCTCGCTGATCATCCATCACGGCCCCAAATACGGCATCGACTTTGCCGGGGGAACGCTCATCCAGATAAAATTTGACGCACCTACTCAGATAGCAGATATTAAGACCGGACTGAGCAACCTGGACATCGGCATTTCCTCCGTCCAGGAGTTCGGGGAAGCAACGGACTATGAATTTCTTGTCAGGGCCGACGGTTCTGCGTCCATTTCAGATGATGTGTCCCTGAAAATAGAAGAGGTTCTTAAATCAGCAACCGGCGGTAAGGTTGAAATTCGCCGTGTTGAGATGGTGGGTCCCCAGGTCGGAAAAGATTTAAGAGAAAAAGCCCTGTTGGCCATGTTTTTTGCACTGCTTTTTATTACCATATATATTTCAGGCAGATTCGAACTCAAATGGATGCTCAGCGGCGTCATGGCAGGCGCGTTGATGTTTGCCGTCTATATCCTGCAAATTTTTTCCGTCAGCATACCGGTTCTTATGGCGGCGGCATTGCTGGTCACACTGGTTCTGTTCTGGTTTCTGGAACTGAAATATGCCATGGGCGCCGTTGTAGCACTGCTCCACGACGTCATGATTACCATCGGTCTGTTTTCCATCTTCGACAAGGAGTTTACTCTGCCGATTATCGCAGCACTGCTGACAATTATTGGATATTCACTCAATGACACCATTATCGTATTTGACAGGATACGGGAAAACCTTAAAAAACATCATAAAAAACGACTCGATTTCATATTGAATAAAAGTATCAATGAGACACTTGGTAGGACCATTCTAACCTCCATGACAACCCTCATTGTTCTGGTCACTTTATTCATCTTCGGCGGCGGTATCATTCATGATTTTGCCTTTGCCATGATCGTTGGCGTATTGGTCGGGACATATTCCTCCATATTTGTCGCCAGCCCGATTCTCCTAGCCTGGCAAAAACGTCAACGAGCCTAGAAGCCCCATGTGACAACATCGAAAGCATCGGTATTGTCACGCCAAGAGGAGCGCCCGGCTTATGGAAAATCTATTCCCATGGTTTCGATTGAAAAGCACACCGGGTGTCGGCAATCTGCTTTACAAGCGGCTCATTGATGTTTTTCACTCCCCTGAAAACGCCATCCACGCGCCGCGTAAGGAGTTGCTGCAGGTAGAGGGCTTATCGGACCGGCTTATTGCCGCTATCAAACGGCACACCTTACCTGAATCCGTCAAAAAAGAGCTTGATAAAGTACACCAAAAGGGCATCAAGATCCTGACTCTCACCGATACGGACTACCCTGCCCTTCTGCTTGAAATACCGGATCCACCCCCATATCTGTATGTGTATGGGTGCATTTCAGCAACAAAGAAAAACATATCCATCGTGGGGTCTCGAAATGCCACACAATACGGACGTGATACAACCCAGCGCCTGGGCTGCGATCTGGCATCCCTTGGCATGACCATCGTAAGCGGTATGGCCCGCGGCATCGACACCGCCGCCCATGAAGGTGCCTTGATGGCGCGCGGCAAGACCATCGCCGTCCTGGGAAGCGGGCTCGAAAGAGTTTACCCGAAAGAAAATGAAACACTCTTTCACCGTATTGCTGAGACCGGTGCGGTAATTTCGGAGTTTCCGCTCAGCGCCGAGCCGGAAGCACACCATTTCCCCATGCGCAACAGGATCATTAGCGGCCTGTCGCTGGGAACCGTCATTGTGGAGGCAACATTACGCAGCGGGTCCTTGATCACGGCCCGCCTGGCCGCAGAACAAAACAGGGAGGTGTTTGCCGTGCCCGGAAGTATCAATTCCTTCAAAAGCACCGGAACCCACACGCTCATAAAACAGGGGGCCAAGCTGGTGGAGCAGGCCGGGGATATCATGGAAGAGATATCACACGGGTTTGACCCTTCAGGGACGGAAGATAGCCGTGTTAAAGATGTAAATACAGCACCCACAGCCCTTCTTTCACCCGTGGAAACAACCGTGTTGCATGCATTGGAACCTTATCCGCTTCACATTGACGATCTGATCCGAAAACTGGGCATGGAGCCTTCGGATCTGTCCGGCACCCTGCTACGCCTTGAGTTGAAAGGTGTCGTACAGCAGGATCCGGGCAAGTTGTTTTATATTAAAAACTAACAATTGATAAAATGAGGAAATCCGTGAGTTCAAAACCACTGGTTGTCGTGGAATCGCCGACAAAAGTCAAGACCATCAAAAAATACCTGGGGAAAGATTACAATGTTGCCGCAACCGTCGGACACATAAAGGATCTGCCCGTAAAAGAGTTGGGAATAGATATCGACGATGGGTTCAAACCCCAATATCGACTCATACCCGGCAAACAAAAAGTAACATCCGCTTTGAAAAAAGCGGCTGGTGACACCAATGAAGTCTACCTGGCACCCGACCCGGACCGGGAAGGGGAAGCTATCGCCTTCCATGCATCAGAGGTGTTGAAAAAAAAGGGCCGAATATTTCACCGGGTTCTGTTTCACGAATTGACCCGCAATGCCATTCTTGAATCGATTCAGAAACCGGAAAAACTCAATCAAAACAAATACGAAGCACAAAAAGCACGCCGGATTCTGGATCGCCTGGTGGGTTACCAGATATCACCTCTTTTGTGGCGTAAGGTCAAGGGCGGCTTGAGTGCCGGACGGGTTCAATCGGTAGCTGTCCGAATTATCTGTGAAAGAGAACGGCAGATTCAGGCCTTTGAACCTGAAGAATACTGGTCGGTTACCGCTCACCTGAAAGGAGACGCCCCCCCGCCCTTTGAAGCCAAGCTGACCAAACGGGACAAACAGAAAATCAAGATAAGAAATGAAGCGGAAGCATCCGCAATCGTGGAAACGCTTAAAAAGACGCCCTTCCTGGTGGAATCCGTTTCCAACAAGACCAAAAAGCGAAACCCCTTGCCGCCTTTCATTACAAGTAAGCTGCAACAGGAATCGATCCGAAAACTCAGATTTTCAGCCAAGAAGACCATGATGCTGGCGCAACAGCTTTACGAAGGCATCGAGATCGAAGGCGGCGAACCCATGGGGCTCATCACATACATGCGTACGGACTCCACACGCATAGCCAACGAGGCGGCCGAGGAAGCGCTGACGTTTATCCGGAAAACCTATGGCACGGAATACAGCATGGGAAAACCCCGGTTTTTCAAAAACCGGAAAAAAGCCCAGGATGCGCACGAAGCCATCAGACCGACATCCGTCTTCCATACACCCGATCGGATTAAAGCCTTTCTGACCGGGGATCAGTATCTTCTTTATCGACTGATATGGAATCGTTTTGTTGCCTCCCAGATGAAACCGGCGCTTATTGACACCCTTTCGATCGGTATCAGAGCAGGTGCCTATCTATTCACAACAGCCGGTTCGAACATCGTATTTCCCGGTTTCATGGCGGTTTATATTTCAGTGGACGATGAAATCAAAACCGAAAACGAAAAGAAAAAGGGCCAACTGCCGACACTATCAGAGGGGCTGGTACTGCACCTGGAGAAACTCAACCCCAAACAGCACTTCACCCTGCCGCCGCCAAGATTTTCCGAGGCTTCTCTGGTAAAAGAACTCGAAGAAAACGGCATCGGCAGGCCAAGTACGTATGCTGCCATACTTTCGACCATTCGCGTAAAAAAATACGTCGACCTGCTAAATGGTTATTTTAAACCAAGCGAACTCGGAATGATTGTCAATGATCTTCTGGTGGGGAGTTTTGACGATATTTTTAATGTTACGTTTACAGCCAGAATGGAAACCTATCTTGATCAGATCGAAGCATCGGAGTCGGTTCTCGAGGATATCCTCGAACGCTTTTACTCCCATTTTAATCAGGAAATTGAAGCCGCTAAAGAAGGAATGCCGAGTTTGAAAGGTGTTGGGTTTTCAACGGATCTTACCTGCCCTCAGTGTCAGGATGAACTCCGAATCAAGATGGGTCGGAATGGACATTTCCTGGCCTGCAACGGTTATCCCAAGTGCACCTATACCCGTGACTATACCCGGGATGAGAAGGGCAATATCCAGCCGGTGGAGATAGAGGAAGATGAAATCTCCGACAGGGTATGTGAAAAATGTGGTAAGACCATGGTTATCAAGCCCGGACGTTTCGGTAAATTTTTTGCCTGTAGCGGATATCCGGACTGCAAAAACACCTATTCGGTCAATTCCATCGTCCCCGGAAAGGAGATCGGTGTCGACTGTCCGGAAAAAGATTGTGATGGAAAGCTTGTGGAAAAACAATCCAAACGCGGCAAAATATTTTACGGCTGCAGCAAATATCCGGATTGTAATTTTGCGACCTGGGATAAACCCGTCAATAAAAGCTGTCCGGTGTGCGATGCGGTATTTCTGGTGGAAAAATCGACCAAAAAGAAAGGGTCCTTCCTGGCCTGCCTCATGGAAGGGTGTGGATATACGGAGCAGTTTTAAGCTGAAGCCAGTAATTTCTGTTAGGAACCGAAATAATAATCCCCTGGCGCTTTGCGAACTCGCCGCAAGTCAACAGCGCTAATGCATGATCATCTACGCTCACAGTGAAACCCATTGACAAGCTTAGCTGCTAACAGCCTACAGCTTATACTTAAAAAATCCTTGACATCCAAACAATTTATTGCCAATATATTGTTTATTAATTACAGGATCATATAAATTGAAGAATATTTTCGCCATTAACATCCTCATTATCAGCATTCTAGTCCTCGTCGTCGGTCTAATCGGCCTCGGCGGGGTAACAGGGTTGTTAATGGCTTAAATTAATTCATCGAGAAAAAAAATCCGTTACCAGCCCTGAGCCGGTAACGGATTTTTTTTTGCAGAAAGGATGTATTATGGAGCTCACAGGCGCTCAAATTTTGATCAAGGTTTTTGAAGAGGAAAAGGTCGATACTATCTTTGGATTTCCCGGCGGTATGGTTATCGACATATATGATAAACTGGAAGACACCCGCATCAAACATGTTCTTGTTCGGCATGAGCAGGGCGCCGTTCATGCGGCAGACGGCTATGCCAGAGCCAGTGGCAAGGTCGGTGTTTGCCTGGTCACATCGGGGCCAGGCGCAACCAATACCGTTACAGGCATTGCTTCCGCCCACATGGACTCCATACCACTGGTGGTCATCACCGGCCAGGTTCCCACCCACCTCATCGGAAACGACGCCTTCCAGGAAGTTGACATTGTCGGTATCACACGCTCCTGTACCAAACACAATTTCCTGATAAAGGATGTGAAAGACCTCGCCAGGGTTGTTAAAGAGGCTTTTTATCTGGCCAGGTCCGGCAGACCGGGTCCGGTACTCATCGATATCCCCAAAAACGTGAGCAACACAAAAACCCACTATGAGCCGGGTCAGCAGGTCAAGATCAAATCCTACAACCCCACCTATAAGCCAAATATGAAACAGCTTAAAAAGGTGGTCAATCTCATAGCGTCGTCTGAAAGACCGGTTATTTTCGCAGGCGGTGGAATTATTCTTTCCGGGGCCGCCAAAGAACTGACAAAATTTGCCAGAACCATGCAGATTCCCGTGACAGGGTCTTTAATGGGACTGGGCGGTTTTCCAGGCTCCGACCCCTTGTGGTTGGGTATGATCGGCATGCATGGCACGTATCGTGCCAACATGTCCACGAGTTTCTGTGATCTCCTCATCGGGATCGGTGTAAGGTTCGATGATCGCGTCACCGGAAAAACCGATGCCTTCGCTTCCCAGGCCAAGATCGTCCATGTGGATATCGACCCGACTTCGATCCGTAAAAACGTGCCGGTAACCATCCCCATTGTCGGGGATTGCCGCAGCACCCTGGAAAGCCTGAACACGCTCATCAAACCCCTGGACAAAGCCGGCTTGAAGGACAAACGCAAACCCTGGATGGATCAGATACAGGCCTGGAAAGAGCTGAACACGCTTGCTTATAAACAGACCGATGTCATCAAGCCCCAGTATGTTGTGGAAAAATTGTACGAACTGACCCGGGGCGAGGCCATCATCACCACAGAGGTCGGCCAGAACCAGATGTGGGCAGCCCAGTATTATCATTTTGACAAGCCCAACCATTTCATTACCTCCGGAGGGCTGGGGTGCATGGGTTTTGGCTTTCCTGCAGCCATAGGCGCCCAAATTGCCAGGCCGGACAAAACCGTCGTGGATATCGCCGGGGATGGAAGCATCCAGATGAATATCCAGGAAATGGCCACCGCTTTGCAGTACCAACTGCCTGTCAAAATCGTCATTTTAAATAACGGTTATCTCGGCATGGTAAGACAATGGCAGGAACTGTTTTACGACAAACGCTATGCCAGTACCTGCATGAGCTGCGGTCCGGATTTTGTCAAGCTTGCAGAGGCATACGGTGCTCTCGGTCTACGGGCCACAAAACCCGAGGAGGTCATACCGGTTCTGGAAAAAGGATTGTCGTCCCCCCGTACCGTCATCATGGATTTCGTGGTGGCAAAAGAGGAGTGTGTCTATCCCATGGTTCCGGCCGGAGCTCCGATTACCGAAATGTTACTGGCATGATAAAATTGCTGCACAATTTTATCTGACGCGACGTTGTCGCTTATATACCTAGGGACAAAAATAAATGCGGTTATCTATAAAACTCAAGTTATGCCACCAACAGAGGCTTTCGGGGGTTCGTTTTAAACCCGGGCAACTGTTTGAGCTCATTAGGCGCCGTTAGGGCCGCCGTTTTAATAAGATGCTTATAGGCATCTACATAGGTTCTACTATTGAACTTTTTTCAATACGACGGGCAGCGGCGGCCCTTATGGCACCTTAGGAGCGAGTTTTGACCGGATTTAAAACGAATCTCCGGAGGCCGGTAAACAACCCAACTTGAGTTTTACGGATAACCAGTAAAGTAACTTTCAAATCAATAAAGGGCATAGCAAATGAATGAAGAAAAACATATCCTGACCATGCTGGTGGACAATGAGCCCGGGGTCTTATCGAGAGTCGTAGGTCTTTTCAGCGCCAGGGGATACAATATTGAAAGTCTGGTGGTAGCCCCTACCATCGATCCACTGGTATCGAGAATTACGCTGGTAACCAATGCTAACCTGCCGGAGATCGAACAGATTGAAAAGCAGCTCAGGAAGCTGATCAACGTTATCAAACTGAGAGATCTTTCCGGTAAAAATGCCGTCAAGCGGGAGATGGCGCTGATCTGCGTGAAGGCCAAGCCCGAAAATCGTGCCGAGGTCCTGCGAATCGTCAGCATTTTCCGCTGTAAGGTTGTGGACACCGGTCTGGAGCACTACATTATCGAAGTTTCGGGAAACGAGGACAAAATCAATGCCTTGATCAACCTTTTAAAGCCCATGGGAATCAAGAAAATTGCCAGGACAGGGGCCCTGGCACTGTTCAGGGAGCCGAATTAATGGAGCAGGGGTCAAGGGTTGGAGGGTTTTAGCTGTAAGCTGTAAGCAGTTAGCAGTTAGCCAGCTTACAGCTTATAGCTTATAACTCATCATTTTAAAACTAACTTAAAATTCTATAAAGGACAAAGGAGTCATTCATGACAACAATCAATTTTGGCGGTATTGAAGAAAATATCATCACTGCGGAAGAATTTACCCTGGAAAAGGCAAGAAGCATACTGAAAAATGAAACCATCGCAGTCCTGGGATATGGTGTTCAAGGGCCCGGGCAGGCAATGAATATGAGGGATAACGGTCTGAAGGTCATCATCGGGCAGCGCCAGGGAACGTCTTCCTGGGACCGTGCTGTTTCCGATGGGTTTGTCCCGGGTGAAACTCTTTTTCCCATTGAAGAGGCAACGCAACGCGCCACACTGGTGCAGTTTTTGCTATCCGATGCCGGTCAGGTATCCACCTGGCCGATGGTTAAAAAGGGCCTGAATGAAGGCGACGCACTTTATTTCTCACATGGATTTTCCATCGCCTTCAAAGATCAGACAAACATCGTTCCACCCAAAAACGTGGATGTTATCCTGGTGGCTCCCAAAGGATCCGGAAGGAGTGTACGCAACAATTTCCTGGAAGGAAGCGGCATCAATTCGAGTTATGCGGTCCATCAGGACTTTACCGGGCGGGCAACAGACCGCGTTCTTGCAACCGGCATCGCCATCGGGTCCGGCTATCTGTTCCCCACAACGTTTCAAAATGAAGTTTACAGCGATCTCACCGGCGAACGTGGTGTGCTTATGGGTTGTCTTGCCGGCGTCATGGAAGCACAATACCACACCCTGCGTAAAAATGGGCACAGCCCCAGCGAAGCCTTCAACGAAACCGTGGAGGAGTTGACCCAGAGCCTGATCCGCCTGGTAGCTGAAAATGGTATGGACTGGATGTTCGCCAACTGCAGCACGACAGCTCAGAGAGGCGCCCTCGACTGGGCCCCCAAATTCCGTGATGCAGTGGCCCCTGTTTTTACGGAATTATACGAAAGTGTTGTTTCCGGAAAAGAAGTTGCCAGAACACTCGCCAAAAACAGCCGGCCCGACTATCGGGAAAAACTCCAGAAAGAGCTCGATGTAATCAAGAAATCCGAAATGTGGCAGGCCGGTGCGGCTGTTCGCTCGCTAAGACCTGAAAACCGCAAACTATCCAGGTAGGAAGATGCCAATGGAACCGATTTTCTTATATGACACAACCTTGAGAGATGGGACACAGGGAGAAAACATCAGCTTCTCCGCCGACGAAAAAGTCAAAATAGCTGAGCGTCTGGATGACCTGGGCATTCACTATATCGAAGGTGGATGGCCGGGATCCAATCCAAAGGATATTCAGTTTTTTGATATGGCCCGAAGAGTCAAATTCAAACAAGCCCGTCTGGCAGCCTTCGGCGCTACGCGGAGACCCGGTATTTCACCCGAAGACGATGCAAACCTGAATGCATTGCTTGAAACCCACGCCCCCGTGATGACCATCTTTGGAAAATCCTGGGATCTCCACGTTGAAAAGGTCATGGAAAATACGCTCCCCGAAAACCTGGCCATGATATCCGAGTCAATTGAATATCTCAAAAGCAAACACAAGGAAGTCATCTATGATGCCGAACATTTTTTCGATGGCTATAAAGATAACAATGCATACGCCTACCTGACGATTTCAACGGCTATCAAGGCCGGCGCCGACATCATCGTTTTTTGTGACACGAACGGCGGTACGCTTCCCTTCGAGATCGAGAGAAGTATTCAGGAAGTATTCGAGCGCATCAAAACAGACAGTTCGTTTTCCGTTGGCGACCTGAAGCCTAAATTCGGCATCCACGCTCATAACGATTGCGGGCTTGCGGTAGCCAATTCAATAACAGCCGTCCGTTCAGGCCTGACCATGGTGCAGGGTACCATCAACGGTTATGGCGAACGCTGTGGAAATGCCGACCTCACATCCATTATACCCATTCTTTGTGAAAAAATGGATACCCGGTGCATCCCCAGAGAAAACCTCTCCCGGTTGCGCTCCCTGTCCAGCTACGTGTCTGAAACAGCCAACCTCGTACCCTTGAAATCGAGGCCCTTTGTGGGGAAAAGCGCCTTTGCGCATAAAGGCGGGATTCATGTAAACGCTATCATGAAAATACCCAGGGCCTATGAACATATGCGCCCGGAACTGGTGGGCAATACCCAGCGGGTACTTGTCTCCGATCTTTCAGGGAAGAGCAACATCGAATACAAGGCGGCCGAATTTGGTGTGAAACTGGACGGCAACGGTTTTGACAGCAAACGCATCGTTTCACGGATAAAGGAACTGGAACAAGAGGGGTATCAATTCGATGTGGCCGACGGGTCCTTTAAAATTCTGGCCGAGAAATTGACCGAACAGTTTACCCCCCTGTTCGACTTGGAATCTTTTCGGGTGACCATCGAAAAAGACAAGGATCAACCCTGCAGCGCGCATGCCACGGTCAAGATTTCCGTGGATGGAAACCAGGAAATTACGGCAGCAGAGGGTTATGGCCCGGTCAGTGCCCTCGATAATGCCTTGCGAAAAGCCCTCGATAAATTCTACCCGGACCTCGACATGATGCAGTTGGTGGATTTTAAGGTTCGCGTCATTGACGGCCGGGTCGGTACCGCCGCAAAGGTACGTGTTCTCATCGAATCCAGGGATCAGGACCACCTGTGGAGCACCATTGGCGTATCAGAAGATATCATTGAAGCCAGTTGGCAGGCGCTGGCGGACAGTTTTCAATACAAACTGGCCTATGAAAACAAAATCAGGAAAGCATTATGATTCTTTTCGTGATTTCGTCCTTTCGTGTTTTCGTGATAAAAATTTTTCCCGGCTTGTCCGGGACAGGAGATAACCCATGACCGACATCATTAAAATATTCGACACGACCCTGCGCGACGGAGAACAATCCCCCGGAGCAAGCATGAATACCGGCGAAAAACTGCGTCTGGCGGTTCAGCTGGAAAATCTCGGTATCGATGTATTGGAGGCCGGGTTTCCGGCGGCATCCGAAGGTGATTTCGAGGCTGTTTCAGCCATAGCCGGACGGCTCAAAAAAGTGGAAGTCGCCGCGCTGGCACGTACTTCCAAGGAGGACATCGATCTTGCCTGGCAGGCTATCCGGCATGCAGCCAAGCCCCGGCTCCACCTTTTCATCGCCACATCCGATATCCACCTGGAATACAAACTGCGCATGACCCGGGACCAGGTCCTTCAGTCCGCTGTAGATGCCGTCACCTACGCAGCAACGCTCACAGATAACATCGAGTTTTCGGCCGAGGACGGTTCCCGAAGCGACCGCGATTACCTCTGCAAGGTCTTTGAGGCCGCCATCGCAGCAGGTGCTATAACCGTGAATCTGCCGGACACGGTCGGATATGCAGTTCCGGATGAGTTTGCCGACCTCATCACGTATACCATGAATCACACGCCCAACATTCACAAGGCAACACTGAGTGTGCACTGCCACAATGACCTGGGCCTGGCAACCGCCAACACCCTGGCAGCCATCAATGCCGGTGCCAGACAAGCCGAAGTTACCATCAACGGCATCGGCGAAAGAGCCGGCAATACATCCCTCGAAGAGGTTGTCATGGCGGTCAAAACACGCCCCAATTTTTACGCCTTGTCCACCCGTATCAACACTGAACTGATTTATCCCACCAGTCGTCTGGTGAGCATGATTACCGGTATGATCGTGCAGCCGAACAAGGCCATCGTGGGTGCCAATGCCTTTGCCCATGAAGCCGGCATCCACCAGGATGGACTCCTCAAAAATCGCATGACATATGAGATTATGAAGCCGGAAACCATCGGACTCAGTAAAAATCGTCTGGTTCTCGGCAAACACTCCGGCCGGCACGCCCTTTACACTCACTTGAAAGATCTGGGATACGAACTTTCGGAAACAGAACTGAAAATCGTATTTCAACATTTCAAGGAGTTGGCTGACAAAAAGAAACACGTCGTGGATGAGGACCTGGAAGCCCTGGTCACAGAAGAGATCCTGCGTACCGAACAGATTTTCAAACTGGAATACCTGCATGTCAACAGCGGCACCACCATCATACCCATGGCCAGTGTCAAGCTGTCCATCAACGGCCGGTCCATCACGGGCGCAGGCTACGGCAACGGCCCCATCGACTCGGCATTCAATACCATTGCCAAACTCACGGGAACCGCATCGGAACTGCGCAGGTTTTCGGTCAGCGCCTTGACGGGTGGTACGGATGCAATGGGAGAGGTTACCGTGCGGTTGCGGGAGAACGGTCTGGTGGCCCTTGGCAGAGGGTCGGATGCCGACATTATTATCGCAAGCGCCAAGGCCTATATCAATGGCTTGAACCGCCTGGAGTATCTGAAGGAGAATCCGGTTAAGACATCGCAGTCTTTGTAGCTATAAGCCATAAGCTGTAAGCGATAAGCCATGATCAGTTTATCGCTTACAGCTCAACTTACGGGTTTCACAATCGATGAAGCGAAATGGGTGATCCAATGGCGATTTGCGCTGTTTGAGCCGCTTAGGGCTCCTTACATCAGCGCATGACAATGAAAATCCAGTATGAAAACATGATCATTTGGCCACCAAGCCTGTTTTACCTTGTGGCCGGCGCTGATGTTAGGAAACCTTGCGGCGAGTTCGCAAAGCGCCAGGGGATTATTCATTTCGTGTTCGCTCAACCCCGAAAGTTGAGTTAAAGGCTTTTCCCCTATGCCCCTCCCTGGCACCCTCGAAACCTCGGACCCTTTATTGCCCCAACAAACCCTTGCGTATCCGTTCTTGAGCATTCTCTCCGACACTCATGCGATAATACATTTTCATGAATTCAGATCCGGTAATCGTGCCCTTCATCACTCCCTGGTACCTATACATGAGGCCTTTGCCAGGCACGTAGGTCGATTCCGCTGTTAAACCAGGAGCCATATCCTTGTCCATCCATGACACATACCGGTCGACATCGGCCTTGTTGGCTGCCACCAGTTCCGCTGGATTACATTCTTGCATGGCTTCTATAACGCCTTCCTGGAGTTTTTTGACAGTTGCTTTGTTGGTGAGATAGTGAGTTAGCAAATATTTCACCTGTTCGGAATTGATCACTTCATCCGCATCCTGGGTCGGTTTTTCCAGATAGAGACCTTGGACAAAAACCTTGACCACCACGAGTGCCTTGCGGTAGGCAACCCCGTTCAGTATCAGTGTTTTACCCTCGATCACCTTTTCTCCTGGAAAGGTCACTCCCAGGATTTCCATGTCCCCGGCAAAACCCACGGACCACGTCCCCACCATAAAAACCAGCATTGTCACCAAAACCAAAATTCTTCTCATCATGATGTGCTCCTTTCCAACCGTTTGATTGTAATTCAATAATTATAATGAACACATAAAAAGCCATTCATCGTCCTTTAGCGTCATTCCCGCGAAAGAGGCTGTGTCACAACTGAAGCCTCGGCGGTATAAATAGCTCTTTGACAATCATAATTAAGGTTGCTGAACTTTAAAAAAGGGCCTTCAGCAATTTCAACGGATGCCAACTGGATTTTAGTTAGTCCACCGGCTGTTAAGGAACACCGGGTGGATCTAAGCTGTTGAAAGCTTAGCAACAAACATCTGAACACCACCCAGTAGGCTGATCATTCGCGTCAAATTAAAACAGGTCGCCACAATGGATGCTTCTGCTTGAGCCCCCTGCCGACCGCGAAGAGAAAATTGCCGAAAAGCGATGTTTTTTTTGATGTACCCAAACGGATGTTCCACCAGTTCTTTCCGACGTCGGTAAATATCCCGGCCTTCGGGTTGACAATAACGCGCCTCGATTTTCTCTCTGAGTTCTTCGTTGATGTGGCGTACAATGGTCCGGCCTTGTTTTGAACTTGTACAAGTACCGAAGTTTTTACAGGCACGACACAGCGCAGGTTTTTCGATCCGGTAATCGCGCTTGGTCTTTTCTTTGTTATTGTAATGCCGAAAGAATAGACAATGACCTTCCGGGCACAAGTAACAATCGTGTTGGGAATCATAAGTAAATTGATGTTTGTTGAACGGCTTGGGGTTTTTCCGCGATACCTGCCGTGGAGAAGGCACCACAACCATACGATCTTCGGTTTCGATCTGCTCGATTTGTTCGATATCCGAGTAGCCGGCATCGGCACGAGCGCCAGGCCCACCGCGCCGCGAAACGCCCGGAAGCCGTGCTCCTGCAGAACATGATGCAACCTTCCGAGTTGCGCGGGAAGACCAGGCTGCGTAGCTCGATGCCGCGCTCCCTTGCGACTGCGACGCATGCGGACAAGTCCGCCACAGCGGCCTCACGGGTGAAGGCTGGATCGCCATAGAGGGCGTGAGCGAAGGAGTGGCAGTCAATTTCCTGGGGCACGCTCGCCCCCTGCAAGAGGTCCAGCACGTCACGTCCGTACCACAGTGGGTCACGTTCCCGATCCGTGCACGGGTCGGCGTCATACCAGTCTCCGGGCCGCCACGACTGCGCCGGATGCACGAGCTCCGGATGGGCCACGCCTCGCTCATCGCGGCTGCACGATTCGAGGAAGAGGTGACCGATCACCGCCCAGGTCGCCGCCAGCTCGTACCGCTCCAACAAGCGCAGGATGGCCTCGATGGTTCCCCGGATATCAGGGTATGAGCGCTCGAAGGCTACGGGTGAGGTGTGGTCGAAGCTGCCCCAGATCAACTCGGTGTCGAGGGTCAGGGCAAACGTCGGCTCGCGCAGGACTTGCTCGGGTTCAGGCTCTGACATCGCGCCGACGGTATCACCATGCTGATGACCTCGACGCCAACGTCTGCAGGATACGCGCCCGGTGCCGCTGCTATGCGAACGATTTGTGACGGTGAGCCCCCGAGCCAGAACCGTCGAGCCACCGCCTGAGGTCCCCCGTCTGTCACTCGCCAACATCGTGTCGCTGCTGCCATGAGGATCGTCGTCGTGGGGCCGATCGCAGGTTCCCTCACCAGGTTCCGCGGGTCCATGCTTCGAGACATGGCCGAGGCCGGGCACGCGGTCCTGGCCGTGGGGCCGGAGGACGACCCGGAGGTGCGCGCCGAGCTGGCCGCCGATGGTGTCGCCTACACCACCGTGCCCATGTCACGCGCCGGCCTGAACCCCGTCCGTGACGCGCAGACGGTCGCGTACCTGACGCGCACGTTCAGATCCTGGCGAGCGGACGTGGTCCTGGTCTACGCCCCCAAGCCGGTGGTCTACGGCTTGATGGCTGCACGCCTGGCCGGCGTGCCACTGCGTTCGGCCATGATCACCGGCGTCGGGTCGGCGCTCGGTGGCGGAGCAAGCCTGGCCCGCCGAGTGCTGTCGCAGCTGCTTCGGCTGCTCTATCGAGTGGCCCTCCGGGAGGCGCAGGTCGTGTTCTTCCAGAACGACGACGACGAGGCGCTGTTCCGCGACCTGGGCCTGGTCGGAGGGCGCAATCGGACCGTACACATCGACGGCTCCGGGGTGGACCTAGAGCAGTACCCGGACACCCACTGCCGCCACCCCCGGTGACCTTCCTGATGGTCGGCCGACTGCTCGCAGACAAGGGCGTACGCGAGTACGTGGCCGCCGCGGGCATGGCCTATCGGAGCCGGCCCGCGGCACGCTTCCGGCTTCTCGGCCCCATGGACCCCAACCCCAGTGCCGTCAGCGAGGACGAGGTGGCGGCCTGGCGGATGAGGGCGTCGTCGAATACCTGGGCAGCGCCGATGATGTCCGACCGGCGCTCGCGGGCCCACGTCTGCGTACTGCCGTCTTACCGGGAAGGGATGCCCCGGTCCGTGCTCGAGGCGATGAGCATGGGCCGGGCTGTGCTGACCACCGACGCGCCGGGCTGCCGGGACACGGTCGTCCAGGGTCAGAACGGATACCTCGTGCCCGTCAAGGACGCTCCTGCCCTCGCGGCTCGCATGGTCGAGATTGCCGGGGATCCGGCCCGCTGGCCCGCTGGGGCGTCGAGCCGTGCCATGGCCGAGGAGCGCTTCGACGTTCACGGGTCAATCGCTCATCATGACCACGCGAACCTCGCTTGAGACGACACCTCGTCGACGAAGGAGTAGGGATGGATGAGCGCATCGCGGTCATCGGGCTCGGCTACGTGGGGCTGCCGGTCGCCCTGGCTTTCGCACGTCACTTCGAGGACGTGGTGGGGTTCGACATCGATGCCGACAAGGTCGCCGAGCTGCAGCGGTGGAACCGACCGCACAGGAGAGGTC
Organism: uncultured delta proteobacterium; assembly: GCA_963848165.1. GTDB lineage: Bacteria > Desulfobacterota > Desulfobacteria > Desulfobacterales > B30-G6 > B30-G6. The sequence continues at coordinate 4,677 of CAWKCS010000035.1, read as the reverse complement.
GCGTCCGAGGCGTTGGCCTATCGTCGCTTCGGCTTGACGCTCGTCCACCGATGACCTAGGTGGGCGGACCTTCTTCGTGGTGGCTGTGCCCACTCCGGTCGACATCGACAACCGGCCGGACTTCTCGGCCCTTCTGGTGCGTCCGCGCACCGTCGGTAAGGTCCTCGAGCCCGGCGCGGTCGTGGTCTTCGAGTCGACCGTCTACCCGGGCGTCACCGAGGAGATCTGCGGCCCATCCTCGAAGGAGCGTCCGGCCTGCGTGCCGGACGGGATTTCGCCCTCGGCTACTCGCCGGAGCGCATCAACCCCGGCGACCGCGAGCACACCATCGGACGCATCATCAAGGTCGTCGTCGGGCCAGGACGCCGACACGCTGGAGCGCGTGGCGGCGGTGTACGGCGGATCATCCCGGCCGGCGTCCACCGGGCCCCGAGCATCAAGGTCGCCGAGGCCGCCAAGGTCATCGAGAACACGCAGCGCGACCTCAACATCGCGCTGATGAACGAGCTCGCCCTGATCTTCGACCGCCTCGGCATCCGCACCGCTGACGTGCTCGCGGCGGCGGGCACCAAGTGGAACTTCCTGCCCTTCACGCCCGGGCTGGTCGGCGGGCACTGCATCGGCGTCGACCCCTACTACCTGACACTCGCGCGCGGAGCAGCTGGGCTACCACCCCGAGGTCATCCTGGCCGGACGGCGCATCAACGACGGCATGGGCGAGTACGTCGCGACGCACGTGTGAAGCTGCTCATCGAGGCCGGACTGCCGCGTCGAGCGGCGCCCGGGTCGGGGTCCTGGGGCTGACCTTCAAGGAGAACGTCTCCGACCTGCGCAACAGCCGCGTGCCGGACATCATCGAGACCCTCCGGCAGTTCGGCATCGAACCGCTGGTGCACGATGCGCATGCCGCGGCGGAAGAGTCGACCGCGGAGTACGGCATCGACCTTGAGCCGCTCGACCGACTGATCGACCTTGACGCCCTCGTGCTGGCCGTGCCGCACCGGGCGTATCTCGACGAAGGCGAGGACTGGATGTTCGAGCGCCTCAGGGATGGTGGCGTGCTCATCGACGTGAAGTCGGCCATCGCGCCCGAACGAGTGCCCGAGCGTATCCGACTCTGGGCCCTGTAGGTACGCCGGCGCCGATCCGGCCACGACCCGGACACCCGTAGACAGGGCCGGATGGATGGGTTTGTGTTGCCTCCAAGCCCCGCTGCGCCACTCGCCATCCCCGGCGCTGGCACCAGCATCGGCAAATCTGTTAGATGATGCGCACCCCGTCACCGTTCCCCGCCGGCCTCGTCACGAACGACCGCCGCGCGAACACCTAGGAGCCTTGATCAATGTCCGAGACAACGCGCCTCGATCTGGCCATCCGTGATGGCCTGGCGCTCCCGGAATCAACCGATGTCCCTTCGATCGCATACGGAGAAACGACCGAGTGGGACTCGGTCGCGCACATGCAGCTCGTGGCCGCGCTCGAGGCGACCTTCGGCATCATGATCGACACCGACGACGTGATCGCTATGAGCGACTACCCAGAGATCCGCCGCATCCTCACCGAGAACATGCCGTCACCCTTGAACCTTGACGGCAAGGTGGCGTACGTCACCGGCTCGACGCGAGGCATCGGACGAGCCATCGCTGAGACACTCGCGGTCCATGGAGCGGCGGTCGTCGTCAATGGACGCTCCAGTTTGAGGCGCACCGGCCCGCTGGCCACCGAGCTGACGGAACGCTACGGCACCGAGTGCATCGGCATCGTCGCCGATCAGCGCGACCCGGGCGCCATCAAGGCGGCCTACGCGACCATCCACGGGACCTACGGACGGCTCGACATCCTGGCCAACAACGCCGGCATCGTCGACGACGCGCTGATGGGCAATCTCCGAGGACTCTATCGTCGATACGTACGACACCGACGCCCTGGCCATCGTCCGCAACATGCAGCTGGCTGCCCGGCTGATGCGTCGCCACGCATCGGGCTCGATCATCAACAGCTCCTCGATCATGGGTGTGTACGGGAACGCCGGCGAGGTCGTCTACGCCGGAGCCAAGGCCGCCGTCATCGGCGCGTCCAAGGCCGCCGCCAAGGAGCTGGCGCCGTTCGGCATCCGCGTCAACGCCATCGCACCCGGGTTCATCGACACCGACCTTACGCGGGCCCTGACCGAGGAGCTCTTCGCGGAACGTGTGGCCAGCATCGGCATGGGCCGGGTGGGCCAGCCGCAGGACGTTGCCGATGTGGTGCTCTTCCTCGCCAGCGATCTGGCGGCCTATGTGACCGGCCAAGTCATCGGCATCGATGGCGCGATGGTCGTATGACCGTGCTGGGCCTCACCCGCTCGGATGCTCCGGCCTTGATCGAAGCGGACAGCGGCGAGACGACTTCGTACCGGGAGCTCCTGGCGCGGGCCGACGATGTGGCTCGCGGGCTGGGCGATGGCAAGCGCCTTGGCTTCCTGCTTTGCCGCAACGACACCTTCTCAGCGATCGTCTATGCGGCGGCACTGCGAGCCGGGCACGCCATCGCGCTGCTCGATGGCTCGGTCCCGATGGGCAGCCACCTCCCGGTCCTGGCGGCGTACCGGCCCGACTGGGTCGCTCGCCCGGACGGGACCGGGGCTGCACTCGAGCCGGAAGGGCTGGCCCCGGGCGAGGTCGAGCAACTGGCGGGCGGTGAGCTGACCAGCGGCCTGTTCGTCGACGAGGCCGTCATCCATCCGGAGCTGGCCGTGCTGCTGAGCACGTCGGGCACGACCGGCAGCCGCAAGTTCGTGCGGCTCACGTCGCGAACGTCATGTCCAATGCCGAGGCCATCGCTCGCTACCTGGAGCTCACGCCCGATGAGCGGCCCATCACCTCGCTGCCACTGCACTACACCTTCGGCCTCTCGGTGGTGCACAGCCACTGGCTGGCCGGCGCGGCGGTCGTGGTCACCGACGAGGGCTTCATCCAGCCGACGTTCTGGGAGGCCTTTCGCGACCACGGCTGCACCAGCCTCGCGGGCGTGCCGTTCTCGTACCGCATCCTCGAGCGGCTCGGCTTCCGCGACATGGACCTTCCCAGCCTGACCAGCATGCAGCAGGCCGGTGGGGCGCTCGAGCCGGAGCTGACCGCGGTCTACGCCGGGTACATGTCGGGCCGCGGTCGGTCGTTTCTATGTCATGTACGGGCAGACCGAGGCGACCGCTCGCATCGCCTACGTCCCCCCCGCGAGCTGGCCGCACAAGATCGGATCGGCCGGCGTGGCCATCCCCGGTGGCCGCCTGCGCATCGAGCCTGCGGCAGACCGCAAGGCCGCTGACCCGCGCAGCCGGTGAGGTCATCTACGAAGGCCCCAACGTGATGCTCGGGTATGCCAACAGCGGCGCGATGACCTCGGCCTGGGCGACGAGCTGCAGGGCACACTCCACACCGGAGACATCGGCTACCTCGACGAGGATGGCTACCTGTTACCTGGTCGGTCGTGAGAAGCGCATCGCCAAGGTCTTCGGTCATCGCGTCAGCCTCGACGAGGTCGAGGCCCTGCTCGCGATCGGGACCCGCGGCGGTGGTGGCCGGCCCTGACTCCGTGATGTGCTACTGCGCTTTCGGCAGCGAGGCGTCCCTGGCCGAACTGAGGAAACGCCGAGTCGTCGCCTGCGCCTGCACCGCAGCGGCCTGAAGCTGCAGCGGGTCGCCGACATCCCGGTCTCGAGCTCCGGCAAGATCGACTACAAGCAGGTCAGCGATGGACCAGGGACTAGCACAGCTGCTGGCGGCCGAGCAGTACTCGGTGCCAGCCAGCGTCAAGGAGCCGGCCATGCTGGCCGGCCTTCAGCATCTGACCGAGGTGCACCGGGAGGGCCGCCAGCCCTATGCACGCATCCTCGCGGCGTGGCAGAGCCCGGGTACCGGGGCCGTCGAGCGGGTGACGGCGGGGTCGCTTCGGTGCCCTACATCCCGGCGGCGTTGTTCAAGTCGCTGGAGCTCAGGTCCGTGCCCGAAGACGATGTCTTCAAGGTCATGACCTCGAGCGGCACCACCGGCCAGACACCCAGTGGCATCTACCTCGATGTCGAGACGGCCAAGCTGCAAACGAAGGCCTTGTCGAGCATCGTGACGCCGTACCTGGGCAAGGCCCGACGGCCGATGCTCATCATCGACCACGCCGGCATCATCCGCGACCGGCGCAGCTTCAGCGCTCGAGCGGCCGGCATCCTGGGCATGATGCCCTTCGGCCACCGCCTCTTCGCCCTCGACGACATGCGGCTCGACGAAGCGAGATCGCGACTAGCTGGAGCGACACCGGGACGGGCCCCTCTTCTTCGGCTTCACGTTCATGGTCTGGCACCACCTGATGGGGCCGCTCAAGGAGGACGGGGTCGACCTGGACCGACGACCCTGATCCACAGGGGGGCTGGAAGAAGCTGATCGACGATCGGTGTCGAAGCCGCCTTCAACCGTACCCTGGGCGACGTTCGGCATCCCGCGTGCGACGACTTCTACGGCATGGTCGAGCAGATCGGCAGCGTCTACTTCGAGTGCGACGCCGGGTTCTTCCACCCGCCCAACTTCGCCGATGTCATCATGCGCGATCCCGAAACGTGGGCACCGGCCGAGCCCGGCCGGGCCGGTGTGGTCGAGGTCGTCAGCCTCCTGCCCCACAGCTACCCCGGCCACGCGCTGCTGACCC
>CAWKCS010000034.1:0-58024 GCA_963848165.1 uncultured delta proteobacterium | reverse complement strand
CATGGTCCTCCTTGGATTATTGATCACTGCCGAAAAGTGGTGATTACGTTATCTCAGACGAGACCCTTTTGGTTGACGTGGAATGGGCAAAAGTTATTGATGATTAACTGTTCAGGCTAACAGTTGTCGTCTATCCCATAGGCACTGTCTGGATGCTGCTTTCCTTTAACTTCGGGACATTCGTTGAACAGGGCATAAGGGCACTGGTTTTTGCAATACAGATGGTCCAGCTGTTTAAAGAGAACGGTAATGGCTAACCCACGATTTTCGATGAGAAGGTCAGGCTCAATTTTCTTGATAAAGGACGAGTTCTTGAATGTTTCCATGACCTCCTGATTAAGTCCCATAAAGGCCACCTGGATTTTTCTCAGTTTTGTTTCATCCATAAGCGTACGCAGTTCATCGATGCCGGTGATATCGATAAATCCCATGGCCTGGAGATCCAGGAGCAGATATTTGACAGGGGTCTCGGCGGTATCCAATTTCGTCAGGATATTTTCGATGGTGTATTCTGCGTTGGCAAAGTAGATCACGTTATCGGAACGGAGATGCAGGATCTGCGGGCAGGAAGGCTTTTCGTACAAATCCGCATCCACGAACATGTTCAGATACGGATCCTTGGTAATCCGCATGATACTTGGATGCATGGTTTTCCAGAGAAAAAATATCAACGACATCAAGACGCCCATGAGCAGTGCGTAGTCCGGTTTGGCTATGAGAGACATGATGAAAACCGTTATGGCCACGATACCGTCATGCCGATTCATTTTCCACAGCTTGAATACGCCCTTGGGATGAAAAAGAATCAGGACAGCACTGATAACCAGGGCAGCCAGTGCGGCTTTGGGGATGTAGGTAAAAATCGGTGTCAGGAACAGGAGCGAGACAATGACGGCCAGGCTCGAAATCGCACTGGAGATGCCGGTTTTGGCACCGGAAGTGAAATTGATAGCCGTTCTCGAAAAGGAGCCGCTCACCGGATAGGATTGAAAAAATGATCCGATAAGATTGGCAAGACCCTGGCCGATAAATTCCTGATCCACATCCAGCTTCTGTTTGGTTTCGGATGAAATCGCTTTGCCCACCGAGTAGGTTTCGGCGAAACTGACCAATGCAATCACCGTAGCCGGACCAATGAGAGAGGAAATGACGCCGATATCGAAGATATGCAGATGGGGAACCGGCAGCCCTCCCTGAATTTCACCGACAATGGCCACCCCGCTCTGATTTAATTTAAAGACAAAGACGGCGACAGTCGTCAGTACGAGAGCTGCAATACTGGCGGGGAAGGCAGGCCGGATTCGTTTGACGCCGTATATGACGACAAATGCGGTGATGCCGATGGCCATGGTCAGGGGATGGAGATCGGGCAGGCTGGTTACGATATCCATGAGCTGCTGAAATATATATTCATGTCGTGCCACAGAGAGTCCCAGAAAATTGGGAAGCTGGGTAGCGATAATGATCAGTGCTGCAGCTGCTGTAAATCCTTTGACGGCGGAATGGGATATGAAAGACATGATTTCACCCAGCCGGAACAGGCCGATGCACATGTATATGATACCCACAAGAAGTGCCAAAAGAAATGCCAGTTCGATAAATTCCGGACTGCCCGGTTCTGCCATGGGGCTGAGGGTCGTCAGGACCAGCAGGCTCATGATGGCAATGGGCCCCGTTGCAAGCTGGCGCAAACTTCCCCACAAGGCCCCTATCAAAGGTGCGCTGACCGCCGCATAAAGCCCATACACCGGTGGCAATCCTGCCAGGATGGCATATGCCATGGACTGAGGAATCAAGACTGCCGCCACCGTCAGGCCTGCCAGGGCGTCTTTTTTTAAAAAGGAAGGACCATATCCCTTGAGCCACAGCATGAACGGGAAAAATTTAATAAGAATAGACTGTTTGGAAGGGGCTTCATTCATGTGTTTTTCCTATTTATCTGCATGGTAGAAATCTATGTTACTGCATACTCAATTATTGGCCAATTAGCAAGAGGTGTCCGGAAATAAGGAATTCTGTTCGATGGCTGAAATGGCGGAAGCAGCCAGGCTCGCCACTTTGTGGGAGGTCATCCGGAAATCACTGTAAATTGAAATCAGTGTGTCGTCCCGGATAAGTTTTTCTAGATAGGGGATGGCGCTGGAATCACGCACCGTCTCTGCAAAACAGATTGCCAGGCCTCTATGAAAAGGGTCTTTTGATGCTAAAAAAGGGCGGACAAAAGGTGCTGTGCTGCAAGTTAGCCCAGGCTTTGCTTTGCTCAAGCGATGAAGTCCCCAGAGCAATCCTCTTTGGAGGATGTCGTGTTCCAGAAAATTGCCATGCGGCAGGATGTAGGAAATGAGGATTTTAGAAAACTCCCGGGCCATGAGATCACTGCGGGCCATGATATCTCCCATGGCTTTCCGGAGATCCCCACCCGATTCCACCGGATTCATCGTTCAGGTTCCATATCAGACGCCGCATGATGATGCGTGCCGATTCCATGTTTTTCTCTGCAAGCCCCGCAGTGACCACGCCCATGGCAGAAACGGCGTGCCAGCGGACGATTTCGTCTGCATGGTAGAGAAAGGAAAAAAGAGGATTGACGACCTGTCTCCCCGGTAGACGGGATAGCTGGACAAGACTGTCTGAAAAATCATCACGAATGAGGAGATTGAAAACTTCCTTTTTGAGTTGGCGGTAGGGCATAATTAGAGGGTTCGAGGGTTTTAGGGTTAGGGCAGGGTTGAAGGGTACCATAAGCAATAAGCTGCTTACAGCTTAAGGCTTATGGCTTTCATTTCCTAAAACGTTATCACCTCAAACCCCTCGGCCATGTAACGGGCCATGCTGGGATGACCGCTCATTTCATCCAGCAGGTTGAGATTCAGATCTTTTGCTGCGGCAAGGGTTCCCACTTTGTTGGAACAGGCCTTGCACACACCATCGATAAGATCCTGTTGGCGCGCTTTTTCCCAGAGTGGATGTAATGGATGGCCGGTTTTGTCAAGTTCGGTTATCAATTGGGTGGCGGTACCTTCCAGGACAATTTTTGTTTCCACGCCATTGGCATGCATATCCAGAGCATTCAGCAGTACATGGATAAAGCACATGGGATCGCCATTAAAGGCAAACAAGGCGATTTTTTTCATTTCGATAGCTCCTCCCATGAAATACAATCTTCGGGACAGTATTTGATGGCTTCGTCAACCATGGATTCAGGATATACAGCCAGCTCGGCAACTTCAATATAACCCATGTGGTTGATAAAAAAAACAGACGGACAGACCTCGATACATCCTTCGCAGAGGTTGCATGCACCGATGTCCACAGTTGGTTGTTTCATGAGGGCCTATCCGATGACTGCCCGGGCGATTTTTTGACCGTAATCGTAACATGCCGACAAACCATCCGTATCCGGGATGTACTGAATTTTGATACCCGGGTCAATGACATCAAAGTTCATGGCTTCCAGTTCGGCTTGAACCATTTTGACGGACTCACCACTCCAGCCATAGGATCCAAACACACCCCCGATTTTATCTGTGGGCTTCAGTCCCTTCATGTAGGTTAAAAAATCGGCCACCGTTGGAAACATCTGGTTGTTCAGTGTGGGTGAACCTACGACGACCGCTTTTGCATCCAGAACTTCGGTCATAATGTCGCTGCGATGAGAACTTCGAATGTGCATGGGAACGACGGTAACGCCCTGGCTGGAGATGCCGGCTGCGATGGCTTCGGCCATCATTTTAGTGCTGTTCCACATGGTGTCGTAAACCACCACCGCTTTTTTTTCTGTTGTCGGCTGGCTCCACTTGACGTAAGCATCGATGATTTTGCCGGGATTTTTACGCCAGATGATCCCATGATCCGGGCAGATCATTTCGATTTCAAGCCCCAGGGACTGCACCTGCTCGATCAACTTGAGAATTCTCGGTGCATAAAGCAGCAGGATGTTGGCAAAATATTTTTTTGCCTGATACATGACATCTTCACCCACCAGGTCGTCAAATTTTTCAAAACTGGCATAATGCTGACCAAACCCGTCACTGGAAAAGAGGATTTTATCTTCTTTCAGATAGGTGAACATACTGTCCGGCCAGTGTACCATCCGTGTTTCGAGAAACGTAAATGTCTTGGCACCGAGGCTGACCTCCTGACCGCTTTTTACAGGATGAAAATTCCATGCCTGCGGATAATGCAGGGCCAGATTCTTGGCACCCATTGTAGAGCAGTACAGGGGCTTGTCTTCACCGATACGGTGCATAACACGCGGCAGGCTTCCTGAGTGGTCCATTTCGGTATGGTTGCTGATGACCATATCAATTTTTCTGGGGTCGATAACTTTTGAAATGTTATCCAGCAACTGATCACAAAACGGCGCTTTCACCGTATCGATGAGCGCAACCTTTTCATCCAGGACGAGAAAAGCATTGTACGTGGTTCCGGCATGGGTGGAATAACCGTGAAAATCACGAATATTCCAATCCATGACGCCTACATCATAAACATTTTTTGATATTTCAACCGGTATCATGGTACCGTCTCCTGTTATGGATTAATTTTAAAGGCGTAAATGTTATGGAGCGGCGCAGCCGCGCTTCATAAATTCGCCTCAGGCGAATTTATTATTCCTTCTCAAAATCATCTTTGCTTGCGCCACAAACCGGGCATTCCCAATCATCCGGCACATCTTCCCATTTGGTTCCGGCTGCGACACCGTTGTCCGGATCTCCTTCGGCAGGGTCATAGACATAACCACAAAGCGTACATACATACTTATCCATTTCTTTTCTCCTTTATTAGGGGGTTCATTAAATTGTCTTACAGGTCCATTTTATAGATCAGCATTCGTTTTTTATCAAGTAATGATCCAAATTCGAATGATCGAAACAAGACCTTGCCACACAAGTTCACGCACTATGTTTGAGTCATTTGAGCATTTAATATTTGGATTTGTTTTGTATTTCGACATTCGGATTCAGAATTTATCACACCCTGAATGTGTATAACATTAACTCTTATCGGGATTTGAATGCAATGGACCGGCGCTGAATTTGAATCCGGATATCTACTAAATATTGGTGCTAATCATCTTCAAGGGCAGACCCCGGTCCCACAAGGGGTTTGAACATTTTCTTACCCGCACCGCAGACCGGACATTTCCAGTCCTCCGGAAGATCCCCAAACTGAGTTCCCTTAGGAATCTTGCCTTTTCGATCTCCCTTGTCGGGATTGTATATATACCCGCAGTTAACAGTCTGGCACTGGTACATCTCTTCCGGGTTTGCCATGATTACCTCCTTCTATCTGTCTGTTGTCATTCTGATGACGTTTTCACGTATCCGCTCACGAAGTTGCACAATCAATTCAAAAGACGCATGCCGGGAATCGGGCAGGTTCCAAACCGATGTCGTGACATTGGGAATTGCGGGGATTTCAATATCGTTGCCCATGGTAACGATGATGTCCGGATGATATTCCTGTATGGTCTTGGATCGGGATGGGGGCTGATAGAAAGCCATGTCGATTCCGATCTCCGCCATGGCTTCCACGACACCGGGATGCGTTGCCTGGGCAGGATCATTTCCGGATGTCACGACATGAAAGCGACTTCCGGCGTGATACTGTGTCAGGGCACCGGCCATCTGGATCCTGATGTCATCGTGTTTGCCGAGGAACAGAATCCGTTTGCGTTCGAGCAAAGATGACATCAAGGCATGAGCGGTCTTGGAAATTTCTTGATTCAGATCCGGCTTTTTTTGAAAATCGGCGGCGGTTTCGATGCCTGGGTAGGTCAGGCTTCCGCTGACGTCGGCGTCAATGGCATCAAAAAAATAGGTCGCTACGAGATGGATGCCGTCAAAGAGCTTTTTCCCACGGCTGCCGCCCATGGAGAGAAAAAATCCCTTACGGGTTGTTGACAGGGGATCGGACAGATGGAAACGGTATTTGCGTGACCAGAGAGCCTGGGTCCTGTCGATGAGTGCTTTCAACTGCGATGTCACGCTGTAAAAGAATACAGGTGATGCGGCAACCACCACCTGGGCTTTGCGCAGTAACGGATAGACGGACGTAGCCATGTCGTCGTCATCGATGACGCAAAAACCCTTTTTCTCACAATGACCGCAACCGATGCAGGGTCGGATGTTCATTCGGGGGATGTCAAGCATTTGAACTTCGACACCCATTTTTTCGACTTCTCCCAGGAAGCGTTTCAAAAGAAAGTCGGAACTGCCGTTCTTTTTTGGGCTTCCCTGTAGACCTATCACCAGCATGGGAACCATCCACCGTTGTAACTTTTAAGTATTATCGAATATGACATTTTGAGCATGTCGTGGGGCCGGCATTGTTCCCTGCGTTTTTTTCTGCCTTGTGGCACTTGATGCACAGCTTGTTCATGACATCCTTGGGCTTCATCTGTCCGCTTTTCTTAAGCCCGGCCAGAGATTGCGGCTCCTGTGGAAACATGCTGTGACAGATATTGCAGTCGCCAAGCCTGTCTTGATGGAGACGGTGCATGAAAGGGACCGCACCCCTGGAGCCGGCATCGATCTGTATTTTTTCCGCTCCTTTGTTTTCTACGGCCAAAACGATGGTTGAAATGAAAACACTGAGAATAATACCGATTACCCACTTTTTTATGCGCATCAGCTACTCCTATAATAGATCTACTCACCGCCTGATAGTGTACATTGAGTGAAATCAATTTCCTCACCGCAACCCTGACAGCGATGGGTTTTATCGAATTCATCCGAAAAGATTTCCTTGGTCTCGCCGCAGGATGGGCACTTGCACTCAAACGATTTCAGGGTCTTGAACTGTTCATAGCCTGGACAATGCTGTGGTGTAGACATGGTCACCTCCTGTTTTTTCGCTTCTTCTTCCTCTGTACCTCTTGGTTGAAGCCGCTTATGGGTAGTCGTTTATAGTTTTGAAGCTATCTGCTTTCCGTAATCCTGTGCCATCTGAACGCCACCCCCTAAGGTGCTGTTTTTCAGGCGCATGGGTCCTGAAACCATATCCATCTGAAAGATGTTTTCCATGGTTCCAAAAATCCTGTCCGGTGCTTCACCGCTCCAGCCAAAAGCACCGAACGAACCAGCGACCTTGTTTTCGAGCCCTGCCTTTTCAGCCAGAAAGAGCATGGTTTTCATCCCCTGCATCATGTCGCCGTGGTAGGTTGCGGATCCGAAAACATATCCATCATACCCCTGGAGATCTGCTTCGGTTTTCACTTCTTTCACGTTTTTTACAATGGCCTCACTGCCCTCCATACGTATTCCCTCGGCAATAAGGTTTGCGATCCGTTCTGTTTCACCGGTTCGTGTGGCATAAACAACGAGTACTTTTCCCATTTTAGTTCTCCAAATAAAATTGTTTCACAATTTTATCAAACGCGGCAAAGCCGCTTATTTTTTAATGTTATGCTGGGACGCTAGGATGCTCGGAAGCTGGAATGCTGCTGTCCGCTTGTAACTGTCAGCCACCCTCGAACCCTTGTATCACCCTCGGCCCCTTGAACCCTTCAATTATCCGATCCGCTTGTCCGTTCCATCGTATTGACAATCGGGTGTATAACACGTGTTGTCCAGGAACTCACATTTTTCCTTGCATGACGGGCATTCATTCGGGTGCGTGTCGGATTCGAGCGTGTATCCACATTTTGAACATTTCCAGCTGGTCATATGGATCACCTCCTTTTTATCAGCCCTTAGCCATTAGCTGTAAGCAAGCTCAATGCTTACAGCTAATAGCTTATTGCTGCAAGCATCACTCCAGTTCAGTCATCCCCGTAGGGCTGGTTCTTTTTTCCAGTTCGCGGTCAATCATGAACAGTCCGCCTGCATGACCCTGCATGAGTTTCAGTTGTTCGAGCACACCACCGGCGCTTTCTTCTTCCTCTATCTGTTCCGTCACGAACCATTGTAAAAATATTTGTGTGGCGTGATCACGTGCTTTGTTTGCAACTTCAACCAGATCGTTAATCAGGCCGGTAACTTTTTGTTCATGAGCAAGGGTTTCTTCGAATACAGCCAGCGGCGAATCCCATTCCGAAGGGGGTTCGGCCACAGCCGCTGTCCTGGCCCTGCCGCCTCTCTGGTTGATGAAATTATAAAATTTCATTGCGTGCAGGAGTTCTTCTTTTGCCTGCTGATACATCCAGTTTGCAAACCCATCCAGGTTGATGGATTTGAAATAGGCGTGCATGGAAAGATAAAGATAGGATGAATAGAGCTCTGCATTAAACTGATCATTCAGAGCGTTTTGAACTTTCTCTGTCAACATGTTTCATTATCCTTTCCAAAGACCATGCAGGTTGCAATAAGCCCGTGCTGCAACCGCAGCTGCATCCAGGTTGAAAACAGCTTCGGGAACATCACCATCGTTCAGAAACTGAACATAGGACTTGCCGTTTGCAAGGACTTCAATCCATTCGATGTAATGCTTTGCTTCCATGGGATGGGGAACATCACCGACTTTGACTTTCACACCCCCATCAACTTTTTCGACGACCGGTACATGCTTTTCCTTTGCTGCATCAACCGTGTTCGCTTTTAGATTGACCATGGGTTGTCCGCAGCAGACCAATTCGCCTTCACCGCCATGCATTACCTGTACAATATTACCACAAAGTTCACATTTGTAGACTTCAGATCTTTCTGCCATTTTAGCGTCTCCTTTTTGTTGTTTTGTTGTTATGGTTCACGATCCTGGTGCCACCATCCTTTTTTGATATGTTTTTCACGCTCGGTTTCCGCCAGTTTTTGAATCTTGTAGGCGGCATCACGCATGATTCCGTAGAGAATACCGCAGCCGGTGTCTTCTCTTTCGGCATCACCGATATTTGCCAGTTCAATCATTTCATCGGTGAGATGAATGGTCTTTTTTAAATTGTTGTCACAAGGTTTCACGAATTCATGACTCCGGCTGAAAGTTGGGTGTCATTCCAAATGAGCTGTGAAAAATTACAGCGCCTGTCAGGTCATTTTCTCACACCAGCGTTTCCGGGAAAATACTTTGTGCCGATCAAACGCTCCTGTGAAAACAGGTGTCATGGACATAGCCTATCAAGATGCGTGCCAGAGAATGCCGCCCGGAGTATTTTTTTTAACAAAACCATCAAATGCTTTGATTGAAGTACCTCACAGCAAGCAATGAGGAAGGAATATGATGGCATTTCCCCGCCATATCAGGTGTATCATCAGGTTTTGTGATACACTCCTGTCTCAATAAAATCGTTTCACGATTTTGAGATAGCTTCTACTGAAAAAGAGCGGTACTGATATAGCGCTCTCCCGTACTGGGTAACATCACGACGATTCGTTTGCCTTTGGTTTCTTTTTTTTGCGCCAGTTTCAGTGCTGCCGCCATGGCGGCTCCGGACGATATTCCACACAGGATGCCTTCCGTGCTGGCAAGTTTCCTGGCAGTTTCAAAGGCTTCGTCGTTGGTGACGGTGATGATTTCGTCGATAATGGAGGTGTTCAGAACCTCGGGAATGAATCCAGCCCCGATACCTTGTATTTTGTGGGGCCCGGGATTTCCGCCGGAAAGGATCGGAGAATCGGCAGGCTCAACCGCAACGGCCCTGAAGGACGGTTTCTTTTGCTTGATCATTTCGGCGACACCGGTGATGGTACCCCCGGTTCCGACACCGGAGACGAAAATATCCACACTACCTGCTGTATCGTCCCATATTTCCCTGGCGGTGGTTTCTTTGTGTATTGCCGGATTGGCTGGATTCTTGAACTGGTTCGGCATGAAGGCATTTTTGGTCTGGGACAGTATCTCGGTGGCTTTTTGAATGGCTCCTTTCATTCCGCCGGGGCCTGGTGTCAAAACGAGTTCGGCCCCCAGGTGCTTCAAGAGTTTCCGGCGTTCAAGGCTCATGGTTTCCGGCATGGTGAGGCAGAGCCGATAGCCCTTTGCCGCACAGATAAATGCAAGAGCAATGCCGGTATTCCCGCTGGTGGGTTCAATGATAAGGGTTTTGGGCCCAATGAGCCCTTCACGTTCAGCCGTGTCGATCATGGCTGCCGCAATCCTGTCTTTGACAGACCCAAGCGGGTTGAAAAACTCGAGTTTAGCAAGAATATCACAGTCCAACCCTTTGGCCATGTTTCCTATCCGAACCATGGGGGTTGCACCGATGGTGTTTTGAATTCTGGGAAATATGTTCATGCTGGCCTCCTTTGGTGATGGGTGCTTGGCCGCAGTCAGTAATGGGTGATGTTAAGAGTGAGCGGCGGGTGACTATTCCACGTTATTCGAGGACATGTAGATCAATTCGGGCTTTTTCATGATGACCTTGGTGTCGGGGGGAACAGAATCGGTCAGCCACACATTCCCGCCGATTACCGATCTTGCTCCGATGACGGTTTCTCCACCAAGAATGGTAGCCCCGGAATAAATGATAACATCGTTTTCAATGGTGGGGTGTCGCTTGATTCCGCGCAGTCGATCCCCGGCATCCATGGGCAGGGACAGCGCCCCCAGGGTGACACCCTGGTAGATCCGGACATTTTCTCCGATGATGGTGGTTTCACCGATGACCACACCCGTCCCATGATCGATGACAAAACCCCGGCCGATTTCAGCACCCGGATGGATGTCGATTCCGGTGATACTGTGCGCGTATTCGGTCATGATACGGGGCAGCAGCGGCACCGCCATTAGGTGAAGCTTGTGCGCTACCCTGTAAACCATCAGGGCAAATATCCCCGGATAACTGAAGATTATTTCATCGAAACTTTTGGCCGCAGGATCGCCCGCATATGCGGCAGCCACATCTGTAGCGAGGATTTCACGCAATTCAGGGATTGATTCAAGAAACGCAAGGGAGACTTCATTACCCTTTTCAGCACATTCGCTGCATTCCTGGTCATAGCGAAAACAATCATGCCGCACACTGTGGCAGATCTGTTCTGAAAGCTGGTCGAACAGAACGGAAACGGTCTGGCCCATGCTGTAGGCCAGATTCACCGGATCTAATTTTTCCCTGGTGAAGTAACCCGGAAACAGGACTTCCCGTAAGCCCTGAATGATATCGACAACGGATGTTTTTGACGGAATGGGTTCATAGTCGATATGGGTGTAGCATTCAGCGTCCTTGCATTTGGCAATAATTTTCTCAGCGATCTCCGGGAGCCTGCCGCGGTAATGCGACAGTGCCTGGGCATCGATCTTGCAACCGGCATGATTTTCAGTATTTTTCTCCGTTGACATGGATATACTTCCTTATAAAGGGCATTCCGCTCCGGTCAGCATGGCACTATCCGGCTTTCCCTGGTTCCAGAAAGGAGACATCTGCCGCAATCGGTCGATGATGGGCGGCATTTTTTCGATGATAAAATCCATCTCTTCTTCGGTATTGTAATGGCTCAGGCTGAAACGTATGGACCCGTGAGCGGCCGTAAAAGGGATTCCCATGGCCCTTAGAACATGGGACGGCTCCAGAGATCCCGACGTACACGCGGATCCCGAGGATGCACAGATGTTCAGTTCGTTCATCATCAGGAGGATGGACTCCCCTTCGATATATTCGAAACTGATATTGGTGGTATTCGGAAGCCGTGATGCTGTGTCACCGTTGACCATGGCATTTTGAACGCGACTGACCAGACCCTGCTCGAGCCTGTCCCGCAGACGTCCGACTTCCATCATTGTATTTTTCGGAAGATCTTTGGCCAGCATAGCGGCTTTGCCCAGGCCGACGATGGTGGCGACGTTTTCAGTGCCGCCTCGACGTCCTTTTTCCTGATGACCGCCGATGAGGAAGGGCGTAAATTTGGTACCTTTTCTCACATAGAGTGCTCCCACTCCTTTGGGTGCATGGATTTTGTGCCCGGAAAGCGACAGCAGGTCGACATTGGTTTTTTGAACATCCACAGGAACTTTGCCCACGGCCTGGACTGCGTCGGTGTGTAGAACGATACCCCTGTCCTTGGCTGCCCGTGCTATTTCGTCGATGGGGAATATGACACCGGTTTCATTGTTGGCCCACATGATGCTGATCAGTGCCGTGTCATCCGTGAGGTGATCGTACAGAAAATCAAGATCCAAAAGGCCCTGACGATCAACCGGCACAAAGGTCACCTTATAGCCTTTTTTGGCCAGGTGCTCGTACAGGTTTTTGACAGCGGGGTGTTCGACCCGTGACGTGATAATGTGTTTTTTGTCCGGAATGGATGAAATCGTGGCCCAGATGGCCGTGGAATCACTTTCAGTACCACAACTGGTGAAAATAATCTCATCGGGAGAGGCATTGATAAGCGACGCCACCTGTTCCCGGGCTTTGCTGACCGATCTGGCCACATTTCCGCCAAAGGCATGCATGCTGGAAGGGTTCCCATAATTTTCCGTGTAAAAGGGCATCATGGCTTCCACAACCACTGGATCGACCTTTGTGGTGGCATTGTTGTCTACGTAAATGATATTCATTGCGACACCTCACTTACCACCAAATCAGGGGATACCAGTTCTTTGAGTTTTGTTTCGACGTAGCTTTTCAGGGTAACCTGTGATGCCGCGCATGTGGAGCAGGTGCCGCGTAACCTGACAAAAACGGTATTATGATCAAAATCAACAAGTTCGATATCGCCACCGTCCTTTTTCAAGGCGGGTTTGATTTCCCTGTCCAGGGTTTCTTCAATCATTTTTATTTTCTGAACATTGGTCAGGACTTTCGCTACAGGCTTAACCAGAACCGGTTTCCCCCGAACCTCGGAAATGATTTCTCCGATCCGGTCGTGGCAATTGCCGCACCCACCGCCGGCCTTTACATAGTCTGTTACGTCTTCAACCGTCTTGAGACCGCTTTCCTGGACAGCCCTTCTGATTTCGATGTCCGTGATCCCGAAGCATTCACAAACGATTTCACCTTCTTTTTTTTGGATCGATGCGCCCTCGTAATAAGCGATGGCTTTTTCCAGGGCGTCACGACCCATAACGGAACAATGCATTTTTTCCTTGGGGAGTCCCCCCAGAAATTGGGCGATGTCGTCATTGGTGATGACTGCAGCTTCCTCAAGGGTCAACCCTTTAATCATCTCCGTGAGAGCGGAAGATGAAGCGATGGCGCTGGCGCAGCCAAATGTTTGAAATTTTGCGTCACTGATTTTTTTATCGTCCCCCAGTTTGAAGGTGAGTTTCAGGGCATCCCCGCAGGCAAGTGAACCGACTTCACCAAGGCCATCAGGATTATCGATGAAACCGACATTTCGAGGGTTGATGAAATGGTCTTTTACCTTGTCCGTGTATTCCCACATGTTGGCCTCCTGTAACTATCTGTGATATTATGGGCTCTATAGGGGTTGTCAGAAAAACGTTCCGATTGAGGACCTTTTTTTCTGCTACAACCCCTTATGCCGCCATCCTATTTTCGGAACATTATTATGACAAGCGGTATAAGTCTGAAACGGCACATGTGTCTCACTTAAACAATGAGACAATAATGTATCATTGATCCATTAAGAGACACATCCCGTGACTTTTGGGTTTCGAGAGGGATCTCCCCTTCTGGTTTGTTGCCCTGAACCTGCCGGCGGTCTCATTTTTGACCGTATCCCTTCACGAAAACCGGATCGATCCGAACCTTACCCTTTTTTGAGGGCCACCAGTTCTCTGGTCAGCAGATTGATATGGGACATTTCTTCCTTGATAACCTGATCGATTCTGTCCTTTCCGAGCGCTTCCGGCACCACATCCTTTATGCCCAGGTAGAACAGGATAGAATCTTTTTCAGCAGTGATGGCTTCTTTTAAAATGCCTTCCATGCTGTCTGTATCGATGGTTTTTTCAAAAAACACTTTTGAATCAGCCAGGGCTTTTAGATAGCGCACGGTGTCGCCTTGGGGATCAAACACTGTCTGGGCTTTTTCGTCCGCTGACAGTTTTGATCGCAAGGCGGCAAAGGTTTTTTCGTGTTGATCCTCCATTTCGGCCAGGTTCAACAACAGTTCTTTGCCTGCCGAGTCTTGGATTTTATCGATTGATTTTCTATAAAAATCAGCACCGTTTCTTTCGATCTGTTCTGCCATTTGAAGAATTTCATTTGCATTGAAGTCATACAGCATGGGGGTACCTTTCTCTGATGGATGAAGTTGTTTGTTTATTCCTCTAACCTGCAGTCCTTATCCCATTCCGGGCAGGCCTTTTTCGTTTCCTCCTGGAACTTAATCATGCACTCGCCACATTCAAGTTCCACATTTGGCATATCCCCATATTTTTTTTTCAGTTCTTCGCCGCTCAACACCTGGGCGAAACTGCATCCGCACTGGGGACAGGCGGATTTGATGTGATAGCGTTTGTTGTGATCGGTCATCTTTAACCCTCCTTTGAATGTCATGACAGAAATATAATACCTCATATTGTGGAAAGCAACAATCATACCACCTGTCATGCAAACCGTCATTCTCTTTTACAAAGTCTGAAGAACGGGTATGAGACTTGTGAAACTCACGGGGTTCTGGCATGTTTATTGTATCTATTATCAGAGGTAGATTGATTAAATGCATCATCAGACAAACCGGATTTTGACATAAGGAGGAAACCATGGCCCAGATTACACTCAAAGGAAATCCAATCCATACATCAGGAAACTTGCCGTCTCCAGGGTATGCCGCACCCGATTTTGTCACTGACCAAAAGAGACTTGTCCGATATGTCACTGAGGGATGTGGCTGGAAAGCGCGTTGTCTTGAACATCTTCACCAGCATCGACACTTCCACGTGTGCAGCGTCTGTTCGCCGATTCAACGCGGAGATAAGTGGCCAAAAAAATTCGGTTGTTCTTTGTATTTCCCGAGACTTGCCTTTTGCCCATGCCCGGTTCTGCGAAGCCGAAGGCATCGAAAACGCCATCACATTGTCCGAGATGCGCCACAGGGAATTCGGTGAAAAATATGGGTTGGCCATTCTGGATGGACCTTTGGCCGGCTTGCTGGCCAGGGCTGTGCTGGTGCTGGATGAGTCCGGGAAGATGATCTATTCGGAGCTTGTCCCGGAGCATGGAAATGAACCAAACT
The DNA here is from genome assembly GCA_963848165.1 of uncultured delta proteobacterium. Classification (GTDB taxonomy): domain Bacteria; phylum Desulfobacterota; class Desulfobacteria; order Desulfobacterales; family B30-G6; genus B30-G6. The sequence continues at coordinate 43,013 of CAWKCS010000034.1, read as the reverse complement.
ACGAAAAAGCACTGGAGGCACTGAAAAATACAGCCGGCATCGATGCGTGTACTTCGAGCTTTACGGCCGAGCATGCCAGGGGAGAAGGGGAAGACGATGTGTGTGATGATGGTAGATCTGGATAGCATAGGGATATCTTAGAAGAGTACACGGATTGAAATACATGAAAACAAGACTGGAAAAAGATTCCCTGGGCAGCGTAGAACTCCCCGAAGATGCCTACTACGGCGCTCAAACAGAACGGGCCCGACAGAATTTCATGGACAGCGGGCTCAAGTTGCCGGGCGCTTTTTATCCGGTCTCTTGCCATCATCAAACAGATGGCAGCAGCCGTCAATGCCGAACTGCAGCTTCTGGATCCAGAGCCGGCAGACGCTATCATGACCGCCGCTCTCGAAGTGGTTGACGGAAAATTCGACCATGCCTTTGTGGTGGACCTTTTTCAGACAGGATCGGGCACATCCACGAACATGAATATGAACGAAGTGATCGCATGCAGGGCGAATGAACTGCTTACGGGCAAAAAAGACGGCAAATCCCCGGTGCATCCAAACGACCATGTGAATCTTGGACAGTCCAGCAACGATATCATACCCAGTGTCATCCATGTGGCCGGGTTGACGGCCATACAGGGGGAATTGATTCCGGCCCTGAAAACACTCCAGACAGATTTGAAACAAAAAGCAATTGAATTTGCTTCCATCCGGAAGATCGGCAGGACGCATCTTCAGGACGCCGTTCCCATTTATCTGGGGGATGAATTCGGCGGATACGCCCGGCAGGTTGCCCTTTCCATTAAACGGATTGAAAATGCTTCTGAAAATCTCAGGGAACTTCCCCTGGGCGGGACAGCCGTCGGTAACGGATTGAATACGCACCCGAAGTTTGCAGGTCGTGTGATTCAGATGCTGTCGGACCACCTGAAAATCGAATTTTCAGAGGCTGTTGATCATTTCGAGGCCCAGAGTGCCAAGGATGCGGCCGTGGAAATGAGCGGTGCGTTGAAGACCACGGCGGTCAGTTTGACAAAAATTGCAAATGATATCAGATGGCTTGCATCTGGACCGCGTTGTGGCCTCGGCGAAATAAAAATCCCGTCACTACAGCCGGGGTCCTCCATTATGCCGGGCAAAGTGAATCCCGTCATTCCGGAATCGGTTCTGCAGATTGCGGCCCAGGTGATGGGAAACGATCTCACCATCACTCTGGCGGGTCAGGGCGGCAATTTCGAGTTGAATGTCATGATGCCGGTCATTGCTTACAATCTGCTGCAATCCATATCACTCCTTTCCATCGGCGCCCGTTCTTTTGCGGAAAAGTGCATCCAGGGGGTCAGGGCCGATATGGAAATGTGTACGTTTTATGTCGACAAGAGCCTGGCCCTGGCAACCTATCTGGTCCCGCAGCTGGGTTATGACGCATCTGCAGCTATTTCGAAAAAGGCCCATGCCTCGGGGAAGCGTATCGCGGACGTGGTACTGGAAGAGGGTATTCTGACCCAAGAGGAACTGGATAAACTTATCAGCTGAGACCTATGGATACCGACAGTTATATCATTCAATGCACCCATTGCAAAACCAGAAATCGCATACCCAAAAGTCGTGTGAAAGATGGACCTGTGTGCGGGAAGTGCCGCAGGAAACTGCCGCCGCCCTCCGTGGTTCAACACCCGGTGATGGTGACGGACCGATCGTTTCAGGAAGACGTTCTGGCATATCCGGGGGTGGTGCTTCTGGACTGCTGGGCGGCATGGTGTGGACCCTGCCGTATGCTTGCGCCGACCATAGATCAACTCGCGCGAGAGTTTTCCGGACATGTCAAGGTGGCCAAGCTCAATATCGATCAAAACCCCATGACGGCGGCCCGGTACCATGTACTGAGCGTACCGACACTGCTCTTTTTTAAAAACGGAAAAGTCATTCATACCTTAGCCGGGGCATACGCCAAACCCGAGATCGAACGACAACTACGGGCCATGCTGTAAGGTATCAACCATGAAAATATTGATAACCGGTGGAACGGGTTTTGTGGGAAGCTTTTTGTCGCGATATCTTTTGGACAGGGGCCACCATGTCATTGCCACGGGTTCGCGGCCCCGCCCTGATATGGGGAGGAGTGACGGGTTTGTGTATGTTTCAGCCGATACCACCGTCCCGGGGTCCTGGCAGGATCGTGTCAGCGAAGTCGATGCCGTTATCAATCTTGCCGGACGAAATATTTTTCGTTACTGGACGGATTCAGCCAAGCGCCAGATCTACGAGAGCCGTATCCTGACCACACGAAACCTGGTCATGGCCATGGGAGAAAAACACCACCCAATCCTTCTCAACACCTCCGCTATCGGCTATTACGGTGATCGGGGCGATGAGTTCCTGCAAGAATCGTCCTCCTCTGGCAATGATTTTCTTGCCGATTTGAGCGTTGACTGGGAAAAGGAGGCCCTTCGGGCGGAGGCCAAGGGTTCCCGTGTGGCCCTGCTTCGCTTCAGCGTCATTCTTGGCGAAAACGGGGGCGCCCTGGCCAGGATGCTGCCCGCCTTTAAATATTTTGCCGGAGGACCCATGGGATCGGGCAGACAGTGGTTTTCCTGGATGCATATTCAAGATCTGGCAGCTGCCGTGGAGATGATCCTTGAAAATGAGGACATGCAGGGACCCTTTAATTTCTGTTCTCCCCATCCGCAGAGAAACCAGGACTTTGCCAAAGCCCTGGGAAAAGCCTTGGGCCGACCGGCATGCTTGAGAATACCTGCCTTTATCATGAAATTGATCATGGGTGAACTGGGAGACGTCATGCTGAGCAGCCAGCGATGTGTTCCGCAGAAGCTCAAGTATCACGGATTTGAATTCCGATATCCGGTTCTTAAAAATGCTCTGGGGAATCTTGTGCATGAAGAATCATGAATAATAAAGATAACACGCTCATCCTTGGCGGTCGGGAATATCACGATACTACCGGCTATGACCGCTTACACATGCCCCGCCATACCATGGACTGGCCAAATGTTCCGCGTCAGACCAAATCTTATCCGCTACTTCCAAAGATTGTGCTTGAACCAAAGATCGGCTGGACGGCAAAACCCTTCTGGCAGGTCATGCAAGATACGGAAAACACTTACGGTAGTGTGACCATGGATGTTCAGTCCGTGGCAGCAGTTCTGGGTCTTTCATATGGCTACACGGCCCGCCAACGGGCGGGCAGTCAGGAATATCTGTACCGCAGCGTCCCATCGGCCGGCGCCCTGTACCCCGTTGAAATCTATGTTTCAGGGGAAGGTATTCCAGGCTTGCCGAAGGGTTTGTTCCATTATGATATTCAGGGGTTTTCCCTCCAGCAGCTGCGTGGAGAAGATGCATCGGCGCATATCGCCGAAGCGCTCGCCATACCGAAATCTGAAAAAAATTGGGTCTCATTTATTCTGAGTGGCATTTTTTTTCGAAGTTCATGGAAATACCGCAAAAGGGCATTTCGATATGTGCTGCTCGATACCGGGCATCTCGTTGAAAATCTGATTTCAACGCTCGCATTTGCAGGGTTGTCCTGTTCGGTACGCTATGATTTTGTGGATGAGCGTCTCTGTTCGCTGGTGGGGTTGGACAGGCACAAAGAGGCTTGTTTTGCTATTGTGGATGTCCATCTGGAGGAGAGGCGGCATGGTATTGAGCGAAGATCTTCTCCCCTCCAACCCATGGCACTGGATGCGGAGATGCTCGGTGCCAGTCGCGTATCTTCTCGTGAAGTCACATTTGAAGCCATGGAACAGATTTATTTTGCAAGTTCCGAACCAGGGAAACGCCGGGACCCAGGTAGCGAAATGTCGGCGATCACGCTGCCTGAACCCACTGAGTGGTTTCCTGTCAGGCAGCCGGAGGTGAAAAGCCATGGGACTGACTATGTCGATGTTGTCCAGGGGCGGCGCTCCAGAAGAAACTTTGTAAAGGAACCCATACCGGCCATGTCTGTTATGCGGCTGCTATCTCTGCTGAGTTCGACACCACACCCCGGCATTAAGGCGGAAACCTGCGCAAGGCCTGTCACTACAGGGTTTTTATTGGGTCACGTGGAAGGGTTCGATGCGGGGTTTTATCAGCTTGCAGATCTTGAAAAGGCCTATGGCCTGCTGAAACCGGGGTTTTTTATCGAAAAAATGGCCGGGATCTGCCTGGATCAGCGATGGATTGCAAATGCCGGCGCCCTGTTTCTGTTTATGGCAAACCTGAAGGCGCTGGATGAGAGTTGTGGGGCCAGGGGCTACCGCTACGCCATGATGGAGGCCGGTAAACTCGGTCAGCGGTTGTATCTGGGGAGCACGGCCCTGGGTTTGGGCTGCTGCGGCATCGGGGCCTTTTATGACAATGAAGCCAGGTCGCTATTAGACCTCAATGACGACAGCTATTTATTGTATCTGGTTGCGGTGGGAAACATAAAAAAATAAATTTGCAGCGCAAATTTATTTTTCTATGGCCTGAAAACGTTTCATGAACTTCCGGTCGATAGCGTCCTTGATGAAAAAAGCCAGTTTCCCATCCAGCACAAGCCATCTCTTTTGCAGGACCCCCTTGCCGCCCCCTAGGTTGAATATCAGGAGATAATCGCCCCCCGGATCAAAGGCTTGCAGCGGTTTACCCTCCAACGCCGCCATGAGATTGGCATAAAGAATGGGATTTTCACGGACCGCATAGACGCCCACTTTATCGAGAGGCCGGGGTTCAAAATAGATACAGTCGCCCCCGCCAAAAATATCCGGATGGGCGTACATTGAAGATATGCATTCACCAGAAGCCCCCCGTCAGGACCTGTGGGCAATCCGGAGTTTTTGAACAGGCGGTTTGGCCTGACCCCCAGCGCCAGAAAAATAACATCGAGGTCGTGGCGCTCACCCGATGCCAGGATAACTGTCTTGGATTCGATGGTTTCGACATAACTGCCGGACAGGATGCGGATGCCACGTTGCTTTAGAGAGTTCTCCACCTTGGTCCGAACCTTTTCCGGAAATCGTGACATGAAACGCTGGCCGGCAAAAATTTTGATTTCGGGCAGATGCTTTCCGCTGTCCTGCGTCAGTTGCCAGACATTGCCTGCGATTTCGGCCGAGGATGGACCGCCGCCGACGATGCCGATGGTGATCTTTTTTTGGGAACACAGTGCAAGGATCCGTGTCTGTGCCTCCAGCAGTCGTTCGATGGGTTTGGCCGAATAGATATCCCCTGTCATTTCAGGAAGGTTCAGCAAGGGAACATAGCTGCCGGCATTGAAAGAGATGACATCGTAGGTGATTTGATCGCCGGATTCGAGAGAGAGGGTTTTTGCGAGGGGGTCGATGCCGGCGGCCTTTCCAAGAATAAACGTACCTCCCTGCTTTTCCACGACATGTTGGGTAGCGAACCGGATATCATCGGGTGTGTAGGTTTTTCCCAGCATGCCGGGTCCCATACCTGAATAGTAGTGGTATGGCGAAGGGCCCACCACGGTGACCCGGTAACCTTTCTCCACAAAGGTGTGAAGCTTTGCCAGGGTCACCATGTGGGCGTGTCCGCCACCAACGAGAACGAGATGCTTGGTCATTTTTTCGCTCCTTTATATGTATGAGATAGTCTTAGAGGTCATTGAAAAGTTGCCCCAACTGCTCCAGATGGGTTCTCTCCTCCTGGGCGATTTTTTGTAAAACCCCTTTGCTGCGCTCATCTCCGCCTCTTTCGGATGCACGTGTATACAGGTCCAGGGCCTGGGCCTCGATGGACATGGCCAGTGATACGACATCCCCCGGTGATTCCAAGTCCGGTTTGAACATGGTGATGTATTCATCCGTGGTGAGGCCCCCTTCGACGGCTGACGCAGTCGTTTGATTGTCAAAGGACTCCCGATCGACCTTTTTTCCGGATACCAGCAGATATTCATCAAAGAGCCGGTCCTGATGCTTTATCTCTATATCGGACAGTTTCTGGAAGAGATTCCGAACCGGTATGGCCTGAACCTTTTTGGTCATGGAGAGGTAAAAATCGCGTAATCCTGCTTCAAGGGAATAGGCTATCAGCAGGGTATCTTCGGGTGATTCCGCGCCATCGAAGAGCGCCAGGCCCTGCTCTTCGGAACCCATAGCGACCGGGTTGTCCCATGCCCTGATACCCCCTGCCATGTTCATGACATTTTCGAACCCTTTTCCCGCGAGCATCTGCGAAGCCACACGGCTTCGCCCGCCTACGGCTCAGTAGACCAGTGTCGGTTTGGCAGGGTCCAGTTCATCCAGCCGTTTATCGAGTTCGGCAATGGGAATGAGTTTCGCGCCTGGAATATGATGGGCTTTATATTCGCTTGGCTGACGGACATCCACGAGATTATAGGCCTCTGGATTCCGGTCAGTCATGATATTTTTGGCTTTGGATGCGGAAATGGATGTTACGGGTGTTAAAAATTGTCTCCAACGCATAATTTCCTCCTGTTATTGGATTAGCGGCATAATGTTTGCATTGATTATTTTAATATATTATCCTTTCAGACTAAAATATATATCATCTTTTGATGTCAAAACCATATATGGAAAATGCCTTCGTCGATATAGGTTTTCCGGAAGTCTGGTGAGCATGGCACTCCAATTTGAACCCATCCAGATCGAGAGACAAGCGGAATATTTCGAGTTTCTGGATGATTGTCAGGAAAAAGCATCGGATTGCAGTTTTCTCAACCTGTGGGGATGGGCGGATGAATATGGGCTTGCGTGGGCCTGGACCCCTGAATTGGTATGGATTCGGCAGTCACGTCCTGTTGAAAGATACTGGGCACCCGTGGGCGATTGGAAGAGGGTGGACTGGTCCACAACACTGCGGCTTCATTTCAGCGGCAACGTGTCCTTCGGCCGTGTGCCGGAAGCGTTGCTGCAAATATGGCGGCAGACCCCCGGTCTCCATTGTGAAGCACAACCATCACGGGGTCACTGGGACTATCTGTACTTGGTAACGGACCTTGTTGAACTGCAGGGAAATAAGTACCACAAGAAAAAGAATCTCCTGAATCAATTCAGAAAGAGATATGACTATCAATACATACCCCTGGCCCTAGACAATATTCATCAGACCATCCAGATGCAGGAAAACTGGTGTACCTGGAGGGATTGTGCTTCCCAGGCAGTCCTTGAATCGGAAAATCAGATTATTTCAAAAGTACTCAGCAACTGGCAGCGGTTCCACCGGTTGATGGGCGGCGCCATCATGGTTGAAACAGACATGGTGGCCTATACGGTTGCTGAAAGGTTTTCTGCGGACACGCTGGTGATTCATTTTGAAAAAGGAAATCATGATTTCAAGGGGATATATCAGGCCATCAATCAGATGTTTCTCCAAAACGCGGGGCAGGAATTTACAGTGGTAAACCGGGAGCAGGATCTGGACAGTGAGGGACTGCGAAAGGCCAAGCTGTCTTATAACCCGATGGGGTTTCTTAAAAAATTTGATGTGGATCTATCTGTCAAATGGGGTTTCGATCATCTGCTTTAACATTTCCGGATCGAAGTCTTCGATTAACTTGCCCCGTTCAATAAAGGCGTCAATGGCTGCAGAGGTGTTGTCATAGCTTGTCATGAGAGCGGCCATTCTGCTGAAAACGGGATCTTCCGTGCCCAGAGCATCCTTCACCCTGTTAAGGAGCGCTTTGCCGGCCTCCAGGTGTGCTATAATTTCGCTGCGTATTTTTTTTCGGGTTTGGTGCCTTTTCTGCTCATTGATGATGATGGGCAGTAACCTCTGGACGGAAAATTCAACCAGGGCGTCGCGCGGGGCATTGTGACTCTTGGATACGGTTTCGAGAGAACGAAGCGATTTGCGACTGATCACAAATGTTTTCTGGACCCGGTTTTGCGGGTGCACGTTGGCATTTTTCAGCTCACGGGCGATGGCTTTCAGGGAACTCATGTCCTCCACGAGATGGTCGAATAGAGACTTTTGTTTGATTCCCAGATGGGTTGCGACAATACTGATGGCACCGATACATTCTTCGGTCAACTTAAAGGTTGCCCGAACCGATTGCCGACCTCTCAAGTCGGATGTGGTGGTTTGGGGCAGGGAAATGCCGATGGTCCATTCTTTATTGACAGCCATACCAGAACCTCCGTTATCATTGTTTTTTTTCCCGCTGCTCGGGGAAAAACAATTTTAGCTTAAGCGTTTTGACGAAACATATTGATGAAAACTACTATAAAGCGACAACGTCGCGTTCAAATAAAATCGTGTAACGATTTTATTCATTACTTAATTTTAAATATTATTTTAAATAATACAACAATATTATGGGATGACACGTAATAACGGTCTTTGAGGTTGATAAAATTTTTTTAATAGGAGTCGGCGTGCATTGAAACAGAACCTGAAACTTTTTGAGGGGGGCATGTAATGGAGAAAGAACTTGTCACGATATTCAGACCCTATGATTTCGCTGTGGGTCAAAAAATTTATATTGAAAACGGTCCACGCAAGGGTGACTGGAAAGTTGTGGGTATGACGGATCGAAAAATCACGCTTGAATGTCCCATCAGTCTCAAGACGTTTGAATGGAACCGTTTTTGTTATTTTGTGGAAGATCGTAAGGATGCGGAGTGGCCACAATGATAAGCAAAATACAATCAGATTGAAATGTATGGGAGAAATAGATGGCTGACTTTGATTATGATATCGGTATCATCGGTGGCGGCGCAGCCGGTTTGACGGTTGCCTCGGGTGCTGCCCAGTTGGGTGCCAAAGCGTTGCTGATCGAGAAAGAGCCGTCCCTGGGGGGGGATTGCCTTCATTTTGGATGTGTTCCGAGTAAAACCCTGATCCACTCGGCGCACGTTTATCATCTGATGCAGCATGCAGAAAGGTTCGGTCTGCCCAAGGCCAGTATCCCGCCGGTTGATTTCAAGCAGATTGCCAATCGCATCCGGAAGGTCATCGCAACCATCCAGCACCATGACTCGGAAGAGCGTTTTTGCGGATTGGGGGCCAAGGTTCTTTTCGGCGAAGCTGTTTTTATGGATGAACATACCATCGATCTGGACGGGAAGCGGCAATCCGCTAAAAACTGGGTCATTGCCACGGGCTCATCACCTGTTGCACCGCCTATACCCGGCTTGCACGATACAACATTTTTGACCAACCGGGAGATTTTTTCCCTCGACCACCTCCCGGAAAGCATGATCATTTTAGGTGGCGGACCCATCGGTATCGAAATGGCCCAGGCATTCAATCGCCTGGGAACAAAGGTAATGGTGGTGGATCGGTCTGATCAGATTCTGGGGAAAGAAGACAAGGACATGGCCGATATGGTGGCATCGGTCATGGAAGATGAAGGTGTGACATTTTTTCTGGAAGCATCCATTGAGGAGGTGCTGGAGACCAATGGACGTAAATCCGTCAAGATACTTGACAGTTCCGGCGAGAGTAAAGTTTTGAATTCGGAAGCGATACTTGTGGCCATGGGAAGGGCGCCCAATATAGATAATATGGGTCTTGAAGAGATCGGTGTGGCATATGACCGCTATGGTATTACTGTGGACAGGCGAATGCGTACCAATCATAAACATATCTATGCCGCAGGGGATGTGAGCGGCGGCTTCCAGTTTACCCATGCTGCCGGTTATGAAGGGGGCATCGTCGTGAGCAATGCGATTTTTCGACTGCCGCGAAAAGCCGACTATACCTATCTGCCCTGGTGCACCTATACCGACCCTGAACTTGCCAGTATCGGCATGAATGAAAAGACAGCCGCGTCCAAGGGGACTTGACCACACGGTATGGATGGAAGAATTCAAGGACAATGACAGGAGCCTGGCAGAGGATGAGACCACCGGGAAGGTAAAAATGATCCTCGATGCTAAGGAAAAACCGCTGGGCGTTCAGATTCTGGGACCGCGGGCTGGTGATCTGCTGAGTGAATGGGTGGCAATTCTGAATGGCAAAGTGAAATTGTCTACACTGGCGGCAGCTGTCCATCCCTATCCAACCATGGGCGAGATCAACAAAAGGGTTGCCGGTAACTTCTTTTCACCCAAGATATTTTCGGAAAAAGTACAGAAAGGGTTGAAGTTCTTTTTTCAATTAAAGGGGCGGGCGTGTTCGCTGAAAGAGGAAATATAACCCAAAAGAAGATGGGTGCCGCCGATGGATAATACCGCTGCGAGCGTGAAAAACTCGCTCTTAAGTGCCCGTAATACCGAACAGAGCCAAACATTGAAGATGATTTCATTCAAAAGAGATGAATTTCATTATCATGAGGCATTTATCAGGCTGTTCGGATAACGGGCACTAAAGACCTCAGACAGTTTCACGATCGCATCGGCATCACCCATCAGCTTTTCGTGTAATCTTTTTATTGGTTATAAGCCTGTTTGAGATAGATTCTAAAAGCGATTTTAAAAATAACCATAAGGGAGAAAGGAATGGAAGAGTACTACAAACGCGAAGATCTGCCGAAATTCGGTGAGATAGGCAAAGAAGCACCTCAGATGGCCAAAAAATATTTCGAGTATTATAACGAGGTATTTTCGGAGGGTGAATTGACCTTGAGAGAAAAATCTCTGATTGCCCTGGCCGTGGCGCATGCCATTCAGTGCCCTTACTGCATCGATTCCTTTACCCAGAAATGTCTGGAAAGGGGATCGAACATGGGGGAGATGACAGAGGCTGTTCACGTGGCAACTGCCATTCGCGGGGGGGCGTCCCTTGTGCACGGTATTCAGGCGCGCAACATTGCGGAAAAGCTGTCCATGTAAACATTCGCCTAGCGAATGTTTAATACGCGGCGTTGCCGCTATAAGTTCAACGGGAATTGAGAAATTCGGGTACAGAACCAACGTCGTTGGATCTGGACGTTTAAAAAGCAACTGTCTGTTTGAAAGGAATACTATCGACGTGTTGGAACAAGAGGAAATAATATCCGAAACCAAAATTGACCCATTTCATCTGATGCTTTCGAGCCACGGGCTCAAGCTGAGACGTAACCGGACGAACACCTTGCAGATAAATGTGGGTTTTAAGTGCAATCAAAAATGCCAGCACTGTCACCTGGATGCCGGACCTGAGCGGACCGAGAACATGTCCAGGGAAACAATGCTGGACGTGGTGGACTATGCACGGCGCAGTCACTTTGATATGATCGACATAACGGGCGGAGCACCGGAACTGAATCCTCACGTGGAAGAACTTATCGAACAAATGGCGGCCCTGGTGCCGCGTGTGATGTTCCGATCGAATCTTTCAGCTCTGAACAGTGCAAAAAGGGACGGCTTGATGAAGACCTTGAAGGCCAAGCAGGTTGTGGTGATAGCCTCGTTTCCCTCCCTGAATGCATCCCAGACCGAATCCCAGCGGGGAAAAGGCATTTTCGATATCAGCATCGAGGCCTTGCTGAAATTGAACCGGCTGGGTTACGGCAAGAAGGGTTCCGGTCTGGAACTGAACCTGGTGTCGAACCCCTCCGGTGCATTTATGCCCGCTGCACAGGATCAGACAGAGACACGATTCAAACGGATTCTGGAAAAAAACTGGGGGATTTGTTTCAACAATCTTTTCAGTTTTGCCAATGTTCCTCTGGGCCGTTACCGTGAGTGGCTTATGCGGTCGGGTAATTTTTCCCTTTATATGGAAAAACTGGCCTCAAGCTTTAACCCGTGTGCGGTGTCAGATGTCATGTGCAGAACCATGGTATCCGTCTCCTGGAATGGATATCTTTACGATTGTGATTTTAACCTGGCCCGGGGTATTTACATGGGTGGTGAGAAAACCCATGTGTCTGAAATGAAAGGTCGCCCCGAAGCAGGCGATATCATTGCGACGGCTGACCACTGCTACGCCTGTACGGCTGGTTCCGGGTTTACGTGAGGGGGATCTATCGCGGCCTGAGTTCAGGCAAATAAAAGCGTGTAACGATTTTATTCTGATCTAAAACCTGGCCCTTTGGACCCGGGTATCTACGTGCGACAGAGTCGTTTTTAAAGAGCTAAGCAGAGAAATGGTGGTGACAGATGGAAAAAAAACCAAGAGCAATCCTGAAGATCGTTTTCCTGGTAGGCTTTATCATTATGGCTGTTGCCTTGATTCGACTGACACCGGTCATGACCTATCTGACACCGGAGTCCCTGGGCGCGCTTCTTGAAAAAGTCGGTTTCTGGGCGCCTCTGGTCTTTATCGGTGTGTATGCTGCCGGCGTTTGCCTGTTTGTTCCAGGGTCCCTGTTAACAGGTCTCGGAGCAGTTATATTCGGTCCATATTGGGGATTTTTGTGGGTATGGATCGGCGCCATGATTGGTGCCGGTGCGGCGTTTGTCATCGGCCGGACCCTTGGGCGTGAATTTGCGGCATCCCTGGTGGGTGACAAATTCCGAAAATACGATGATGGTATCGAGCGCAATGGTTTTGCCACCGTCCTTTACTTGCGGCTGGTTTACTTCCCGTTTACACCCATGAATTTTGGCATGGGGCTGACAAAGGTCCGGTTCCGGGACTATCTGTCCGGGACAGGCCTGGGCATCATTGTCGGCACCTTTATTTTCACTTTTTTAATCGGCACCCTCAAGGATGTCTGGGCGTCTGGAAACTGGGGGGAACTGATTTCAGTCAAGGTTTTTTTCTCCATCGGCTTGTTTGTATTTTCCTTTTTTATCCCCAAGATGATCAAAAAAATTAAAGGAGTTGTATCTTGAATAGCGATGACCGGGGTGATACTGTAATGCCACTTCCGGAATCAGAGAGGAGCCCCTGATCTATGAGCTTGCCTGAAACATACCATAGCGACTATATTGAATCACAGTACCAGCAGTGGCAGCAGGATCCCGCGTCGGTTTCAAAAGACTGGCAGTTTTTTTTCAAAGGTTTCGATCTCGCGTTTTCAAACGGGTTTGCGCCCGAAATGGCGGACACAGAGAGCCATTCTTCCTTCATATCCAATGTCGAACAATTGATATTCGGGTATCGCTGCCTCGGGCACATGCTGTCCTGTATGGATCCCCTGCAGGCCTGCCCCATGGAACACCCGTTACTGTCGCTGGAGCGTTTTGGTTTGACATCAGCTGATTTTGACAGACCTGTGCCTGAGACGAGCTTCCTGGGTGGCGGCGGAAACCTGAAAGAAATCCTGCTGCGCTTGAAAGAGACATACTGTCGTTCCATCGGCGTGGAATACATGCATATTCAGGATCCCGAGGAACGCCGCTGGCTTCAGGACCGGATGGAGCCGATTCAGAACAGGCTGCAAGTCGAGACCGCCGAAAAAATGACCATATTGAAACGGCTCTATCAGACGGCCCTGTTCGAAGCCTATTTAAATAAGAAGTACATGGGGGTGACCCGTTTTTCCTTGGAGGGGGGGGATGTGGTGATCCCCCTGCTGGACACACTGGTCCGGCAGGTTGCCGAAAACGGCTGCCGGGAAGTCATTCTGGGGATGGCCCACAGGGGGCGGCTGAATGTTCAGAGCCATATCCTGGGGAAGTCTTATGAGGAAATTTTCAGAGAGTTCGAAAGCTGCTATGATCCGGGACAACTCATGGGCTCCGGCGATGTCAAATACCACAACGGTTACCTTGCAGACATTCAGACGGAATCCGGTAAGAACGTGCGGATGTTTCTGGTGAACAATCCAAGCCATCTGGAAGCTGTGGATCCTGTGGTAGAGGGTGTTGCACGGGCCAGGCAGGATCTGCCGGATATGGGGCCGGATAGCGTGGTTCCGGTACTCATTCACGGCGACGCCGCTTTTGCCGGGCAGGGCGTGGTGGCCGAGACATTGAACATGTCCCAGCTCAAGGGCTACAAAACCGGGGGTACCATCCATATCATTATCAATAACCAGATCGGTTATACCACCCTGCCTGAAGATGCACGCTCCACCCGATATTCAACCGATGTCGCCAAAATGCTCATGGTGCCCATTTTCCATGTGCATGGTGAAAATCCCGAGGCCGCGGTTCATATAGGCAAACTGGCGGCCGATTATCGTCATCGATTCGGCAAGGATGTGGTCATCGATGTGATCTGTTATCGCAGGTACGGGCATAATGAAGGGGACGAACCTTATTTTACCCAGCCCCTCATGTACGATCGCATCAAGGAACGCCCGTCCCTGCGTGTTCTCTATGGAGAGATGCTTCTGGAAGAAAATGTCGTGGACGAATCCCACCTGGAATCGCTGGAAAAAGATGTTCTCCATAACCTGGAGAAGGCCTTTGCAGATGTTCACGGAACAGACTGTCTTTTCCCGGAATCCCGATATTTCGAAGAATGGAATCCCATCACGCTCGACCTATGCTTTCGAGGGCGTCAAGACGGGTTTTCCCAAGAACGGACTGATTGACTCCGCTAAAAAACTGAACAGTCTGCCCGATGGATTTTCATTGAACGCGAAGTTGCAGCGCCTGTTAGGAAAACGCCTGTCGGCTGTGGAATCGGGGGAAGGCATTGACTGGGCAGGTGCTGAGGCATTGGCATTTGCTACACTGCTCATGGAAGGCTTTCCCATCCGCTTGAGCGGACAGGACGTGGGTCGAGGTACTTTCAGCCAGCGACACAGTGTTCTGTTCGATGCCAAAACGGGCGAGCCCTACATTCCCTTGAATCACCTGGATTCAAAACAATCGACCTTCATGGTCTACAACTCCCTTCTGGCGGAGGCCGGTGTTCTGGGGTTTGAATATGGCTATTCCATAACCCAGCCAAAAACACTGGTGCTTTGGGAAGCACAGTTCGGGGATTTTGCGAACAATGCCCAGGGGATTATCGATCTTTTCATCGCCAGCGGACAGTCCAAATGGCAACGCCTGAGCGGATTGACACTGCTGCTTCCCCATGGATGGGAAGGGCTGGGCCCTGAGCATTCCAGTGCACGTCTGGAGCGTTTTCTACAGCTGTGTGCCGAAGACAACATGCAGGTGTGCAATCTTACGACGCCGGCCCAGTATTTTCACCTCTTGAGGCGCCAGGTCAAGGAAGCATATCGCAAGCCACTGGTACTGATGACACCCAAGAGCCTCCTGAGACATCCCATGGCTGTCTCCACCCTCGATGCGCTGGTTTCAGACCGATTTCAACCGGTCCTGAAGGATCCTGAACCGAATACAGGAGCGGATGAAATTATTTTCTGCAGCGGGAAAATCTATTATCAGCTTCTGCAGCGGCGTAACGAACTCAAGGAGAGCAACAAGGCTATTTTGCGTCTGGAGCAGTTTTACCCTTTTCCCGAAAAGCAGATAAAGACCATGCTTAAACCCTATAAAAAGGTAAAGAGGTTCAGTTGGGTACAAGAGGAACCTGAAAATATGGGTGGCTGGTTTTTTGTGCGGGATCGCATGGAGAAGATCACTGGAAAGAAGCTCCGCTATGTGGGAAGAAAACCTTCGGCAAGTCCGGCCACCGGATTTCCGGCCATCTATAAAAAGCAGCAGGAATCCATATCGAACGAGGCGCTGGGGAATCTGCGGATTCGGTGTCGTGAAAGAGTAAGGGTCTGAGGGTTCGAGGATCGGAGGGTGATTACATAGATGTATAGCTCCAAAAAGAGCTTTTAGCTTTCGGCAACAATAAATTACGCGCGTAGCGCAAATGTCGTCCGATAGGACAAATGACGCACGAAGTGCAAATGACATCGCGAAGGTTTATACTTGTTCGAAAGGTAAAGATAGCAGATTGTTTTTATTGTGTAAGATGTAATGGATCATACAAATTGCCAAGCGGAGCGACTCATGGCCATAGACATCAAGATACCCAGTGTTGGAGAATCTGTTCAGGAAGCGGTCCTGGCGGAATGGTTCAAAAAGGATGGCGACATTGTCCAGAAAGATGAAGCACTGCTGGTCATAGAAACGGACAAGGTAACCCTGGAAGTGGTGGCGGAAGCCGGTGGTGTTTTAAAAATTCTGATCAAGGACGGGGAGACGGTGGCCATTGGTGCGGTTGTGGGGCGGATTGAAACAGCCGGTGCGGCAGCCACGGCCGCCGCCCCGGAACAGCCCCCGCCCCGGCGCCCGAACCGGCAGGGGAACCTGCGCCAGAGCACCCCGGCGCCCCCTGAAACAAAAGCGGACCTGCACCGAGCGGCGCCGGTCATACCGGCACCGGCAGGGTCTGAAAAAGATACCCCCGTCCAGAAATCAACCATGGACGATATCCCGCTTTCCCCCTCGGTCCGCAGGCTTGTTGCCGAAAAAAATCTCGATGTGTCAAAAATTTCCGGGACCGGCCCGGGCAACAGAATCAGCAAAGGGGACGTGCTCCTTTATCTGGAGGAAGCCCCCGCCGGTATTCCTGAAAACAGTGACGGCACCGGTTTGTGAAGAGCCATCTGCCAGCACAGTTTTCAGAGGAAGTCAAACGGGTCAAAATGTCCCCCATCCGCAAGCGGATTGCCGAACGCCTACTGGAGTCGAAGCAAAATACGGCCATGCTCACCACCTTCAATGAAATCGACATGCAGCAGGCCATGGCCATGCGGACACGCTACAAGGAGGCTTTTCAGAAAAAGCATGATGTATCTCTGGGATTCATGTCATTTTTTATCAAGGCCTGTGTAGAAGCGTTGAAGGAGATCCCTGAAATCAATGCCTTTGTGGATGGCTCCGATTTTGTCTATCATTCCTACCAGCATATCGGTGTCGCCATCGGAAGCGACCGGGGCCTGGTGGTTCCGGTCATACGCCATGCCGAAAGATTGAGTTTTGCCGGAATCGAAAAAGCCATCATCGATTATGTCAAAAAAATCAAGGACAATCGACTCGAACTGGCCGATCTCGAGGGGGGGACATTTACGGTGAGCAATGGCGGTGTGTACGGGTCTTTGTTGAGCACACCGATTTTGAACACGCCCCAGAGCGGCATTCTCGGTATGCACAAGATCGAGAAACGTCCGGTGGTGGTGGACGATGAAATTGTCGTGCGCCCCATGATGTATGTGGCCCTGAGCTACGACCATCGGATCGTGGACGGCAAAGGTGCCGTAACGTTTTTGAAACGCGTCAAGGAATTCGTCGAGAACCCCGAACGGATCGTATTGGAGGTCTAACATGACAACGACAGACAATTATGATCTGGTTATTATAGGCTCCGGACCGGGCGGGTATGTCGCCGCGGTAAGGGCCGCCCAGCTTGGTTTGAAAACAGCCTGTGTCGAGAAATCAGACCGTCTCGGCGGGGTGTGCCTGAACGTCGGGTGTATACCCAGCAAGGCCCTGCTCGACTCCAGCGAGTACTATCACCTGGCCCGGGAGCACTTTGCCGAACATGGCATCAAGACCGGTCGCTTGACCCTGGATCTGGCGACCCTTATGAAGCGTAAAGACGCGGTGGTCAAAGATCTTACGGACAGTGTTCGAAAGCTATTGGAAGGCAACCGGATCGACATTATCCAGGGCACGGCACGTCTTACTGGTGACAAGCAGGTGGAAGTGACCATTGGAAAGCAGAAAAAGCGGATTCTCAAGGGCACCTCGATTCTGCTGGCCACGGGAAGCCGGCCCGTGGAAGTGCCCGGCATGCCATTTGACGGTCGAGCAATTGTCAGTTCCACGGAAGCCCTGAATTTTGATGCGGTCCCCAAAAGCCTGGGAATCGTGGGGGGCGGCTATATCGGTCTGGAACTGGGATCGGTCTGGATGCGACTGGGTTCGAAAGTGACCGTTATCGAAATGCTGCCCAAGATTGCCACCACCCTGGACGGACAGGTGGGAAGGGCCCTGGATCGCATTTTAAAGAAACAGGGTATGCTGTTTCATCTCAATACGCGGGTGGTCAAGGCGCAGAAAACCGCCGGGAAAGTCAAGGTGACCCTGGAAAAGGGCGGGAAAACCACTGCCATGACCTTTGATAAACTTCTGGTGGCGGTGGGCAGAAAACCGTTGACGGACGGGCTTGGTATCGAGGATGTTGGTATCCAGACCGATCCCCAGACAGGTCATATTCTTGTGGATCCTGCCTACCAGACCAATGTGCAGGGTGTCTACGCCATCGGTGATCTCACTCCCGGCCCCATGCTGGCCCACAAAGCGTCGGCAGAGGGAATAGCGGCCGTGGAGGGCATTGCCGGACATCATGGCGAAGTGAACTATGACACCATCCCGTCGGTGGTCTACACCTGGCCCGAGGTTGCCAGTGTCGGTTTGACGGAAGAGGCGGTCAAAGAACGGGAGATTCCCTATTGTGTCGGCACCTATCCTTTTTCAGGTGCAGGCCGGG
The DNA here is from genome assembly GCA_963848165.1 of uncultured delta proteobacterium. GTDB lineage: Bacteria > Desulfobacterota > Desulfobacteria > Desulfobacterales > B30-G6 > B30-G6. Next base: position 24,828 of record CAWKCS010000034.1, on the reverse strand, counting down.
CACGCTGTATGGGCGAGAAGGAGGGATTTGTCAAGCTCATCGCCCATGGCAAGACCGATCGTATCCTGGGGGTTCACATCATCGGTCCCCGGGCAGCCGACATGATTGCCGAATGCGTGCTGGCAATGGAGTTCGGTGCCGGCTCGGAAGACATCGCCCGGACCGTCCACGGTCATCCGACCTTTTCAGAAGCACTCCAGGAGGCGGCCATGGCGGTCAGAAAATGCTCCATCTATGCTTCCTGACACGATAAAATCGTGTAACGATTTTATTGATTGAGATTCTTGATAAACTGGTTCGAGTTGGTGATGGCATCGTTCATGTTTTGGATCAGGTCCTCGATCTTCACCTTGAGACCGGCAAATTCGGAGCGCAGGGAGCCAATGGCCTGGGCATTGAGATTGTGCTTTAGATACAATACATTGTCATGGAATGTTCGCAGGATCAGGCTCCATGCTTTTTTCAGCCTTGTGCATACTGGCCAGCATTTTATTGTAACGGGTCCGGGTGTCTTCGAGCTTCCGGGCACTGTTGGTGCGCAAGGCCTTGGTTTGTGTATAGAGTCCAGTTCTTTTTCCCATTCGGCAAACAAGTCATCGGCCACGGATTCCACCTTCTTGATTCTGCTGGATACTTCCTTGGCGGCCTCATCACTGTCTTCATATTCGGAATTGAGTTTTTCGTAGGCCTCCTTCAGATCGGTAGTTTCAATATTGACAACCGATCCAAACTGCTCCAGGGCATCCTTGAACTGTTCTTGCGCGTCAGCCTGGGCATCCCGGGCATTCTCTACCCGATCCACGAGAATATCCCTTTTATGGACACCCACTTTTTCCATGGCGCCGTAATAGGCTTTGGAACAACCTATTGCCAACAAAAGGCAGGTGGTAATAACGACAAAATAACTGATGTTGGATTTTGGCTTACCGGTGGTTGTCATGGTCACGTTCCTCTCTGATTCGTTGGCTGTTTCTGTTTCAGATATCGAGGGCAGGCCTCGGCAATATGGATGTATATCGTTAAGCTAATCCATGCATCAGGCCGTGTCAAAATCAAAATTTAAAATATCTTCCAGCACCTCATAATGATCAAAGGGCGGCATGATGCAGGCACCGGCAAAACGCTCTCTGGCGGCTGCCAGCATCTCGCGGGCATTCTGATTGCCGGTCTTGATGGTGTTATCAGTCTGGTGCATCTGCTCCCGCAACTGCCCGGGTACGGCGATGCCGGCGACTTTCTGGTGTAGAAAGTCGGCATGGCGGGCCGTTCGCAGGGGCAGAATTCCCATAATGACGGGGATGCCCATGGCGTGGGTGGCCTGAGCCATGGCATCGGCGGTTTCAGCATCGTAGATGGGCTGGGTAACCGCAAACTGGGCACCGGCATCGATTTTTTGGGCCAGGCGGCGGATGGCTGTTTCGAATCCATTGGCTTCCGGATGGGGATCGATCACCACACCGGTCTGAAGTCCGGATTGTCTGGCCATATCTACCAGGGTAAAAACATCCATGTCGCGAACCCTGGTGGTGATATGCCGGTCCTGCAATGCGACCATGTCTCCGGTGGCAATCAGCACGGTATGGATTCCCAGGGCCTGTGCTCCCCAGAGCAGTCCCTGGAGGCTGATGCGGTTGTGATCCCGGGTGGTACAGTGAAGAATGGCGGGTTTATCCGTTTCCTGCTGCGTGCGTGCGCAGGTGGCCATGGCACTCATGCGCGGTTTGGCAACCGGGTTCGTGGCGACACTGAAGGCATGGAACGGAAGCGCTGCAATGGATTTCAGACGCTGCATGAGCGGGCCGGCATCGGGTCCTGCAGGCGGTACCACCTCGATGAGAATCTTGAACCGGTTATCTGAAAAGTCGAGGTTGATTTTCATGATAGATGATCCAGGTTGACCAGTGTCCGGCCCTTGATCCCGCCTTTGAGGATCGTGTCGATCAAAGGATTCAGCTCTTCCAGGGAAACCTCCCGGCAGATGGTTTGGAGCTGGTCTATTTTCCAGTCTGTGGCCAGCTTTTTCCAGATTTTTTGACGGTGTTTCATGGGACAGCTCTGGGAATTGATCCCGATCAGTTTGATCCCGCGCAGGATAAAAGGAAATACTGTCAGGGGAAGATCCGGTGATGCCACCATGCCGCATGTCGTCACCGTTCCCCAGGGATGGGTGGACTTGATGGCGGTGGCCAGGATGTTTCCGCCCACGGTATCCACCACACCGGCCCAGGCGCTTTTCAAAAGGGGTTGCCGGCTCTCGTCGCTGACTTCTTCCCGTGTTACAACCCGCTTGGCACCCAGGTTCAAGAGAAAATCTGCCGCATCGGGTTTGCCGCTGACCGCCACGACATGGTAACCCAGTTTGTTCAGGATTGCCGTGGCTATGCTGCCGACACCACCGGTGGCACCGGTTACCAGAACCTCTCCGTCCTCTGGTTTTACCGTGTGGGTCAAGGAAAACACAGACAAGCCCGCTGTAAAACCGGCTGTTCCGTAAATCATGCTTTCTTTCAGCGTCAGACCCTTGGGCAGGGGGACGACCCAGTCTGCAGGTATGCGGATATACTGGCCGAAGCCTCCCGATGTATTCATGCCAAGGTCATAGCTTGTTACGATAACGGCATCACCGGTTTGAAAGGCCTTGTTGCGGCTTTCTTCCACCGTGCCTGCGGCATCGATGCCCGGGGTGTGGGGATATTTTCTGGTAACACCCCGATTGCCGGTTGCAGAGAGGGCGTCCTTGTAGTTCAGGGAGGAAAAAGAGACACGCACCAGGACTTCCCCATCCGGAAGGCTGGAAATGGCTCTTTCTTTGATATTACGAACAAACTGGTTGTCATGGGTTTCTTCGACAATCATTGCCCGGAAGGTTCGTTCATTCATTTATTTTTCCTCTGAAAATTTGAAACGCTCAACATCGTTAGTGTCCGACCAGAACTATAGATTTTCGCGTTATGCCAAGCGAGGTAGCCAAATGACAGTTGCGTGAAAATGCCGCCAACGCTTGTGAAGACGATGGGCACTAAATAGAATGATAGCATGCCACCTTCTGTACTGCAAAATTAGACAGATATCAATAGCGGCCAACGTGCATGCTCACAGCCGTGGGAGCGAGTTGACATATGCGATTCAGGTGTTAAAATCAACGAATCGAGAGAAAACCCTGATGAAAAGGTAACGAACATGTCCGAACAACCGGTTACGCTATCTTATAAAATTGGCGATGTCGACTTGCAGTATCTGCAATATGACGGCCAGGATCCACCGATCCTCCTCTTGCATGCCACGGGTTTTCTGCCCATGCTGTGGCACCCGATTGCCCGTGAACTTTCCAGGCATCGCAAGGTGATTGCGCCCTATTTTTGTGATCATCGCCAAACCGATCCGCAAAAAGGGGGACTCAGCTGGATGCTTCTGGCCGAAGATCTGTGCCGGTTGTGTGAAGGACTGAACATCGAAAAACCATTTCTGGTGGGTCATTCCATGGGGGCCACCGTCATGACCATTGCCGAGGCAATGCATGGCCCAAGAGCTTCCGGCATGATCCTGATCGAGCCTATCTTCTTACCTCAGGATTTTTACCATATGCAGCTTCGTGTTGAGGATCACCCCTTGGCCAGTCGATCCATCAAACGGCGCAACATCTGGAGAGACCCTGCTGAGGTGAAAGACGATTTCAGGCGTAAACCACTGTTTAAAAACTGGGAAGAAGAATTTCTGGATCTGTATATCGAACATGGCACGGTTTCCCTTGAGACCGGGGAGCTGGAGCTGGCCTGTTCTCCTGAGAAAGAAGCCTCTCTGTTCATGGGTGGTATGGGCTATGATCCCTGGCCCATGCTGCCGAAAGTTACCTGCCCGGTATTCGTGCTCGAGGGAGAGGAGAGCACCAATCGTTCCTATGTCGATCTCCAGAAGGCCACCTCGACGTTCCCGCATGGCACTTACCAACTTATTACCGGCGCCGGACACCTTATCCCCATGGAAAAACCAAGCGAAACCATTGAGATTATCCTGGAGCACCTGCCATGATGGGTATTTGAACCGCCTGCCCTTGATGTCTTTGTTTAAATCCTTACATTATGAGACATACCTGTCTCAAGAGACAAGAGCTATGGTATCTTTGAAACAGTATTGAAGAACCTCGCAGCATGCCGAATGCACTGCCGCAGGCAGAACCCACGGGGAATGCGCTCGCTGTTGCGGTTCAGGCGGGTGATGATACCTTTATGCAGCATCCTGCCCCGGTCCGCTCAAATTGCTTTCTTAGGATGTCGTCGGAATGGCAATTGGCATGTTTTTAGCATTTAACTATCCTATTCATAGGATCAACGATCATGCAAGATTCTGTTATTTAACAAATCAGGCGGCATAGCCGCCATTGATAAAATCGCCATGCGATTTTATGGAGATAATACCATGACCTTAGAAGAAATTAAAAAAAACAGGGAGCTTATCAACGTTATTGATTGGGATATGACCCCCGAAGAGGCTGTGCGATTGTATCTTGAGTGGGGTAACAACTGGGCAAGGGGCAATTATGTCGTTCGCTCCAAGGATGACGTGACCCACTATTTTGTCGTGAATACATGGAAAAAAAATCCTATCATATTTCTGGTCCGCCGAAATTCAGAACTTGCTGAAGAATTGGCGGAAATCCGGATGCCGCAAGACCTGGAAACAAAGTATATATCGGAAAACGGCCGTCTAAAAGGTGTTTATGCTATATCCGGGGATGTTAAAAAATGGTTGCAGAATGAACTAAATGCAGCGTAAAACATACACATTCATATTTAAATCGGAGGTCCTCGTCTGCCGAAGCAAACGGGTAAACCTCTCGCCATATGAGCGACAGCGTCGCGTCACATAAAATCGGGTAACGATTTTATCAAGGGAGGAAACAATGGAAAAGAAAGTGGTCACTGCCATGAAGAAAGCAGGAAAACCCGTAAAAGCGGGAGAGATTGCCAAGGTGCTCGGCGTGGACAACAAAGAGGTATCAAAGGTATTCCAGGAACTCAAGAAACAGGGCAAGATCGTGTCACCCAAAAGATGCTACTATGCCCTGAGCGAATAGCCCGAACATTTCATGAAACTTGACAAGTCAAGCCAAAACATAACAGGAGGATTCAATGAATTTCAAATCGGTGGACGAGATTATCGCATATGCCTTGGAGAAAGAGAAAGAAGCCGTGTCTTTTTACAAAGAGATCAGCCAGAATGAATCTCTGGAGGCCGTGAAGAAGACATTCGAAGGTTTTGCACAAGAGGAAAAGAAACATGTCAGTATGCTTGAAAATCTGGGCAGCCAGAAAGAGAAGATCGCCGAATATCAATTTGAATGGATACCGGATATGAAGCGCAGTGACTATATGGTGGATGTTACTTATGAGAAGGGCATGCATTACACGGAGATTCTGCGACTGGCCATGAAACGCGAAGAAGTGGCCCTGCAGCTATATAACGAGCTGGCCGCAAAGGCGGCGGACAAACCCGAGTTTGTTCAGGTTTTTAAAATTCTGTCCCAGGAAGAGGCCAAACATAAAAATATTCTCGAGACCATTTATGACGATTACATGGCGGAGCAGGGCGATTAATCCGGAATTCTCCTGAAATAGTGAAGCATACCCTGCAGCAAGACTTCGGCGGGCTTCTTTCGGTCTGAGTGCAGGGTCGAAGACAGTCGCGCAGCTGCAGGGAATCTTCTCTCCGGTAGCAGTGCTTTGCCGCTGGTAAGGGTTGTTTTCTATTTCATTTGCTACTGACCCCGCTGCCCCGCAAGCGGGAGTTTCATCTTGTTTCCCATATATTACGATAGCCATATTTGGGAGACATTTCTCAAAGGATCAGAAATCAGCGCGTCAACTGGCGATAACGGATCCGCCGGGGTATTTCGGCATCGACACCCAGGCGTTTCTTGCGGTCAGCCTCGTACTCCGTCCAGTTGCCGTTGAAAAAAACAACCCGGCTGTCTCCCTCGAAGGCCAGGATATGGGTAGCGATACGATCCAAAAACCAGCGGTCGTGGCTGATCACCACTGCACAGCCGCCGAAGTTTTCCAGCGCTTCCTCCAGGGCCCTCAGGGTGTTGACATCCAGGTCGTTGGTTGGTTCATCCAACAGCAGGACGTTGGCCCCTTCCTTGAGCATCTTAGCCAGGTGAACCCTGTTGCGTTGTCCACCGGAGAGATCCGCCACCTTGCGTTGCTGTTCCGAACCGGACAAGTTGAAGCGGGCCACATAGGCACGGGAGTTGATGGTTCTTTCGCCGATTTCGAGCAGTTCCTGTCCCCCGGTAATCTCTTCCCAGACACTTTTTTTGGGGTCCAGTTCGCGGCTCTGGTCCACGTATGCCAGCTGAACAGTCTCACCGATTTTGAAAATACCGCTGTCGGCTTTTTCCTGGCCGGTGATCATTCTGAACAGGGTGGTTTTACCGGCACCATTGGGACCGATAACCCCCACGATGGCACCCGGGGGCAGCTGGAAACCCATTTTTTCCATTAGCAGGCGATCCGTATATCCCTTGGTAACGTTGTCAGCCTCGATAACCACGTCACCCAGACGCGGACCAGGCGGGATATACAGTTCAAGTTCTTTATCCCGGGCCTGCTCTTCCTGGGCCATCAGTTTTTCATAGGCATTGACCCGGGACTGGTTCTTTGCATGGCGTCCTTTGGGGGTCATGCGGATCCACTCCAACTCCCGGGCCAGTGTTTTCTGACGGGCGCTCTGGGATTTTTCCTCCCGGCGCAGACGCTCCATTTTCTGCTCCAGCCATGATGAGTAGTTGCCTTTCCAGGGAATGCCCTGGCCTCTGTCCAGTTCGAGTATCCAGCCGGCCACATTGTCCAGAAAGTAACGATCGTGGGTGACGGCGATGACCGTCCCGGAATACTGCTGCAGGTGGTGTTCCAGCCAGGCGACACTTTCCGCATCCAGATGGTTGGTGGGTTCGTCCAGCAACAGGATGTCGGGTTTCTGCAGCAAAAGACGACAAAGGGCCACGCGCCGTTTTTCACCCCCCGACAACACGTTGACCTGTGCTTCCCCCGGGGGACAACGCAGGGCATCCATGGCCATTTCCAGCCGGGAATCAAGGTCCCAGGCATCATGGGCATCCAGCTTTTCCTGGACCTCCCCCTGGCGTTCAATGAGTTTGTCCATGGCCGCGTCATCCATGGGTTCGGCAAAACTGTTGTTGATCTCTTCAAATTCCCTGAGCAGGTTCACCGTCTCCTGAACACCCTCCTCCACGACCTCGCGCACGGTTTTATCGATGTTCACCAGCGGTTCCTGCTCCAGATAACCCACCGTGAATCCCTTGGAGAGGATGGTTTCGCCGTTGAATTCCTTGTCCTCGCCGGCCAGGATGCGCAGCAGGGATGACTTTCCGGCGCCATTGAGACCCAGAACACCGATCTTGGCACCATAGAAATAGGACAGGGAAATATCCTTCAATACCGGCTTTTTGTCATAATACTTACTGACCCTGATCATGGAGTAGATTACTTTATCGGGTGTGTTGCTCATGTTTTTTTTGACTCCTTTTCGTGGAAAACTTAAATATATTAATCACTGTTCAGGTTTGACCCCAATCCTTATCGGCGGCCAGCTCTCTGGCAATTTTCAATAAATGTTGGGTAGCCGGTTGATCATAGCCGTTGTCACCCAGATAGTATTGGCCATTCTTCTCATTGATAAAGAGGCTGACAATCGTTTCATCTCCAATTGGCAGCGTCTTGTATCCGTCCTCGACTCCGCGTAAAAACGCAATCTGATTAAGCGGTTCTCCTTTGAATGTTTCAAGCACATCACATGTCAAAAGATAGGTGGGATACAAAAGTTCATTCCCTTTTTTCTTCACCTCCTGAATTTTGACCCAGGCAGAATAGGGTGTCTCCTTAAAATTGGATCTTAAAAGATGGGCCTGGAGTTCCTGTATTGATTCCTGGGCCAAACAAGGTGTGCTGAAAATCATTAAAAGGACGAAAACAAATATCGATTTCATCGGTGATCCAAGTATGTTAGGGGTCAGGTCTTCATTTTTCACAGATTTGCCAAAGCTGTGAAAAGTGAAGACCTGACCCCATTGTTTTTCGTCGGGTATAACTAAAGGGTAGAGGTTTCGTAGTCGTTCCGGCTCCCGGCGGCATTTTTTTTCCTTGGACTTTTCTGCCAGCCGGACCTTTCTTCTATCCCCGGCTTCCTTGTTGCGCCGCTTTTCTTCTTCGGTGACCAGTATCAGAGGAGGAATCCGGGTAGGTTTGTTGTTCTGGTCCAGGGCCACGAATGTGAGGTAGGCGGAGGCGGTATGACGGGTATTCCCGCTGACGATATCTTCAGCCTCGACACGGACGCCGATTTCCATGGACGTTCTTCCCACCATATTGATGCTGGCCTTGATGGTGAGGAGGTTGCCGATATAGACAGGGTGGTGAAAATCCATGCGGTCGATGGAGGCCGTTACCACGGCGCAGCCCGAGTGCTTCACCGCCACCACACCGGCGGCATCGTCGATGTTTTTCATGACCACACCACCATGGGTGATACCGGCAAGGTTTGCATCCTGGGGTTGCACGATATGTCTCAGGATGACACTGCTGTTATTGACTGTTTTTCCGTCCATAAATAAAATCTCTCCGACGATTTTATATGAACGCGACGTTGTCGCTTCTATTGTTTCCACCCACACAATTCAGGAGAATCAGCAAAAATGAGATATTACCAAGTATCAAAAAAGCGGCGAAGCCGCGTCATATAAATTCGCCATGCGAATTTATTTCCAGTACGGATTGATCAGATCCTCGAAAATCACGATGGCAGCCTCGGAACCATGACCGGCTGCGGTGACGATCTGTTTGTACCCGCCGGCCACATCGCCGGCCGTGTAGATGCCGGGGATGTTGGTGTGATAATTGTCGTGTTTGATAAAGCCTTCTTCGGTCAGTTCGACACCGAATTTTTGAGCCAGTTGATTGGTGGGGTCGTATCCGATGGCCATGAAGACGCCGTCGACGGCCAGTTCGGATGTCTCCTTCTTGACGTTGTTGTACAGCACCACCTTTTCCACATAGTGCCGTCCCTGTATCTCCTTGACTTCCGTATTGAACAATATGGGTATGTTGTTCTGGATGAGGTTCTGGATGAGAATATCCTGGGCCTTGAGCGTGTCGCGCCGGTGTACGATGCTCACATCCACACCGACATTTTTAAGGTAGAGGGCCTCTGTGGCGGCACTGTTGCCACCGCCCACGATAATGACCTTGCGGCCTTTGAAGAGGGCTCCGTCACAGGTGGCACAGTAGCTGACACCGTGGCCGCCGAGTCTTTTTTCGCCCGGGACACCCAATTGTCGATGGGAGGCACCGGTGGCCATAAGGACCGTGCGGGTATGAAACTTGCGCCGGCTGGTCTGGACCGTAATTTTATCACCCGGCTGGATATCCACGACTTCTTCTCCGGGGAATATCTGCACATATTCAAGGGCATGGGTTACCATGATGTCAACCAGGGTTTTTCCGCCCACTTGCTTTAAACCGGGATAATTTTCAACCACCGGGGTGAGGGCCACCTGCCCGCCCAGAACACCTTTTTCCACCACCACCGTCTTGAGTCCGCTCCTGGCCGCATAGATGCCTGCACTCAGACCCGCCGGTCCTCCACCGATAATTACCAGATCTGTTTCAATCTCTTTTTCTTGACTGTCGGGGATAAAGACGGTCTGCTGTTCCATCTTGTCCAGCGAGGAAATGAAAAGCTCTTCGGTTTGAGCGCCCTGGGCGATGAGGACATCATTGGCATAGGTCTGGGGGACGGACTGGGCGGCGTATTTTTCCGCGAGTTCGGGATTGGCCTGAATGTCGATGATTTCCAGAGAAACCAGATCGGGTCTTTCGATGGCGGCCTTGAGTGCATTCTGCGCCTGCTGGGGGCAGTAGGGGCACGAGGCACTGACAAACACCTTGATCTCTCGCGGTGAATCCAGGCGCTTGATGACTTGAAGCGATGGTGTTGTGAGGCGGCTTTCCCGACTGCCGATCAAGAGAAGGGCTTCTAGAAATATCCGGCCCTCTTCGCCCAACGGTGCTCCGAGCCACTTGATTTGATATGTGTCCGGCGCCAGTACCAGTGTGGGTGAACTGTGAACCTGCCATTTCTGGGCCTGTTCATGGTCCAGGTTATATTCCTTGAGGGTGATTTTATCCGTCAGCTGTCGAAAAAATCGTATTCCCTGCCGGGCGGCATCACTGAACACATCGTTGATGCCGGGTTGGGCAAACAGAAATACAGGGATATCGTTCTGGATATTTTGAAAAAGTTTTTCGATTTCCCTCTGGGCCTGTTCGATTTGTGCATCCTGCTCGTTGGACATATTTAAAATACCTCCTGAAAATTGTTCAATTTAAACCGCAACAGCGAGCGCTAACCCGGTAGGTTCTGCCGTTCGGCAGTGCTACGCATGCTGCGAGGTTCTTCAATTTCAGTATTTAAAATAAGTGTTGTGAGCCGGTTGGCAAGTTTTTATTCTCGATTGGATATGTATGTTAGCGCCGGTCACGGGGAACAAACGCACACTCGTCGGGGCCACAGTATTCTCCAACATAATCGGATTCCGGTCGATACAGGGCCGGCTTTGCAGCACCGGCGAACTGTTCCTCCAGAATGTGTGCCACCCAGCCGGCCACCCTGGCAATGGCAAAAACGGGCGAGAACAGGTCCACCGCAATACCCATGTAGTAGTAAAGGGAGGCGCTGTAAAAATCGACATTTACATAGATATCACGCCCTTTTTTCTCCTTAAAGGCTTTTTTGCCCTTCAGTTCCAGGGCCTTGGACATCTCGTACCATTTGGGCTCTCCCAGGCGTTCGCCCATGGCCTTTGACATGGGAGCCAGGATATGGGCTCGCGGATCATCGGTCTGGTAAACAGCGTGCCCCAAACCCATGATGACACCGCCGGTCTCCAGGATATTGCGTACATAGTCTTCAATTTTGTCAGGGGATCCGATTTCCAGAAGCATCTGCATCACGCGTGTATTGGCGCCACCATGCAGGGCGCCGGACAACGAGCCTACGCCGGCACCAACAGCGGCATACATATGGGCCCGGGTCGATGCTACCTCTCTTGCCGCAAATGTTGACGCATTAAAGGAATGTTCGGCATGCAGCACCAGGCAGACATCGAAATAGTTGGTCAAACTGTCGTCGGGGATTTCTCCGTTAAGCATATAAAGGAAATTGGCCGCATGATTCAGATCCGGGTTCGGTGCGATAACAGGCTTGTCATTGCGAATGCGATCCCAATAAGCGACGATTGTCGGAAATTTGGCAATCAGGCGAATCGCCATTCTGTCGGCTCCTTCACGTGTGGTGCTTCTTATATCCGGGTCGTACTGGGCCAGAATCGACACTGCCGACTGCAGGACGTCCATGGGTAATGCGTCTTTGGGGCTGTTCTGCATCGTCGACACCAGATGCTGTGGAATATCTCTTTCTTTGGAGAGTAGCGAAACAAAGTGTTTCAGTTCTTCTTCGTCCGGCAATTTTTCATACAGAAGCAGATAGGCAACCTCTTCGAATGACACCTTTCCGGCCAGGTCCTTGGCGAGATATCCTCTGTAGATGAGTTTCCCTGCCGCACCATCGACATGGCTTATCTTCGTGCTGGCGACGATTACGCCTCTCAAGCCTGTGTTCATGAAATCTTTTTTTTCTTCCATCGTATACCTCATGTGTTTCAGTGCAACGTCTACTGATAGGTGTCTGGCAATGGGTGTGACGCACGAGGAGACTGTCTTTCCTGATTTTTTTGGGTGCAGTCAGGGCATAAACCGGTAAATTCGAGATTATGACCGATAATTTCGAAAACAGTCGCCTGATACAGGTCGTCTTCAATCTGGTTCAACGGTGCGATGGGCGCATTCTCTACCCGATCACAGTTGACACACCGGATGTGGTAGTGCTTGTTGGGATTCCAGTCGTATCGCTTCAATGACCCGCTGAGTTTAAGTTCCTGTATCTCACCCAGTTGCGAAAGAATTTCGAGGTTTCTATACACCGTGCCCAGGCTGATCCTCGGGAGCCGCTTTCTCACCCTGCTGAAAATCTCATCCGCACTGGGATGATCTTTTCTGTTCCTCAACTCCTCCAGGATGATCGTTCGTTGCTGTGTAGTCCTTAAATTCTTTAATTTTTGCAAGGGGTTCTCTTCTATCAATCATGAGTCAGGGGTTTTAAGCTAACCACTAAGGCAAAGAAAATATTCTGTCAAGAGATGATTCTTGAACGCTGTTGCTCCGCGGTTTAAAGGTCTACCCACATATCGGCTTCATTGCCACAGTGGCTGCACGTGGCAGACCCCTTGACATGGCGTAAATGGCCTTCCTTCTCAGTTTCAGGCACGGGTGCGTCGGTGGTAGTTTCTAAGTCGGTCAATGTGCAGGTTACCACCATTTCCGCTTCATTGCCGCAATTTGTACATTCACATATCTTCTTGATTTTCTTTATCTTCTGGGCCATGTCTTCCTCCTTTGAAAAACCATATTCATTATTTCTGTAAAGTTGGCCTCAAGATATCAAAATATACATCATTTGGAAATAAAAGATCGACAGAAACCCTTTAAAAGGTTATGAAAGACATTCAGGTATCTGATGGAAAGTCACCGTGGGATGCCGTTCTTGCATTCAGAACAGTATTCATCAATTACACCAAAAATCTATGAAATCCATACGAATACATAAAGGATATGATCTGCCGATATCGGGAGAACCTTCCAGGGAGCTGCTTCGGATAGCAACACCTGAACGTGTGGCATCACTGCCGCAGCGGATACCCTTTGTGAAACCGCGATTGACCGTAAAAGAGGGCGATGCGGTTAAAATTGGATCCATTCTTTTCGAAGACAAGCGCAACCCCGACGTAAAATTTCTTTCCCCGGGTGGTGGCAGTATTCAGCAGATCAACTTCGGGAAAAGACGCGTCATCAAAGAAATCGTCATTAAACTGGATGGGGAAGAAGAACGGGAATCATTTCAAGCATACACTGAAGCAGACATTGACATCATCAAACGGCCGGACCTTGTCAGCGCAATTATGAAAGGTGGCTGCTGGGGGCTTTTCCGGGTACTGCCGTTCGGCGATATTCCGGACCAGGAGACAGAACCCCCTTCCATTATCGTGAACATCGATTCCAAAGAGCCTTTTCAGCCGTCCCCGGAGGTGTATCTCAATGGGGCTATGGACCTGTTTCGATTTGGTGTCGAGATCCTGAAAAAACTATCGAAAAAGATTTGTCTGACGATTACCGATAGGCATGCTGCAAAGACGCAATTAAACGGTATGCAGACCCATGTCATGAAGGGACCTTACCCTGCCGGGGAGCCGGGTGTATTGCTTTACCATACCAAGCAGCATCCGGAGGAAAACCGCGCCTGGACCATCACCGGCCAGAACCTGCTGCTTCTGGCGGGTTTGTTGAAACAAGGGCGGTATCCCATCGAACGGACCATGGTCGTTGCCGGGAGCAGGGCAATCAATCAACGACATCTGGCGACCCGGATCGGTGTCCCATTGCGTCTTGTTGCAGGAGAATCATCGGATGAACCGGGACGGTCACGGTTTATTGCCGGCGGCATTTTCAGTGGCTATCCATCGGACAAGGATTCCTATCTGGGGCTCTTTGAAACCGCCTTGATTATTCTGCCGGAAGGTGACGAAAAGGAACTGTTTGGATTTGCACGACCCGGTTTCCACAAGCCGAGTTATTCCAGGGCGTTTTTGTCCGCTTTAAGCAGGGATCCTCTTTTAATGGATTGCGGCATGCACGGAGAGGTGCGGGCCTGTATCAATTGTGGATATTGTTCAGAGGTCTGTGCGGTGGATATCCTGCCGCAGTTTACGCTTAAGAGTATTCTGGCCGGGGAGGTGGAAGAAGCCCTGGCACACGGACTGCTTGACTGCGTGTCATGCGGACTGTGCACCTATGTGTGCCCTTCCAAGATAGATCTGTGTGAAAACCTGCAACAGGCCAGAGATGCTTATTACAAGGAGATATCCTAAATGGAGGGTTCGAGGGGCCCAGGATTCAAGTGTTTGTTTTTTTTAGTGCTATGAAATTCATCCAAACCATATTCGATAAAAGTCGCAGGCACTTTGAAAAAGGCGGTAAGCTGTCATTTTTATATCCTTTTTATGATGCGACAGAGACATTTTTCTTTATTCCGGGGCGTTCTACCCGGACGGATTCTCATGTCCGTGACAGCCTCGATCTGAAACGATACATGAGCTTCGTCATCCTGGCGCTCATGCCGCCATTTCTGTTCGGTGTCTATAATGCAGGTTACCAGTCAAGTCTTTTTTCAGGTAAAAGCCTTGATTTTACATCTGTTTTTCTATGCGGGCTTGGTCTGGTGCTTCCCATTGTGCTGGTCTCTTACCTGGTCGGATTTTTCTGGGAAACAATCTTTGCTTCCCTACGAAAGCATTCCATCAGTGAAGGGTTTCTCGTTACCGGTCTCTTGTTTCCCATGACATTGCCGCCGACCATCCCCCTCTGGCAGGTAGCCCTGGGCATTTCTTTTGGTGTGGTTATCGGGAAAGAGATTTTTGGGGGAACCGGCCGGAATATACTGAATCCGGCCTTGACCGGGAGAGCGTTCCTGTTTTTTGCCTATCCCGGAAACATGTCGGGAGATCCTGTATGGATAGCGGTGAGCAGGGTCAAAGAAACGGTTGTCGATACGGTCAGCAGCGCCACGCCCCTGGCCGTTTCCAAACTGGTGGAATCCGGTGACCGGATTGAATCGGTCCTGTCGAATGTGGACTACACCTTTTTAACACTGCTCACAGGACGCTATCCCGGAAGTATCGGTGCCACGTCTGCGCTGCTCTGTTTCATGGGCGTCGGGCTGCTGATCCTTGTGGGTGTTGCAAGCTTCAGGATTGTCATCGGCGGTATCGTGGGTGTCCTGTCAATGGGCCTGTTCTTGAACCTGCTGGCCGGGGAATCCACTGCGGCATGGTTTTCATTGAATCCCCTTTACCATCTGGTAATGGGGGGTGCTGCTTTTGGAATCGCCTACATGGCCACAGACCCGGTCTCCGCTCCCGGCATGAACGCTGCCAGGTGGATTTATGGATTTTGCATCGGTGTCCTGACCGTTTTGATCCGTGTTTTCAATCCGGCATTCCCGGAAGGTGTCATGCTGGCCATACTATTCATGAATTTGTTTTCCCCGCTGCTCGACTATTTCATCATCAAGATCAGGCTCAAGAAAAGGATCGTCAATGTCTAGCTATGTCAAATCCCTGCTTTTCGCTTTCACAACCGCTGTTGTCTGCAGTTTTCTGCTGACGGCGGCCTCAGCGGGGCTGAAAGGATTTCAGATGGAGAACATTGACGTGGACAAGAAAAAAAATATCTTGATGGCGGTGGGTCTGATGGATAGCGGGAAGACGTATCCAAAAGCAGAGATCCTGGACACTTACGGAGAGAACATTCAGGGTTTGCGGGTGTCGCCGGAAGGTGAGATAATGGACCAGGACCAGGCGCCTGAGGCGTCATTACCCATCTATCTCTACCTGAAAGACAGAGAAATCGCTTCCTACATCATACCGGTAAATACCACGGGATTATGGGGGAAGATTTTCGGCTATCTGGCACTGAACCGTGACGGATCCACCGTCACGGGATTTACAGTGTATAAACATTCCGAGACACCCGGTCTGGGTGGAGAGATCGAAAAACGATGGTTCCAGAAAAATTTCGAAGGCAAAAAAATATTGGACACGGCAGGCGGTTTCGCCTCCATATCGATTGCCAAAGGTTTCCTGCCGGAATCATTTCCGCAGGACAAGCTCCCCAATTATGTTGACGGTATCAGTGGTGCCACATTGACCGGCACGTACCTTACCGCCGGTCTGAAAAATGTTCTGCAGGCCTATGAACCGGTATCCATAAAATTCAGGACGCGACAACCCATACAGATCAGGGAAAAATGAAGCTGACAAAAACAAAGCATTACAAGGCATTCTCAGTACCACTGCTGCAGGAGAATCCCATTTCCAGACAGATGCTCGGTATCTGTTCTGCCCTGGCGGTAACGGTCCAAATGAAAACCGCGATTGTCATGGGGCTCTCTCTGACGTTTGTGTTGTCATTTTCGAACCTGAGCATCTCGCTGATGCGCAATGTCATACCCCGGAATATACGGATGATCGTGGAGTTGAGTGTCATCGCATCTCTGGTGATTGTGGCCGACGAGATATTGCGGGCGTTTTTATACGATATCAGCAAACAGTTATCCGTTTTCGTGGGACTGATCATCACCAACTGTATTGTGATGGGACGGGCCGAAACATACGCCCTGGGGCATTCACCCGGTCTTTCTTTTATGGACGGTCTCGGGAATGGTGCGGGATACAGTTCGGTTTTGATTTCCGTAGCCTTTATCCGGGAGTTGCTCGGTTCCGGAAAGCTCCTGGGATATCAGGTCATTCCCGCCACGGCCTATGACCTGGGTTATGAAAACATGGGATTCATGCTGCTGGCACCGGCTGCCTTCATTATCATCGGGCTCCTGGTATGGCTTCAGAACTGGCTTACGCGCGACAGGTGATCATGGAAAATTTGATCAGTATATTTTTAACCTCCGTTTTTGTCGGCAATATTCTGCTGGCCTACTTCCTGGGCATGTGCTCCTTCGTTGCCATATCCAAGAATATGGAGACCTCCATCGGTCTGGGGTTCGCCGTTGTTTTTGTGCTTTCCATCACCACACCCATGAACTGGCTGATCTACACCTATCTGCTGTCACCCGGTGCACTTGCCTGGGCGGGGCTGCCGACCGCAGATCTCAGCTATTTGAAATTCATTACCTTCATCGCTGTTATTGCTGCCATGGTACAGGCGGTTGAAATGGTCATCGACAGGTTTTCGCCGGTCCTCTACAATGCACTGGGGGTCTTTCTTCCTTTGATAACGGTCAACTGCGCCATATTGGGGACGTCTCTTTTTATGGTGGAACGCGATTACACGTTTATGGAGTCCCTGGTTTTTGGTATCGGATCCGGTACGGGGTGGCTGCTTGCCATCGTCTCCATGGCGGCGATCCGGATTAAACTGAGATATGCCGACGTTCCGGAAGGTCTGCAGGGGTTTGGCATCACCATGATCGTCACCGGACTCATGGCCATGGGATTTATGCTGTTTTCGGGAATTACACTATAGGGTCCAAGGGTACGAGGGTGTAAGGGTTCGAGGGAGAAACAAATCGTTTTAAGTTTTAGGTAGCCCTGAGCTACGAGCAACTCAAAAAACCCAACGAACCCAAGACTAAAGCGGCGCAGCCGCGTTTCATAAAATCGTGGAACGATTTTATTTATGATCTACCTCATCGGCACAATTGTATTTTCAGCGGTCATCATGCTGCTGGTCGGCTTGCTCTTGCTGGTTGAAGCCAAGGTCGTCCTGAAAGGGAACCGGTCCGTCATGATTAATGGCGATGCGGACAAGGTTCTTCAGGTAGATACCGGCACCAGTCTTTTGAAGGCATTGTCCA
This sequence comes from uncultured delta proteobacterium, assembly GCA_963848165.1. Classification (GTDB taxonomy): domain Bacteria; phylum Desulfobacterota; class Desulfobacteria; order Desulfobacterales; family B30-G6; genus B30-G6. The sequence continues at coordinate 7,269 of CAWKCS010000034.1, read as the reverse complement.
ACAACAATATATTTATTCCCTCCGCATGTGGCGGCGGCGGATCCTGCGGCATGTGCAAATGCAGGATAGAAGAAGGCGTCCAGGGCTTTCTTCCCACGGAGCTGGCCCATATCAACCGCAAAGAAAAGAAGCAGAATATCCATCTGGCGTGTCAACTCAAGGTGAAGGAGGATCTGAAGATCCGGATTCCTGAAAATATTCTGGAGGTAAAAAAATATCATGCGACGGTGATGTCGAACGATAACGTGGCCACTTTCATCAAGGATCTTATTCTTCAGTTAGATACGGACGAATCCCTTGATTTCGATGCCGGTGCTTATGTCCAGATCGATGTTCCGGAATATGAACTTTCTTTTTCCGAGTTTAGAAAACGGGTGGGAAAGCGATTTCAGCCTGCCTGGGACCGCTTCAATCTCTGGGGATTGCGCTCCAAGTCTGAGGAGGCAATTTTCCGGGCCTACTCCCTGGCCAACCCGCCTTCCGAAAACACACGCCTCCGATTTACCATTCGGATTGCAACACCGCCACCCGGCAAGCAAGAGGTCCCCCCGGGTAAGGGCTCGTCCTTTATTTTTAATTTGAATCCCGGGGACAAGCTCACCTTAAGTGGTCCCTACGGCGATTTTTTTGTCAAAAAGACCGACAGAGAAATGTGTTTCGTGGGTGGCGGGGCAGGCATGGCGCCCTTGAGAAGTCAGGTTTTGCACCATCTGGAGACCCTCAAAACCAAAAGAATCGTGTCTTTCTGGTACGGGGCGCGATCCAAACAGGAATTGTTTTTTGATGCGGAGTTCCGGGCGCTCGAGCAAATGTATGACAACTTTTCATTCAATGTGGCCCTGTCGGATCCACAGCCGGAGGATGACTGGGATGGTATGACAGGCTATATTCATCAAAATCTACAGGATCATTATCTGGCGCAACATGCAGATCCCACTGAAATCGAATATTATCTCTGCGGCCCCCCCATGATGATCGAGGCCATCGAACAGATGCTGGATGATCTGGGGGTGGATCCGGAGATGATCGCCTTCGACAAGTTCAGCTAGTTTCACGAAGCGATCTTGCCGCATCTGCTGTGTTGCGGACCATTCGCAGTAGCAAACTACGGCTTCATGGTCCGACGCCTTGCATCTGCGGCAACCTCACTTCGTGAAACAATTGGGTTCACCTGGAAATGTCATAAAATTTAATGGCTAAAAGCCCATTTTTTCGGGTGGTCTGCGCTCGGGTATATAATCTATTTCCACCTTACCTTCGTTCCATGCCTTTGTAACGTAGAGACCGCAATAGCAGCTGCCATATTCCTTGACATCGGGCTCCCGGTAGACACAGGGGCAAAGGATATCTTTATCGGCTTCCCGGTCTCCCGATGCCAGTCTGCAGGGACACGCCATATACCCGTAGCGGTCCTTGTTCAGGATGAGAGCGGATAACAACTCCAGGACGTATGCCTTGTCTTTGTTGAAATAATACCCTTTGGGTTCCTGTACCTTCCGGAGACTTTCAAAAAGTTTTTCAGCATCCATCAGAGCCCCAGCGCCTCCTTTATTTTCTGCTCTTTAAACCCTACAATGACCTCATCACCGATAATGAGGGTCGGAAATGAGCATCGGGGATTTAATTTCTTGATATCTTCGATGATGGCTTTTCGTTCATCCCCTTCCAACAGATCCACGTCCACAAATTCATATTGAACCGTGCACTCATTCAAGAATTTTTTTGTTGATTTACAATGGCTACAAGTACTTAGCGTGTAAAGTTTTATTGGTTTATCGGTCATGTTCCGTTCCTTTCCAACGTTGAAAGTTGTTTCAATCCCGCTGTATTCAGAGCGGGTTAAAATCAAATACACGATTTTATTATCCCTTGACAAGGCTTTTATTTTATACTATCACTATCAGTAATCATTATTATTAGCAAGTAAACCCGTAAATACATTCATAGGCAAGAATATAAGAAGGGAGAAAAAATGGAAAAGAAAATAGTGGTGTCCAAAGAAAAGGAACTCAATATTAGTGAGGCTACCCTATGCGAGGCCACGGCCCAGATGCTGAGAAAGGCCAAGCGGGACGGGGTTGAAACAGCGTTTGACCGGGCCTTGAACATGAAGGCTTGCCCAATCGGTGCAGAATCCGCCTGCTGTAAACATTGTTCCATGGGGCCCTGCCGACTCAATTCAAAAAATCCTTATGGCAAGGTGGGCGTCTGTGGTGCAACCATCGATACGATCCAGGCCCGCAATTTTGCCCGTATGGTCGCTTCGGGAAGTGCTGCCCATACCGATCACGGCATGGCTATGGTGGATCTGTTTCGTGAGGTGGTCAATGGCCATATCAAGGAGTACCAGATCAAAGATGTGGAAAAACTGGAGAAGGTGGCCCAATCCATAGGCATTGAAACCAAGGGTCGCAGCGTCAAAGAGATTGCCACGGATCTCTACACGGAACTGGAGCGTACCTACACCCAGGTTGAAGGTGAAATCCCCTTTGCCAAGCGTGTTCCGGCAAAAACCCTGGAAACCTGGCGCAAGCTGGGTATTGTACCCCGGGGAGCCATGCGTGAAATCATGGAACTGATGCATCGCACCCACATGGGCGTGGATCAGCATTATGAAAACATCACCAAACAGAGCAGCCGTGCTGCACTGGCGGATGGATGGGGCGGCTCCATGGTGGCCACTGAAATTTCCGACATCCTTTTCGGTACCCCTTCACCCGTGGCGGTGGAGGTGAACATGGGTGTTCTCAAGGAAGATCATGTCAACATCATCGTTCACGGTCACGAGCCCAACATGTTCGAATCCATGCTGGTTTCGGTCAACGAACCCACACTGGTCCAGGCCGCCAAGGATGCCGGCGCCGAGGGCATCAACCTGGTGGGCATGTGCTGCTCCGGTGCTGAAATGATGTCCCGGCATGGTGTCCCCCACGCCGGCAACTTCATGTCCACGGAAGCCATTCTGGTTACCAATGCCGTAGACGCCATGTGTGTGGATATTCAGTGCATCAAACAGGGACTGGTTGCAGTTGCGGATTGCTACAAGACCCCCCTGATCACCACCAATCCCAGGGCCCATATCGAAGGCGCTACCCATATCGAGTTCAACGACCATGATCCCCAGGCGTGTACCGACGATGTGGTGATCAAAGCCATCAGTCGCTTTAAACACCGCACCGGGGAGATAGAGATTCCCAACATTCGCAACACCGGTGTTCACGGATTTTCTCATGAATACATCAACTACATGCTGGGGGGTTCCTTCAGAGGCTCCTACACCCCGCTGAACGACAACATTATCAATGGTCGTATTCGCGGTGTGGCCGGCGTTGTGGGCTGCACCAATCCGAGGGTCAAACAGGACTGGGTGCATGTGGAACTGGTCAAAGAACTGATTAAAAATGATGTGCTCGTCCTGCAGACCGGGTGCTCCCAGGTTGCGCTGGCCAAAGAAGGCTTATACACACCGGAAGCCGCCTATCTGGCCGGCCCCGGGCTCCGGGAGGTCTGTGAAACCGTGGGAATGCCCCCCTGTCTTGGAATCGGATCCTGCGTGGACAACAGCCGAATTCTGATTGCCGCTTCTGAAATGGTACGCGTCGGCGGTCTCGGGGACAGCATCGCCGATCTGCCGGCTGCAGGCGCCGCACCGGAGTGGATGAGTGAAAAGGCCATCAGCATCGGTCAGTACTTTGTGGCATCCGGTGTGTTTACGGTTTTTGGCGTGACCTTCCCCATCGTTAAAGAAACCAAGTTCCACAAGCATCTCTTCCAGGGACTGGAAGAACAGGGTTTGGGGAAATGGGGGTTTACCGCCGATCCATATGAAATGGCACGCATGATGATTGCACACATCGATAAAAAGCGCCAGGCCCTGGGTCTCGACAAGGGCAAGGAGCGGGTTCTTGTGGACATGGCAGATCGCCGTGCCCTTGACGCCGCTTAACAAGAGAATATCATGAGGCTCGTCGGGCGCATAACCCGAGGGTCATCGGTTCAAATCCGGTTCTCGATACCAATAAAATAAAAACAAGGACTTAGAAGAAATTCTGAGTCCTTGTTAATTTCTGCAAATAGGAATTTCCAACCATATTTCCAACCTGTGGGCCCAATATGGTCTATATTGACGGGTAAAATTGTTTTTCCAGCTTTATGAAAAACCCGATTTCCGGAGACGGATTTCGGGTTTTCAGGTTTTAGGTGACGTTTTGATATCCGAAGACACAACTTTCCCAAAATCGGGTTCGCTGTAGGCGCAATGATGGTATCACAGTTTCCATGTTGAAACAGTAATAATCGTTCGTAATTCCATGCGTTGGACCCTTACCGGCAAATAAAAGTCAATTGGGTAGCATTTATCTTTAGCCCCGATACAAATACATCGAACCATCATCATTTGCACTGAAAAGTGTGATCAAACTTTTATGTATTTTGTTGCAATCTGGCGCAGGCAAAAGCAGGCGCAGGTAGGTAACCTTTTAATACCGGGTGCGTGGCGCTTTTGGATGCTGAATTTTCAAGGGCAAGGGCAGCCGGATTTTTTTCACAAAATGTTTTGGGTTCATATGTCCACCCATTTCCCAGCCGCTTTTCTTCCCTTTTCATGGTAATGTGAAGATAGCGTCCGATCAGGGGGGCGATTATCCGTGGTAACCACCCGAACTCAAGATATATATCGCGAAGAAGGGATGCCAGTTTGTCGGAAAGTCGCCGATCGTTTCGGTAATGTTTTTTCATTGCCCACACGGCACCCGCATAGGTGCTTCGAAGGGGATAGACTTCCCGGGCAAAGCGATTGCGGATACGCGGGTCCGGATGACTTTTATACCGTTGCCACCCTGTCAGGAGCGTCCTTATCAAACGGGCAAGGCTTGGACCGTTTACCTCGAAATCCCTGTGAAAGGCTTTTAAAAGAAATTTTTCTTCGCGGCCCTGGTGGATATGGGGATGACGAAAATTGAAGCGGTATTGCCCATGGGCATCCGCCACGGGAAAGGTCGTTTCCGAAAGAAGCGTACCGTCTTTGCGGTGCTGATCAAAAAGGGGTGTCCCGGAATCGGGGTGTAAAGCATGAACTGGTGAAACACAGAATCATGGCTGATGGCATCCTCGATCACTTGGTCGATGTTTTCGGGGGTGTGGTTTTCCATTCCGATGATGGAAGATCCAAGGACGCGAATTCCATGAGATTGCAGGTCTCTGAACCAGTGTGTATGTATCAACGCCCCGTAGCTTGGGATACTGGCTTTTTTTACCCTCCAGGCCCATCCATACCCATGAAATTCCCATTCCCACGAGTTGTTCAATGGTATAAGACCGCAAAACCCTGGCCGAGCTGAAAACAGACAGGGACCAGCTCTTTTGATTTGATGTCATCAATTCCAGCAATCTAAGGGCTCTTCTCCGATGCAGCAGAAAATTTTCGTCCAGGATAAAAAACGAGGTGACATCCAATTTGGCCTCAATGTCGCTCATGATCGAAAAAAGTTCATCCCCGGTTTCATAAAAGTTGATAAAGTTTCCTTTGCCGCCGAACAGGGAGGAGGTAGAGCAAAAATTGCAGCCCATCGGGCATCCGACTGAAGGGATTAATATGGCGGCCGTATTACCGTGTTTATGCTCGCGGTGAAGAGGTATTCCCAAAATACGTGTCCCATGGGCCGAATAGGTGAGGGGATGCCGAATCGGTTCGTTTTCGTTCTGCCCGAGAAATCTTTGAAACCATCTGATTCCTTCCCCTTTAACGATGTGGTCTGCGTCGATTATATCCGATAGGTCTTCTTTGTTGGTTACATGACCGCCGACGATGATGGTTGCTCCCGGCAGGTGTTCCCGAACCAGTTCACACATTTTTTTTACTTTTCCGACATTGGGAATGATCCCGCTTATGCCGACAATATCATATCGATTGTCCCGAATTTCCTGGACAAACCGATCGAGAGAAGGAAAATCGAGCAATGTACAGGGTGCATCAAGATTGGATTGGATCATCATCAGGCCAAAACTGCGGTGAAACATGCGCAGCGAAAAAGCGCCTTGCACGCGGGTCACCTGGTTTTGATAGAGTTCCATGGGATTGATTTCCCGGCTGCCATAATCATCATTTTGTGCATACGGCCCAAAAACACTTGAGAGTAAAATACTGGCTCGGGTCCCGTGCGGGTGCACAGGTGCATGTGTCGTCATGGAAATCTCCTTATTAAAATTGATTTTTTATATTGTTTTTTGAGAAGCGCTAAGGAATTGGCGTTCATTTTCGGCATGGTACTGATAAGGGAGAGAGATATTTCTCAGCGCGGGATATTTTAATTGAGTATAGAGAATCATGAGGCCATTACAAGGAAATATGCTGAAATGACAATACTATTACAATTCCAAGAACATGTCGGTATCATTGTTTGTCCGCGTAATAGGTCGTTTTTACACGTGTAAATGTTCAGTTTAAATTTATTTAAAAATAACAATTAATTAGCTTGCTTTCTCACCATAATGTACTATTATTGGAATAACTCAACAAGGCCCCATCTTCAAATGGTGGGGCGATTTTTTTCTGCAGGAACAATTCATTTTTCATATGTTGCATCCTCCAGTTTAAGATTTTGAAAATACTTTGAAAGGAGGATATTATTATGGTTAATGGAACTGTTAAGTGGTTTAACGACCAAAAAGGATTTGGATTCATTGAGCAGGAAGATGGACCGGATGTCTTTGTTCACCATTCAGCAATCAATGCAGAGGGATTTAAATCCCTCAATGAAGGCGATCGAGTTTCATTTGAAATTGAGCAGGGTCAAAAAGGTCCTGCCGCTGCAAATGTCAGTGTAAATTAGATATGTGCCCTGAGTAAAAAAGGCATTCCTTCTTATCTTGAGGAATGCCTTTTTGTTTGGTTTGAACCGAAAAAGCGAGCGCATTCCCCGTAGGTTGCTGTAAAGATAAGTAAAACTCTTTTACGAATTGAAAACGGCACATTCGGAATTTGTGATAAATGCGAGGAAGAAATATCTTTTAAACGTCTTGAGGCCAGACCCCTTACAACTCTATGCATTGACTGTAAAACTGAAGAAGAAACTCGTGAGAATGCTCTTGGAGTATGAGTATACAACGCTTGTCCTTCAACAAAAAGTTTAGGATCTGATCAAGCAAAGAACAAACCCCTCTATCTTGTGTTCCAACTTGTAGAGCGAAAATTCATGGTACCGAATAAATCTTATCAATCATCCCGCTTCAATAAAAATCAGCTATGGAGCTTTCTTTTGTAATGACCGG
>CAWKCS010000033.1:0-120489 GCA_963848165.1 uncultured delta proteobacterium | reverse complement strand
TGGGAATCCCGTGCCGTAAATCATGGCCAGGTCCATATCCTGAGGTCTGTCACAAATCCCTTCCTGGATCATGTAAGCTGCCTCGTTGATGGCGTTTGCAAGCATCAAGTCTATGATCTCCTGTTCCGCAATCATCTTGGGCACAACGCCGTTGTCCGTAAGATAGGTTTGCACAACATTTACAACCTTCGGGTTTGGCACGGGCGTGTTACCACTGTAATCCATGTAACCGGCCCCGGTTTTGCGACCATAACACCCGGTCTTATAAACCAGTTCCGTCAGGGGGTGAACCTTGTAACGCTCTCCCAGCCTCTTTTCAAAGGTTTTGTTGACATGGTAATTGATGTCGATTCCCGTGAGATCGGAAAGGGTCGCCGGTCCCATGGGCATACCGAAGTTGAGCATGGCCTGTTCGACGGCGGAACCATCCACGCCGTCCGCGGTGAGATAGACGGCACCGCCCATCAAGCCACCCAGCTGCCGGGAAACATAAAACCCGGGGCCGTCATTGACCACGATGGGAATCTTTTTGATCTGCCGCCCAAAAGCCACGCTCGTGGCAAGGGTCTGGTCGGATGTCTGTCCGGCGCAGATGATCTCCAGGAGCATCATACGATGGGCCGGGTTGAAAAAATGAAGCCCGATCATTCTACCGGGATCAGAAAGTGCCGAAGCCATTTCCGTTATTGGCAGAGCGGAGGTGTTGGTTGCAAACACGGTGTGGGAGGGGCAGATCCCCTCCAGCTGTTTCCATATATCCTGTTTGATCTCCATGTTTTCCACCACGGCTTCGATGACCAGGTCCACCCCGTCCAGATCCTTGAGGTCGGTTGTTGTCTTGAGCTGATTCTCCAGCATGCTTTCCAGGTCTGTCTGTTTCATTTTGCGCGTCTTGATGGGAAAGGCGAATGTCTTGCGGACAGAGGCAACGCCCTTTTCAAGAGCCTCGTCGTTGATATCCCAGAGGACGGTTTCGCATCCACTCTTCAGCAGAAGGTTGACGATACCGGAACCCATGACACCCCCGCCCAGCATGGCCGCTTTCTTGATGCCGGCCGGCTCGATCCCTTCGATCCGCTCGAGTCTTCCGGCAGCACGGGTATTCAAAAAGATCCCCATAAGATTTTCAGCAACGCCCGACACCGCACAATCGACAAAAAGCGCCACCTCCCTTTCCAGGTCCTTGTCGATATCGTAACTCAGACCCTGATCTATGGCCTCCACCGCTTTCATGGGTGCGATGTAGCCTTTGGATTGCGCCGCCACCATGGCCTTTGTAAAATCCATCATGGCTTTTTTCTCTGCGGCACTCGGTATCCAGTGGTGCTGATTACGGGTCATCCGGGCCTTGATATTGAGTTGACCGCCGGCGAATTGCCGGGCGGCTCCCATGGCTTTTTCAATCAAACTTTCGGCATCGGCCACCGCGTCCACCAGTCCCCTTTGGTGGGCGATCTCGGCTTTGATAGGCTTTCCAATGGTAATCATCTCCAGTGCGTACCGCAGCCCGATCAAGCGGGGCAGTCTTTGCGTGCCGCCTGCACCCGGAATCAGCCCGATCTGCACTTCGGGCTGACCCAGATTGACGCCCCTGACGGCCACACGGTAGTGACAGGCCATGGCAAGTTCCAGACCGCCGCCAAGGCAGTTGCCGTTGATGGCTGCCACGATGGGCTTGGGCCCTGTTTCCAGACTGCTCATAAACTGTGTAAATGCCAGTGACCGCTCCACAACAGTCCCACGATCCTTTACGCCCTGAATCTGAGTGATATCCGCACCAGCAATAAAATTCCTGCCGGTGCCGGTGAGAACCATGGCCTCGATGTCGTCATCCTCGTAGGCCGCCTTCAGCGCCTGGGCAAGATCCTCCACAAAATGTTTCGAAAGCTGGTTCACGGGTGGGTTGTTCATACTGAACACCGCCACACCCTCTTTCACTTCCACCTGGATGGTATTAAATTTGGTTTTCATACATGACTCCTTTGTTCAGCCATTAGCTGTTGGCAATTGCTTGTCATTTGCACTTCGTGCGACATTTGCCCTACGGGCGATATTACGCCTCCGGCTGTAATTTATGGTCATTGGCCCTTCGGGCGTCATTTATTGCTGCTCATAGCTAATAACTCGTGGCTACGATGAATGACGCGCAGCTAATGACAGTTGTTTTCCCCTTCACCCCTCCAACCCTGATTTTACCCTCGGACCCTTGTATGCTGGGAAGCTAGGATGCTTGGAAGCTGGGACGCTGCTGTCCGCTCACAGCTGGCAGCCACCCTCGGACCCTTGTACCACCCTCCAACCCTTCATTTAAATCCCCCCAAACCCCACATCGTCCATCTCGACAGCCGAGCCATCAAGATCCTTGATCGACACCATTTTACCATGGGTAACGGGAAGAACCGTATTGATAAAAAACTTCGCCGTCTGGATCTGGCCTTCATAAAAACTGACATCCTTCTTCTTGGCACCTTCCTGGAGTTTTTCATTGGCAACGACAGCGCGCCAAAGCAGCATCCATCCCATGGTGACATCCCCCATAACTTCCAGAAACGGGAATGCGTGGGCAAACGCTTTCTTGAACTCGGGAGACATGGCTTTCTGGCCGAGATGCATGGCAGATTCTCCCATGGCGTTCATGGCTGTTTCCAGCTTATCGGCCATGGGAACCAGGATCTCGTGTTGTCTGGCATGCGTGATGGTCTTTTGAATCTTTTCTAAAAACGCCAGGAATACCTTTCCCTTTTTCATACCCAGCTTTCGGGCCAGCAAATCCATAGCCTGAATGCCATCCGTGCCCTCGTAGATGGACGTTATCTTGCAGTCTCTGGCAATCTGTTCCACCGGATATTCCCGGGTATACCCATAACCACCATACACCTGGATGGCCTCGATGCAGACATCATATCCCCTCTGGGCACAGTATGCTTTAACCAACGGCGTCAAGAGATCCGTCATGCCCTGATAGTGCTCCTTTTCTTCCTCTTTCTCCGTGTTCGCCAACTTGTCAAAACATCGCACCGTATAGTAGGCAAAACTGCGCATGCCCTCCACATGGGCCTTCATCCATAGAAGCATGCGTCTCACGTCAGGATGATTGATGATCGGCACCTGGGGCGCTTCACGATCGGCCATCTTTTCCAGATCCCGGCCCTGCAGCCGCTCACGGGCATAGTTCACGGCATATAGATAGGCCGTGGTGGCATGTATAAAGGCCTGAAAACCGACACCCAGTCTAGCTTCGTTCATCATGTGGAACATGATGCGCATGCCATGGTTTTCCTCTCCCAGCAACAGTCCCCGGCAGTTGCCCTTACTCCCCAGAGACATGCTGCAGGTGGCGGAGGCATGAATACCCATCTTCTCTTCGATACCGGTGCAGGTCACATCGTTGGGCTTACCCAGGCTGCCGTCCTCATTGACCCATATCTTGGGAACAAGGAAGATGCTGATCCCTTTGGTTCCCGCAGGCGCTCCTTCTAAGCGGGCAAGCACCGGATGAATAATATTTTCCTGGAGATCGTGTTCGCCGTTGGTGATAAAGATTTTATCCCCTTTAATGGTGTAGGTGCCATCATCATTCTTCACAGCCGATGTCATCAGTGCCCCCACATCTGAACCTGCCATGGATTCCGTCAGCAGCATGGTGCCCCCCCATACACCGGTATAGAGCTTCTTTAGAAACATGGACTTCTGTGATTCCGTGCCAAAGAGTTCCACCATCTTGCCGGTGCCATGGCCCATGCGCGCATAGTTGACCAGCGGATAGTTACCTCCCACAATATATTCGGCCACGGCCATGTCGATACTGCTCGGCAACCCCTGGCCGCCGAGATCCGGGTCTTCGTTCAACGCGGTCCACTCCCCCTCGATGAGAAGCTTGTGGGGTCTGTGAAAAGATTCTGGGACCTTTACCTGGCCCTTTTCGAAACGCAATCCAAGGTGGTCCCCTTCTGCATATGTAGGCAAAAGCTCCTTGATTGCAAAGGTTCGCGCCTCTGAAATAATCATGTCAAAAACTTTCCTGTTGAGACCTTCGTATTTCTCATAGACCAACAAATCTTCAACCTTCATCTGTTCGTAAAGCACAAAATCCATGTCTCGACGATCTGCAATTACCTGTGCCATTCGATTAATCTCCTTTGTATTGTTTAAAGTTATATCCGGTTTTTCTTCTATTTTATTTGTTGATAACGGTCCGGGAAGGTTTCGATTTTCGGCTGACATTTGCACTTCGTGCGTCATTTGTCCTAACGGACGACATTTAGCGCTACGCGCGATATTAATTGTTGCTGATGGCTTTTAGCAACGATAAATGACACGAAGTAAATGACCATTAATTACGCGAAGCTAATGACGATTCGTCCCTCGAACTCTGGATCCCTTAAATGGTCAACACATTGAACCCTTCATTATGATCAGGGTCACGATTCCTCCGCCCCATACGGTAATCGTTTCCCGTCTTTGGTATAACGATAAAAACCCTTTCCGGTTTTTTTCCCCAGACGCCCCTGGGCAATCATTTTCAACAGGAGGTCCGATTTCGTTACCAGATTCTCCTCCCCCAGATCCGCCATGGATTGCCCCACCAGGGCAAAGGTATCCAGGCCGGCATTGTCGGCGACCTCAAAGGGGCCCACATTCCAACCGTACCCCAGTCGCATACCGACATCCACGTCTTCCGGACTGACAATGCCGTCCGATACCAGATCCACGGCTTCCCGGAAAGCCGCCGAAAAAATGCGGTTCATCACAAAACCGGGGATGTCACGGTTCACACGTACCGGTGTTTTTCCAAGGGAAGTGATAAAATCAACCCCTGCTTCAAACACATGGCCTGCTGTCTGCTCCCCTTTTACGACCTCCACGAGTCCCATGAAGGGTACCGGTCCGAAAAAATGAAGACCCAGCATACGCTCGGGTCGACCAAGATGTGCGGCAATACGGGTAATGGGTATGGAGGAAGTGTTGGTGGCCAGCGGGGTTGTTGCAGGGATTTTTTTCTCCAGTGCTTTAAAAAGATCGATCTTGAGCGCCTCTACCTCCAGGACCGCCTCGATGATCCAGTCTGCATCCGCCGCAGCTGACAGGTCGGTTCCATAGGTAAGGCGACTGAGAATTTTATCGGGAGATTCCTGAAGAAACCCTTTCTCCGTCAATTTGTTGACCGACCATTGCATGCCTTTTTCCGCCTTATTCAAAGCCTCCGGCTTAACATCGTTCAGGTGAACCCTGTACCCGCTCTGGGCACACACCTGGGCGATCCCGGCCCCCATGAACCCTGCCCCGATGACCAAAACACTCTGTTGCTTCATCTTTTCTCCTTTGACCGATACGAATCCGCCAAGACACCATTTTTAGTAGGATTTGGAATTTCGTGCTTCGGTTTTAAATAACCGCTATTATCGGCAGCGCCTGCTGTCTCTGATCTGGCTTATAAGGCCAGGTTTTTCTTGCTGGAATATATAATTAAAGCTTGGACCGCTCGATGATATTCATGGCCGCTTTTTCCAATATACCGACCACATAGCCCATCTTCTGGAATCGTGTATCCTGTGTCTGGCCATGATAATAACGATAGTAGATCTGCTGTACGATCACTGCCAGTTTAAAAAGTCCGAAACAGAGATAAAAATCGTAGTGATGAATGGTGCGGCCGGACAGGCGCTCATAGAGCGCCACCAGCTCTCTTCGTTTCAGGGTCCCTTCTACGTTGGTGGGAACCGAACGCATCAGCTGCATTTCCGGGGGGTCCCCGGCTTCGACCCAGTATGCCAGGGTACCACCTATATCCATCAAAGGATCACCCAGGGTCGTCATTTCCCAATCCAGAACCCCGATGATGTTCAATGGATTTTCAGGGTCCAGCACCACATTGTCGAATTTGAAATCGTTGTGGATCAGGCAGGGTACGTCCGTATCCAATGGCATTTTTTCCTTGAGCCAGCACATGATTACTTCGGCCTCCGGCACATCCGGAGTGCGGGCAGCCCGGTAACGGTTGCTCCAGCCTGTCACCTGGCGTTCCACATATCCTTTGGGTTTACCCAATGCTTCCAGGCCGATTTTCCGGTAGTCCACGCTGTGCAATTCATAAAGAACCTTGAACAGGTTTTCGCACAGACGCGTCATGTCCCCGGGGCTCAGCACCAGTGATTCCGGGATATCCCTTCGCAATACAATACCCCTGATCCGTTCCATGACATAAAATGAACACCCCATCACATCGGGATCTTCGGTGTAGGCTAGCGGGCGCGGACAGTAAGGGTATACCGGTCCGAGCGCTTTCAATACCTTGTACTCCCTGCCCATGTCATGAGCGGTTTTAGCCTTGGTCCCGAACGGTGGCCGGCGCAAAACCATTTCCCGTTCACCCACCGTCACCAGATAGGTCAGATTGGAAGCACCGCTGGGAAATTGTTGGATCGCCATTTCTCCTTCAAGTCCGGGAATCACATCCCGCAGAAATGTTTCCACTTTTCGGGAATCAAGCTCTTCGCCTTTTCTTACCTTGGTTGCTTCGTCCATATATCTTTTTCGTGCTTTCATCTCTTCATGTTTTCGTGATGAAGAAATCTTTTTTACCACCTAAATCAAACCCGAACGCTTATTTTACGGTCTTGCCTTCATACTCTTTCAAAATTCTGCGGGCCACGGACACCTTGTGCACCTCGTCGGCACCGTCGTAAATCCTGGCCGCCCGCTCGTGACGGTAGAAAAAGGAGATGATCGTGTCATCCGTCATGCCCAGTCCGCCGTGCACCTGAAGAGCCCGGTCGATCACCTTCTGCATGGTGTTGGCCACCATGAATTTGATCAGGGAAATATCCTGGCGGGCTTCTTTGACGCCCAGGTTCTCGATGGTCCAGGCCGTGTGGAGGACCATCAGTCGGGCAGCCCGGATTTCCGCCGCACTCTCTGCTATCCACGACTGAATGATCTGTTTGCTGGCCAGTGTTTTTCCAGGGGCGATCACCCGGGTCATTGCCCGGTGGCACATCAGATCAAAGACCCGGTTGCATATACCGATCCAGCGCATGCAGTGATGAATCCGACCCGGCCCGAGTCTGTCCTGTGCAATGATAAACCCGTGCCCCTCGTTGCCGAGGAGATTTTTCTGCGGCACCCTGCACGATTGATACAGGATCTCCGCATGGCTGAAATATCCTTCTCCGGCATGCCCCATCACCGGAATGTTTCTGACATGATTGAAGCCCGGTGTGTCCGTGGGCACGATGATCATGCTGGCACGCATATAGGGGGATGCATCCGGATTTGTATTGGCCATGACAATGGCGAATTTTGCACCGTCAGCGGAAGAAGTATACCATTTGTGACCGTTGATCACGTAATCATCACCGTCTTTTACAGCAGTGGTATCCATCATGACCGGATTCGAGCCGGGCAAATCGACTTCGGTCATGGAAAAACAGGACCGGATCTGGCCATCCACCAGCGGTCTGAGCCAGGTTTCTTTCTGCTCTTCCGTACCGTACTGGTGAAGTATCTCGATATTCCCGGCATCCGGTGCCTGGCATCCGAAAACCAGGAACCCCAGCATGGTTCCACCCAGAACCTCTGAAACCAGTCCGTGTTCCACCAGGTTGAGTCCCATGCCCCCGTATTCTTTGGGGTGATTGGGTGCCCACAGTTCCATCTGTTTGACCATTTTCTGTTTTTCCGCAATGATCGGCAACAGGCTGCGGGTGTCATTGCTCAAAAATTCCGGTTCCAGAGGAATGAGCTCTTTTGCAACAAACTCCTTCATCATACCGAGTATGGTCTGCATTTTTTCCGATATGTTAAAATCCATTGTGCCTCCTTATTGCTTTATAGGAATTAACTTGTTTTATTAAACCTTGATTGAAGAACCTCGCAGCATGCGAAGCACTGCCGAACGGCAGAACCTACGGGGATTGCGCTCGCTGTTGCGATTCATCGGCACCCATATCCCCGAAACTAACGGTATGTCAGTAATCGCGGATCATTTTCCATTTCCAGGTGCGTGATATCGTTAAAACCGGCCAGTGCGAAACCCCCGGCATTGTATTTGAACCGGGTGATGGATGCATTCATGATCTGCCAGGACAGCGCCATAGCCATCTTGTCCGTCAGGTCAAGGGCTTCCTGAACCACTACGGATATAGGCCCCCCGGAAGTAAATACGGCCAGTCTCTTCTTGGCCCCCTGGGTCTGCATGATCTGACGAACACCCCTTGTCACCCGGTCATTGAAGCCACGCCATGTGACGGCTCCCGGCACATCGCAGGTACCGGAAACCCATCGGTTCATAGCTTCCTCAAACAGAAGCTGGAACGTCCTTTTATCCGTGTAGATGTGCGCAAGTTTTTCAGAAATGGATGGGTTCTCTTCCATCATCCCTGGAAGTTGGGCTTCGAAGACCGCGGCGGAGTCGTATTCGTCGAAGGCTTCATCAGCAATGATTTCCGGAACAGGCATCTGCTTGTCTTTATAGCCCGATACCAACGCCCCTGCCGTATCGATCTGCCGCTTCATGCCACCCACATAAATGGCATCAATCTTTCTGCCGATCCTGACCCAATGCCTGGCGACAATGTCTGCCTGCACGACACCCATGCGAGACAGACGGTCATAGTTTTTCTCGCCGAACGATGCCTGGCCATGGCGGATCATGTAGAGTTCACTCATTAGAAGCCATCTCAAAAATAGGATTTTGGTTCAAAGTCAAGGCGGATCCAAGTTTCAACCCGCAGGCATACTCAACAATAGGACAGTTTTTCAGCTTTGCCGATCTCTGTGGTGTAGTTTAGGTTGTTGATAAAGGTAATCATGGAACCTGCGCTTTGAGTCGTGTGTGTCGGTTTTGGATCTTCCAACTGATAGATCAAATATCATGCCAATCATTTCTAAAAACATCATATTTGCAATCGCTTGATATAATTACTCTATTTTGTTATGATTTTTAACTGTGAGTTTACTGCCCTCCGGTATATGTGCCATAGCACATATCTGTGCCAACGCACAAGTGTGCCACCGCACACTGAAGCGGCAGGCAATGGTTGGTTCAAGGCCTGTTGACAACACCACAGGACAAGGTTAACCTAGTGCCCATCTATCAAACAGGAGGCTCCAAAATGATCGTTGTCGCTAAATTGAAAGCTCAGGAAGAAAAAGAAGCAACACTGGAAGCTGCATTGCGGGACATGGTAAAGAAGGTGGCATCCGAGGATGGGACAGAGGCGTACACGCTCCACAAATCCAAAAAGGATCCGTCACTTTTCATGTTCTACGAAAAATACAAAAATGCCGATGCGCTGAAACAACACAGTGCCACACCGCATTTCAAGGCGCTTTTCGCGACCATTCAGCCCCTGCTGGCGGCACCGCCGGATATCGAGATGTATCAGGAGCTGGCAGCACTGGAACGATCCTAGCCCAGCCCCGTCTTTTCCCGCCGGAAAACCCAAAAGAGGCATTATAGGCATTGGTTCTATACAGTAACACGCTGGAATTTTATAGAACCATCAAACCTTGAACCGAAAAAGCGAGCACATTCCCCGTAGGTTCTGCCTTACGTAGTGCTTCGCATGCTGCGAGGTTCTTCAATAGTCGATCGTTATTCACTATTCAAGGTTTGACCCCCACTTCTGATCCATGACACAGAACAAGCCCTTGCCCGCCCTAATGGGTCCGAAGCACTTGTTGTCGGAAAGACAGGCTGACTTTGCCAAGTTCCCCGATCGCCATCGATTGATCAGGCCCGGTTCCCGGATAAAAGGCCGGCACAGGGAAATATAATCCGCAATGCCGTTATCGACAATCTGTTGTGCTGTTTCATAGGATCGATTTCCCCCCACCAGGATCAACGGCGCCTGAACTTCCGCCTTGAATGCCCTAGCCTCCTTTTGAAAATAGGCTTCTTTTTCCGGCGAATGAATACCCATACGGCTGGGACTCATTTTGCCTCCCGTCAGCAGGCCCCCACTCAACTCGATGGCGTCGATACCCCCTTGCGCCAGCATCTTGCCTACCTGTATGGCATCATCCAGCACCAGGCCGTTTTCAAAAAAATCCCCGCAGTTCATTTTTATCAATATGGGGAAATCAGGACCAACGGATTCGCGAATGGCTTTCAGTACCAACATCAGCGGTTTTGCCCTGTTCTGGATTTCACCACCGTAGGCATCGGTTCGCTGATTATAGATCGGTGAAAGAAACTGGCTCAACAGATATCCGTGAGCGGCATGGATCTGCACCCCATCGAAACCTGCCTGTTTGGCCCGCCGGGCTGCTTCTGCAAATGCCTTTACAATGGCTTGAAGACCCTCTGTGGTCAATGCTTCGCGTGGAGCTTTGGCTATGCCTTCCACGGCCGAAGGCGCCACAGGCATTAATCCGCTTAATTTTCCATTGGCATGATAGCCGGCATGGGCGAGCTGAATTACGATCTTGCCTCCCCTGTCATGAACAGCATCGGTCATCTGCTTCAGTCCGGGAACCAGGTCATCTGCATAAACACCCAGCTGCCATGGCCCGGCCTGACCTTCCCTGCTGACATAGGCGTGACTGCTGATGATGAGACCGACACCCCCCTGGGCAAGATCGGTCATAAGGTTGATCAGACCGGGCGTGACAGCGCCATCGTCGGCGGCCATGCCTTCCCAGGTCGCAGAACGGACAAAGCGGTTTGCCAGGGTCATCTTGTTTATTTTTGTTGTCTCAAAAAGATCTGTCATGTCATATCTCCTTTTGTATGATCACCTGGGAAAATTTATCCCTGATGATCTGTTCCGCCTGTGCCATAATACGGTCAAGCAGCTCTTGACAGGTGGGAATATCCTTAATCAGTCCCATACTCTGTCCTGCGGCAAGAACACCCTTTTCCATCTGTCCCTGCTCCAGCATCTCTTTTCCCACCAGACCGGACACATAAGGTGCGATATCCTCGATCCGGGTGTCCCCCCTGCTCTCGATGTCCAGAATCTTCTGGACAACGGGGTTGTGCATCACGCGCTCGGTGTTGCGCAGGGAACGCATGATCAGCCGCGTATCCCGTTCCCCATGATTTACCAGGGCAGTCTTGACCGCCGGGTGAACCGGGGCCTCCTGGGTGGCCACAAAGCGGGTACCCATGTTCATGCCGTCTGCTCCCAGGCCCAGGGCACCCACCAATCCACGCCCGTCACCGAACCCGCCTGATGCGATGATGGGAAGATCGATGGCATCCCGGGTGAGCGGTATCAGAATCAAGGATGTCACATCATCTTCACCCGGATGTCCTGCGGCCTCGAATCCATCGATACTGACGGCATCACAACCAATTTTCTGGGCCTTGATGGCGTGCCTTACCGACGTGCACTTGTGGATAACCTTGATTCCGGCGGATTTGAGTTGGTCCATGTACGGCTCGGGGTTTCTTCCGGCAGTTTCGATAAAGCGGATACCCTCCTGTACGCAGACATCGATATAGGCAGGATAATCCGGTGGTCTCATGGTCGGCAAAAAGGTCAAGTTGATCCCGAAGGGCTTGTCGGTCAATTCCCGGCACTTCCGGATTTCCGCCCGCAATCCTTCGGGTTCGGGAAAGGTCAGGGCCGTCATAAACCCGATGCCGCCGGCATTCCCCACGGCCGAAGCCAGTTCGGACCTGGCGATCCACATGAGTCCCCCCTGGACGATGGGACGCTCGATACCGAAAAGGTCGGTTATTCTGGTTTTTAACATAATTCCACCTTTGGTTGTTAGCGATAAGCCTTAAGCCGCTTATCGCTTAAGCTTTTAAACCTTGTATCCCCCTTGACCCTCGAACCCTATAGATGAATCGCCCCGCTAAGGGGTGCCTCCCAGTCGAGTTGCTGGTCGAGGATAATCTGGGCATCGAACTTCTGCGCGATATTTTGGGGCATAGCCACTGCTTTGCGCAACTTCAGATCCGCATGCGTCCCCAGAACTTCCAAAACGGCTGCCAGTTTGCCCGTGCTTTCATTGATCATGAAATTCATAAAATGAAACCGTTTCTCGCTGCGTCCCAGCAGACGGATACGCATGGCCACGGTTTCCCCGGCTTTAACTTCAGCAAAATACTGGATAAAGTGCTTCAGTGCGAACACACCCATCTGTTTTTCAACAAAATAATTTTCATCCAGTTTATGGGATATGAAAAAATTCCAGACGCTGGTATCGAAAAGGGCCATGTACCAGCGGACATCGTTAGATGTTCCTCCCCGCGGCAAATCCGTTGTGCACCGCATCGAACGCCAGGGCAACTTTGTGCGCATCCCCTACGACCTGATACGGTATACCCTTATTTTCCATTATTTCCTGCAAGGGGTTGTAGGACTCGGATCCCACCGCCAGAACCACGGTATCCGCCGGAATGGTCTCTGTCTGTCCGTCCATTTCAACAGTGACACCCGTGGGCGTAATCTCCAGGGCCTTGGTGGAAACATTCGTTTTCACCCCGATACGCGACATGTCCTGAAGCATGCCCCAGCGCGTCGTCAGACCGATATCTTTGCCGATTTTTTTAACCATCTCGATGAGTATGACATCCTTGGTTCCCTGGGTTGCCAGTTCGTATAAATCTTCGGGTGTTTCGGCTTTGTTCACCAAGAGAAACTTGACAGCTTCGCCGGAAAGTGTTCCCTTTTCACCCAGAAACAGGGCGGTCTCCACCCCTACGGCCCCGCCGCCGATCACCACCACCTTCCGGCCCGTGGCAACCCTGTTTAACAGAACATCCCAGGACTGGACCACATGCCCAAGTTCCACCCCGGGAATCGGTGGGGTGATGGGTCTCGCACCGGTCGCCAGGATAACCCTGTCCGGTTTTTCATCCGTGATAATCTTTTCATCCACTGTGGTGTTGAGAACCACCCGGATCTTCTGAACAGCCACCTGGGTCGCCAGATCTCTGGCCAGCTCTGCAAATTCAGCCCTGCCCGGTGGTGCAGATGCCAGGTAGAGCTGTCCGCCAAGACGATTCCCCTTTTCGTAGATCACCACGTCATGCCCGCATTCCGCGGCCGCAAGGGCTGCGCTCATACCGGCCGGCCCTCCCCCCACCACCATAACCTTTGAAGACACATCGGAAGCCTGCAAGCGGCATTCCTTTTCGTGCCCTGCTTTGGGGTTACACAAACACTCCACCTGTTTCAATTTGAAAAGGTGATCGAAACACCCCTGGGCACAGGCGATACAATGGACAATTTCATTCTCACGGCCCGTGGCAGCCTTTTCCGGGAGATAGGGGTCCGCGATCAAGGGCCGCCCCATGGCAACCATGTCACACATGCCGTCGGCAATCATTTCCCTGGCCGTGGCTGGATCGTTGATGCGGTGGCTGGCAATGACGGGTATGTTCACGAGGTTTTTAATCCCTTTTGCCAGATATCCGAACACACCCCTGGGGACCGATGTGGTAATCTGAGGCACCCGCGCCTCGTGCCAGCCCACGTTGATGCATAATCCGTCCACACCGTTCTCCGCCAGCGCCTGGGCATACACGGCCAGTTCTTTGCGCCCCTGCCCTCCGGGCATAAAATCGTTGCCGTTCATACGCACGATCAGGGGATAATCGCTGCCCGTAACCGCCTTGATACGCTGCATGACTTCCAGGCCAAAACGCATCCGGTTTTCATAGGAGCCACCATATGCATCCGTGCGCAGATTGGTGAGAGGAGACAAAAATTCGGAGATGAGATACCCGGTACCACTCAGGACCTCCACGGCGTCAAAACCGGCTTCCTGGACACGCCGCGCTGCCTGGGCAAAGCTTTCGACAATCTCCGCGATTTCTTCGATATTCAATTCCCGGGGAGTTTCTTTGGTCATACGGGAGGGTACCGGCGATGGTGCCACGGGTTTTTTGCCGCCCGTAAAAAAGGAGAAATTGTAGCGACCGGCATGGTTCAACTGTACAGCACTGCGGGCGCCATGGCTCTTGATGCCGTCGGCCAGTTCCTTGAGCCCGGGAATGAATTCATCCTTGTGAGCACCGATGTTCATTGTGGAGCCCGAGAGTTCGTCCACGGTAGCATAGCCGACACTGATCATGCCCACACCCCCGCGAGCCCTCTCAGCATAAAATTCAACGAGTTGTTCCGTGACCTTGTAATCTTCCGCCATGTTCATATGCATGGCCGGCAGATAGATTCGGTTCTTGATCTCCAGCCTGCCGATGGTGATGGGATTGAATAATGGGTCCTTCATGATGTTGTGCCTCCTTTGATAAGCGGCAACGCCGCGTCAGATAAATTTGCATGGCGATTTTATTTGGTATACGAAACATCTCTCAACAAGCGTTTCAACAAAACCTTCTCTTCCATGGTCAACCCGTCCAGACACTCTTGATTGGCCTGGTCTCGCTCGGTGGTAAGTCGGGGTTTCAATGAAATACCCTTGTCGGACAGACAAATGCGCAGAGTGCGTTTGTCTTCTAAATCGGGATGCTTGAAAATCCATCCTCCTGAAACCATCCTTTCCAGAACACCCGACAACGTAGCTGGATCCAGTATCAGCCTTTCGCCGATAGTGCTGGCCGACAGACCATCTTCATCCCAGAGCACCTCGAGAATGAGGTGCTGTATGGGTGTCAGGCCGTATCCGGTCAAACGCTTTTTAAAGGTTCCATGCGCTTTCTGGTAAGCCTTGGCCAGTAAAAATATGACACAGTCTTTGAATTTATCCATTTTTAATTCCTTCGTATGCTAACTAAATTGATATTGGTTGTTTTGTCAAGGCTAAATAAGCGATAAGCATTAAGCAATACTGCGGCTTATAGCTTAATACTTTATCATTCGCCCCATATAGTGTAGGCTCATCTACCATGCTGCGCGTATTTCAAAACGATTTGTATCGTCCGGAAGAGTTCATCACCACCTCTGGAACTGGTCCCGGGCAAAGACTCCTCGGGTCGATCCGTGGACACGGTCATGGGCATTGCCCGGGATTCCTTTGCCGATGGAAGGCTTTCAGCCGTATCCATCACCGATAACCCCGGAGGCAATCCCTCCCTGAGCCCGGACGTTCTTGGGCATGATATCTTCACGGTCGGCATGGATGTCATCGTTCACTTTACCTGCCGGGATATGAACCGGGTCGGAATGGAAAGCAGGGCGCTCCAACTGGCCATGATGGGCATGAAGAACCTGCTGGCCCTGACCGGAGATTACACCGGCAAGGGATTCGGCGGGCAGGGTGCGCCTGTCTTTGATCTTGATGCCGTCAATCTCCTGATGATGCTCGATCAACTCAGCCATCGCTTATACGAACCGGAGATCCGGATGGCTTTTTTACGGGATGTGCCGTATCCCCTTTCAAGTACACCGCGGCGGAATGCTTTGCGCAATATGCCAAACTCTGCCGCAAAATTTCAGCCGGTGCCCGCTTCGTCATAACCCAGCTCGGATATGATGCAAGAAAGTTTGCAGAACTGATGACGGTTTTAAAGCAGCTCGAAGTGAACCTGCCCGTATTCGGGTCCATCTATGTTCTGACACCCCGATCAGCCAGGATCATGAATCAAGGCCTGGTACCCGGCGCCGTGGTCACCGACAATCTCCTGGAAGAAGGTACTGGACGAATGGCAGAATCCAAAAACCGGGCGCGCCAGGGCCATCGAACGGGCCGCCAAGCTGGGTGCTGTTCTCAAAGGACTGGGCTATCAGGGGATGCACCTGGGCGGGGTTCACAAAACTTTCGATGTAGTGGGCGCTATCATGAGCCGTATGGAAGTCATTCAGGATCAATGGCAGGATTTTCTGCCGGAATTCGACCATTCACCCCCTGGTGGTTTTTACGTGTTTGAGGATAAATCCTCCGGCAGCACGTCATTGAATGGATTTTAACATCGGCCGGTATCCGTCCCAATGGTCGAGAAAATTCACTATACGCTGATGAAGTCCATGCATGACCGGTTCTTCAACTTCGATTCAAAGCATGCCCGGACCATTGAAAAAATTTGCCGATGGATCGTGGACACTCCCACAGCTGAGAAACTGCTGGAATTTTTCGAAAATTCAGCCAAAAAAATCCTGTTGAACTGTCAGCAATGCGGAGACTGCGGCATCCAGCACCTGGCCTTTTTGTGCCCTGAATCCCAGTGTCCCAAACATACCCGAAACGGTGCCTGCGGCGGCAGCCGCAATGGCATGTGCGAGGTGTATCCGGACCGAAACTGTGTATGGGTGAAAACTTACCGGCGTATGGTCTACAGCCGGTCCTGTCATGAGCTGCTTTCAGGATGTGTATCCCCCAGGATGTGGGAGCTCAACCAGACATCCTCCTGGTTGAATTTCCATCTGAAGCAAGATCATCAGAGCGTTTCCACCGGTCTCGGAAAACATTGCCGGCTGGAGTCGTGTCAGATGTCATTTTGTGAACATTACGGTAAAGCTGTAAGCGGTAAACCTTAAGCGGCAAGCCGCTTATAGCTTACCGCTCCCCTCCAACCCTCCAAACCTACAACCCTGCTCTTCCACCCCTGGAACTCTTAATCATCCCCGCCTTCACGCCCACCTGTTTTTTTCCCGTAAAGCAGATAATAGACGACCGGTATCAGCAGCAGGGTAAAGGCCGTGGAAACGATCATGCCGAAGATGATGGACCATGCCAGCCCGCTGAAAATGGGATCCAGGGTAATGGGCCAGGCACCCAGGGTCGTGGTGCCGGCTGTCAGAAATATGGGCCGGAAACGAACGGCACCGGACTCCACAATGGCATCCACCAGAGCGCTTCCCCGCCTGACCTGGGCCCGGATAAAGTCGATCAGGATGATGGCATTCCGAACCACGATACCGCTAAGGGCGATCATGCCGATCATGGCTGTAGCGGTAAAGAAAACCGGGTTTGCAAAACCACCCACAGGCTGGTTTACAATGATATTGAGAAGTGCAAACCCCGGCATGATCCCGATCATGGTCAATGGAATCGAAAGCATGATCACCACCGGTATCAGGTAGGATGCGGTTTCATAGACCAGCAGCACATAAATGCCCACCAGGGCGGCTGAGAAAGCCAGACCCAGATCCCGGAAAACATCCAGGGTGATCTTCCATTCGCCCTCTCCGCCCCAATCCAATCGTATACCGGACGGCAGCGGGTTTTCCTTGAAGTATTTCTGGAGTTCCAGCACGGCATAGGCAGGGCCTCTGCCGGCCATCTCAGCCGTTACATAAACGACACGTTCCTGGTTCTTGTGGTAAATCGATTTGTCCTGAAGTGTTTCTTCGAAGCGGCCCAGCTCTCCCAGTTGAACCCTGTTCCCGGTACGACCCATCACGGCAATGGTCTTTAGACGCGCGATGTCCGATCTGGCCTTTCTGGAAAGACGCAGAACAATGGGCAGTTCATTTTGTTCCGTCTCCAGATGCACGATCCCGGCCGGCATTCCATCCAGCGCGATCTTAAGCGTCTTGACGATATCCGCGGTGGAAATACCGTTCAGGCCGGCCTTTTCGCGATCCACCCGAAAGAAAAATTTCCGCTGGTCCGCTTCCACCATATCGTCGATGTCCACAACCCCGTCTGTCTGAGCCATGCGGTCCTTGACCGTCTGGGCAGCCTGGATCAGGTCATCATAGGTATGATGCGGCTGTCCGTATATCTCGGCCACGAGGGTGGAAAGAACCGGCGGGCCGGGTGGTGCCTCCACCAGCTTGATGCTTACACCGGTCGCCCGAGCAATCGCTTGCATGTCTTTGCGAATCCTCAGGATCATGGCATGGCTCGACATCTCGCGTTCATTCCGGTGTAGCAGATTCACCCGGATATCAGCCACGTTGGCACCTTCCCGAAGATAGTAATGGCGCACCAGCCCGTTGAAATCCATGGGAGAAGCTGCGCCGACCGTGGTGGTATAATTGGTGACCTCCGGCATGGCCATGAGGATATTTTCCACCTTGCGGGCCACAGCCTCGGTGGCTTCCAGGGTGGCTCCCTCCGGTGAATCGATGAGCACCTGAAATTCGTTCTTGTTGTCAAACGGCAACATCTTCAGCGGCACATGTCCCGTGAGTGTCAGCGCTATGGATATGAAAAACAGGATGGCAATCACGAAAAGGAGCAGAAAGCTCTTGGCCCTTGAGTTGACAAAGGGAAGAATGATCCGGCGATATAATCGGTAATTGGTGGTTTTGGTCAGATCATAAGGCTCCTGGTCGGCGGTCTCCTGTTTCAGCAGTTTGGCGGAAACCCAAGGGGTGATGGCAAAGGAAACGATCATGGACATGAGCATGGCCAGGGGCACATTCAGGGCCATGGGACGCATATAGGGCCCCATCATACCGGTGATGAAAAACAGGGGCAGAAAGGAGACAATAATGGCCAGGGTAGCCAGGATTACCGGCGGCATAACCTCGTTGATGGCGATGGAAATGGCTTCCAGTTTCTTGCGACCCCCCATGGTCAGATGCCGGTAGATATTTTCCACGCTCACGATGGGATCGTCCACCACGAGCCCCAGGGCCAGAATGAGGGCAAAAAGCGTCACCCGGTTGATGGTGTAACCAAACAGGTAATTGAAAATGAGAACCAGGGAATAGGTGATGGGTACGGCAATGGCCACAATGGTTCCGGTACGCCACCCCATGTAAAAAGTAATCAGTGCAATCACGGTGATAATTGCCTCCCCAAGGCTTTTAACCAGGCTGTTGACCTTGTCGTTGGCGGTCTCTCCGTAATTTCGTGTGATCTGGTAGCTTACGTTGTGGGGCAGCACGTTCTGCTTCAGGTCCTGCATGCTTTTTTCGACTTGCCTGGCAACCCAGACCGCATTGCTCCCTTTTTTCTTGGCCACAGCGATGGTAACCGCCGGGAATGTGTCGTTGCCCGACACCTTCCGGCCGTCCTTTGTGTGGGCCGGTCCGAAACCGATACGGCTGTAGGAGAGAACCTCCTCGGGACCATCCTGCACCTCCGCCACATCCCGCAGATAGACAGGTCTGCCCTGGTAAAGGGTAACGAGCAGGTTCTCGATCTCCTGGATACTCTTGACAAAGGGGCCTGCTTCGACCCGAATCACCTGATTGGCTTTTTCATATTCGCCGCTCTGCATCCGGGCGTTAGACACCTGAACAGCCCCGGCAACTTCCATGGCGGAAAGACCGTATGCCGCCAGGCGTTCCGGGTCCAGGTACACATAGGCCACACGTTTTCTGCCACCGTGCACACTGATTCTGGCACTGTCGGGAATGTGCTGCAGTTTACCGACGACCTCTTCGGCAACACGGTACAGGTTGTGATCGTCCACCTCATCGCTGTAGAGGGTCACATTGACGATGGGAACGTCGTCGATTTCAATGGGCTTGATGATCCAGCCGGCGATCCCGGGCGTCACCTGATCCATGTTCTGACTGATCTTGTTGTAGAGTTTGATGAGACTCTCTTCACGATTCTGCCCCACATGGAATCGAACCGTAACGACAGCCATCTCCGGACGCGACATGGAATAAACATATTCGACACCGTCGATCTGATAGAGAAGCCTTTCGAGCCGGGCGGAGACCAGTTTTTCCACCTCTTCGGCACTACCTCCCGGATAGGCAATCATCACATCGGCCAAGGGCACGACGATCTGGGGCTCTTCTTCACGGGATGTAACGGCCAGCGCCACCACACCGGCCAGGAGACTGATGACAATCAGCAGAATTGCAAGGTTGCCCTTAAGAAAGGATTCGATGATGCTGGATATGGCCGATGGTTTATGTTCCATTTACGAGGCCTCCTTCAAAGGGAATATCAGAATGACGTCACCCTGTGACAGTCCGGACAGAATTTCGATCTTTTCCCCGAAAGAGGGGCCCGATTTCACCATCCGTCGGACAACCCGGTTATCCTGGACAAGATGGACCATTTCCAGCTGCCCCGACAGGATAAGGGCACTCGCCGGCACCAG
This sequence comes from uncultured delta proteobacterium, assembly GCA_963848165.1. Classification (GTDB taxonomy): domain Bacteria; phylum Desulfobacterota; class Desulfobacteria; order Desulfobacterales; family B30-G6; genus B30-G6. The sequence continues at coordinate 100,616 of CAWKCS010000033.1, read as the reverse complement.
AACAGCCGGATGGGGGTCTTCGAACACCCATACACGGCCGAATGTACCCGGAAGGATATCCCCTTTTTTGTTGTCGATGTGGATCTTGACCTCCTGGGTACGACTTAACGGATCCACAGCGCTCACGATTTCAGACACCCGGCCCGTGAAAGCCCGGGTCGGCCGGTCAAGACTGATTTCCACTGTCTGTCCAAGGGACAACTTCTCGATCAGGCGGACCGGGACCGGCACCTCCAATCGCATGTTGAGCGGATCGTAGACACTCAACAGGGTATGGCCGGGATTGGCCAGATCACCCTTTTCCACCCGCCTGTCCGTGATGATACCGTCGATGGGCGATTTAATCTGGGTATAGGTGAGCATGACATTGATTTCAGCCACCTGAGACTGGGCAGCTTTGTACATGGACTCCGCTGCGGTCAGGGACTGTTCCGTGGCGGCCTTCTGTTTATAAAGAGACAGGGTTCTGTTATATTCTGTGCGGGATTGTTTGAGTTGGATGTTGGCCGAGGCCAGTTTTTCCCTCATTTCGCGACTGTCCAGATCGATAAGTACCTGTCCTTTCTTGACCGACTGGCCTGCCGATGCAGAAATATTGCTGACATAGGCGCTGATCCGCGCGCTCAGGTGAACGCTTTCTTCCGAAGCAACCGTTCCCACCACATCGATTTTCGGTGCCACCTGTTTCACCTGGACCGTGTAGGTCTCTGCGCTTTCAGGCAGGGCTTTCCCCTGTGCCACATCAAGCTTTCCTGCTGCCGTTTTTGCGTGAAACACCCCCCCTGTCCATGCAATCATCAGCGCCAGAGCCGCGATAGAGACGGGCCATTTTAAAAAGCGCATCATCATGCTTCCCTTCCCTTTTCTCTTTTCAGACATCTTCTCCCCCTGTTGACGCCTTCGGCTGGCATTTGTCTTTCAGACGTCATTTATCCTTCGGATGTCATTGATAGACATTTGCCCTGCGGGCGTCATTTATTGCTGCTGATAGCTGTTTGCTCATGGCTGCACCTAAAACTTAAAACCTAACACCTAACACGCATATTAATGACACGAAGTAAATGACCACAAATGACGCGAAGCGAATGACATTTATTCCCCTCAAACCCTACTCTATATACCTCTCCACCCCCAACCCCCGAGCCCTGTCATAATTTGAGAGCGCTGTCAGATAATCGTAATATGCAGCGACACTCCTGGTTTTCTGGGTTGTCAATCCCACCTGAGCGGTCAGCAGCACTGTAATCTCCGCCACGCCCTGCTTGTACAGCTCAGAGGTAATACGCAGCGCTTCGGCGGCACTCTCGATACTCTTTTCACTCACCTCCAGGCGCTCCCAGGCATCCATTGTTTTGAGGTAGGCCTGCTGGAGATCCAACCGAAGGTCGTTGCGGGCTTTAAGGGTCTCATTTTTAGCTGTCTGCCACTCGGCCTTGGCGACCCTCGCTTTATTATGTCGCTGATATCCATCAAATATTTCCCATTCCGCAATGACACCCATAAGATAGCTGTTTTCAAATTCCGTAAAATCACCACTGTCAAAATCATAAGACCCAAAAGCACTCATGGTGGGACGATTTTCACGGGAAACCTTTTCGTAAGACTGTTCCTTAATGCTGGACATGGTACGGGTGGCCTTCAACTCGGGCCGATCTTCGAGAACACTGAAATCAGGCGCTTCTGGCTTTTCCCGGATTTCTTCCCGTTCCGGAACCGGGAGCCCCTTGGATAAAATCAAATCCGATCCAATGGCCGTGTTCAAGGACGCAATTGCAAACTGGACCCCATTCTTTGCCCGGATGGCGTCCTCGCGCGCCTGTGCCAGCTTCACCTCCAGGTTCAACACATCGGTCTTGACCGCAGATCCCGCGTTGAAACGCACCGTCGCGACCCTGAGACTTTCCTCCAGGCTTTTCACCGACTCCTCCTGTACGGCCACAAAGGACTGGGCCTGCAACACACCGTAATACCCCCGGGTCACCTGGTGGATCAGTTCATTTTGGACTGCCCGCAGACCCAGTTCCCGCAGTTGTTTGCTCTCTTTCGCCATCTGAACATGGATGGTCTTGATGCCGCCGTCATAAATCCGGTACTTCAAACCAACGGAAAGCCGCACATTATCGGTATGGTCCGGATCATTCGGGTCAAATCCCTGCTGCGCCATATCAAGGTCTTTCTGATTGAGCGACATCATAAACGCCTGGGGGGGATTATCCGTCATGGAATAGGCACCCGACAGGTACAGACGCGGATAATAAGCTGATTCCGCCTGTTTGATCATGTATTTGGCCTCGTTTATCCGTGTAATGCCCGCCTGAATACCCGGGTTGTTCTCAAGAGCAGTTTTGATACATGTCTCAAGTGTCACGGCATGACTCGCTACTGACAGGCTGAGAATCGTCGCCAGGATCAGTGCGGTACCCAGAAGATAGCGCCAGGGTCGTTGAAGCATCCCTTCCTTCATGTGTCTATTCCTTTCGTTGTTGCAGGCATAAGCAGCTTAAAGCTTACAGTTCAACTTTCGGTTTCACCATCGATAGAGCGAAATGGGTGATCCAATGGCGATTTGTGCTGTTTGAGCCGTTTAGGGCTCCTTACATCAGCGTATGGTAATAAAATCAATATGAAAACCCGGTCAGTTGGAAGCCATGACTGATTAATCATATGGCCGGCGCTGATGTTAGGAACCCTTGCGCGCGAGTTCGCAAAGCGCCAGGGGATTATTCACTTTCGTGTTCGCTGAACCCAGAAAGTTGGGTTACGGCTTTCGTCTATACCTAAAACGCATTCCCCGAGCGTGCACCCATTTTCCTTAGAATGACGGCAGCAGGACAAAATCCGGTCAAAGAAGATTGCAACAAATTGGCACCCACAAAGGCAGCTAGAACCAGCCAGTAAGTACTGTACAACCATGCCAGCGCTACACTTAAAAGAATCATTGAACCTGCAAATGCAAATATAATTTTATCGATGTTCATGATGGACCTCCTTGTTATGGTTATTTTTCGTAAATACGGAGAATCCAACTGCAAGTTAAGTGCCAAAGATAAAAAACAACCGCTTTTGACAGCCTCCAGCGAAACCTTTTTAAATGGGTCCCTCGAGGCCTGGTTTCAGCGGAATATTCCATTTTTTCATGTACTTCCATATGGCTGTTCGACTCAGACCCACACGTCTGGCAACCTCTGCCTTGTTCCAGTTGCATTCCACCAAAAGTGATTCAAGATTCCCCTTGGTGAGACGCCGGCGATACTCGGGTCCAGGATGGGATTCACGGGATCGAGCCGTAGACACTGGTTGATACTTCGCTTTTCTCAGTTCAACGGGCAGATCGAAAATGTCGATCTCTTTTTCATTACACAAGACAAAGGCATGTTCGATGGCATTTTCCAGTTCACGTACATTTCCAGGCCAGGCGTGGTCCATGAAAAGCCGCAGAGCGGTCTGGGAGAGACCCTTGATCTTTTTGTTCGTTTTTTTGTTCTGCTGGTTGATAAAATGACTTGCCAGGAGCGGGATATCCTCTTTTCTATGTCTGAGTGGTGGTACGTCAATGGGGAAGACTTTCAAACGGTAATACAGATCCTGCCGAAACTCCCCGGTCCGTACAAGCTGGTAGAGATCCCTGTTGGTGGCGGCAATGACCCGGAGGTCGATTTTTCGTCTTCTGGATTCTCCCACACGCTCGACTTCTCTCTCCTGAAGCACCCGCAGGAGTTTGACCTGGATAAAGGGGCTGATTTCCCCGATCTCGTCCAGAAAAACAGCCCCTCCTTCGGCTTCCTCGAAACGGCCCTTGCGATCCCGGATCGCACCTGTAAAAGCACCTTTTGCATGTCCGAACAATTCGCTCTCCAGTAACGATTCAGTCAATGCGCTGCAGTTGACCGTAACCAGAGGCTTCCCGGTCCTGTCACTGTTGTAGTGAATCGCACCGGCCACCAGTTCCTTACCCGTACCGCTCTCACCCTGAATCAAAACCGTGGCTTCACTGGCTGAAGCCGCCCGGATAGCAGCAAACACGTCCCGCATGACTCGGCTCTTGCCGATGATATTGTCGAGTCTATGAACCTCCCCCAGTTTGCGTGATATTTCCTCGATCTGCTGACGTGCTTTTTTCAATTCTGTCAGGTCGGTAACGGTTTCGACAATCCCGATCACGCTGTCATGGCCGTTTTTTACAAGCCGTGCACTCTTGAGGACCGGTACGTCGTAACCGTCCTTGTGGCGCAGGGCACACTCCTTTGCGTCTACGGCACCTCTATCATAGATGCCACATTCCTTGATGCCGCTGGGGCAGCTCTTTTTGAGGCACAGATTGAATCGGAGTAGGGTGCAGGTTCGACCCAGGGCCTCCTGGGCGTTGTACCCGCTGATCTTTTCCATGGACGCATTCCAGGAGGTGATTTCACCTGCCTGATTAAGCGTAAAAACGCCATCTGCCATGGATTCTAGGAGATAGCTGGCAAACCGTGGGTCGAGGGTGTCTTGCCTGGTATATTTCATTGTCACCTGCCTGAATAGAATCATTATACAAAGACAATTTGGTAACGTTACTAAACGTTACCAAAATATCATAAACCAAGCAAGGTCTTTGTCAAATATTGATTATATTTTGAGAACCGCTTGACAATGGGAGTGACTTCGGAATAATTACGTTTCCCAAATTGAGCTGTTTCTCCTGAGCTATCCCTCACGTGACGGTAGGCCACGGATAATTTTAGGTTTCATGAATAAAATCGTAACAACCCTATAAAGCGTGGCATCATTGTTTGGCCTGATAACGCTGAGGTACCGAATTTTCTTTGAAAGGATTCCGCCATGATACTACCCGTCGAATGGAAAACAGATCTCCAGTTACTGCCCAAAGATGACCTTATCAAAATTCATGAGGCCAGTCTGCAGATACTGGAACATACCGGTATGGCCATGCCCCTGGGGGAAAAACGCCTGAACGATCTTTCGGATTTTGGATTGAAGGTGGACCGTAAAGCAAACAGGGTCCGTTTTCCGGCACACATCGTGGAAAGCGCCATCCAGCATGCACCTGATTCGTATATCCTCCACGCCAGGAACCCGGAACACGACCTTTTTCTCGACGGGCACCACGGATATCTCTGCCTGGACGGCACCGGTCTCAAGGTAAAGGATCTGGATACCGGCAGTATTCGCAAATCCACTTATAAAGATCTGGCCGACGCCGCACGGGTAGCCGATTTTTTGCCGCAGATTTCCTTTTTATGGCCCTGCGTCAGTGCCCAGGACCGACCGACCGGAACCCAGGCTCTTCACGAGCTGCATGCCCTGATGCACAATTCCGGGAAACACATCCAGGCCATGACCGCCGTAACCCCCCTGACAGCCAAAGGCACCGTAGAAATGGCCGCCGTGGTTGCCGGTGGCAAAGACTCTTTGAAGAAAAGACCGATCATATCCAATTTTCAATCCACCATCAGCCCCTTGACCTGCAGCGCCAGGGGCATGGAGTCGGCCTTGATCTTTGCAGAAGCCGGTGTTCCCGTCGGCTTTGTGACCATGCAGATCGGTTGTGCCACTGCACCGGCCACCCTGGCCGGCAATATCGCCCTGGGAAACGCGGAAATCCTGGCCGGTATCACATTTCTCCAGCTTTTTTATCCTGGGACACCTTGTTTCTATGGGTCATATGCAACCATGATGGATCTGAAAACCGGCGGCATGACCGGCGGCAATCCCGAAGATTTTCTTCTGCAGGCCGCCGCGATCCAACTGGCACGGCATTACAGACTGCCCATCACCATCGGGACTTTTGGGACGGGCGCCGTGAGTGATGGTTGGCGCAGTGGTGTTGAAAATGCCATATCCGGGGCCGTGAATCTGTTTGCCAGAGGAGACATGCTCTGTGGGGCGGGTCTATTGGATGGTGCCACGATTTTCTCTTTTGAACAACTGATCAAGGATTGCGAAATATACGATATCCTGAGAATCGTCAGCAGCGGTATATCCGTTACACCGGAAACCCTCGCCCTTGATGACATTCATGGCACGGGGCCTGAAAATCACTACATGATCAGCGATCATACCCTGAAGCACATGCATGAAATCTGGCAACCCACGGTCAAGGGACGCCCCGCTGTCAACACACCCTCATACCCGGGTGCCTCTGAATCTGACGCCACAGCCGCAGAAAAGGCCCGGGAAATTTTAAAGAACCACGTCCCCACCCCCCTGGAAAATGCCGATCAGATCCAGGAAATCCTCGACGCCTACGACCGCCTGGCAGTGGAAACATAAAGCGGAAAATGAATTCGGGAGACGGCACGTCTCCGTAGGTTCAAGCTAGTTCTCCCAAAGCCTCAACCAGCCTGCTGACGTCCTGCTCGGTGTTGTAATGCACAAGACTTATCCTGACGACCCCATCCTCCGGGTCCCGGATGCCCAGAGCCTCCAGGCAGCGAAGTGCATAAAAATCCCCGTTGCGCACCGCAATATCCCTTTCCACAAGCTTTTTGACGGCAGCACCCGAAGACATGCCGTCTATGGTAAAGGAAATGGTTGCCGCGCGTGATCCTGTCAGGGCTCGATCCTGGCCGATGATTCTCGAACCGGGGATAACCTTGACGGCCTCTAAAATCCGATTGGCCTGAACGGTTTCATGTTCGGAAAAAAGCTCGAATACCCTTGCGGCTCTGGCGTGAAAGCCGGGTTGCGCTTCATCGAAATGGTGCCCGTAAATGGCCTCGATGTACTCCTGGAGACCGGCCAGAGCGCCGATTTGAGCATGCAGAGGGCCGGCGGGGTTGAACTTGTAATGGGGGATATCCCTGTTGAAGTAATGCCCCTGAGGCTCGATGGTGTCCAGAATCGCCGGTCTGCCCCACATGACTCCCAAATGAGTTCCGAAGGTCTTATAGGTGCTGAACAGGTAAATATCTAGGCCGCTGGCATTTACGTCCAGCACGCGGTGAGGGGCAAACGATACCCCGTCGCCGATGGCTATCGCGCCCGCATCATGGGCCATGCTGCAGATGGCTTCAAAATCGTTCATGGTTCCCACGATGTTGGAGCAGAGGGAAAAACAGACCAGGCGGGTGTTGCCGCTGATCAGACGCTCGAGATCTTCCAGGGAAAGCTCACCGGTTTGTGGATCGATACGCCACTCTTTCAGGACTGCCCCGAACGCATCCATTCGACGCCAGCATCCGATATTGGCCTCGTGGTCCTGGTTGGTGACGATAATCTCGTCCCCCGGCTTTAATGTTGGCCGGATAGCCTGGGCCAGCACGTAAGTGTTCATGGACGTTGAAGGACCCAGGGTCAGCTCGTCCGGGTGGCAGTTAAGCAGACCGGCTATGGCCTGGTAACCGGCATCCATGCTCTCGCCGGCGGCAATAGAAGACTGGAAGGGGCCGTAAGGCTGGACCTTGGTGAACTGGAAAAACGCGTGCAGGCGGTCGATAACCTGGTGCGGGACATAAGAGCCGCCTGCGTTTTCGAACATGGCCCAACGTGCGGTTTCGGGGTTGCTAAAAACAGGGTACTGGGCGCGGATAAATTCCAAATCTAATACCATAATCCGATTTCCTATATAGGGGTTGTCAGAAAAACGTTCCGATTGAGGACCTTTTTTCTGCTACAACCCCTTATGCCGCCATCCTATTTTCGGAACATTATTATGACAAGCGGTATAAACTCAGCTTTCTATAACCATCTCTTCTGTTTTAAAGAATATGAGCCAGGAACTGCTTGCTGCGCTTCTTCTTGGGATTGGTGAACATCTCTTCTGGCGAACCCTCTTCTATCCAGTTACCGCCGTCCATGATAAACACCCGGGTGGAAACATCACGAGCAAAATGCATCTCGTGGGTCACGGCAATAATGGTCATGCCCTCATTGGCCAGGCGCTCCATTACATCCACAACCTCACCCACCAGTTCAGGATCAAGGGCCGATGTGGGTTCATCAAAAAGCATTATCTTGGGCTTCATTGCCAGGCTCCGGGCAATGGCAACACGCTGCTGCTGACCTCCCGAAAGACGCGCCGGAAATTCATCCCGTTTATCAGAAAGACCCACCCAGTCAAGCAGCTCCTCGGCATAGGGGGTCGCTTCTTTTTTGGACTGGCCCAATACCGTCACGGGTCCTTCGATGACATTTCCGATGGCGGTCATGTGGGGAAACAGGTTAAAGGCCTGAAAGCACATCCCGGTCTTTTTGCGGATATCCAGGATCTTTGCTGCATGATCCTTTGACCTTTCACCGGCTTTAATCACCACGCCATCCACCTCAATGGTCCCGGCCGTAGGCTCTTCCAGAAAATTGATACAGCGCAGCAGGGTGCTCTTACCCGATCCGGAAGGGCCCAAGATGGAGACCACCTCGCCCACACTCACATCCAGATCGATACCGTCCAGCACATGCAGATCCCGGCCAAAGACCTTGTGAAGATTTCGAATTTTGACCATTACGTTACTGTTGCTCATCCGTTTTCCCCTCTCTCTCCCCGGGCCATATGTTTTTCGATTTTCTCCTGTACGGTCTGCAGGACAATGCACATCACCCAGTAGATCACCGCCACCAGGATCAGCATCTCCAGGGACTGAAAATGTCGCCGCCCGATTTTTATGGCCCGGAAGCTAAGCTCCCAGACTCCCATCAGAGAAACCAGTGAAGAGTCCTTGACCATGGCGATAAATTCATTGGAAACAGGAGGAATAATGACCCGCAGGGCCTGGGGAAAAATGACCCTGCGCATGGTCTGGGCGCCGGTCATACCCAGCGCTTTGGCCGCCTCGTTCTGGCCAATCTTTATGGATTGAATTCCGGCGCGTACTGTTTCGGTCATATAGGCACCGTAACACACGGCCAGGGCCAGGATACCGGCCGGTATGGCAGGCAGGGTCAAATATTTCTGGATTCCCACAAAGCCAAGCTCCTGCAGGGCGCCACCGATCTGGGGAAGGGCCAAGTACCACATGTAAACCTGCACCAGAAGGGGCGTACCCCGGATCAACGACACATATAGGGTGGCCATGGCGTTGAAGATCGGATTTCGGGAAAGTCTGCCCAGGGCACCGATGACGGATAAAACACAGGCCAGACTTATTGCCAGAACCGAGACCATCAGGGTAAACCCGAGTCCCGTGAGAATAAACCCGAGCCACTTGGCCATAAATTTAAAGTCGAGACCCAGCACAACCAGGGCCAGAACAAGCAGCAGCACCATGATCGCAAGGGAAATTTTTATATTTCGATTGAAGTTCTTGCGTCTGGTATCTATGCGCTTCATGACCTCAAGCGCTTCCGTGGGAATGCCTCGCACCGCAACACTGTTGAGTTGGTTCATTTCGTCTCCAAACTGCATCCCGCTTAAAGAATCACGTTTTGCATATTGTCGCGCCGGCCAAGGTCATTACCCATACTTTAACTGCCTGCTTTGCCGGACAAACAACAAAAAGACACGTTCGCATCGGCCGGCCGAAATGTTGATCAAAAGGGAACCCCGGTTTCCCTCCATGTAAAAACTGACTGGGGGAAACCGGAGATGTCAAGAAATACTACAGCTTGGGAATGAGGTTCGTGCCGTAAAACTGCATGGAAAGAGCTACCAGTGTTCCGTCTTTATACATGGAAGAGAGAATCTCGTTCAGTTTTTTCAGCAAAGACTCACTATTGGGCCGGCTCTTGTCGAGTGCAACACTCAGGTGTTCATAATAAACAGGCTCACCCAGCATCTTTATGGGGCAACCGCCGCCACAACCTGATTTCGTGGCTTCAAAAATGGTCGGTTTGGCAGTGAGCACTGCGTCAAGCCGGACACCATCACCCAGGGCGATATCTTCTATGGCGTTGGCATCTGTCGGATAGGTAGTGACTTTACTCGCTTTCCAATCCAGATACTTAAGCTTGACGCCCACCAGTTCAAGATCTTTATTAAGATATCGGTCATAGGTGGTTTCGGTTCCTACACCGATGCGCTTGCCGTCCAGATCCTTGACACTTTTGATGCTGGTATTGTCCTTGTGTACGGCAAACTGGGCGGGTGTGCTGTAGTAGGGCATGGTGAAATGAAGTGCCTTCATGCGCTCCGCCGTGGGGGTCATGGAGCCGATGGAGATATCCCATCGTTTGCCCCAATTGCCGGAAGTGATAAGATCCCAGTCCGGTGTTACGAATTCAACTTTTACACCCAGGCGTTTGGCAACTTCCTTGGCCACGCTGACATCAAAACCTTCCAGTTCACCCTTGTCGTTGAGAAAACTCTGGGGGGCATAGTTGGCATCTGTGGAGACCTTTATAACCCCGGCTGCCATTATCTCATCCAGAACGGAGCCGGCAAAAGCACTGCCAGCGCCTATAATTACAAAACTGACGGCCAACAACCCCACAAACAATCGTTTTTTCATTTAGCATCTCCTTTTGATAAATTAATAATAAAACCCCCCCCGGGCCGGAGGAGCGCCTAAAAACAAGATATGTGGACCAATTTCGCCTGACGGTATTGACCCGTAACATGGGGTAACCGGCAGGACTGCAAATCGCACATTATCAAAATATTTTTTTCTCCCTCTCAGAGAGGGTCTGTTTACAGTAGTATGTTTTGTGCAGAAACTAGTGAAAAAAATCGTGGCCCAAGCGATCGCGCCCTGGGGTCACAAGTCATCGATTTTTCACTGGTAGAGAGATGACCCAAAAGATAAGAGCTTGCTTTTTTCTAAAGCGAGTATGCCAAAACGATACGTGTGCGTCAACAGCTTATTGAAGTTATGAAACGCTCGACTCAGGTGACATTTTTGGTCATAAACAATTGATCCCCGGCTTCTTGAGCCAGGAACGAATCCTTGAAGCCATTTCTGCGGTAGAGTCTGCGCGCTGTGGTATTGTTCTCCTGAACTTCGAGAGTTATCTTGCAACAGCCCATTTTACGGGCAATGGTTTCGATTTCCCTCAGGAAGGCCCTGCCAATCCCCTGGCCCCTGAAATCTTCCAGCACCATAAAATCATGGATGTTTATCAGTGGTTTTGCATGAAACGTCGAAAAACCGAGAAAACAGATGGTCATGCCCACATAGTCTTTGTCAATTCTCGCCAATAGAACAATGGCATTTTGCATCCGCTCCAAACCAGGCACCAGTGCATTCAGAACATGACCTTTGATTTCTTTTCGAAAGCCCAACAAACCCTTTGCATAAGCATTCAACAAATAGGGTATGGCCGACCGATGCCTTGGATCCGTGTAGTCCGCCCGAAGGATATCAACAGCATGTGTCATTGGTCATCTCCCCTGCTCGCTTTTTACCCAGTCACAACCAAAGGTTGTGGACAGCCGGCGCCCGATATTGTGGCGTCTAAAACACTGACATTTTTATGTGGGCAACCCTTTTCATAAAAAAAAATCAGTCCATGTCAAATTTTTGCTTGATTTTATAAATTAAGTTATTTATAAATTTGATCCAACTGAAATATTTTATTCATTTATATTTACTGAATATCATTCATTTTCCCGTTTAGGAGGCTGGACATGGCAAAAATCCCATCACTTTCCAAAACCATGATACTCTTTACAACGATTTTCGTAATTATCGCCCTCATCGGCTGCGGACCCTCCAAAGAAAAGCAACAGATGACAAGCTTTATAGTGGAATACGACCAGGCGGTCGACGCATACATCGAACTTTCGAAGCAAGCCGATACAAACGGAATCGCTGAAGCGAAAGCCAAAATCGAATCTTTCAAATCACGATGGTCGGACATGAGAATGGACATTGCAAGCGAGATCACGCCCCAGGTTTTGAATGAACTGGATGACAAATTCCATTTGATCACAAAAAAATTCGAGACGATCGCTGCCAGCACATAATTTTGCCTGGTTCAGATTCACTTGCTAACCCCGTGACATGCGAAGCACTGCCGCAGGCAGAACCCACGGAGAAAGTGCTTGTTGCTGCGGTTCAGGCACCGCTGAATTGCGGATCCCGTTTTTCCATACGCGCATTCAGGGCTTCCATAAAATCAGAAGTTGCAAACCCACGGTTCAATCCCTCGTTCTCCAGATCGAGGGCCCGCGACACGGCCTCGATCATGGGTTTGTGTAGAATTTCCTTTGAAAGACGAACGGCCAGTCCCGCCCCCTGCGGTGGAATCAGCTTGCAGGTCTGCTCTCTCGCAAACCGCAGAAGTTCACCGTGGGGCAGCACCCTGTTGATCAGTCCCAGATCATACAGTCTCTCTGCGCTCAGCCGCTCTCCAAAAAACATGATCTCTTTGGCCCGCTGTAAACCGATCAATCGTGGCAGCAGATAACTCGAAGCCAGTTCCGGCACCAGGCCCAGGCGTACAAAGGGTAGCATCACCCAGGCATGCTCGGACATATAGATCAAATCGGCACACGCCAGGGGTATGGTAAAGCCACCGCCGATGGCCAGACCGTTGATGGCCGCCACAATCGGTTTGTTGATTTTCCAGAGCTTGAGACAGAGACGTTTCTGGGCAAGGTCGGTCAGATCCACTTCCTGCTTGGTCTCCTCATCCAGGGATTCCAGTTCTGAAAAATCGAGATACATACCACTGGAGAAAGCTTCCTGGGCCGGGTCTGCCTGGTCCGGCGATACCGCACCTGTCAATATCATGGCCGCCGCTGTCTCGTCGTTTTCCACAGCCTCTGCAGCACGGTAGAGATCCAGAAGCATCAAAAGACCCAGGGCGTTCTTGATTTTGGGTCTGTTCAAGGTCACCTGAACGATACCGGTTTCAGGATCTTTATCATAACGTATCTGTTTGAACTCCATGATGTCTCCTTTATCCAGAATGCGACAGACTCTTGCGGGCAACTTCCCAGAGCCCCTCGGCCAGGGTCGGATGCGCATGGATCGTCTCCGCCAGATCCCGGGCGGTGGCTCCCATTTTGATTGCCAGAACTGCCTCCGCAATCAATTCCGTGGCATGCTCTCCGATGATATGCACGCCCAGAACACGACCGGACGGCTTCTCTGTTATCATCTTGACCTGACCGGACAACTCACCTTTGGCCTGGGACATTCCCAGTTCCCTGAAGAGAAATGTGTCTGCCGTGTAATCGATTCCCGCGGCTTCTGTTTCACCCTCGGTGAGACCCACGTCGGCTACCTCCGGAAAGGTATAAATTCCTGACGGCACAGCCCCATAGTCCATCCGTCGTTGACCGCCCAGGCAGTTTTCCATGGCCACAAGGCCTTCCATGGATGCCACATGTGCCAGCATGACTTTCTTGGGTCCCAGGATATCCCCAATGGCATAGACATCCGCAACCTGGGTCTCCATCTTCTGGTTGGCAAGAACCCAGCCCTTGTTGTCCAGGCCGATCCCCATGCGTGTGAGTCCGATGCCATTGGAATTGGGTGCGCGGCCGACGGTCAGAAAAATCGCATCCGCCTGGAGTTGACGGTCCTGAGCGGATACAGGGGAAGATTGTTCGTAAAACGGCGATGGGCCGAGGGTGGCTGTCACCCTCCCGGCTTCTGTCGTCTGAAAATCGGCAATGGTCGTTTTCAGGTGAACCGTGATCTTGTCTTTTTTCATTTCCCTGAGCAGGGTCTTGCTCATGTCCGTGTCTACGTTGGGCAAGGGAATCAGGCGGTCCATGGCTTCCACGACAATCACTTCTGAGCCGAATTGTTTGAAAATGAATGCAAATTCGGCACCGATAACACCGCCCCCCAGAATAATGATCTTCCTGGGCATGCTTTCCAGTTTCAAAACATCATCCGAGGAAAGGATGTGCTTGCCGTCGAAAGAAAGATTCGGCAGACTTTGGGGACGGGAACCTGTTGCCAGTATGAGCTTATCGCCCGCCACTTCGTGGGAGATACCCTCCGGATCCACTACCCGGACGAGGTGTGGATCGACAACCGCCCCGGTGCCCTTGATCAGGTTCACCTTCCCGGCTTTGAAGGCTTTGTCGATACCGCTCACCAGGGTCGACACCACCTTATTCTTGCGGGCCATGATGGCCGCAAAATCCGGCCGGATCTCCCCCCTGAAATCGATCCCGTAGGTCTTGAGCCGTTCAGCTTTCCTGACCGCTTCCGCCGAGCTCTTCAAGGTTTTGGTGGGAATACATCCCCAGTTCAGGCAAGTTCCCCCGAGAGTGTCATTCTCGATAACCGTCACCCGGGCACCCAGTTCCGCCCCTCTCAAGGCGGCCACGTACCCACCCGGTCCGGCACCCAGAATCGTAATTCGTTTTGACATGTCTCATTCCTTTCCCTAAATTTAAATTCATCCAGCGCTGGGAAGAGCGCTGGATGAATTTAAATTATATATAAAAAACCAGACCTTCCTGTCAAAGTAAAATCACCCCTCTGTAATCCTTCTCACGATTGCGGTCTTATCGATATAAACATCTATTGAAGAACTTCGCAGCCCGATAAACCGGGATCTCCACTTCGCGCCAACAAGCCACCGGGGATACGATCGCTGGTGCTGTTCAAAAAGGAATGAAATACCAGATCAGGGAAGTCTATCTTATTGACATATCCTGATCTTTTTATATATCATCCTTTTTTGGTCACGTACTGAAAAGAACGCTGTTCACCAACACTAACAGGAGGAGACATTATGAAAAAGGTAGGGATTCTTTTGATCGTTTTGGCGCTGGCAATGACCGCAGGTGCTGTTCAGGCCAAGGACTGGAAAGTTGTACGTATCGGTGTGGAAGGTGCCTATCCCCCCTTCAGCTGGGTGACACCCGATGGGGAGCTAAAAGGTTTTGACATCGATATCGCCAAGGCTCTCGTGGCCGCCATGGGCGCCGAGGTCAAGCTGGTGGCCCAGGACTGGGACGGCATCATCCCGGCCCTGCTGGCAAAAAAGTACGATGCGATCGTTGCCTCCATGTCCATCACCGAAGAGCGCAAGCAAAAGGTCGCGTTTACCAACAAGTATTATAACACACCTGCCAAGTTCGTGTGCAAGAAGGGTACCATGAAGGACTTTACCCGCGCAGAGGTCGCCCAGGCCACCAAAGGCAAGAGTATCGGTGTTCAGCGTGCCACCATCCACGACAATTTTATCACGGATAACGGCGGCGAAGGCGTTTCCATCAAACGCTACGGCACCCAGGACGACGCTTATCTGGATCTGGTGGCCGGCCGTGTGGATATGCTCCTGGCAGACAGTGTCGCCATCGACGACGGTTTTTTAAAGAAACCGGAAGGGCAGGCTTTCCAGTTCATCGGGCCGGACCTGTCGGAAAAGAAATACTTCGGTGAAGGCGCCGGGATCGCCATCCGCAAGGAAGACACGGACCTGGTGGAGCTGCTCAACCAGGCCATCGTAAAAATCCGCCAGGATGGCACCTATAAAAAGATCCAGGACAAGTACTTCCAATTCAACGTTTACGGCGAATAAATTCGTTTTGCGAATTTATTTGACGCGACTTCGTCGCTATTTTTAAACCAAGCTAATATCCTTTTTTAACCGGACGGGGGAGATTTTCTCCCCCGTTTATCATGTGTAACCCATAGTGAAAAGCATTGGACAGCTATAAGCAGTTAAGACACTTATAAGCTGAATACTCAAGTTTCGTTTTCGCTATCGATATAGCTCAATCAGTATCCAAGCGCTACCTTTGAGCTTACTATGAGCTGTGCTGCTTAGAGCTTCAAAAGGATAATATTTTGACCACCAAAACAGTTGAAAAACTGGACCCTCCCGGTTTCCAGTATGGGCAACGAACGAACGCTGACGATTATTCGTTACGGCAGTGGCTCCGCCGGGAAAAAAGCCTATGTCCAGGCAGGGTTGCACGCCGATGAAGCCCCCGGCTATCTCGTCATGCACCACCTGATCAACCTGCTCGATGCGGCGGATGCCGTCGGAACCATCCCAGGGGAAATTCTGCTGATTCCCGTGGCCAATCCCATCGGGGCGGGCCAGTGGCGGGATGAAGTCCTGAGAGGTCGCTTTGATTATTTCGACAACACAAATTTTAATCGAAAACATATAGACATTACCGAGAAGGTGGCTGAAAAGATTCAGGATACCCTGTCCGATTCCCCGGATCAAAACAAGGCCATCATCCGTCAGGCCATGGCTGACGTTCTGCGCGAATTGTCACCCCTTGATGAATCTACCCGGCTCAAACACATGCTCCTTTCCCTTTCTTTTGATGCGGATATTGTTCTCGATCTCCATTGTGACTACCAGGCCGTTACCCATGTCTACATGGGCAGCCCCCTTTGGCCGGAGGCCTCGGACCTGTCCGCCCAGATCGGGTCGGAGGCGACGCTTCTGGCCAAGGTCTCCGGCGACAACCCCTATGACGAAGCCTGCAGCAGGATCTGGTGGGAACTGGCTGAAAAGTTTCCCGCCTTCCCTATACCCTTGGCCTGCCTGGCCGCCACCGTTGAACTCAGAGGAATTTCAGACGTCTCACACGCCCTTGCATCCCGTGATGCGGAAAATATCTTTCTTTTTTTGCAGAGACGGGGCCTGCTTTCCGGGAAGGCCACAGAATTGCCCCCCTTGCAAAACCCTGCAACACCCCTGCGGGGAGTGGCGCATCTCAAGGCAACAGCACCGGGTGTGGTGGTCTATTTCAAGAAACCCGGGGACAAGATCAAAAAGGGAGATGTCATTGCTGAAATCGTGAATCCTCTGGAAGGGGATCAGAACAGCCGGGTCACCCCTGCAAAAAGTGATATCGATGGTATTCTCATCTCGGTGAATGTCGACCGCTTTGCCAGACCCGGCCGTATCCTGGCCAAGATTGCAGGAAAGGAACCCTTGACCGACAAGGGGGAGAACTTGCTGACGCTGTAATCTATCTTCTCAAATAGCTCATACTGAGGGAGTTAGGAAAAACCAGGGTTGAAGGGTTCGAGGGGGAAGAAATGTCATTTGCTTCGCGTCATTTGTGGTCATTTACTTCGTGACATTTATGGTAGCTGTGGGCCTTCAGCTATAAGCAACAATAAATGACGCCGAAGGGCGAATATGTCTATCAATGACATCCGAAGGATAAATGTCGCGCTTAGCGCAAATAACAGCCGGAGGCGTTATTATAGGTAAAATATTTTTCGAGCCAGATCGATATCCTCCGGGCAGAAGACGAAAAGGCATTTTGCATCCGGTGAAGACACGGATCCATAGACATAATTGATATTGACCCCTTCTTCGCCAAATTTTCTGGTGATGCCGGCAAGCTCACCCGGCCGGTTCTCCAGTTCCAGGGCAATCACCGGCATGATATCGTAAACATACTCGTTTTCGGTCAGCAGATCCATGGCCTTGTCTGTTTTATCCACCAGGAGACGCAGCAGTGCGATACTGCGCCGAATCCTTGCGCATGGAGTTGTAGCTGGCGGCAGAAGCAATCCGCTTCAGGGATTTACCCCTGGCTTTGAAAAGCTCCTGGACATAGTCTCGACGCATCCTGAATCGTCATGGCATCGATATTGATGCCTTCTTTCCCAAAAGCAGTTGCCAGCTTGCCCAGTTCACCGGGTTCGTTTTTCATGAATAACGATATTTCGGTTCGTACCATGGATGACTCCTTTTTTGTGAGCTGTAAGCGATACAAGCTATAAGCGGCCAACAGCTAACTGCTTATCGCTTACCGCTTACCGCTTGGCTTATATCCGTTTTTATCTTGAATATAGATTTTTCCATATAGAGTCAAACGATTTGACTAATGTTTACCTTTCAATTCATCAAATTTGCAGCTCAATTCCATTGCATCATCAACAGCGGTCTTAACTTTGTAGGGAAGTGTGTTGAAGAGACGAATCATGCTCTGATTTTCAGGCAGAACATAGGCTTTAAGGCCTAAAATCCCATTTTCTCTTGCGACTTCGGACAGCTTTCTGATGAGGATCTTACCCAGGCCTTTGCCTTGCCAATCACTGCTTATCGAAAAAGCAATTTCGGCGGTGTTGCTGGATTCATCCAGTACATACTCACCGATACCGATCACTTTTTCAAATCCTATTTCACCGATGACGATAACGAATGTGAATTCCTTAATATAGTCGATTTGGGAAATGTTCTCTATCTCATCCCGTACAAATTTTGACTTCGTGTGAAAAAACCGTGTCAGAACATCATTTTCCTGCATGCCGTAGAAGTGTTCCTGGATTCTTCTTTCATCAATCGGTTTTGCAGGTCTTACCGTTACGGGCAGACCGTCAGTCTCAATTGTTTCCTCCAGTTTAAAGGGGTAGATGCCATGTAAGGATTTTCTCATGGTCCGATCAACGCTGATAAGTCCCATTTGCTTTGCATTATAAAAAAGCTCCTCGCGAAAATCCGGATGTGAAATACTGATGAGCGCCATGGCCCTGTCCTGATAACTTTTTCCCAGCAGGTTAACCGCCCCGTATTCCGTGACCACATAATGCACGTCACCCCTGGGAACAACCACGGCCGTATCATTTAAGCTGGGAACGATGCAGCTCTTTTTGTTGTTTGCATGGGTCGAATTGAGCATCAGAATCGATTTTCCCCCTTCCGCCAAAGCAGCTCCCTTTATAAAATCGTTGATACCGGTTACTCCCGTATAATAATTCAACGCAAAGGCATCCACGGCAACCTGGCCTGTAAGATCGACGGCAATGGCGATATTCATGGCGACCATGCGTTTGTGCCGGGAGATAATTCTAGGATCACACACATAATCAGCCGGGTGGAAATCGACCGAAGGATTATAATTTAAAAATTCATACAGCTCTTTTGATCCAAGGGCGGTGCTTGCCACCATTTTCCCTTCATTAAATCCCTTTTTTCTATTTGTAATAATACCTTTTGATACCAGGTGCATCATCCCGTCCGTCACGAACAGTGAATGCACGCCAAGATCATTCTTCTCCGAAAAAGTCAAAAGCGTCTGAGAGGGTGTGGCACCGAGGCTGATCTGGATAGTTGAGCCGTCATCCACCAGTCTGGCTACATGCCCTGCAATCATGTTTCCCTGCTCTGTTTCCTGATGTGTGCTGATGGTTTTAAGCTCCTCGTCTTTTTCCACAATAACATCCACGTCATTGACATGTATAAATCCCGAACCCAGTATCCATGGCATCTGTCGGGTTCTCTTGTGCAATCACAATGTCGGCCGACAAAGCTGCAGCCAGTGTTATGTCGACTGAAACACCCAGGCTCATCCACCCAAAATCATCCGGCGGACTGGTCTGTATCAATGCGACATTTAAGGGAAACATTCTGCTTTTGAAAAGACGGGGGATATATGAAAGATTTATCGGCGTCAGAAACCGCTTGTTTCTCGCCAGTTCTTTCGGCCGTACAGATCCCAGATAAAAGGAACGGATATTCAGGTTTTCATCTTTTGATTTATTGGCAATCAGGGTCAGCGGAATGCTTTCCAAAGAAAGCAGGCGCACAATTTCAATATCTGAAAACTGATGCGCAGCTTCAGCCAGACCCCGTATCAGGTATTGCGGTTCGCCGGTTGATGATCCTACAAATACGCGTTGACCTGATTTAATAAGACCGATGGCATTTACCAACGGTTGCTTTTTTTCAATATAGCTGTCCGCCCAGTAATTTTCCATTACCATTTTCAATCCTTCCTACGGGTCTACGTTAATAAGGCTTTCGGATTCCAATAATCGCGAGGCTAGGTCGTCCGCTGTCAGCAGATATGTCCGGTGAATGAGGCGGGATCTGTACGTATGGGGTTGAAGATGCCGGGTCAAGCAATAGGATGGTGCTATTTGTTACTGTTCGCCTCCGTACTGTTTCTTGATCTTTTGCCGGTCCAATTCGCCATCGTCTTTAATGGGAAGTTCGGGTATAAATTCCACATAGTGTGGTTTTTTAAAGCGGGCAATCCGTTCACCCACGAACTTAATCAATGCCTCGGACGTGAGATATTGACCCGGCTTGAGTCGGCACACCGCCTTGATGCCCTCTTTCCACTTGGGGTCGGGAACACCGAAAACAACGGTTTGTTCGACGGCCGGATGCTGCAGGATCACCTTTTCCACTTCAGCGGGATAAACGTTCTCACCCCCCGGCTTGATCAGTTCTTTTTCCGCCTTGCGGCCGGCATACCAGAGGAAACCATCTCATCAAACCGCCCCAGGTCGCCGGTGTGGTGCCACCCATCCCGAAAGATATTGGCGTTATCCTCGGGTAGATTCCAGTATCCCTTGAACACCATGGGACCTTTCACCGTAATTTCACCAACCGTCCCTTCCGAAACCGGTTGATCATAATCATCAACCAGGCGCACATCCGCCAGTGGGACCGGTTTCCCCGCCGACCCTGGCTTGTCGTCATAACAACCCATGGTGGTAATGCAGGATGTCTCGGTCTGACCGTACAGGCTATAAAACCGTCCGCCGGTCTTTTTTTGATATGCTTCAATGGTTTCAGGGGAATCAAGCCCCATGACGGCCCTTAAAGAGTTTATGTTTCCGCCGGTCTTTTCCTGGGATTCCATAATCGAGGAGAGTATGGGAGAAAAATCGAATAATAACGATACCCGGTGTGTCTCGATGAGCTCAACTGCTTTGCCGGCATCAAAACTGCGCATATTGATGTTCTGTGCCCCCACATGAAAACTGTTGGTTGCCATAAACAACCCCCCCACATGAAACAGAGGCAGCAGGTTGAGATGCACATCATTGACCGTCAAATTAAAGCAATAATTCAGCGCCAGGTTGGCACACAACAGGTTTTGGTGGCTCAATAGCGCGCCTCGCGGTCTCCCGGCCACCGCCGCCGTGTGAATGATGACAAACCCATCATCAGATGAAACATCCACCGGCGCAAATCGCCCGGCATTTTCGAGCAGCAGGGAGATTTCGTCAAAGCATCCCTGTTTGGCTTTGAGGTTGTAGATAGTGCTTCACAAAAGAAAGCTCATCTTTTGCAGCCTGAATCATCTTCTCAAAATCCTCGTCCACGAATAGCAAAACCGGCTCGCAATCTTTGAGATTAAAGAAGATTTCATCGGTTGAAAGCCGCCAGTTGATGGGGAGAACAATAGCGCCCATTGCCGCAGCAGCACCGTACAGGAGAAAATATTCAAGGCTGTTTTTCCCCAGAATGCCGATGCGGTCGCCTTTTTGTATGCCGATGTTTTGAAGTCCACCGGCCAGTCGATCAACCGTTTCTTTGAATTGACCGAATGTCAATGTTCTGCCGTCGTCCGCTTCAAACCAGGCCGGGCAGGTATTGTACGCGCGCGCATTACGACAAATCAGATCGTAATAATGTGAAATCATGAAGTCCCATATCTCTCACATGTCTTCGTTGAGAATAATAAACAGCATTATCGATACTGCTTCTGATTCGTGAAGAAAATGGATTGAAGAATCTCGCAGCAAGCTATGAGGAATGTTCTGCCGCACGGCAGAACCTACGGGGAATGCGCTCGCTGTTTCGGTTCAATATTGTGTTGGCTGACTTCGCCTATGCTCCCCGGTAGAGAAAAGCATAGGGAAGTAATTGTGAATCTAAGGAAATATCCAGCTTCAAAAGTTGTACAACTTTCATCAAGGCCGCCGGCGTTAAAGATCGCCGAGCCCTCCTGTACGGAGACCGGAAAAGCAAAATCAGGAGCGCCGGTCCACCATTTTTCGAGTTGCTCCCATGGATTAATGCCCTTTTCTTTAAGTTTGCATTGCGCCCGGAAGCAACAGCGTCAGCAATGATCTGACGCAGTATCAAAGATTGCCGTGCACCGAAGTTGATTGGTCTTGCCGGCCGGAATCCACTGGCTTCAGGGAGCCAACCGTATTGACTTCAAAGTCTTCGAATAGCGACTGAAAATTGGAAGCCATTCAATCATGACCGGAAATTTGTTCGGGTTTTCAATTCAAAAATAAAGGCCATCATCCATGGGCGCGCCGTAATTGTCCTGTTTACCTTTGGTCACTTCACACCTTGTTTGAAATGTACCAGTAGCCAACATAATAAGGCACCTCCATCGTGGCTTCAACGCCACCACCGGTGCCTGGAAATTGGCTTCAGAAGGTTTTGCCTGCATGCCCGCACAGCCCGATAGAAGGGCAACAATCATCACAAGACTTAAAAATAGCAGTAAATATGATTTTCTATGCATTTTATTCCTCCCTTATTTTTTTAAAGGGTCAGGTAAGCCATCTTTTTCTGCGTTTATAGTGCTTCACATCGCGAAAGCTTTTTCTTCCCCCAAAGTCGGTCATACCCAGATAAAAATCTTTGATGTCCGGATTTTCTCTGAGTCTTTCAGCCGTATCATCCATCACGATGCGCCCGTTTTCCATTACATAGGCATGCGGCGCAACATTCAGGGCCAGTTTGGCATTTTGTTCCACCAGGAGTATGGATATCTTTTCTTCACTATTCAGCTTTGTGATGATATTGAAGATTTCATGAATCAGAAGCGGAGCTAGCCCCATAGACGGCTCGTCGAGCAGGATCAGCTTTGGACTGGTCATCAAGGCGCGGCCCACAACCGTCATCTGTTGTTCACCACCACTGATGAACCCCGCAACTTCGCTGCGCTTTTCCTTGAGTCGTGGGAAATAGTGATATACCATTTCCAGGCCGTCCTTTACGGTTCGCCCGTATTTGCGCATATGAGCACCCACTTTCAGGTTTTCCTCCACGGTCAGGTGCTCGAACACCCTGCGCCCTTCAATGACCTGAACAATACCCATCTTGGCGATCTTTTCAGCACCCATTTTATCGATGCGGTCACCCATAAATTCAATGGATCCGTCGGTGACATGACCGTCTTCATGTTTCAGAAGGCCGGAAACCGCTTTTAGGGTCGTGCTCTTTCCTGCACCGTTGGCACCCAAAAGGGCTACGATACCACCGTTGGGTACTTCTATCGAAACACCTTTGATGACCAGGATGACTTCGTGATACTTTACTTCAATATTATTGATCTTTAAAATCATATTATCATTCGACAAAGCTTATAGACCTCCTTTGGGCGGTTACGCTATTTACCATCCAAGCCATTCTTTATCCCATTTTTCAGGCCAACGTTCTTTTAGATCAACTTCGGCAATGAGGTTGAATGTCCCATTGGTATATTCATATATTTTCGCTTCGCTTTGAGATCGGTGATCCGTGGCTGTAAATGTTGCCGGCGCAATGCCCAGGCCGATATCATATTGTCTCATGGTCTCAAAGCCTTTTGTCAGAATTCCAGGACCACTTAAATCTCCGGCTTTATCGGCCCGTTTCAGAGCCTCAGCCAGCCCCAGCGCATTGGCCCAGGCCTGAACCGTGTGGATGGTTCTTTTTTCAACCGGAACACCCGGGTTGTATTTCTTGGCGTATTCGACAACCTTGTCCATCAAGGGGACATCCTGTCCGAAAAATGCCCACGGCGCACATCCGATGGCACCCTCGGCGGCCTTTCCGGCCAGCTTGGGTAGGTTCTCGTCATATCCCCAGCACTTGATCAGGTTATCGGCACCAAGTCCCAGAGCGTAAGAATCCCGCATGCGTTGCGGCAACGGACATCACCGTATTCGTATGCAGCAGAACATCCGGCTTGAATTCTTTCAATGCAAGTATCTGGCTCTTCGTGTCGATGGCAAAAAGAGAGACATCCTGATCAGGACCGACCTCGAAGCCCAGAATCTCGGCTTGATCTTTGGCAGCTTTAATAGACGAGCTGCTGAAAGGAGATGCAAACATATAGCACATGGCGATTCTGGGCTTACGTTTGCCGTAATCCGGTTTTTTGCGGCCATTTTTTATCAAACCATGCGGTGATGAGCCCCCGCGACTGGGTTGAATAATCCGTTGAGAAAAACAGATTGTAGGGTGTTTTCTCCGGTTTGCACAGATGACCGGAGTATGATGCGGACACATAGGGTATTTTGTCCTTGGCCACTGTGGGTGCCAGCGCCTCGGTATCTCCGGTTCCCCAACCCAGGATAGCTACACATTTCAGACGTTTGAACAGACTGTATTTGGTGAGAGCTTCCGGGATACGGTATCCATAGTCAAATTGGTACAATTTTATTTTTTTCCCGTTAATACCGCCGGTATCATTTACGTAGTGAATCGCTTCTGCAATACCTAGTGCGTAGTCCTTCCCCACATCCGATGTAGCACCGGTCATGTCGTTCAGCGCGCCAATTTTAATTACCTCGGCAGCACCTGCAATGGAAGAAAATCCAATAACCACCATTGCCGTTAGCAAGAGCACACCCAATTTTGAACATAATTTTTTAAGATTCATAGCTCTTTCCCCTTCTTTTCAGAGTGTATTTTTACCATAGGGTTTCAGCCAAACTTCAGAGATTATCACCTCCCTTGATAACCTGCGCATCAAGTTGTAAATGATTGAATGCGTGCAATTCGATACGTCCTTAGTATGAAAAAGGCCACAGATTAAAATAGTTTTTGGTCTGCCACCACCTGTAAGCAAGCCCGTTAGGTTCAAATATCATAAATGCGCATATTGCCAGGCCGAAAGCTGCTTCCTTGATGAACAGAAAATCCATGAGAAGTTTCGGGAATGTATCTGCCAGCGGCATCACGGCCAGCTGTAATCCTTCCATGACCACGACCATGAACAGAGATCCGAAAATCGTTCCGTGAATCGATCCGACACCGCCGATGAGGATGACGCCCACCAGCCACAGGGACCAGAACCAGGGAAAGTGTTCGGGGCTGATGGCCGCCAGGTTGCTGATCCAAAAAGCGCCGGTGAGTCCACCGATAGCACCCGCCACAAAAAAGGCCAGCAGCTTGTATTTTATAACATTAATCCCCATGACTTCCGCCGAGATATCATTGTCCCGAATGGCCACCCAGGCCCTGCCCGCCCTGGACCTGAGCAGATTTAGAATGAGCAAGACAGCAGACGATGACCAGAAACAGCATCAGAAAGTAGACCTTCAGATCGCTATCAACGACCCATGGCCCGATTTTAATGGTGCCCGGAGGCAATGAAAAGGCCTGCCCCCTTCCGCCGATCTGGGCCACATATTGGGTAATGATGAAATCGACCGTAATGAACTGGGCCGCCATGCTCGTTAAAATAAGGTAAAAGCCTTTGACCCGCGCGGAAGGGAGTCCGAACAGAACACTCCAGAGGCCGGCAACAAACGCGGCGACAATAATGCTTATGGGATATGCCAGACCCCAATCCGTAAAGATTGCCGGCCAGGGAAATTCCAGAATAAGAAGGGTGCTGGTGTATCCGCCTACAGCCAGGAAAGCAGCGTGCCCCAGGGTGATCTGGCCGCAAAAACCGATCAAAAGCTGTACGCCCAAGGCGCCTAATATGGTATATCCTATCAGATTGCATATGCTGAGTATATAGGAGTCGGCAAAGAGCGGAATGACGATAAACAGAATCAAGGCCAGCAGAATCATCTTGCCCTTGATAAAAGTTGTTTGCCACCATGCATGATCCTCAGTATAACTTTCGTGGTAATTGCCGCAGGGAAGCCAAGTCGTTGACATTGATTAACTCCGTTCAAATGTTGGTTTTACGTTTTAAGGATAGAGTAACTATACGCGTTCGATCCGCTCCCAGCCCCAAAGACCGTGGGGTCTAAAAAGTAGAAAGATCGCCATAAACGCAAACGGTGCGATTTCTTTTACTGCGCCCGGGAAGTACCTGTCCAGATACGTGCCACAAAGGTTTTGCAGCACCCCGATAAGAACACCGCCTACGATAGCTCCGGGCACGGAATTCAAGCCGCCCAACACCACGGCAGGCAACACCAGCAGTCCCAGGTAGCTCACCGAAATGTTGAGGCCGTTAATGTTTCCCAGAAGAGTACCGCCGACCCCTGCCGCCATAAACGCAATGGCCCATGCGGTGGCATACACAAACCGGGCGCTGACACCTAAAGACAGGGCAGCCATTTCATCGTCGGCAGTGGCCTGCATGGCAAGACCCCAACGGGTGTATTTAAAGAAGGAGACAAATATAATTAAAAGAATAATGGCCGCAACAAAGCTCCAGAGATACGCCTGTCCGACGATAATCGGACCAAAACGAATCGGCTCTATGGTGAACACCGGCGGATCAAATACCCTGGTATCGGTTCCCCATATAAATTCGACAGTACCCTTAAAGAAAAAGGAAAGTCCTACCGTCACCATGATGACAGTCAATACGGGTTCGCCGATCAATCTGTCCAGAAAAATTCTTTCCGTTATGATCCCCAATGCGAATCCGATAATCAGCGAGAATAAGAGTGAAAGCAAAAACGGGACACCCATTGAATAGAAACTCAGCGACACATAAGCGCCGATCAGCGTCATTTCCCCCATGGCCAGATTAAGCACACCTGAGCATTTATAGATGAGCACCCATCCAAGGGCCACAAGGGCATAGATACCGCCGATCATTATTCCGCTGGTAAGGGTCATAAGAAAAAGTTCCACTGTTATTTTCCCCTTTTTGTAAAATTTAAATTTGCTGATACATAAAAGCCGGCATTAATTTTTCACGGTTATAATCTGCAAATCTGTTTTGATATGTGCCTGACGGCCGTCTTCGTATTTAATCTTCGTATCGATATGCACCATGTCACGTTCCGAGTAAAGAGCATCGATAATATCTTCATAGCGCTTTTCAACAAAACTCCTGCGCAGTTTTCGGGTTCTTGTCAGTTCGTCATCATCCGCGTCCAGCACTTTATAAAGGTTGGTAAATCTATAGATCCTGGCTGCTTCCGGCAGGTCTTTGTTGGACTCTTGAATCTGTTTTTTCACCAGTTCGTACACTTCCGGTTTTTGGGACAGTTCCGGATAGCTGGTATAGTTGATCTTTTTGTCATCCGCCCACTTACCCACCACCGAATAGTCGATACACAATACCGCCGTGATATAATCTTTTTTATCACCAATCACCCAGGAATCATTGATATAGGGACTGAATTTGAGACGGGTTTCCAGATATTGCGGTGAAAATGGTTTGCCGTCTCGTAATGTAAAAACATCTTTGGTCCGATCAAAGACAACCAGGTGGCCGTCATCATCGATAAATCCCCTGTCATCGGAATGGAGCCACCCGTCCTTGATAGTTTTTTCAGTCGCTTCCTCGTTTTTATAATACCCTAAAAAAACGGAAGAGCTTTTGGTGATGATTTCGCCCTCTTCCGTAATCTTGATTTCCGTTCCGGGTATGGGGTGCCCCACCGTATCGAATTTGATGTCCCCGGTTCGATGAACCACCGAAATGCCGGCAACTTCCGTTTGCCCGTAAATTTGTTTCAGGTTAACCCCCAATGCATGGAAAAACCGAAAATGATCGGGACCCATGGCTGCACCGCCGGTATAGGCATTGCGAACGCGGGACAGCCCTAGGTGATCTTTTAACTTTTTCTGAACGGATATATGGGCAAACCAATGCAGGAGCTTCCAGTACCAGGGCACAGGTTTTTTATCAAATTTCAGATTGGCCACATGGTAGCCGATTGTTGTGGACAGTTCGTAAATTTTACGCTTCAGCCATGTGGCATCCAGGTATTTAACCTGTACCGTCCGCGTCATTTCTTCATATAAACGCGGGGGGGCAAACATGACGTGCGGTCCGATTTCACGACGGTTTTCCGGTGATGTTTCAGGTTCTTCGGGAAAGTTAAGCGCATAACCGATCTGCAGACCGCAGGAAATGGACATCATCTGTTCGCCGATCCATGCAAAGGGAAGGTAGGAAACGTAATCATCCGTATCATAACAGGGATCAACGGACATGAGGTGATTCCCCATGGTCAGCATGTTGTTATGTGACAGAAGGGCTCCCTTGGGCAGGGAGGTTGTTCCGGACGTGTAGAAAAGAAGCGCCACTTCCTCGCCGGAACCTTTGTCAATCATTTCTTTAAATAATTCGGGTTGCTCCTGATCTAACTTTTTACCCAGTTCCTGAACCTCCCCCAGGCTGATTAAATAGTCCTGATCATAATTCCGCATCCCTTTGGGGTCATCCCAAATAATTTTTTTCAGCTTCGGGCACTCATCAAAAATGGAGATAGCCTTGTCCACCTCTTCCTGACCTTCACCAAACAGGAATTTGGTGTCCGAATGATCGATGATGTATTTTACTTCATCGATTAAACTGTCCCGGAAGAGCCAAACACCGACGCCGCGGGCACAGAGGGCCGCCATCTCGGCCCACAAACCTTCGGGCCGGTTGTCGCCGATCATGGAAACTTTATCTCCATCTTCTAGACCGAGGCTTTTAAGTCCCAGCGCAATATATTTTACGTTTTCAAAATAGTCTTGCCAGGTAATGGGACGCCAGATACCGAACTCCTTTTCCCGCATGGCAACCCGATTTTTACCGTACTGGGTCGCCTTTTCATAAAAAAGCTTCGGAATGGTAAGCTCCGGTGAAATATTAACGCTCTCAGAGGCTGACTTATCTTCTTGTTGCATATAAATCCTCTTCACCTAAATATGCTTTGATAACTTCAGGGTTGTTCTGAACTTCCTTGGGGGTACCGTCCATAATCATGTTACCGAAATTCAACACAAAGACACGATTGGAAAGATCCATCACCACGCCCATATCGTGTTCCACCAGCAGACAGGTGACTTTCCATCGTTCTTCTTCATTCACGTCCAGGATAAAACGCGCCATGTCTTCCACCTCTTCGAGATTCAGACCCGCCAGAGGCTCATCCAGTATCAGAAGTTCCGGTTCAAGCGCCAGCGCACGACCGAGCTCCACTCTTTTCTGCAGGCCGTATGGCAGCATCCCCACGGGCTTGTGTCGAATCTGCTCGATCTCCAGAAGATCGATGATGTTCTCTTCAATGAATCTTCGATGCTCGATTTCTTCTTTGGCGGTTTTTCCAAGATACCAGGATCCGCTGGCAATGCCGGATTTAAAATGGATGTGACGACCTAGACGGATATTGTCAAGCACGGTCATGCCGCCGAATACTTCAACCTTTTGAAAGGTTCGTGCAATACCCAGTTTGGCCCGTTCGTGGGGTTTCAGGTGATTTATCATCTGGCCTTTATGTAAAATACTCCCCTTTTGCGGTTTATATAGACCGTTGACGATATTCATCATCACCGTCTTACCGGCGCCATTCGGACCGATCACGGAGTGAATCTCTCCTTTTCTGATTTTCAGGCTGACGCTGGACAATGCACTCACTTTTCCGAAAGACATGTGGATATCCTGAAGTTCGAGCAGCACATCCGCATCTTTTGCTTCATCTAATACGACCAATGTGTCGGCCTCCCGTTGTCGTTAAGGATCAAACGATCCGTTCAGTGAAAGTCGTGCCAATAAACAAGAGAAAAAGATCTGAATATCAGGCATGCAGGACGAAAGATTTCAGACTTTTCTTTACCGTCGAGTCTTTATTATTATATGAACTAAATTCATTGATAGATCCAAATTTATATGTGATGCGGTTTTTCAGGTCAAGCAAATAAACCAATTATTTGAATTATTTTCAGCTATTGTTACTTCTACAGACAACACGTTGCATTGAAATTGTTTGTGCAAAATAATTTATCCCCACAGAACAGACGCAATTTCAATCAGAGATTAACCATATATGATGCCCCTTAAATGTCAAGTTGATAATATAGTGGGTAAATAGTGGGCAATAACTATTATTCTGTCCTGAACTGAGCGATTTTTACCGAAGAGGTGTGCCGAGATCTTGATGGAGGAGGGTTCACAAAAAACGTAGGCATACCAGTGGATCTGTCGAGGCTTTTTGCGACCCCTTGATCCGCAAGAGATTGGTGCAGATCGAGATAAAAACTGCTCAGTTCAGGTCTATGTATCGTATGAGAGCAAATGTGTTCTGAGATTGATCTTGGTATTCTTCAGTCCTAACTTGGTGCGGATGTTGTGGCGATGGAACAAAATCGTATTCTTGGAAAGAAACAGCAGCTCCGCGATCTCCTCGTTGGTCTTTCCTTCCTTGACCAAGTTGGCCACCCGAATCTCCATGGGAGTAAAATTGAGAAACTTTGAGGAAAGCTTGCTGATAAAGGGCGAGATGATATTGTTCAGGTTCGAGTCGAGTATGTTGACCAGCGCCTTTTGATTCGAGCCCAAACGCTTCATTTTCAATCGCTGAATATAGGGTATGACCAGCTCTTTCACATTGTACAGGACATTTTCCTGTAGCTCGGTCTTGTCATTTTCCCGCTGTTTCAGCAGTACTTTCAGGGCTGTGTTGACCTCTTCCAGGTGGTGGGACTGCGCCTTGAGCTCTTTCTCTCTCCCGCGCAGTGCTGTCTCGATGCGTTTTCTCTCCTCGATTTCCTGCTCGAGTTGGGAGTTGATTTTGGCCAGTTCGGCGGTCCGCTCCTCGACCCGCTCCTCCAGCATGTCACGGTACTTTTTCAGCTCCTTCTCGGTCTGTTTCAAAACGCTAATGTCACGCAGTGTTACGATATTCCCGGCATAACACCTATTGGAGTCGTAATAGAGGGTCGAGCTGATCTGGACATCCAGTATTTTTCCCTGTTTCGTATATCTTTTGGTTTCAAAAAGGTTGATCTTTTTCCCGCTTTTCATCTGCTGGATAGCTCGCCGGGTTTCGGGCCAGTTCTCCTCCGGAACAAAATCGATTTGTTTGCCGATCAACTCATCGCAGGAGAATCCAAAGGTCTGTGCAAAGGCCGGGTTTACATAGGTTGCATTGCCCTGCATGTCGTATACCACTACCGGATCGGGGGAAGATTCCAGCAGGGACCGGTAGCGCTCTTCGCTCTCCCTCAAAATAGCCTCAGTCTTTTTACGTTCACCCAGCTGCTGCTTGACATCGGCGTAGAGCTTTGCCTTTTCCAGGGCGATCAGGGAGAGTTCGGCAAAGCGGCTTAAAATGACAATATCCTCCTGGTTAAACCCTAACTTGTCGTTCACCCGTGCCAGTCCGATGACTCCCTCAACCCTGTTGCCCGATTTCAATGGAATGCCGACGATGGATTGAATTTTGTCCAGGGATCTGTCCGACAAACGGCCGGGCCAGGAATTATAATTATCCACCAGAACCGGCTGCTCCGTCTCCCAAACTTTGCCGCCCATTCCTTCACCCAACTTCACGCGCCTCCCAAGCTGTCCTTTGAAGAATCCCATGCCGACGCGCATCTGCATTTCATCCTCATCCGGTATCGGAAGATAGATATAACCATGTTCGGTGCCAGTCATCAGGCAGGCCTGGTTCAGGATAGATTCGAGCAGTTCTTTCTTATCGAGTCGGTCCATCAGTCCGAGGGAGGTTTGGTGAAGAGCGCTGAGATATTCGTTTTGCTGCAGAAGTGTTTTTTCAGATGCCCTGAGGCGATCGATTTTCTTAAGTAGAGATGCTCGATCTAACTTCTTATCTTCAGGCAATTCATTCATGATAAGTTTTCTATAAAGGTGTTAGAGTATGACCACCCTTTTGACATAACTTGACGATCTCTTCGGGCTCGTCCATAATCTGAAAAATTTCCATGTCCTTGGACGACACCCGCTTGTCTGCAAGAAGTGTGTTTTCGATCCATTCCTTAAGTCCACCCCAGTAGTCGCTGCCCACCAGGATGATGGGAAGCGGCCGGATTCGGTGGGTTTGAACCAGGGTCACGACCTCGAACAGTTCATCGAGAGTTCCAAACCCTCCGGGCATGGCGATGAAGGCGGTAGCATATTTGATGAACATGACCTTTCGAATAAAAAAATACTTGAATTCGAGACGCACATTCGCATAGGTATTCGGTTTCTGCTCAAAGGGGAGATGAATGTTGAGACCTGCCGATGTGCCACCGGCTGCCGCCGCGCCCTTGTTGGCCGCCTCCATGACCCCGCCGCCGCCGCCCGTGATAACGGCAAAATTGTTTTCCGCAAACAGACCGGCTATCTTTTCTGTCTTACGATAAATGGGATCCTCCGGGGAAATCCTGGCCGATCCGAAAATACTCACCGCCGGTCCCAGATCGTGCAGCGCTTCGACGCCATCCACAAATTCTCCCATAATCTTGAAAAGACGCCACGATTCCCCCAATTTAAAATCATCGATAACAAATTGTTTTTCCATTATTTATTTCCTGTTTTTTCTCTGCATGTCACCCAGATGCAAACAAAGCTGTTTCGATTTTTGCCAAGCGTTTCACGCGAACTTTCGAGCCATAACCTTTCAGGAATTTAGACTGTAGTGCGATATTTTCGTTTTAGGTTTTGGGTGTTAAGTTTTAAGTTCAGCTGAGAGTCAAACATTTCTTTTAGGCGTTTAGACTGTAGGCTGTAAGTGCCTTTCGCTAACTGCTATCCGCCACCCTCCAACCCTTGTATCACCCCTTCATCACCCTTCAACCCTCGAACCCTGGTTTCCTCCGGCAGCCCGCCGGATGGTTTAAATCCGTCACCCTTTCCCGTTGTAACCGATGACCACCTTCCCCTGGTCAACGATCACCGGGACCTTTCGGCCTCCCTTTGAATATACCAGCATGCTCTCCATCTGTGTCTTGTCCGACAATACGTCATGATACTCAACATTACGACCTTTCTTTTTAAAGGCTTCCCGAGCCTCGGTGGTATAGGGTCATGTATTTTTCCCGAAGATAACGACCTTTTCTGACATGGTGCCTCCTTGCTGCTGTGAAAAAATCATATCCGAAAGTATGTGCGCAATCTATATGCAAATATCTTGTAAACTCAGACAATTATCACAGAAAATATTTTATTAACAGTAAATCCGGCGAATGTCAACGATTGCGGATTGACAATTGTGCGACGAATTGGTTAAATCGGGCGCTTAATAATCAGGCTGTTAGACTGTAGACTTTTAGGCTATTAGACTGTCAACACCTGCGCCTTTTGTACCAAAAGCCTAAAAGACTAATATATCATGAGAGAAACCGGACAGACCTTTTCAAAAGATGTCACCGTGGTCAATGATCTGGGACTACATGCAAGATCTGCTGCAAAAATTGCCGAACTTGCCAGGGATGCGACCTCAAACGTCTGGGTGCAGAAAAACGAGGAGAGGGTGGATGCCAGGAGTATTCTGGACATCCTGACACTGGCATGTGAAAAGGGATCAAAACTGACCATCGTAATTAATGACAAATCAGACATGGAGACCCTCAACCGCATTGTCGAACTCGTAAAAAATGGATTTGGAGAATAAAACCGGATGTCGGATAACAAGGAACACAAGGAGATTGTATTAACCGGAATCAGCGCCTCCCCCGGAATTTGCATCGGCAAGGCATACCTGGTGGATCGGGAAGGCGTGGATGTCATCAAGCGATATCAAATCCTTAAATCGGGTCTTCAGAACGAAAAGAACCGGTTTAAAAAAGCGGTTAAACAGGCCAAATCCGAGCTCAATGATATCATCGCCAACACGCCCGAAGGCCTGCGTCAGCATTCCGATATTCTCAAATCCCATATGCTGCTCCTGCAGGACAAGATGCTCTTTGACCGGACCCTCGATACCATCGACCAGGAACGGGTGAACGCGGAATGGGCTCTCAAGAAAGTCGTATCCGATGTTATGGCCATGTTCCAGGATATTTCCGACCCCTACCTGAAAGACAGGGCGATCGATGTTGTGCATGTCTCGGAAAGGATCATGCTGCATCTGGTGGGGGTCAACTCGGTCAACATCGCCGATATCGATAAACGTGTCATCCTTGTGGCACACGATCTTTCCCCTGCCCAGACCAGCCAGATCAACCTCGAGCGTATCAAGGGCTTCGTAACGGTTCGGGGCGGTATCACTTCCCACACCAGCATCATTGCCAGAACCCTGGGGATCCCTGCCGTCCAGGGGGTTGCAGATGCAACGACCCAAATACACACGGATGATATCATCATCGTGGACGGCTCAGTGGGACGTGTTGTTATCAACCCTTCCGAACAGACCCTGGTTTCGCATGAAGAACGCCAGGGGCGATTTGAATCTTTTCGGGCCAGCATTGCCAGAATCAGCCATCGGCCGGCTGTAACCACAGACGGGCTTCGAATCCGGGTAATGGGAAATATCGAACAACCCGAGCAGGTTGTCTCGGTTATGGATAACGGCGGTGAGGGTATCGGTTTATATCGAACCGAATTTCAATACCTCTCTCTCGCACGGTTTCCGGACGAAGATGAACTGTTCGACAAGTACCGGGATGTGGTGGAGGTCATGCCTTCGGACCCTGTGACCATCCGGACCCTCGACATTAACGGCGACAAGGCTGTCCACAACTCAACCCTGGTGGAGTCCAATCCCGTACTGGGACTGCGGGCTATCCGCTATTGCCTGCAACGACCGGAGATTTTCCAAACCCAGTTGAGAGCCATCCTGAGGGCTGCTGCCTTTGGAGATGTCAGGGTCCTTTTTCCCATGATATCCACCTACGAAGAACTCATGGCATCCAAAAAAATGCTGGAGCAGGCCATGGAGACCCTTGACAAGTCGGGTATTGAATTCAGCCGTGACATTTCAGTAGGCGTGATGATCGAAGTACCGTCCCTGGCGATCATGGCGGACATGATCGCCCCTGAAGTCGATTTTTTCAGCATCGGCACCAACGATCTCATCCAGTATTCCATGGCGGTGGACAGGGCCAACAAGGATGTGGCGCATCTCTACAACCCGCTTCACCCTGCCATTTTGCGGATGCTGAAATTCGTGTCCGACGCCGCCAAGGATCACAACATCCAACTTTTCATGTGTGGCGAGATGGCCGGGGATCCATTCAACCTCCCCATTCTGATGGGTCTGGGTATGGACGAACTGAGCATGAATCCCCAGAGCATTCCCATGGCCAAAAATGTCATACGATCCCTCTCCGCCGCGGAAACCCGGCCGTTTTTAGAGAACGCGCTCAAGCAGACCACCGCCGGAGACGTTGAGAACCTTGTCCGTGACGCATACGGAGATATCATAACCCAGGCAACATCACCGGAATAACAAAGGGTCCGAGGGTGATACAAGGACTTCGAGGGTGGGAGGGGATGAATTGTCATTAGCTTCGTATAAGCAGTACACCTTATAGGCTTAAAGCTCTAAGTTCCGCTATAAAACTTTTAACTACAATTAATTACGCGCGAAGCGCAAATGACGCCCGAAGGGCTAATGACCATGAAATGACAGCCGAAGGCTAATAATGAATCAGGATCATATTAAAAAGGTCGCAGAAAACCGAAAAGCGCGATACGATTATCATATCGTAGATACCTATGAGGCCGGAATTGTGCTGCTCGGCACCGAAGTCAAATCGCTCCGAACCGGCCGTGCCAACCTGAAGGATTCTTACGCCAAGGTAACCAATGGTGAGGTGTTCGCACACCAGATTCACATCGGTGTGTATCCCTTTGCCTACTACGACAACCACGACCCGTTGCGGGTGAGAAAACTTCTCTTGAAAAACCATGAAATCAAACGGCTCTATGCAAAAGTCAACGAGAAGGGCTATTCTCTGATACCCTTGAGCATCTATTTCAAGGGCGGCAAGGCCAAGATGACCCTGGCCCTGGCAAAAGGTAAACGCAAGTTCGACAAACGGGAAACCATCCGGCGCCGTGATGAAAAACGGGATCTGGACCGCCAGAGAAAAGAATACAAATAATAACCTCGCTGCGCGATTTTATTATAACGCGACGTTGTCGCTCTTAAAAGCGAAAGGCAGATGGAGTGCCCTCATGCCACCGCAAAAAACACCTAACACATCCAACAACCGTGATCGGATTGTCGCAGAGGCCCGTCGCGACCAGGCGCGCCGGGAAAAAAGCTACCGGGAACGGGCGCTCAAGATGTTCCCCTGGATCTGCGGCCGCTGCGGCCGTGAATTCACCGGACAACGCGTCCGCGAACTGACCGTCCATCACAAGGATCACGATCACGACAACAACCCGCCGGATGGGAGCAACTGGGAGCTGCTCTGTATCTACTGCCACGACAACGAGCACTCCCGGGACCAGGTGGCTGAGTGGTACGAACAGACCGATCCGGATGACGAACCACTCCGCTGAACTCGATCACAAGCCCTTTGCCGGTCTGGCCGATCTTTTGAAAAAATGATACCAGAACAAAATCGGGTAAGATCCACTTTTCCCGAACACAAGGAATTGCCATGAACAACCCGCCTGCAGTAGCCATCGTCGGTACATTTGATTCAAAAGGAGAGGAACATCTGTTCCTTAAAAATCGTATTGAAGGTTTGGGGCTCCAGACGTTAACCGTTAACGTTGGAACCAAAAAACCCATTCCCTTCGAAGTATCCCATGACCTGTATGCGTCGATGAAAAAGAATGGGAATCTGGATGGCAGCAACAGAGACAAAGCCATTCAGAGCATGATCCAGGAAGGCACGCAGTTGATAAAACAACTCTATCGCGATGGTAAAATCCACGGCATGATATCCGCCGGCGGTGGGAGTGGAACGCACCTCTGTTCCAGCATCATGCGCGAACTTCCTCTCGGGGTTCCAAAGGTGATGGTTTCAACCGTTGCCTCTCGAGATATGAAGCACACTGTCGGCACCAAAGACATCACCATGATACACAGCGTGGTGGATCTGCTCGGGGTGAACAGCATTTCCGGAATTATTCTGGACAAGGCGGCAGCAGCCATTTGCGGCATGGCCCTGAGTCAATGGCGACCTGATACAGAGAAAAGACGCATTGCCCTCTCATTTTTCGGCTTCATCACAAAATCGGCAGAAGCGGTTAAAAAGGAATTGGAGCGGTTGGGGTATGAAGTGATTCCGTTTCATGCCAATGGTACCGGCGGAATGGCCATGGAGGAACTGGCATCGGAAGGATATTTTCATGGTATTCTCGATCTGGCAACCCACGAACTGGCCGATGCATTAATGGATGGCTACTGCAGCGGTATCGGGCCGGGTCGTTTCGAGCCGTCCCCGGGGAAAAAAATTCCCCGGCTGGTCACACCGGGAGGTCTTGACTGTGCCGTACTCGAGTTTACGCGCCGGCATATTCCGGAAGAATACAGGGACCGCAAGGTATTCTTTTATGACTTTAGATCCGCCATTCGCCTCACCCTTGAAGAGAGCCGGATACTGGCTGAGCAGCTGTCCGACAGGCTGAACAAGGACGTATCCAATGTCCATGTCCTTGTTCCCACCCGGGGCTGGTCCGAAGCAGACAAGCAAGACGGACCTCTATATGACCCTGAAACAAATGCATATCTCGTTAAAATCTTCAAAGATAAACTGGACAACCGCATTCGACTCGAGGAGATCGACATGCACATCAACGATCTTGCCTTTGCTCAAATGGCGGCCCATGTAATGGATCAAATGGTCAAAGAGCGCAGCTAAATTCTAAATCGACGGAGATCTTTCAACGATGTTTCTCAAACCCGATTGCATCCCATGTATTTTAAGCATGTCTTTGAATTATCTGCGGAAGCTGTCCGTTCCTGAGGAACAGGTCAACATGATCTATTCGGACATTCTGTCCTTGAGACCACTCAGGGGAGAAATGTGGGATATGACAAGCCCGGAAGTCATCGAGCCGATCATGAAGAAAATTATGGCGGCTGTCGGTAACAAGGATCCCTTTGCAGCTGAAAAGGAAAAACAGAACCGAAAAATGCTGTCGCTGTATCCGGAACTGCAAAGAATGGTAAAGACAGCTGAGCATCCTTTGAGAACAGCAGCGCACCTCGCCGGTCTCGGAAACGCCATCGATGTCATGATGGAGGGCGGTGCCGCAGACATTCAGAAAATCATCAAAGAACAGCTCGCCTATCCTTTGCAGAAAAATGCATTTGAGATACTTGAAAAAAGGATAATAAACAGTAACTGCATTCTCTACTTTGGCGACAATGCCGGAGAAATCGTTCTGGACAGGTTGTTCATCGAAACGATCAAAGAGCAGCATGATACAGATATTATCTTTGTGGTCAGAAGTATGCCAACCTTGAACGATGCAACCCTGAAAGATGCAGAACAGATAGGGATGGTCAACCTGGTGCGTGTCATAGAGAACGGTATCGACGGCCCTGTCCCCGGAACCCTGCTGGATCGATGCTCAAGGGAGGTGCAGGACCTTTTTCAAAAGGCGGATCTGATCATATCCAAAGGCGGTGGGAATTTCGACACCCTGGATGAACTGCCGGAGAAACGCAAAAGCAAAATATCCTATCTGTTGCTGTCAAAATGCCGCCCCTACCAGGAGCATTTTGGTGTGGGATTGCAGCGGCCGATACTATACTAACGGTGTAAAATAGGGTAAGGGTCTAAGGGTGATACAAGGGTTGGAGGGAAATAACTGTCATTTGCTTCGCGTTATTGGTGGTCATTTACTTCGTGTAATTTATCGTAGCAGCCAGCTATCAGCCATGAGCAACAATAAATTACGCGCGCAGCGCAAATGACAGCCGAAGGCGAAATGTCGCGCGCAGCGCAAATGTCGTCCGGTAGGACAAATGACGCACGAAGTGCAAATGACATCCGAAAGATAAATGACGCCTGAAAGGCGAATGCACAGGAGGGCCCATGCAGAAACCAAGTGTACTTCTTGTTGCCACAATGGATACGAAGTTCAGAGAAGCCGGCTTTATTGAATCCTGTCTCAAAGAATCAGGCTGTTCGGTCCAGGTTATGGATGCCGGAATTCGTGGAGATAGCCCCGTTCCCGTCACAATTACTAGACAGGAAGTTGCCCAGGCCGGCGGTAAAACCTTATCGGAAGTTCAATCCATGGGCCACGAAGGCAAATCCCTGAACATAATGCTCAAGGGCGCCTGTAAGATTGCGGATACGATGATTGATAAGGGCGGCATCAGCGGTGTCATCAGCCTGGGCGGATCCATGGGAACCACACTCGGTACCGGTGTCATGCGCCAATTTCCCATTGGGGTTCCAAAGGTGATGATCTCCACCATGGCATCCCGGGATACCCGAGCGTTTGTGGGAACAAAAGACATTCTTATGCTGCATGCTGTCTGTGACCTATCGGGTCTCAACCGATTTTCAAAAAAAATACTCCATAACGGCGCCATGGCCATGGTGGGCATGACATCCCAAAACCCGAAAGACATATCATCTGACAAATCCATGATCTTTATTTCCACCCTGGGAACCACTGAAAAATGTGTGCAGGAACTGCGCGGATACCTTGAAAAACAAGGCAAGGAAGTCGTGGTCTTTCACACGGTCGGTTCCGGCGGAAGAGCCATGGAGGAATTGATGGAATCTGAATCCATCGAGGCAGTGGTGGACCTCTCCCTGCATGAAATGGCGGATCATCGCTTCGGAGGGGATTACGATGCAGGACCGGACAGGGGCTCCGTTGCTTTGAAAATGGGGATTCCGGTTGTCCTGGTACCCGGCAATATCGATTTCCTTGTGGCAGGACCTCTGGAGCAGGCCCTGAAAGACTTCCCCAATCGCCCATACCATGTTCACAATTCAGCCATTACGGTTGTGCGCTCAACACCGGAAGAAATGGAAATCATCGCCAGACAGCTCGGAGATTATTGTAATGCCGCCCCTGGACGCTACACCCTGGTAATTCCCATGAAGGGATTTTCAGCCTTTGACGCAAAAGAGGGACCGCTTCATGACCCGCAAGCACCCGCACGATTTGTCAAAAGCCTGGAGGCGCGTCTGTCCGATACATCACGGATACACACCCTGCCGTACCATATCAATGATTCCGAGTTTTCAGAAGCGGTGATGGATAGGCTTCAAGAGCTTTTGTCCTAATATTTAGATGTGCTTCGTGAATTAGGCAGGTCGGGGAAACCAAGAGAAGTTTCTGATTTAACGGGACATTTAAGGGATATATCCGATTATAAGTTTATGAGCGAATCCGGCAAAATCTTACGTCCCTTATACAGAGCATATCCGTCAAATCCGCGATGCTCTCAATAACGGCATCCGGATTTTCCCTGCTTAGCGCTTTATGGTCGTCAAACCCGGTGAGCACGCCGACCGTCTTCATCCCGGCAGCCTTGCCCGCCTGAATATCTATACGCGCATCTCCCACATACATGCAGTGTTCCGGCAGGATGCCAAGCCTTTTACTGCACTCAAACAATGGATCCGGTGCAGGCTTCTTACGGGGCGCATCGTCTGCATGAATGATGACTTCCAGCAGATTGTTGATGCCTGAGTCCACCAGTGGATATAGCTTGACCTCCATGTTTTCTCGAGGTGTGGATGTAACGATACCCATCTTGATCCCTTTTTGAGAAAGAATCTCCAATGTCTCTTTTGCTTTTGGGATCAATTTTGCCTGCGTTTCAAACAGATTCGGGTATATCTCGGCAATGATCTTCCTGGTTCTCTTGACTAGGAGATCCTTCTCTTTTTGTGTCTTGCCTGGAAACAGCTGGTCCCATTCAAAATCGCCATTTTTAGCCGCATCCCGAAGTTTATCTCTGGATGGCATGGGGATATCGAGTCTTTTCAACACAATTTGAATGATCTGATAGTATATGCGAATGGAGTCCAAAATCGTCCCATCGAGATCAAACATGACAGCATCCACATGTATTTTCACCTTGTTCAATTAAGCATCCTTCTCTTTCTTCTTGTGCATCCAAAAATAGTAAAAGGCCAACAAGGTCATGCCATTGTCGATGCGATTACTATGAATCCTGAAAGGAATATCGGCCATGGGAATTTTAATAACCTCCAGGTCCTCCCCTCCATCCAATGCTTGGGCCTGCTGAAATTCAGCATCCATGGCCAGACAGACAAAGCACTTGTTGCTCAATATGGCCGGTTGGGGAAAACATTCACCAATGATGCTAAAATCCCCGGATCCATAGCCGGTCTCCTCCAGAAGCTCTCTTTTAGCTGCCTGAAGCGGAGATGGATCATCCGGATCCACCAGCCCTCCCGGCAGTTCCAGGTGAACGTTCTCGGTTCCATGGCGATATTGGTTGACCATCACGACTTCCTGTTCTGCGGTAAGCGCCAGCACCACAACCCAGGCGGGGAAGTGAATGGCCATCACATTCATTGACTTTCCGGTTCTGGGCGAGCGCACTTCTTTTCCTTCTATCTGCATGAGTTTAAAATCATGCAAGATTTTCCGATTTAGTATTTCCCAATGTCGAATCATCCTGGCAACCCCCTGATCAAGACGACATTTCGCCTTCGGATGTCATTTGCACTTCGTGCGTCATTTCGTCCTATCGGACTGTCATTTGCGCTGCGCGCGTCATTTGTTCGGCGTCATTTGCGCTGCGCCGTAATTTATTGCTGCTCATAGCTGATAGCTGGCTGCTACGATAAATTACACGAAGTAAATAACCACAAATTACGCGAAGCAAATGACAGTTATTTCCCCCCTTGTATGACCCTCCAACCCTCCAACCCTCCCATCCCCTCTACCCCCTCACCGCTGCTGGGCCAATATTTTCAGCATCAACGCCCCAATATCCTGTGGCCGCATATCTTCAGAGCGTAATTTTTTCAAGACTTTTTCAAAAGCCCTGGCAGGCATGGACAAGGGTTGCTTTTTCAAGTAGGCGAAACTGACGTCAAGATAGATCCGTTGTCCTTTGAGCGGAATTGTGGCCAATTTTCCTTCTTCGATTTCCGCAGCCACACACGCTTTCACAAGAATGGAAATCCCCTCCCCTTTCTGAACCAGCTGTTTGATAAATTCATTGTTGCTGGTTTCCATGAGAACATTGGGTGTACAATTATGCTGTTCAAAAAGCAGGTTCACGCGCTTTCGGGTTCCTGAACCTGTTTCCTTCATGATGAGCGGTTCTTTAGCCAGGTCCTGTGGGGAAACACTTCCTTCGGCTGTCAGGGGGTGATTTACCGGGACAATGATAATCAGCTCTTCCTGACTGAAAGGGACAAATGTGACCGCTGGATTCTCCGATGCTTTTGCAATGATAGCCACTTCATTCTTGAATTCCAGGAGAGTGTTGGTCATGTCCAGTGAGCTGCCCTCATCCAGATGAATTTTGATGTCGGGATAGTCTTTATGAAAGCTGGAGAGCAGCGAAGGCATAAAATAGCGCGCATAGGTCTTGGTGGATCCCAGTCTCAGAACACCCCGTTTCAGTTCCTTCATGTCATCGATGACATTCTCGATTTCTTTTTCGTATTGAAAGATTTTCTGGGTGTATTCATACAGGGTTTTACCTTCTTCCGTCAGATGTATCTGGCGTCCCTTTTTTTTGAACAGCTTCAGGTTGCATCCTTCTTCCAGTGCCTTGACCTGCGCCGTGACAGCCGGTTGTGTTACGAAGAGCATGCCTGCCGCAACTGTAAAACTTGCATGTT
Organism: uncultured delta proteobacterium; assembly: GCA_963848165.1. Classification (GTDB taxonomy): domain Bacteria; phylum Desulfobacterota; class Desulfobacteria; order Desulfobacterales; family B30-G6; genus B30-G6. The sequence continues at coordinate 58,490 of CAWKCS010000033.1, read as the reverse complement.
TTGCTGCATAATGAAAGGTTCTGAGCTGGTTGAAGTTCAACATGAACGTCTTCCTTTTTGAAGTATCTCGCAACAAGCCACAGGGATTAGCGCTCGCTGTCGCGATTCAAAACTTTTATTTATGACAAATAAATCACATAAGAAAATGTTATAATCAATATAAATTTATTTGAATTGACAGAATATTTTAGTTACTCCATAAATATTTTTATTATATCTCCTTCTGACTGCTGAATGTTTTTGCTGATACTTCTTACTGAATCTGGTTCCTGATCCTCCGTTATTCATTGTCCAAGCTTACCCTGCGAACCTTCAGGGTTCGGCACTATCCCTATTAACCCCACACAAAAAGGAGGATAAAAATGCCGGACGAAAAAGGAAGATTTCCAGATCCCCACGAAATTCAGGTTCCCCCGGAACTTGAGGGATGGGAGGAGATGTACCCAACACATCACCTCTTTTCCAAGGACAGAGCAGACTGGGAAAAAGCGCAATTCTGGTATCAGGACAAGATCCATGCACCTGAGCCGGTGCCCCCCCTGGATCTCATTTTCCAGGAGGCGTGGCAGATATCCCTTTCCCAGTACACCACCCGGGTATTTTGTATTCCACCTGCCCAGGGAATTGCCCAGAGGATGGTGGGCTGTTACCTGTACATCTGCGCCATCGCTCCCCCGCCCGACGAAATTATCGGCGAGAAAGCAGCCCTGTTCGAAAAACGCGTTTTCTATGTATTTGAGCACTATGATGAATTGTGGGAAAAATGGCTCACAAAGTTCAAGGCGCTTGGCCAGGAAATGGAGGCCGTGAAGGTTCCTTCGGAACTTCCAAAATATGTTCCGGATGATGAAGTGCTGCCAGCGCCCACAGGCTACTACGATTCATACAATCTCCTTGAAGCTTTCGACAAACTCGTCAACCAGATGTTCAAGGGCTGGCAATATCATTTTGAAATGCTCAATCTGACCTATCTTGCCTACCTCATGTTTGCCGATGTTGCCAGGAAACTTTTTCCAGGGATCAGTGAAAGCGCCATCGGCAAAATGGTGGCCGGTGCCTATGTTTCCATGTTCAAACCGGAAGAAGAATTGTGCCGACTCTCCAGACTGGCACATTCGACCCAGACCGTGGCAGATATTCTGAAGGGCGACAACCCGGCGGCGGAAAAAATCGCGGCGCTTGAAAAACTCTCCTGAAGGTCAGAACTGGCTGGCGGAATATGAAAAATCCAAAGACCCCTGGTTCTCTGTATCCTGCGGCAGCGGATGGTTTCATCATGAAGGCAGCTGGACTGACCAACCTCGATATCCCTTTCAGCTATATCAAAAGTTATGTGGATCGGTTGGCCAAAGGAGAAACCATCGAGCGTGCCCTGGATGAGATCGGCAAAGAACGGGATAAAATTGTCGAAGAATACAAAAATCTCATCCAGACCGACGAAGACAGACAATCCTTCGACGGTGCCTACAACACCATCCGAACCATCTATCGATATGCCGAAGACCATCTCTTCTGGGTGGAACACTGGTTCCATACCATCTGGTACAGAAAAATCCGGCAGATCGGGCAGCTCCTTGTCGACAACGGGATGATCGATCAGGTGGATGACATCTTCATGTTTAACCGCTACGAAATTCCGCAACTTCTGACCGAAGTGTCCACTGGGCTGGGCCCTGGGCGTGGACATCCCCATGAGAAGTTCCTACTACAAGGCCAAAGCGGCCAAACGCAGAAGTATTCTGGATGCCGCCGGAAAATGGAACCCGACACCGGCCCTGGGTGTCCCGCCTGCAGGAAATAGCCGAGCCGTTTACGATCATGCTGTGGGGTGTCACCACGGACAAGGTACAGGAATGGCTCAAGGGCGTCGATGCGACACAGGAAGGCGATGTTTCGCAAATCAAGGGCTTTGCTTCTTCCGCCGGTGTGGCGCAAGGACCCGCCAGGGTGTTGAAATTACTCAAGGACATCCTGGATCTGCAGCCCGGAGAAGTTCTGGTTTGTCCGTCAACAAACCCGTCCTGGGCGCCTGTTTTTACCAACATCAAAGCAACCGTTACCGACATTGGCGGTCTCACCAGTCATGCAGCCATCGTCTGCAGAGAATATGGTATTCCGTCCGTCACGGGGACGGGTGTGGCGACGTCAGTTATCAAGACCGGCGACATCGTAAAAGTAGACGGCGACACGGGTGTGGTAGAGGTGATCGAACGGGCAGGGTAATAGAATGATGCGTTGCCCGGATAACAATTTAAGCATGTTTGGAGCGGCATTGCCAACGCCGCTCCAAACTTCCTAAAACCCGTAAACGGGGGTGGAGATGGCGTATGTCCTTACTTTCCAGGAGGTAGACAAAAACTCACTGCCGCAGGTTGGCGGCAAAAATGCCAGTCTGGGAGAATTGATAAAGGCAGATATTCCCGTGCCGCCTGGTTTTGCAGTGACGACGGATAGTTATCAAAAATTTATCACCGAAACCGGTATCAGGGACAAGATTTTCCAGATACTGTCGGACATGAAGCCGGGAGACATTGCCGCCCTGAATGCCGCCAGCGAAAGTATCCAGACGCTGATACAGGGTTCCGCCCTGTCGGAAGACATCAGATCGGCTATCGACAAGGCATATGGTGAACTATGTGACAACTGCCGGGTACTTGCCATGCCGGTGGCGGTTCGTTCGAGCGCTACGGCAGAGGATTTGCCCACGGCCAGTTTCGCCGGTCAACAGGACACATATCTGTGGATTCAGGGGGTTGAAGCCGTGGCTGAAAAGGTTCGGCATTGCTGGGCCAGTCTGTTTACAGCCCGGGCCATCGACTATCGCGTGAAAAACAATTTCCCCCATGAAAAAGTTTTGATCAGCGTAGGGATTCAGAAAATGGTGAATTCCCGGGCGGCCGGGGTTATGTTTACATTGAACCCGACAGACGGCGACCTGTCCAAGGTTGTCATCGAAGGAAGCTGGGGGCTTGGAGAGACGGTCGTTTCCGGCTCCGTCAATCCGGACAAGTTTGTCGTAGACAAGGTGGTCATGGAAACTTCCGATAAAACCATTTCCACCAAACACATCGAGTGTGTGTATGATCCCGAAGCGGGCAAAGTTGTCGACAAGGATGTCGACGAAGAGACACAGTGCAAATGCTGTCTGGAGGACAAGGAAGTCAAGGCGCTGGTAAGCATGGCTAAACTGATTGAACGCCACTACAAACGCCCCATGGATATCGAATGGGCCATCGATAAAGACCTGGATTTTCCTGAAAACATCTTTATCGTGCAGGCAAGACCGGAGACAGTATGGAGCCAGCGTAAGTCCAAGTCTGTGATTGGTGGCAAGAGCGGTTATCAGCTTTTGATGGAACAAGCCATGAAACGGATCAAGATACCCAGTTAAAAGAAAATGTTAGAGAATTCGTGGGGATACACGGGCTATAGGGCAACAACAGCCGTAAGCGATAAGGCACCTAACAGCCTACAGTCTTATCGCTAAAGCTAAACTGTAAGAAGTCTAACAAATTAAAGGAGGATTGTTGCTCTATGAAGAACATGAGAGATTTCATCACAGAAGGCGAGAAAATGGGCCTGTGTAAACGGATTTCAGCTGAAGTCGATTGGAATCTGGAGTTGTCACATATCGCCAAACTCAATGAAGAGGCTAAAGGCCCTGCACTGCTGTTTGAAAATGTGAAGGACTATGACACGCCGGTGATTACCAGTGTCTGTACCACCCCTGAAAGACTGGCATTTATCCTAGGCCAGCCACTGGATTCCACGCTTGTGGATCTCTACGGGCACTGGGCCAAGCTGGGGGACAACCTGCTGGAGCCCAGATATGTGGAAAAAGCGGATGCGCCATGCAAAGAGAATATCATCACCGGGGATGATATCGATCTTTTCAAGTTTCCCGTACCGCAGTGGTATCCACTGGACGGGGGCCGTTATATCGGAACCGCTCATTTCTTTATCAGCAAGGATCCTGAAACCGGCTGGGTAAACCTGGGAACGTACAGGGCTCAGCTTATTGGGAAAAGACAAGATTGGCACCCAGTTTATCAAGGGCAAACATGCCGACATCATGCTGAAGAAATATCAAGCCATGGGGAAACCCATGCCGGTGGCTTCAGTGATCGGGTGTGATCCTCTGCTTTTTATCCTCGGCGCAGCACGCGTTTCAGCTTTTACTTCGGAATACGATGTGGCAGGCGCCCTGCGCGGTGAGCCTGTAGAAGTCGTTAAAGGAGAAATCGTCGATCTGCCCATTCCGGCACATGCCGAGATCGTGCTCGAAGGAGAAGTGGATGCCGACAAATTTATGGAAGAAGGACCGTTCGGTGAATATACCGGGTATTATTCCGGCGTTGGTACGGATCCACGCAATTTCATGGATGTCCAATGTGTCACCCATCGTAACAATCCGATTCTCTGGGGAACCACCGTCGGCCGAGCCGTTACAGACACGCACATGACCATGGCACTGTCATATGGGGCGACCCTTTGGCAACAATTGTTGGCCATGAAGATTCCAGGATTGAAAGCGGTTTACTGCCCACCGGAAGGCTCCGGACGGTTTTTGGCCATCATCTCCATAAAGCAGATGTATCCCGGGCATGCGGATCAGGTTCTCACGGCTGCCATTTCAACGGAGATGGGTGCTTACGGTCTGAAAACGGTCATCGTCGTGGATGAAGATATCGACCCCTGGGATATTCCCAGAGTCATGTATGCATTGAGTTTCAGGTTCCAGCCCAACCGCAGTCAGGTAATCAAGAGAGGGCGGTCCACACCGCTGGATCCGTCTCTGCCCATCAATGCGCGGGAAATTACCGGTAGACTTTTACTGGACGCCACCATACCCTATGACTGGAAAGACAAACCGATTCCCATTGAACTGGACGCGGAAATGGTGAAAAGAGTCAAGTCACGGTGGTCTGAGCTGGGCTTATAAAAATAAAATCGTAAGAACGATTTTATACAACGCGACGTTGTCGCTCATTGGTAAATGGCAAATATTTGTACCCCTGTAGCAAAAAAAGGCACCTAAATTGAGCGATTGTCGAGGTTGCCGTAGCAACGAGGAGATAGATTATGTCAGATATCAGCATGATCGAAGGCATAAAGGTTCTGGTGGTTGACGATGAACAGGACATTCTGGAGGTTTTGGAAGAACTGCTGGATATGTGCCATGTGACAACAGCGTCGACCTTTGATCAGGCGAAAACCCTGTTGGAAACCCAGGCCTTTGACATCGCGATTCTCGATATCATGGGGGTTGACGGATATCGCCTGCTGGAAATTGCCAACAAAAAAAAGATACCCGCAATTATGCTTACAGCGCATGCATTCTCTGCCGGCAACCTGGTGAAGACCATCAAAGAGGGTGCCTATGCCTATGTTCCCAAGGAAGAAATCAGCCGGATCGCCGAGTTTCTTTCAGATGCCTTGAACGCCAAAAAACAAGGGAAAAATCCCTGGCGCGTCTGGGAGGAAAGACTGCCTTCATCCTATTTTGAAAAAAGATGGGGTGCGGCCTGGAAGAATTCGGACCGGGACTTCTGGAACAAATTCAGGGAAAGCATCAAAACGCGGGATGGGAAAAAATAACGCAGCTATTTCCAACCAGGATAAACCGGTTGGAGTGAAGCGAAAATCCGGGCTTGCCGGGGAAAAGATAAGACCTTTTATCACGAAAGCACGAAAGTATTAATGAAAAAGAAAGAAGGAGGTTTGAATTGAAGCCGATTCGTTACCAGAAAGATATGATCGATGAATTTGTGAACGATGGTTACTGGACCGAAGAGCTTTTCTATGACTTCTGGGATAGAAATGCCCGGGAAATTGGCAGCCAGGAAGCGCTGGTAGACTCGAAATATCGTCTGACGTGGGCAGAAGCCAAAAAGCTGGTGGACGCCATGGCCATTTCCTGGGTTGAAATGGGAATCCCCAAGCATTCCCGGGTCATCATTCAATCACCCAACAGCGTGTACGGATTTCTTGCCCGAATCGCCTGTGAAAGGGCCGGACTCATTTCTCTTACGGTCTATCCATACCTTCGTCAGAGGGAGTTGGAGTACATGCTGGAGAAAACAGAGGCCAAGGCAGTCGTTATTCTGAACATCTACAACAAATTCAATTATCTGGAAATGTACACCGAGCTCCAGAAACAGTTTTCCCATCTAAAATATTTTTTTCTTTTCGACGATGAGGTTCCGGACGATGCACCCGCGGGTACCTATTCGCTGCCCCGGATGACCCAGCTCCGGGCAGAAAAACCGGTGGACGCATCCGTGCTGGCGGAACGCAGGTTGGACCCGTTCTGGGACATCTCCCTGCTCACGACCACATCCGGCACCACCGGTATTCCCAAGCTGGTGGAGTGGCCCACCGCGCCCCGTATCTGCACCTCCAAAGGCAGATGCGCCATCTGGAACCTCAAGCGTGACGACATCACCATGGCGATCGCCCCCCATGCCGGCGGAGCGGCCGGAACCCTGACCTATTTCGCCGCCCCCATAGCAGGAGCCAAAACGGTGATGCTCGAGGAGTTCTCCGGTGAAGGTGCGCTGGCGCTCATCGAAAAGGAGAAAGCTACCGCCATCGGTGTGGTTCCCACCCACCTTATACGAATGCTGGAGGCCGACGCCTCCAAATACGATCTGAGTTCTCTGCGGTTTATCCGCTCGGCCGGCGGGTATTTGTCACCCCAGGTGGCCGAAGAGGCCGAAACGGTGTTCGGCGCCTCCATCACCAGCGACCTGGGAACCCAGGACAAAGGGTCGGTGTCCGGATGCAGCGTAGAGGATTCAAAGGATCTTCGCCGAAGAACCGTCGGTCGCATGCTTCCGGGCAACAAGGTGAGGCTGCTGGATAAGGACACCGGCAGGGAAGTGCCCGAAGGCGAACCCGGAGTGCTCTGGTTCAGGGGCCCTCACGCCCCGGCAGGATACTTTCGGGACGAGGAACTGACCGCCACGGTGTTCGACAAGGACGGATGGACCACCACGGAAGATATCGTCAAATTCGATCAGGGCTGTCTGTGGATTCTGGGTCGTGCCAAGGATATGATCATCCGGGGTGGACAGAACATCTACCCTGCAGAAGTCGAAGGACTGCTCAACGACCATCCAAAAGTGTCTTCCGTGGCGGTTGTGGGGTATCCGGACCGGGAGATGGGTGAGCGCTGCTGTGCCTACGTCATACCCAAGCCCGGCGAGGATTTTTCCTTTGATGAAATGGTTTCTTTTCTCAAAGGAAAAAAGATCGCCATGTTCAAACTTCCGGAAAGACTGGAAGTGGTGACGGAATTCCCGGCCTGTAGGGGACTCGGGCAAAGTCAACAAGGAGACCCTGAAGAAACAGATTAAGGCCTTGGTTGAAAAAGAGCTGTAAGCTGTAGGCGATAAGCAGCTTATGGCTTACTGCTTACAGCTTATAGCTGCGTCAGGACGTCAATAATATGCCAAAGCAGATCCTGATCATATCCACCCTGGACACCAAAGGGGTGGAAACGTTTTACCTGAAGCAGAAAATCGAAGCGCTGGGGTTCTCCGCCATCCTCATGGATCTGTCCATGCGCGCTGACGTTAAACTTCCGGCTGAAATAACCAATGCCCGGGTGGCTGAAGCAGGCGGAAGCAGCATCGAAGAAATCGGGCAATCCCGTGAACGATCCAAAATCACGAGAATCATGACGTCCGGGGCTTCCAAGCTGGCAAGGCAGTATTATGGCGAAGGCAGAATTGACGGTGTAATTGCAATGGGCGGATCCACCGGCACCCTGATGGCATCCGAGGTGATGCGGTCCCTCCCTTTTGGCGTTCCCAAGACAGTGATATCTTCTACGGCGGCACTTCCCGGTCTTTCCACCAGGTACATCGGAACAGGGGATATTGCGCTGTTTCATTCGGTAATCGAAATTTCCGGTCTTTCTAATTTGTTAAAAAACGTGATGGACAGAGCGGCACACGCCATCACCGCCATGGCTCATGAAACAGTCACGCCCCTGGTTACGGGAGAGGGAAAAGCCATCGCCCTGACCATGCTGGGCCCCTGTGAAAAATGTGCCAGTTTGTCCGCATGGCTCTTGAAAAAGAAGGATACCAGGTCATCGGCTTCTCCGCAGCCGGTGTCGGTGATCGGGCCATGGAACAGATGATCGCCGAAGGGTTTTTCCAGGGTGTTATCGACCTGGCGCCGGGTGGGGTCGGAGAGCATCTTTTCGGTTTTATGAGGGATGCAGGTCCGGATCGGCTGGAAAATGCAGGCAGAATAGGCATTCCACTGATTGTTTCCACCTGCAGCGTCAACCACATGACACCGTCAAAATCCAGATACCAGCCCGAATACCACCAGCGCCGGAAATATGACCTGGACAAATTTCGCACCTGGATACGATTGTCGCCGGAAGAGCTGCAAAGCGTTGCAGAAGCCTTTGCCGTAAAACTGAACAAAGCAGTCGGTCCGGTAAAGGTCCTGATACCTCAAAATGGATGGTCTTCTGTGGACCAGCCCGGCAATCCGACCCACGACCCGAAAGAAGATCGCATGTTCGTTGAGGCGCTGCAAAAAGACCTGCGCCCGGAAATTGACATCGTGGAAATTCAGGCGAATATGGAAGATCCGGTCTTTGCCCAGGCTATTGTTGAAACTGCATTGAAACTATTTTAAAAGACATAAATGCTTATCCACCGAAATTCGGATTGATAAATTCGATTCGGTCGTCATTCAAAAGGATAATTTCTTCATAGTTTCTGGGGTACACAAAACGACCATTGCGTTCAACGATGAGATCAACATCGCCCTCTTTGTATCCAACGATGAGCTGGGAAATGGTCGTATTTTCCGCTAAGGTTTCCTTAATACCGTTAATAATCACTTCTATTGTTTTATCCATTGGTTCTCACAGTGGTCGAGTTGCCACAGCAGCGGCAATCAGGGTCTTTTTTTAGATTCAGTTTTTTAATACCCATGTCCATACCGTCAATATACAACATCGTATTTTTCAAAAGAGTGTTCATGCCCAAACATATTTTTATGGCCTCCAGGCTCTGAATGGCGCCGATCATGCCGGGAATCGGGCCGATGGTGCCCACGTTCCGCGTGATGGTTGCGGTTTCGGGAAAAAGGCATTCAAGGCAAGGCGTATCGCCGGGAACAAAGGTGGTGACCATGCCGGTAAAGCCGTCTATGCCGCCGTATATAAAGGGAATCTGCTTGGCAACAGACACAGTAGTTCAAGTATTTGCGGGTTTCTATATTGTCGGTGGCATCCACAATGATGTGGCAGTCACCGATCAATTCCAAGGCATTATCTTTTCGAATTTCCGCCTTTAGCGCATCGATACGGCATAAGGGATTTAGAGCATGCAGTTTTTGAAAAGCGGATTCGGTCTTGGAACGCCCGATATCCTGAGTACTGTAAAGAATCTGCCGGTTCAGGTTTTCAAGTCCTACATGATCTTTATCTACAATTTTAAGCCGACCGACACCTGCCGCTGCCAGATAATAGGCTGAAACGGCACCCAGCCCGCCAAGACCGGCAATAAAAATACTGGCCCGTTTAAGTTGTCTTTGGCCTTCTTCGCCAAACACCGGTATCATAATCTGGCGGTTGTAACGGATAGCCTCCTGGGAAGACAATTGATCTTTTTCCATAAAATCCGGTTCGCAGAAAACGTTGAAATTGGACCAGGTTTACCGGCCCTCACGCAATGACTATTTCCGGTCTTTTTTATTCATTGCCATATAAATTCTTTCGGACGACATGGGAAGCTCGTAAATCCTTTCACCAATGGCATCGTAAACAGCATTTAGAATCGCCGGTATGACCGGCATGATACCCCCTTCGCCGACTTCCTTGGCGCCGTACGGACCGTTAGGTTCGTTGGTTTCGACCACAATGGCGTCCACGGTCGGCATGTCCAGGATGGTGGGAATTTTATACTCGGCCAGATCGCAGTTGATAATCTTTCCCTTATCGTCGAATTTCACCTCTTCAAAAAGGGCTTCGCCAAGCCCCATGGAGATGGAGCCCTGCATCTGGGCTTCCACAGAGGTTCGGTTGATGGCTTTTCCGCAATCATGGGCATCGGTGACCTTGTCCACCGTGATATGACCGGTGTCCATATCCACGGAAACCTCGGCAATCATAGCGGAACACCCATAGGCGGGAGATGTGCCCACGGTGGCGCCCTTGAACCTGCCACCCAGAATCGGTGGGCTGTATTTGCCGGTTCCCACAATGGGTCCTTTCACAAGAAAAGCAATGCGGGCAGCCTCGTTAAATGTGAGGTACTCCCCTTCAGGCTGCTCTGTCCAGCCCCGGTGTTCTTTTATGTAGCCGGTTTTCATGGCGCTGTAATCGGGCGTTTCCTTTTTAAATATGATTCGGCCCTGTTTGACGTCCATCTCTTCAACGGCAATGTTCAGCTCTTTTGACAGCACGTCCAAAACCTGATGTTTCACATCTTCAGCGGCTTCCTTGGTGGCGTGCCCGGTCATCAGTGTCTGGCGACTGCTGTAGGCTCCCAGATCAACCCCGAAATCGGTATCCCCCGACTCGATGCGAACATTTTCAAGCGGAATACCGATGGCTTCGGCGGCAATCATGGCAAATGCGGTATCCGAACCCTGACCGATTTCAGCGGAACCCGAGTAAAGAATCGCATGGCCGCCATCTTCGGTCAATTTGATGACCATGGTGCTATGCGGGGTGTCGGAGCGGTAGATGGGGTACCCGGCGCCGGACACGAAAAATCCGCAGGCCATGCCGATGCCTTTCCCTTTGGGAAGCTTGCCCTTTTTGGCTTTCCAATCCGAGCCTTCTTTGATGGCTTCGATACATTCCCGCATACCGAAACTGCTCATACTCAGATCATTGCAGGAGACATCGCCGGTTTCCATCATATTCATCAATCGAAAGTCAAGGGGATCCATATTCAGATCTTCTGCAATCATATCGAGCTGCTGCTCCCAGCAGGCCCTTGCCGCGACGCCACCATGGCCCCGATGGGCTCCGCAGGCCGGTTTGTTGGTGTAAATCCGGTATCCGTCATATTTCATGTTCTGTAGCTTGTAAGGCCCCCCTAAAAGAGAACCGGCATAGTAAACCGTGGCGATACCGAAGCTGGAATAAGCACCCCCATCCAGATGGCATTCGTGTTCAAGGGCCACGATGGTGCCGTCTTTTTTAACACCGGTGGTCATTTTATGCACAAACTGATGACGGGCCCGGCTGAACAGAAACACCTGTTCACGGCTGTAGTTCATTTTTACCGGTTTTCGGGTTTTCATGGACAGCAGACATGCTGCCAGTTCCATGGGGTTGGTGGCCGCTTTGATACCAAACCCGCCACCCACATAGGGTTTGACCACCCGTACTTTTCCCATGGGCAGGCCCAGAACCATGGATACGATGCGCTGCACATAATGGGGCGACTGGGTGGAGGAATAAAGGGTCAGATGACCGGACAAGTCATAGTTTGCCAGAACCCCCTGGGGTTCGATAAAAGCGGCATCCTGGCGCTTATTTGTAAATGTGGTGGTCTTGATGATGTCACATTCCTTGAATGCGGCCGCCACATCACCGAATTCCTGATGCACTTCAGCGCAGATGTTGCCGGGATACTTATCATGCAATTGCGGCGCGCCTTCGGCCATGGCCTCTTCAACGGTCAGCAATAAGGGAAGCTCTTCATAGGCCACTTTGATCAAAGAGACCGCCTCCATGGCGGTTTCCAGGTCAACCGCCGCCACAGCGGCAATTTCATCGCCCACATAGCGCACCTTGTCGCTGCAAAAAACCGTCTCATCATACCTTGCCGGGCTGACGCCGTAATTGACCAGACCGGCCTCTTTCGCAGTGACAATCGACTTGACCCCCGGCAGTTTGAGTGCTTCGGAAATATCGATATTCAGTATTTTGGCATGTGCCACAGGACTTTGAAGCATGGCGCCGTACAACATGCCCGGCATACTCATATCGTCGACAAATACGGCGCGACCGGTCACCTTATCCGGTGCATCCAGTCTTGCCGCTCGGGAGTTGATGACATCATATTCACTCATTTTATTTCTCCAGTATGTGTTTCATGTATCATGATGGATAGACAAATCAGGTTGTTCAACAATAGGCTCATTTGGAAATCTCTTGGCTGGCCGCTTGAACCGATTCGATAATCTTTTGATAGCCGGTGCATCTGCAAAGATTGCCGGAAAGGGCTTTTCTAATTTCAAGTTCCGTGGGGGTTGCATTTTTCTCCAGCAGACTCTTGGCCGAAAGAATCATGCCGGAAGTGCAAAACCCGCATTGAACACCCTGTTTTTCCACAAAAGCTTTTTGAACCGGATGAAGCCCTTGTTCCGTTTCAAGGCCTTCGATGGTTTTAATATCTTTGCCCGCGGCCTGCATGGCCAGAACCAGGCAGGAATTAACCGGTTTGCCGTCCATAATCACGGTGCAGGAACCGCAGTCTCCCAGTTCGCACCCCTTTTTGGTACCGGTCAATTCAAGTTGGTATCGGAGCACATCCACCAGGGTCTGGTTCGGTGCCACCGCCACTTCATATTTTTGATCGTTAATCGTTAGATGAATCAGTTCTTTCATGAATCGTCTCCTCTTAATTATTATTTCTTGCTTCATCCAAAGCAATCTCGAGTGTTCTTTGGGTCAGCACGCCCACCATTGCCCGCTTATATTCGCCGGTACCTCTAAAATCGGTGATGGGCAAACAGTCTGTTTTGGCAGCTTCAGCGGCTTTTTTAAAAAGTGCCTTATCCGGTTTTTCTCCCATAAGAATTTTCTCAGCAGCCGGAGCCCTTAGATGGATCGGTCCCACACAACCCAATATGACCCGGGCTCTTTCGATCACACCGCTTTCATTCAGACAGATAAAAGAAGCGACATTCACAATGTTGCAGTCCTGTGCCTTACGGGCACCTATATTGAGATATCCGGCACCGGCACCGGCAGCGGGTGTTTGAACCTGGATTTCAGTGATAAATTCGTCGGGTCGACATTCGGTTGTACCGGGGCTTTTAAAAAATTCATCGATGGAAACGTTTCTTTCTCCATTTTTACTTTTTAGAATCAGCGTCGCACCATAGGCCATGAGCGAAGGGGGCAGGTCCGCGGCCGGGCGGGCAGAACCGAGATTGCCGCCGAGAGTTGCCAGGTTTCTAACCAATGGAGACCCCAGAGCAGCGGCACCGGCGCTCAAAGCGCTGACATTTTCCTTGATGTCTTTTGCTTCAATCATGTCAGCCACGGTAAAGCAGGCGCCGATCTTGATGAATCCGTTTTCTTTTCCCAGGCTTTTCAGTGACCCAATCCGTGAAAGGGATACCACATGCTCCGGAGACAGCAGCTTCTTTTTCATGTTGACCACGAGATCCGTCCCTCCGGCGATGGGTCTTGCCTTGTCACCATATTCCGCCAGGATCTGGCAGGCCTCCTGTTCGGTCTTTGGCTCGTGAAATTTGAATTTTGGCAATAACATTTTTTCTCTCCTGATCGTTTGCTCGAGGGTTTCTGATGGATGTTTCTTCCACATCTCTGGTTGATTTTTTCTGCGTCTATCTTATTGTTCATCTAAATGAACAAAATCATTTTTTCTATGCTATCATTATACCCATACATGTCAATAAATTTTTATGATCAGAGACCTTTTAATACCAATAACTACTTAATTAATATAACTATTATTATTTTATTGCACCGAAACAATTCATCTTGACAGGATATTGAATGCTTTATATACAAGTACAATATGTTCATTATAGTGAACATATTGCACTTCAACAAAGGTCACTATTTATGAAACACACTGTAAACGCTTCCGGATATCAGGCGCCGGCCGTCCACAGGGCCTTTGACATCTTGAGAGTTGTGGCAGCGTCACACACGTGAAATGGGAATCAGTGATCTTGCCAGACATCTTGATTCAGCAAGAGCACCACCCATGGTCTTGTCCAGGCCCTGTTGACGGTGGGAGCCCTTGATCAGAGCCAACAGGGAAAAAAGTTTTTTCTCGGCCCGGCCGTGGTGGAACTGGCCTTTAGAAACTGGAATTACTTCAGGGTTGTCGAACATTCACAACCCCTATTGGATGACTTGAGAGACCGGATCAATGAAACCATTTTTTTAGGGGCGCTCAGCCATTGGCGGGGTCTGATCATGGCCACGGCAGAGGCCCTGAAACCTTTGAAAATCACGTCACCGCCGGGAACGACCATTCCACTCCTGGCAGGCGCGGTGGGCAAGGTCTTTCTGGCTCAGCATGATGACGCCCATGATCGCCCGGCTGCTCAAGGAAAAAGAGCTGCCGCAATTTACAGTCCCTTCAATTGTATCCAAAAAAGCCTATTTGGATGAACTGTCTCGGGTTCGAAAGCAGGGATATGCCCTGGACAATGAAGAATATCTGCCGGGTGTGCGGGCCGTTGCCGTTGGTCTTGACAATCATCGGGGGCTTCCATTGGCAATCTGGGTCGTTGGATTTGCCGAGTCCATGAGCGATAACGCCCTACCCTCGATTGTAAAAGAGACCCTGAACGCGACAAAAAAGCTGCAGCAGATCCTTGATGGGTCGTCACAAGCATGAACACCACACAGAAATCTCTCCGTACAGGATCTCTTTCAACAGGCCCAGCCATATCTGAAAATGCGCAATGATTCCATTCACACCCGGGTTGCCCATGGCTATGCATTGCTTCTGCTCGAAAAGGAGGGGGGTGACCGGAACATCGTCGAACCGGCCATCATTCTTCACGATGTCGGGTGGTCGGCACTCAAACCGGAGGACATCGAGACCGCTTATGGGATTTGCGCCACAGGTGAAAAAGCGCGGGAACTGAATCGTATACATGAAGTCCAGGGGGCTATACTTGCCGAAAAGATTCTGACGGAATGGGTTGTGACGCAACAACCATCCACAGGATCGTAAAAATCATTGAACGCCATGATTCCGGAAAAAACCCCGATACCACGGAAGAGAAACTGGTTAAAGATGCGGATAAACTCTGGCGGTTTTCAAAAATCGGGTACCCTTATGAGTTGCAAAGACAAGCCACCACCCATGCGGCAAGACACGCCTTTCTGTCCCAAAAGATAGACAACTGGTTTTTTACCCGAACCGCAAAAAGGCTGGCAGAACAAAGAACTTCAAGCGCGTGACAAAGAAAACTATAAGGGTTTTTTCTGACATGTGGGACAGATGTGACTGCTGCGCTGGCCCACCAGGATGCGTTGAATGCCGGAACCACAGCGCGGGCAATCCTGCCCGCCACGGCGGAACACATTGAGTTGGTCGGCGTTGCGGCCCCGGCGACCGGCCACCGAATAGAAATTCCCCGCGCCACCACCCAGGGTCGTACCCATGTTCCGCAACCCTGTACGCAGCACATAAGGTATGGCCCGGTGCAGGGCTGCAATTTCTTTCTTCGAAAGCAAACAACTGATACGCAGAGGGTGAATACTCGGCTTTCCAGAGTGCTTCGTCCACGTAGATATTGCCCAGGCCGGCAATAAATCTCTGGTCCAGCAGCAAAGGTTTGATCCGGCGTCTGCAGGCCCCAGCATCTTTCGAAAACGGGTCATGGTAAAATCATCTGCCAGGGGTTCGGGCCCTAGTTTTACCCAGAACAGCCTCGGGGTCCTTGGTCAGGGAAAAGCGGCCGAACTTGCGCGTGTCCTGAAACCGCAGTTCCATGTTTCCATCCAGTTCCAGTATCACATGTTCGTGCTTGTTACGTGCTTTGCCCCTGGGTTCCCAGTTCAGATGTCCGGTCATACGCAGATGGATCAGCAGGGTCAGGCCTTGGGACAACCCCATGACAATATATTTACCCCGACGGGTGATCTGCTGGATGGTGCACCCCTTGATTCTTTTGCAGAATGCAACAGGCGTCATTTCGGCAATGGTTCTGGGCCAGTACACCCTGGCACCGGCAATGCTGCACCCGACGATCTTCAGTCCGATTCAGGTTGTCCACCACCGTCTGTACTTCAGGCAACTCGGGCATGACGATCCTCCTTTACCTGCCCAGCCGTTGCAGTTCCGCTTCCACGGCAGCTGAAAAACTCTCCAGGCTGCGCTGCCGCTGCAAGCGCCCGTTGATGAAAACCGCAGGAGTACCCCTGACATCGGCTTCCCTGGCCCATTGCATGTCCTTCTTTATCTGATCCATCACCTGGGGAGCCTTGCGCTGGGCGTCGAAAGCGCTCTTGTCCAGATCGAGACAGATCCGGATCTCTTCCACACTTGGCCTCATCGAGGCTATTGTAGCTGGCGAAAAGAGCATCATGAAAGTCCCAGAAACGACCCTGGCCATGAGCCGCCAGGGCGGCAGCGGCAGCCTGTCGCGCAAATTTATGACTGCGTAAGGGGAAATTTTTGAAATACGAGTTTGACCTGTTGGGGATATTTCTCAAGCAACTGCTCGAGTACCGGCGCGAGCCGGGCGCAGTAAGGTCATTGAAAATCGGTAAAAACCACCACCGCCACGGCCGCATCCAAAGAGCCCTTGGTGGGAGATCCGTCAACGGGGATCTCCAGGATAAATGTCAGGTTGAGCTCCTGGATTTGATTACCGGCGGAGTTGATCAGATAGAGACGATCCTCTCCCGGGCCCGCTTGAATACGGTCCACTCCCGGGATCCACCGCCAAGGTGTCGCGCAATTCGCCGGTGTTCTTGAAAATCTGCAGCTTGGCATCCGCCGTGAGCACATAGATATAGCGCCCGTTGACCCGGAATGGCCAGGTCAACCGGTGTTGCTTTGAGCTGGAGGGTACGTACCACCCGGGCATCCACTTCGGCCTGGGCCAGGGAGACCACCGCAAGCCAAAAAATCAACAATATCAGCCAATGTTGTATTCTCATCAAAACATCCTTGATCAATCATAGGTGGCGCGGGTTGCTTCATCCCACAGGGTCGGCTCATCCAGGAACACATTGTTCGGGTGCAGACATAACGCAATCGACACCAAGGTTTATCATATTGTCGAAACAAATAAAAGCCCCACCACCTGCCGATTGACAACAAAACCAACAGCAGGTATTCTCACCACAAACACTAAGAGGAGGACGAAGGGCTGAGGACTGAGTAGCCGATATAATAGGAAGACAGTATACTGGGAAGCTACCATTAGCTATCAACTATTAGCCGACTTAAAACTTAACACCTAAAACTTAACACCGTATAATACCAAAACCAGAATTAATATGGCTTCAGTTAAAAAAATCACCCTCTTCGTCCAATGCCTTGTGGATGGTCTCTATCCTGAAGTGGGAGAGGCCATGCTGACGATCTTCAAACGCCTGGGCATCCAGGTGGACTGCCCCATGGACCAGACCTGCTGTGGCCAGCCCGCCTTCAACGCCGGTTATCGGAAGGCCGCCAGGGTGGCCGCCAGGAGGTTCATTGAAATTTTCGAACACGCGGAGTGGATCGTCTGCCCCTCGGGGTCCTGTGTCAACATGGTTAAAAATCATTATCCAGACCTTTTCGAAGATGATGCTGTGTGGGCCGAACGGGCAAAACAAGTGGGGGAGCGAACCTTTGAATTGAGCCAGTTTCTGGTGGACATTCTGGGCGTCGAGGACATAGGTGCTACATATAACGGGAAAATCACCTACCATGACTCCTGCCACCTGCTCAGGGGGCTGGGTGTCGGGGAACAGCCCCGGCGCCTGATACGGCATCTGAAAGGGGCTGAATTTGTCGAGATGAAAGACCCAGACCGGTGTTGCGGGTTCGGGGGAACCTTTTCTGTCAAATACCCGGACATTTCCACGGCCATGGTGGATGACAAAATCCGTAACATCATCGCCTCAGGAGCCGATACCGTTACCGGCTGCGACATCAGCTGTCTCATGAATATCCAGGGAAGACTCAGCCGTATGGGGTCTTCTATCAAGGTGTTGCATATTGCGCAATTACTGGCAGATAAATAGCTGTTCCAGAGACCAAGGATCGAGAAAAGAAATTGTCATTTGCTTCGTGTCATTTATATGCGTGTTCATTTTAGTTTCGTTAGCCATAAGCAGGCATCTATCAGCAACAATAAATTACGCCCGTAGGGCAAATGACCATAATGACAGCCGAAGGTGAAATGTCGCGCGCAGCGCAAATGACGCCGCAGGATAAATGACATCCGAAGGATTAATGACGCACGAAGTGCAAATATCGTCCGAAGGATAAAATGAACACATCAAGCTACACTAGGCAGTCCCAATCCGCCATCGCAGATCCCGTACTCCACGCAGCCCTGGTAAACCTTCAGGAGCGGTTTGGGAAAGGCACGGCCCAAGGTTATCTGGACCTTCCAGAGGGACCGGGTCTGCGCCTCAAAGCGCATGACATCCGCATGAATGCCATCCAGAATCTCGATATTCTGCTGGAAACCCTTGCCCGCAACATCCGTAAAAACGGGGGTCATGTTCATTTTGCCGAAAATGCCCAGGCAGCTGTAGACTGCTGCCTCGACATTGCCCAAAAGCATGGTGTGGCCATGGCGGTCAAGGGTAAATCCATGCTGACCGAAGAAATCGGACTCAACAACGCCCTTAAAGCCGCCGGTATCGAAGTCGTGGAAACCGATCTGGGGGAATACATCATCCAGCTAGCCGGCGAGACACCCTCTCATATTATTGCACCCGCCATTCACAAAACCCGGCAACAGGTAGGCCGTCTCTTTCAAGAAAAACTAGGCATCCCCTATTCCGAGGACCCGCCCACCCTGACCCTGGCTGCCAGAAAAGCCCTGCGTGAAAAGTTCTTAAAAGCCGATATGGGGATATCGGGCTGCAACCTGGCGTGTGCGGAAACCGGTCACATCACAACGGTGTCAAATGAAGGCAATATCCGTATGGTCTCGACCCTGCCAGGGGTGCATGTCGCCTTCATGGGCATGGAACGGGTGGTTGCCGATCTCAAGGACCACGATATCCTTTTCCGTCTGCTTGCCATGGGTGCGGCCGTCCAGAACATGGCCGGCTACGTCAGTTACCGTGGCGGATTGGGGGAACAGGGGCAAATGGCGGGTCCCCGGGAATTTCATCTGATTATCATTGACAACGGCCGCACCAGGATCCTGGCCGACCCCGACTTCAAGGAAATGCTCTGCTGCATCCGCTGTGGGGCCTGTCTCAACATCTGTCCGGTATATGGAGAAATCGGCGGGCATGCCTACAATTCTCCCTATTCCGGACCTGTGGGAGCCGTTGTCACACCACTTTTAAAAGGGATCAACCGCCATGCCGACCTCTGCCAGGGAGAGTCTCTGTGCGGGGCCTGCATGGATGCATGTCCCGTCAACATCGACATCCCCCGCATGCTGCTTCTGCTGCGCCAGAAACTGGCCGAGGGAGACACATCATGGAACGTCACGGTCAAGAGTCGCCTGGAACAGGCCGCCTTTGCTGCCTGGTCGGTCTTGATTCGTAACCCGCGCCTATACGATTTTTTTCTCAAATCCGCCTTTATGGGTCAGAAATTTCTGCCCGAGAAAAAACAAATGATCAGCAGGCTCCCTTTTGCAGCTAGCGGCTGGACCCGCAGCCGCGATCTCAAGAAGGTTGCCAAAAAGCGCTTTATGGATCGTATAAAATCGTAAAACGGTTTTATTTGCTAGAGCGGTTTCGAAACGTTATTCTGAAAAAACCCATAAAATTTCATAAACCAATTAGCTGGAAAAAGATATGACCGATATCGATCAAACCCGATTCATTGGAAACATTAAAAATGCCCTAGGGCAGTCCGATTCCGACCACCGCCAACTGAAAGACCTTATTCAGACTATCCCTGACGCCGACGATCTTGCATTGATGAAAACCATCCAGGGTCGTGACCGGGAAATGCGTCTTACCCTCCTTGACAGGATGACGGAAGTCGCCAAAACCATCAACACGAAAATTTTGGCAGCCGAAACCGAGGCCGGGATCGCCGCTGCCATTGCCAAAATCGCTGCCGACCGAAATGCGGAATGGGGCGACGAGAAAACCATCGTGGCCTGGGATCACCCCCTGGTGAATAGCCTTGATCTGTCCGTTGCCATGAAGCCCTTGGGTGTTCCAGTCTATTTTCCGGAAGACGATTCCCTCCGCCAGGAGGCTGAAACCTTCCGCAGACAATCCGAGACCGCCTTGATCGGTGTCACCTCGGCTGATTTTGGTCTGGCGGAAACCGCTACGATAGTCATGAAGACCCGCTTCGGCCGGCCTCTGCACGTATCCCTCTTGCCGTCCATTCACATCACCGTGATCCATCTGGAACAGATTCTCTCCAACCTCAAAGAGCTCTACACCCTGCTCAAATGGGATGCCGCACAAAAGGCCGAGGGTCTCACCCACACCATGTCTCTTATCACCGGCCCCAGCAAAACCGCCGATATCGAAGCCACTCTGGTCCACGGCGCCCATGGGCCCAGGGAATTGGTTATATTTGTCTTAGCAAGAGGGATAGACGGTCGAAGGTACAGACTAATAGCTGTTAACCAGTAAAATTGAGTTAACACTTTATACCGCTATAATCGAACCAATGAAACCATCGTTCTCAACGAAACACAGGACGATCCCAATAAATAGCAAGCTGCCTTCTAAAATTTGCATTTTTCAAAAGGGTGTGATATTTTTAATAAAATTTTGATGTCATCGGATTCATATATGCCCATCACATCCAACATAGACAGGACCAAAGACTTAACCATTTTTAAAGTCACAGGTGTTCTTTCCTTTGGTATGGCATATCCCGTGGTCAAGGCCTTTTATGATGGTGATCCAACCAGTCATGTACTATGGGATTTAATTGACACCACAGACATACAGTTTACTTCTGAAGAAGTTTTAGAAATTGTCCGTTTCAAGCCACGATATGAAGGAAAAAGGAATCCAGGCAAAACAGCTTTCGTAGCGCAGAAAGATGTTCTCTTTGGACTATCGAGGATGTTTGAAATTCAAAGTGGTATTCAAGAAGCGCCCTATGCTATCATGGTATTCCGTAGCTTATATGAAGCCCACCAATGGCTCTATGAATGATGCAAAACATCAAATCCGGTAGAAGCAATGCTTCTATTTCCGGAAAACAACACCTTTTCTACAGCTCTTCTCATTTGTTCCAGACAAACATAGATACCGTCGGTGTACCCTAACGCTATACATAGCAAGCCGGGCGACAATCCCATTTTCCGCTGGTCTTCGGTATCAATTTCGGATGATGTAGAAGCACCGGAACGACTTATCAACTCAACATTCAGACAATTTTCAGGAAATAATTGACTTGGTGCTTGCAGAAAAGTTACAGTTCCCAGTAACAGGCGAGCGCAAACGACCAGGGGGATTTCCTATCCGTTTCCCCTTGGTCAAACCCATGCATTATTGGAGACCCCGGGCTAAACTTTCGAGGTCAACATAATCAATAAACCAAGGAACGTCCCTAAAGTTCGGATTCATCATGAAAAACAAGATTGCGTGTATTCATTTTGACCTAGATTCCGTTCTGTATGTTCCAGCCGATTTCCTTGAAACAGCGCTTCAAATGTCGGTTAATGCCATGATCCAAGCCGGCTTGAGAGCTGAACAAAAAACGGCTTTGAGCAGGTTATTGGAAATTCGCTCTCTGGATTCCAACGCCAAGGATCATTTTAATCAACTCTGCTTGTATTTCAACAGCGAGTATGATCCCATCATCATTGCGGCGGGTGTTGAGAAATACTGGGACTGCAAAATCAGTCTGATGACCAGCGCGCCGGAAACAAACCCGATTCTCAACCGTTTGTATTCAAAATACCCTTTGTCGATTATTACCAACGGCCCCCCCATCAAACAGGCGGGTAAAATCATCCGTCTGAATTTAAACCATTTTTTTTCCCGCTATGACAACGAGATGAACCTCCGCAAGCATTATTTCTATGCTTCGGATGAAAGCAAAAAGCGGAAACCCTACCCCACTTTGTGGCTACAGGCACAAAAAGATATGGGATTTGATTTTTCCCGGGCGGTCATGGTGGGGGATCGATACCTGCAGGATATTTTCGGTGCAAAGCGACTGGGCATGATTACCGTAAAGGTGAATCAGGGTGCCCACGCCGATGAAGCCATCGATGAAGCTTTCGAAGCTTATCAGCTTTTTATAGCAAGACATCCTTTTTTTTCAAAGGAACACTCCCCGGAACACGTGCGTAGCATGATGATCCCCGACTATACGATATCCCATCTGAAAGAACTGGAAAGTGTTGTCGATGGTATTGAGGCAGGGTATCCCTCGAAAATTATTTTATAGCTCTTCACGAACATACATACAAACCATGTTCTGCAATCCCGGGGTCATCAGGGAGTTGTTCTGCGCATATTGATGATCACGACGGGCGTTTTGGGTACATCGCGGAACCTCCCCTGGTTGCCGGTCTCGACCTTGGAAATGGCATCCACCACCTCCATGCCCTTGATGACTTTACCAAAGACGGCATAGCCCCAGCCGGCCGTCGTTTGACCCTTGTAATTCAGAAAGGCGTTGTCCACTGTGTTAATGAAGAATTGAGACGATGCGCTGTGCGGGTCCTGCGTACGCGCCATGGCAATGGTGCCGCGGTCATTTTTCAGACCGTTGTGCGCCTCGTTCTTTACGGGTGTCGAGGTCGGTTTTTTCTGCATGTCCCGTGAAAAGCCACCCCCCTGAAGCATGAACCCCGGGATCACCCGGTGAAAAATAGTACCGTTGTAAAACCCGGCATCAACATAATCCAAAAAGTTTTTCACGGTCAGGGGCGCTTTGTCGGGGAAAAGCGCCAGAACGATCTCCCCTTTGGATGTTTCCATGACCACCTGCGGGCTGGAAACCCCGTTCTCCTGCCCCAGGCATGTCCCCGCCACCATCGCAAGAATCAAAACAGCTGATAGAATCTGTTTCATGATGTTACTCCTTTCATCATAAAATCGGTCCCCGATTTTATCAAACGCGACGTTGTCGCTCTTTGATAAATTTTAATGAATTCGATATTTGTGCTCTGAACCTTTTCTTGTGTCAACCGATTTCTTGACTTCCACCTCTTGAGTGGTCTATAGGGGTTGTCAGAAAAACGTTCCGATTGAGGACCTTTTTTCTGCTACAACCCCTTATGCCGCCATCCTATTTTCGGAACATTATTATGACAAGCGGTATAACTTATCCATATCATCGGCTGGCAAGCATCTCTGCCGTAGCATAAAAAACCTGGAGGAAACCCTCATGAAACCCATTGTCTGTGCGTTATGGATTTGCTTTCTGATTCCCTGTCTTTCATCCGCTGCGGAAGTTCCGGTCAGTGAGGCAACCAGCGAGTGCATCGACTGCCACGCCACGTTTCAGCCCGGTCTCGTGGCGGACTGGCAGAAAAGCCGGCATGCCTCTATGACACCGGGCCTGGCCATGCAGGCAGAAGGTCTGGCTCTCAAGGTTTCAAGCAAGAACGTGCCCGAAAATCTCAGGGGTACGGCCGTGGGATGTGCCGAATGCCACATGCTGCGGCCCGCTGAGCATGCCGATACTTTTGAGCACAATGGATATGACATCCATATCGTTGTGAGCCCCAAAGATTGCAGCACCTGCCATAATGTCGAGGCAGACCAGTATTCCGGAAATCTCATGGCGCATGCCTACCAGAACCTGGCCGGTAACGCTCTCTATCAGAAACTTCAGCGCAGCATCCTTGGAAAGACCTCCTGGAGCCACGGTAGGGTGACACGTTGAGGCTGAAAGCGATATGACAAAAGCCGAGGGCTGTTACTACTGTCACGGCACCGTTCTCGAGGTTACGGGTACGGAAACGCGTGACACGGACGCCGCCGGCGAACTGGACTTTCCCATTATCAAAGGCTGGCCCAACCAGGGTGTGGGCCGTATCAATCTTGACGGCAGCCTGGGCGCCTGTACCCCGTGCCACACCCGTCACGCGTTTTCCATCGAGATGGCCAGAAAGCCCTATACCTGCAAGGAATGCCACGTGGGACCGGACGTACCGGTCTATAAAGTTTATTCCTCCAGTAAACACGGCAATCTATTCGAGACCCATCAGGACGAATGGAATTTCAAAGCGGTACCCTGGACCATCGGCAAGGATTTCACCGCCCCCACCTGTGCGGGCTGCCATATCAGCCTGCTGGTCAACACCGAAGGTGATGTCGTTTCCCAGCGTTCGCACCGGTTCAATGACCGTCTTCCCTGGCGTCTGTTCGGACTCATCTACGCCCATCCTTATCCCCGGAATCCAGACACGTCCATCATCCGGAACGCCGCCGGTCAGCCATTGCCTACGGATATGAACGGCGAACCAGCCCGAGATTATCTTATTTCGGAAGCGGAACAAAAAGAGCGTACCGTACAGTTGAAACAGATCTGTCTTAACTGCCACGGGTCAAGCTGGGTCAATGGGTTCTGGCAACGCTTTGAAAACACGATCCAGGAAACCAATGCCATCACCCTCACCAGCCACCCACATCATATCGGATGTCTGGGCGGCCGGACTGGCGGAGGCGGAAAACCCCTTCGATGAATACCCGGAAAGACTCTGGTGCGACCAATGGCTCTTTTTCGCCAATACCGTTCGGTTTTCGTCAGCCATGGGAGGTGGCGGAGATTATGGTGTCTTTGCCGATGGGCGCTATCAGATGACCAAGCGACTTATTCGAACTCGAGGATTGGCGCAGCAGAGCTATAAGCAGTAAGCCATAAGCTTTAAGCCGCTCAATGCTTACCGCTTATAGCTGCATATCTATCATCACCTTGATGGCCAGACCGGTATCGATCCGTTTCTCATAAACATCAGGCAGCTCATCCAGTGAAATCAGATCGGTAATCAAGGGTTTCCCATCGAGTTTGCCCTCAGCCATCCAGTTCAGGCATTGGATATTCTCTGCATGGGTATTCGAGTAGGAACCCGTGAGCCAGATTTCCTTGAAGTTCAAGGTGATGGGCGAAATCTGTGCCGCTGCAACATGACACTCACCACACAGACCGTACCGCCCCGGGCAGCGGCATCCATACAGGATTGAATCAGGGAAGGGACACCCGAACACTCGAAAACGACATCGCATCCCCTGCCTTCCGTGCTCACAAAAACCTTCTGGTTCAGATCCTCAGTCAAGGGATCAATCACATGGTCGGCACCAAAGGTCAGGCCTATCTCCCGTTTTTCGGCAACAGGCTCGGAAAGCAGGATCGGATGAAATTCAAGAATCTTCAAGAGTCTCACCAATGCCAGACCGATGGGACCACCGCCCACAACCAGGGCTGAGCAAGCCTGTCTATTGAACATGTAATGGCATGCAGGGAGGCGGCAAAGGCCTCGGCCAGAGCTGCATTCTGTGAATCAACCCCTGCTGGTACCGGTATGAGCATTTCCGGATAGGCCACGATATACTCCGCAAAAGCACCCGGCAAATCGCCGATACCGATGGACCGACGCTTGATTTGGCAAAAATAGGGCTTGCCTGATTTGCAATCCGGGCAGTCACCACAGGATGTCGGACGAACAATGACACGGGTCCCCTCCGGAACGCCCCTTGGCAAGCGTTTCCTGTTTCAACAACCATCACCACATGTCTCATGCCCGAGAATTGAGCCGTCCGGTAATCCACCGCTGGATATCATGGAATGATCCGATCCGCAAAAACCTGTATGGGACACCTTCACCAGCACCTGGTCCGATTCCATGCGAGGCATGGGAACCTTCTCATTACCAACTAGCTGCTTAAATGTCCTTTGACCTTCAAAGAGCTCTGATAGTGAACCGCTGCTTTCAATCACCTTCAAAAATGTCCGATTTTGTAACTCAATTTTTATGTTGAATAGAGATAATCAAACACCCCCAGCACCATCTCCGTTACCTGCTGGTTGCCTTCCCTGGTGCCTGCCAGGCCATAGATGGCGGTTGTCTCGGCAGGTGTCCCTGCCTTTTCCTTGGCATATGCCACACCCTCCTGCAGATCCTGAACCCATTTCTCCGCCACCCCCGGAATGGCTGTCTGGGGCATGGTGATACAAAAATGCAAGGCCGGTGGCAGTTGCAGGCAATTGAATCGCCACCCCCTGGTCTTCATGAAATCATTGATATGATACACATCCACAATTTCAGAACGAAAGCTGATAACAAAGGTGGGCTCACCAATGAGGCTCAGTTCCGGTATGTTTTTCGACACCAGCTTTCATTTCATCGGCCACATCCATGATTGCCCTGGCCGCCTCAAGATACCCGGTTTCACCCAAGTAAACCATGGAGGCCCATGTGGCGGCCGTCAGACCACCGGAACGACTTCCCGCAGATGTGGGCGAAGCGTACAGGCCCCCGGGCCAGTCCGGAACATTGAAATACTGATACCGCCGGAGCCTGTTGTTGCGATACAGGATGACGGAAGTTCCCTTCAGGGCAAACCCGTACTTGTGGGTATCGGCAGACATGGAGGTGACTCCCGGCAAGCGAAAATCAAATGGCGGAACCGGATATCCCAGCCGCTCAATCCACGGCAGCAAAAACCCACCCAGACAGCCATCCACATGAAAGCCAATATCGTGCTGCAAAGCAATTTCAGACAGGTCTTCCAGCGGATCGATGAGACCATAGGGATAATTCCCGGCGCTTCCCACAATGGCGGCTGTGTTTTCATTGATCCTTTTTGCCACCGTCCCTGGATCGACCCTGAAATCAGGCTCTGAAACAGGCACATGAACCATACGGATGCCAAAATACTCCCCTGACTTATCAAAGGCCGGATGGGCGGTATGCGGCATGATGATCTCTGGGTTCTGGATGCCTTTTTCTGCTTTTGCCCAGTCCCGGTAGACCTTCATGGCCATCATGATGCTTTCTGTTCCACCGGATGTGAGGGTTCCGCAAACCCTATCTTCAGGGTTAACCGCTTTGACGGCATCACCATGCAGCATCTTGGCGGTCATGGAAATAATTTCACTCTCCATCTTGAACATACTGGGGCACAGGTCGAACTGGATGGTGTTCATATGTGAAAACCGGGAAAAGACCTGGTTGAGAAAAGCGAGATGCTCGTCACCAGCATGGTAAAACGTTCCCGAAACCTGACCGTTCTGCCAGCGCTGATTCTCTTCCTGGCCATGTTTGAAAGCTCCTTCAAAAGATCGGCCTTGTCCCGCCCTTTTTCAGGTATCTGATCATGAACCTGAAATCGTCCCGTGTATGGTTTGAGGGGATCGACTGGCTGAATTTTCTTGATTGGTCTGACATACTGCCTCCTTGTGCAGTAAGCGTTAGCACATAGTTAGCTCAGCTTATCGCTCCTGATTTAATGCCCTGAAAACAGGTTTGTTCCTCTGAAAAAACGATCGATAACCCGCAAACATTTGATCATAGATTTGTTTGTTTGAATCGGGTTGAAATACTTTTTTGATGGTGACACAATTCTCCATCTCCTCCAGGGATAAGTGACCCAGTGAATAAAATGCCAGCAGGGCCGTCCCTTTGACGGTGGTGGTAAGGGGATCGTCCACCTGATGGATCGGTATTCCCAGAACATCGGCGTGAATCTGTGCCCACAGATCAGAAAGGGCGCCGCCTCCTGAAAACCGGACATGGGTTATCTTTTGCCCGATGAACTTTTCAGCCGGTCCCATGGTCCAGCGATTGTTGTATGCCAGGGACTCCATAATGGCTCGTGACATATGGCTCCGGTCGGTATTGAGGGACATGTTGACAAACCCACCCCGTGCATAGGGATTTTCGTCAGGTACCACGGAGCCGTTCAACCATGGCAGAAAAATAAGCCCCCCGCTGCCGGCAGGCGCCTGGGCTGCCATGTGATCAAAACGGTCAAATGCATCTGCGGGAATATCCAGACTGCCGAATGCGTCTGCCGCATAGACCATGTTTTTCAGAAAATGCTCCACACATCTCCCCCCCACCCCCTGTTCACCCAGCAGATAATATCGATCTTGAAAAGGACTTGGAAGAGATGTCATGACATGACTCACATCTGTTTTCTTGAAGGGGATATGGCAGGTCATGTACATGGATGTGCCGATATAGATGATGGTTTCAAAATCCGCCAGGGCGCCCGACCCGATGAGAGAGGCATTGGAATCTCCGATCCCGGCAATCACCGGGGTCGAAGGGGCCAATCCCAGTTCCTCGGCCACATCGGGTTTGAGTGATCCCACCACGCCGTCATTGGGAATGAGTTCGGGAAACTTGTCTTTTTCAACACCTGCAAGGGCAAGGAGTTCATCCTGATATGCCTGTCGGCCCCATTGACGATTGTCGACAATGGCAAAGGGCGCCATTGTTTTCTGGGTGGCTGTGATCTTCCCGGTCAGCCGGGACGTCAGGTAGTCCATGGGTTCCAGAAACTTAAAGGTTTTTTCATAGATTCCGGGTCGTTCATTCTTGATAAACAGGACATGACCGAGAGAATCGATCCCCGAATGCGTGGGAACCATCCCGGTCAGCCTAACCCATTTCATCAGTTTTAAAAGACCATACCCGTTGATACTGGGAAACCCGGCAACAATTTTTCGATTGTATGGCCCCCCCCGTGTATCGAGCCAATGAATCGCATTCATCAGGTGCCGACCATTCTCATCCACAGGTACCGCCAAAGACCACTGGGAATCACATGCAATGGCAACAATATCCTCAGCCGGTACGTTGGCGGCCTTGAGAACCTTCTTGGATCCCCTCAGGTTTTTTGCCACCATTCTTCCGGGTCCTGCTCTGCCCCGCCCCCCGGCAGCATCAGGGTGGTGATCTGCTCGTCTGCACTGGCAACCACATGACCCGTGTCGGAAACAAGTGCTATTTTGTGCCCCCCGCTTCCCAGATCAATGGCCAGAACATAGGTGTGTCTGTTCTTATGAATAGTTTTATGGTGTGGTTCACGTGTCATGACATCTTCCCCGAAATGTTGGGCGAGGCGGTTCAAACCCGGATTTTTCCTGAATTTTCCAAACAGTTGTTCCAAAATCAGGCTTGCGCATTCTATAACACCATTGTAGAATGATGTCATTAAATATACGGAAAATGAGGAGGCATCATGTCAACACCCACAGCTCTCGAAATATTGAAAAGTGCCCTGCTGCTGGAACTGCGCGGAAAGT
Organism: uncultured delta proteobacterium; assembly: GCA_963848165.1. GTDB lineage: Bacteria > Desulfobacterota > Desulfobacteria > Desulfobacterales > B30-G6 > B30-G6. The sequence continues at coordinate 29,403 of CAWKCS010000033.1, read as the reverse complement.
CATTTTATGAAAAGGCCGCCGACAGCGCCGAAGATCAGGCCGTAAAAGAATTCTTCATCAAATTGGCTGAAGACGAAATCAGCCATGTCCAGATATTGTCGGAACAGTACAAATCCTACAAAAAAAACGGTACATTTGTTGAAATGAAACGGAATTCTTCAAATGAAAGCGTTGCCAACGCTGTATTGACCGATGCGCTGAAACAGCGTATCGCGGGTGCCGGATTTGAATCCGCCGCCATTTCTGCAGCCATGGGCATGGAAGAACGCGCCATCAAACTCTACTCGCAACGGGCGGAGGTATCCACAGATCCCCAGGAAAAAGCACTCTATAAATGGCTTGCCGAATGGGAAACCCAGCATCTTGAGTATCTGGCAGCCATTGACAAGGAGGTGACAGAGGCACTTTGGAATGATAACAGCTTCTGGCCATTTTAGCGAAGCAGGCCAATCCGTTCTATATAACCGCCAGCGCCTGCTTTAAATCCTCAATCAACACCCCGGTGTCCTCGATCCCAACGGAAAGTCGAACAAGGCTTTCGATGACCCCCGCCTTTTTTCTTTCCTCCGGATTTAATGCCACATGGGTGTTCGTGACAGGTTGGTTTGCCAGGCTGGTGACACCGCCCAGACTGGTGGCCAGCTTAATGCGCTGCAGCTGATCCATGAATTGCTTGGTTCTGTCAAAATCTGCATCCAACTCGAAACTGAGCATGCCCCCGAATCCTTGCATCTGCTTTCGGGCAATATCGTGGTCGGGATGAGACGGCAAGCCCGGGTAATGCACCCGGCGTACCTTCTCCTCACCCTCCAGAAATTCAGCAATCTGCATGGCATTTTCATTGTGCTGGCGCACCCGAAGCGCCAGGGTCCGAAGCCCCCTGGCGATCAAAAAGGCCGTCATGGGATCCATGACGCCGCCCAGGATTTTACGATAGTCCCAGATTTTTTCAAAACAGGGTTCATTGCAGCATGCAAACCCGGCCGTGATATCATGATGCCCCCCCAGATATTTGGTTGCACTGTGAATGACAACGTCGACATCCCAGTCAACCGGATGTTGATTGACAGGGGTTGCGAAGGTGGAATCGAGCAGAACGAGGGCCCCTTTGGCGTGTGCTGCCTCGGCCAGAGATTTTACATCAACCACACGCAACAGCGGGTTGGTGGGTGTTTCCAGGTAGAGAAGCGACAAACCTTGCTCGATTTCCTTGAAAAGCCCTTCCAGGTCCCAACAGTTCACAAAGTTCGTCTGCACACCAAAACCCGGCAGCAGCTTGTTCAGCAATTCAAAGGTCCCGCCGTACGATTCCCGTATGGAGACGATGCGGTCTCCCGCTTTCACGTGAGACATGATGGCTGTCGTGATGGCCGCCATACCGGAGCTGAAACCCAGGGCATGGTCATAAGCCTCGAATCCTGCCAGCATATCCTCGACCTGTCTTACAGAAGGATTGTCCCAACGGGAATAGAGGTATCCACTCCGGTTCTGAACCACATCGATCATATCGTCTGATGTGTCAAAATAGTAGGTTGCGGTCTGATACACCGGCGGTACAACAGGTTTTCCTTTCATGCTTGTGTCTCCCAAAATAAATTCGTTTCACGAATTTATTTGACGCGACTTCGTCGCTATTATGGCGAATGGCTTATCCGCCTGTTTGTAAATTGTGCTCATTCCGTTCGTGACATCACGTGTGTTTCAATATCATCTCACTGGCATCTTGACAATCAGATCTCTTTAACATTGGGTTATTTTCATTTGGCCGGAACTGTGATATTGGCAAGCAATTATGAAAGACTTGGATGTGCTGGTTATCGGACGGAACTGCATCGACTATATCTCGGTTGTCGACCGATTCCCCCGGGAAGATGAAAAGGTGCCCCTGAATGCCAGGCTGGTGGAAGGCGGCGGTCAGGGGGAACCTCAGCCTGCTGTGTTTCGCGACTGGGTGGAATAACCGCCGTGGTCGGCAATATCGGGGATGACAAGGAAGGTGAATTCTGTCTTGGGCGCCTGCGTGAATTCAACGTTGACACCCGTTATATCCAGGTGCTGAAAAACGCCAAAACACCGGTGGCCTATCTCTTTGTCAACCGATCCAATGGCAAACGCACCATTATTTACGAACCCAGCAGGTTACCGGATATCGACATCTCGAAAGACCTGGATCACCTGTTGCAAAGCGCAAAAACCCTGTCCCTCGATCCACAGACAACGACACTCGGCAAAACACTCAAACAGCGCATCCGACCGGATGCCAAGCTCATCTACGACTGTGAACGTTGGAAGGATCACATGGAAGAGATGATGGCTGCAGCAGATTATTTCATCCCGTCATCCGCCTTTTTCGATTCCGGCACGGACAAATTCGAACCCGGTCAGCTGTTCGATAACATTTTCAAACTCAAAAAAATGATCCAGGGACAGCTGATCGTGACTCACGGTAACGCAGGCGCCTACTATCCCCTGGAAGACAGACTGTATCATGTTCCCGCACCGGCCGTACCTGTGCTTGACACAACCGGTGCCGGAGATAATTTTCACGGCGCATTCGCCCTGGCCATCAGCCGGGGGTTTGATCTCCACAAATCTGTCCGGTTTTCGGTTGCCGTGGCATCTCTTTCCTGCCGGGCATATGGCGGCCGGAACGCAGTGCCTGAGTTTGAAGAAGCCCTTGCCATGTCCCAAAAGCTGTCCTCCACGGTCGTGACATACTCTTTTCCATAAACATGTTCTGTTTGGCTTTTGGCTGTCGAAGCAGTTTTGGAACATTATTCTGAACTCATTAGAGATAGCCAAATGTTTTAGAGCGGCAGCGCCGCGCCATATAACATCGCACAGCGATGTTATTTCGGCTCGAACTTGCGTATCCTCTTAAGAAAAGATTGACAAGAGACGTTGGCCTGCTTGTTCATGTATCGCAAGGCAATGTATTGATGAGAAATCGCCTCAATCGCTTCTCTCAAATCGCTGCGCTTCAAACCGGCTATCCTGGCGAAATCAACAGGTCCCTGGGAGGGTTCTCTGCCAATGCCGACGCCTTCCAATTTAGCACAAAACAGATCATAGGCTTCTTTGACAGTGTCCGTATCCCCGGCTTTTTTAGCACCTTTAAACTGAATCCAGCCCATCACGGCAATGCCCGCCAAGACTCCCCCCAGCCCCACCATCCATAACACCCGGCGCCAGGCAAGGTGTGAAAAGGTCCCCGCCAGTAAACGCAGCTGTTCAAGACGGGAATACTCCATAAACCAGGTATTCCATTGCAGATTGATGGCATCCCACATGTAGGCCATTTTTCTAAAGTAAGCACGCATGCGCCCCATCCCCGTCTGTACCAGAAAATCCGGCAGGTTGTCTGACAGCAGGGAATCGGCCAGTCCCAGGGACACCCTTTCCGGGGCCACAATTACCGTCGGATCCACACGAATCCAGCCCTGGTCGGTTATAAAAACCTCTGCCCAGGCATGGGCATGGTATTGTTTGACGATCAGATAATTCCCATAAGGATTGCGTTCACCCCCCAGATACCCGACCACAACCCGTGCCGGAATACCCGCTGCACGCATTAAATACGTAAACGCCGATGCAAAGTGCTCACAATACCCGCTTTTAGAGCCGAATAGGAAGTCATCCACAGGATTCTCACCCAGCAACGGTGGCTTGAGGGTGTAGGAAAATCCGTTTTGCCTGAAAAACGCAATTGCCTGATCCAGAACGGCTTGCGATGAACCCAAGCGCGACATCCACGCTGCCCCCAGCAGCTTCGCTTCGGGGTTTCCATTCTCTGGAAGCCGGCGGGCAATCTGTCCCTGCTTGCCCATGACGCGTATCCTGGCATCCGGGGACGACCGAACCTTGTATCGGTGGGTTTTTCTCAGGGGCCAGCGAGCCATCAATGTAAAATCCTCCGTGAGACGGGTGAAGGGCGGTGTTGAAAGAGGCAGATCCAGAGCAAAGAGGTGTTTTTTTCGGTGGGGTTCTAGAATAATATCGTATTGAAATACTTTTTGTCCCCGAATACGTCGTTGATACCCCTCAGAAACAGACCCCCGGGTCCAGGATTTTCCATCGAAGTGCCACAGGACCAGTCCCCGCCAGTAAAGAGATGAGGCATCTGGAAATTCCCCCTGGAACTGAACCCTGAACGCGGTCCTGTCTTCCCGGACAAGTCTCGATATGGAACCCGGCTGCAGCGACTCTGAAAATCCGGTGCGACCTTGATATCTTCCCGGCAGGGTAAAAAAGGTTCCCTCTGCTCTTGGAAACAGGAGGAAGAACAGTATCATCAAGGGAATTGCCTGGACCATGATGACGGCTGCCAGCCGCAGGTTGGTCTTCAGGTGTCTTCCTGGAAAATTGAAGTGAACGAGACATGCTGTTGTTGCCAGCACAGACACGAACATATACAGGGTTATGAGAAGGTTCTCTATGATAAAAAGACTGCTGATGATAATGAAATAAGCCATGAACAGCGTCACAACCCTGTCCCGATGGTTCTTTGTTTCCAGGGGTTTCAAACCGGCCATGACGCTCAACAAACCGATAAACATTTGGCCGCCCAGGGATCCCCTTCCCAGAAAAATCAGCACGGCCATGAATCCAATACATGCCAGGATCAAACGAATTGTTCGATTCGGCCAGGGCCAACTCCTTTGATAAGCTAGAAGCGCGTACCCCCAGAAAATCAGACACCACCCGGCCACCCACACCGGCAGGTTCAAGAAAAGCGGCCCAATGGCGATGCCCAGAACAGCTACGATCAACAAGGGCTGGTGGCTTTCCGTTTTCATCAGAATAAGGCCAGTGCGCGCAGACATGCGTGTTTATGTTGTTCCCCCTTGCCCGGGGCAATCAGGTGACCGGGAAGGCGGATGCCGTATTCCAGTTTCATCCCGTGGGCCTTGAGCACCATTCCGCACAACATTGATAGTTTTTTTTCCACATTTTCCAGTTTAATTTTTTCCATGCTGAAACATAAGCAAGGAGAGGCGTTGGCCATAAACTCCTTGACCACCAGGCCCTGTCCCTTTGAAAAGGCCTTCCAGAAGATATGCTGGATAGCATCCCCATTTTGAAACGTCCGCAAGCCCTTGAAGTCCTCTACGCTTTCCTGCGCAACACCTTCTGCGGAATGGGCCTGTAAAAGATCTTGCAGGGATAGTCTTTGCACAGGAACCGGTTTGGGGTATACCAGACAATCGGTAAAAAGTTGACAGCTTGTGTGGAAACAAAACAGCCCGAATGGGTATTCCGAAATAATGTGCAATGCATGTGGTGAAACACGCCCCCTTTTCCCGGCCGGCAGGGCAACCGAAACCCGGACACAAGAACCCGGCACCGTGTCGACCAGGGTCTCTTCACTGTCGTCCAGGCTGAAACGAACAGCCATACGCTGTCTTGGCAACAGGCGCAGTTTCAGTTCAAAGATGGCGTCTTGTGTTTCATACACGGGCAGGGCCTGAATTTCATCAACCGCTATCCCCCGAATGTTTCCATAACTGTGAACGAGAGATACCAGAAGCATACTTCCCAGCAGAAAGGTAAAAAGAAATCCCAAGTTGTTGTTGTAATTGATGGACCCCATCAGCATGCCCAGAAGAACAACCAAAAAAAGCCAGCCGTAGCGTGTGGGGAACCACCGGATCCGGCCATTTTTATTGGGGCGGCTGAAATCACTTATTGTTTTGACTGTAGAATTGGTTGGCATTTCTAATAGAATAAAATCGTTCTTTCATATTTAAATTCAGCCTGCGCTGCAGCGCGGGATGAATTTAAATTAAGGTATGGGAACCTCTGAAAGGATTGTTGTGAGCCGTTGCCGAGGTATTTCCTCGAGATCTTCTTTAGACCTTAGACGGTGCCCCACCACCCAGGGCATAATTTCTTGAACGTCTTCAGGGAGAACATAGTCGCGGCCACTGATGTATGACCAGGATCGAGCAGCCTGTGTTATCGCCATTCCGGCCCTGGGCGAAAGACCGATGTGAAAATGGGCTGACGTCCGGGTAAACGCCAATATGTCCTGAATATAATTCAGCAATGCATCGGAAATGTGCACACCACCGATCCGTTGCTGAGTTTCCAGAACATTTTCAGACAGAATGCAGGCCGACATGTCCGTTAGGAGATCCCTGGTATTCTCGCTCTTGAGCAATTTTTTCTCGGCCATCCTGTCCGGATATCCCAGGTCGATGCGCATCAGAAAACGATCCAACTGGGATTCAGGCAGAGGAAACGTGCCATACTGTTCCAGAGGATTCTGGGTGGCAATCACAAAAAAGGGGCTCCCGAGCCCACGCGTTTCTCCTTCGATGGTAACCTGCTGTTCTTCCATTGCCTCCAGCAAAGCGCTCTGGGTTTTCGGGGTGGCGCGGTTTATTTCATCTGCCAAAAGTACCTGCGTAAAAATAGGGCCGGGATGAAAAAAAAACGCGCTCTGTTTTCGATCGAAGATAGAGGTCCCCAGGATATCACCCGGCAACATATCGCTCGTAAACTGAACCCGGCGAAACTGGAGCCCAAGACACTTTGAAAGCGCCTTTGCCAGGGTTGTTTTCCCGATGCCTGGTATGTCTTCAATCAGCAGATGACCCCTGGCAAAAAAGCACGTCAGCGCCAGACGGATCTGATCCTCTTTCCCGAGAACAATGGCGCTGATCTGCATCACGATATCATGAAATGGGTCTCGCATGGTGTATCCGCCTTTGGAAATTTATTTTGAGTATGATATGATTCCGGAATCGTATAACTTTTTATTAAAAGTCATCTCAACACAGAGATGTTGGGCCAAAAAACATTTTTGAGATACTTTTTAGGATACCATGCACACACGACACTGTCAAAGACGGGAGAGCCCACATGAATGAAAGAATCTACGCGCCAGGTGAAAGCTACGCATATCCTCTGATTCTCAAGAAGCTTCTCAAAACCCCCCTCATCTACGCACCTGAAAAAGAGATCGTTTACAGTGACGGAACACGCTATACCTACAAGGACCTGAACGATCGGATTCACTGTCTTGCCGGTGGTCTCCACAGACTGGGCGTTCAAAGCGGTGATGTGGTTGCCGTACTCGATTATGACAGCCCACGGTACCTGGAGTGCTTCTTTGCCATTCCCATGATGGGAGCGGTTCTACAGACCGTCAACTGGCGACTCTCCTCCGAACAGATCGTTTATACCATCAACCATGCTGAAGCCAAAACCATTATCACCCATACCGATTTTCTGCCTGTCATCGAGACTGTTCGAGACCAACTAACGCATGTAAAAACCCTTATCGTCATAAAGGAGGAGACCGCGACCCTAAACGCAAATCTATTGATAGATGCCGACTACGAAGAAATGCTTGCTTCGGCTTCACCGTTTTATGAATTTCCCGATCTGGACGAAAATACAAAAGCCACGACGTTTTATACCACCGGCACCACGGGCGATCCCAAAGGTGTTTATTATTCGCACCGGCAACTGGTTCTGCATGCGCTGTCCGTCTGCATCGTCTCCAGCGCCTACCACACCATTTCCCGTTTCCGTTCAAACGATGTTTACATGCCCCTGACACCCATGTTCCATGTCCATGCATGGGGATTTCCCTTTGTGGCAACGCTGATGGGCGCCAAACAGGTCTATCCGGGACCCTATGAGCCGGAAAAATTACTCAGGCTGATCGAATCCGAAAAGGTCACTTTTTCTCATTGCGTCCCCACGGTTCTGCAGATGATCATCACGAGCCCCCTGGCAAAAAAGGTTGATCTGTCAAACTGGAAAGTGGTCATGGGGGGTTCGCAGCTCCCAAAAGGCCTGGCCGGACAAGCCATGGAGCTTGGTATCGAAATTCATGCCGGCTACGGGATGTCGGAGACAGGACCCGTCATGACCACGGCAACACCCAACGAATCCATGCTGAACTGGGACGGTGACAGATACGTGAATATCATCACCAAAACCGGGAAACCCCTGCCCCTGGCTGAAGTTGAGGTTGTGGACGCAGATGTCCGGAAACTACCGCACGACGGCGTGACAACAGGCGAGGTGGTTATGCGGTCACCCTGGCTTACCCAGAGTTATTTCAAGGCGCCCGACAAGACAAAGGAATTATGGCGAAAGGGCTGGCTTCATAGCGGCGATGTCGGACATATGGATGAAAATGGATACCTTCAGATAACGGACAGGATAAAAGATGTCATCAAAAGCGGTGGAGAATGGGTCTCATCCCTTGACCTGGAAAATATCATGAGCCAACACGAGGCTGTTCTGGAATCTGCTGCCATCGGTATCCCTGACAAAAAATGGGGCGAACGCCCCATGATGATCGTCACCCTGAAACCTGAATACAGGGGTAAAGTATCGGCGGAAGATTTCAAGACCTACATGCTGGAATTTGCAAAACAGGGCAAATTACCCAAATACGGCGTTCCGGATCGATACGAATTTGTCGAAAGTATCGCCAAAACCAGTGTGGGCAAATTGGATAAAAAAGTGCTTCGCAAGCAATTCAGCGGATAACTAGCTGTAAGCATTTCAGGCTGTAGGCTGTTAGCTGCTATAGCCTAACAGTCTACAGCCTGATATTGCTTGTTTTATCGTTTACCAGCTTCAAGTGTACTTGGCCTGTTCCCAGAGCTGTCTGGCCATACGGATCGTCGCGCTGTCCACCACGCTGCCACCCAAAGATACGGCACCGCGCCCCGATTTCACAGCCGCATCATATGCCTCGATGACCATTCGCGCGCGTTCGATCTCTTCCGCAGACGGCGAGAAAACCGCGTTGACAATTTCTATCTGGCCTGGATGAATCACCCATTTTCCATCACACCCCAGAGCGTTTGCCATGGCAGCGGATCGACGTAACCCATCGGGATCTTTAAAATTGCCATATGGCGCATCCATCACAAGCAAGCCATTGGCCTTGGCCGCCATAATGATCCGGCTCAAAGGGAAGTGCCAGCGATGACCGGGATAGATGTCTGTCTCTGCTTCACCATGTCCTGAAACAGATACCAGTCTCGCGCCAATGGAAGCTGAATAGTCGGCAATCCCGAATACCAGTGAGATCATGCGATCACTTGCCTTGGCTGTGAGGGATACATTTTCCAGACCCGCGGCACTTTCGATGGAGGCCTCAATCCCGATCCGGTTCAAGCGTTGTTTGTTCATCTCGATACCTTCGAGCAGCCGGTGTACAAAATGAATGTCGCCTGGATGGTTCACCTTTGGAACAACCACAGCATCCAGTATCTGGCCGGCATTCTCGACGATATCGATAAGGTCCCTGTAAGCAAAAGGGGTGTCAAGCGCATTGCAGCGAAAGGTTACGGTTTTATCCCGCCAATCCAGGGAAAGAAGGGATTGAATCACCTGTGCCCTGGCAGCCTCTTTTTGATCCACGGGTACGCTGTCTTCAAGATCGAACATAACGATGTCCACCGCGCTGTCCCTGGCTTTTGGGTGCATTTTTTCCATATGGCCCGGCACAGACAGAATCGACCTTCTCGATTTCATAAGATATTCCCCTCCTGACACGTGTTGTCTACACCCGGGTTAATCTGGTAAATTCCATATCATCAAGACATGCTATTGCTGGATGATATTCCGTATCATCTTTTAAACGTAATATCAATTTTTCAGATCTTATAGGATTTGTCAAAATAACGTTCCGTTTACCCCGAAAAGGGGATAACCCTCATGCTGACGGACTTCTTCGGAAAATATTTTATAACAACTCCTATAAAAAAGTCGAACCCAAACCCGGAAAGTTCTAAATTGGGCGACCCGGCAATGTTGCTTACGGGTCTCATGATACTTGCTACCGTCTCAAAAATAGTGTATTGATATGGTTATCTCTAGTTCAGGACAATATTTTTCTTGACATTTTTTAAATAAATTATCATATTATCTTATTTTTCGAATTGATAAAATTTATTCAAGACGCAAATAGTCAGGTACCATACAGGAGGCATCACGCATGTACGCTGTCGTAACAACGGGCGGGAAGCAATATAGAGTTCAAAAAGGGGAAACACTGAAGATCGAGAAGATATCCGGGGACATTGGATCCCAGATCGATTTCGACCAGATTCTGATGGTTTCCGATGGCGATCGTGTTGAAATTGGTCAGCCGCTGGTGGAGAATGCGGTTGTTCACGGTCGTATCGTGGAGCAGGGAAAACATAAGAAAATTCTGGTGTTCAAGTATAAGCGGCGCAAACGCTATCGCAGAAAACAGGGGCACCGCCAACAATTTACGGCCGTCAGAATCGACGATATATCTGTCTGATACCGGCCTGGATACATTGGAAATAAAAAGAAACAGCAGCCCTTGGGGTTGTTGAAAAGGGAGTTATAACAATGGCACATAAAAAAGCGGGCGGAAGCTCAAAAAACGGTCGCGACAGTAATGGCCAGCGACGAGGTGTCAAGCGCTATGGCGGACAGATCGTCAGTGCGGGAAATATTCTCGTTCGCCAATTGGGCACCAAGATCCATCCTGGCGAAAATGTCGGTCTGGGCAAAGACTACACGCTGTTCGCCAAAATAGACGGTATTGTTTCGTATGAACGATTGGGCCGATCACGAAAAAAAGTTAGCGTTTATGCCGTGTGAAATTCATCGATGAAGCCAAGATAACCATCCAGTCCGGAGACGGCGGCAGCGGATGCGTTAGTTTCAGGCGGGAAAAATTCATTCCCCGCGGTGGACCCGACGGCGGAGATGGCGGCAAAGGCGGTGATGTCATCCTGAAATCATCGCCCAGAAAGCGAACCCTTTACGACTTTCGCTACAAACGTCACCTGAAAGCAAAAAATGGAGCCGGCGGTCAGGGAAAAAAGAAAGCCGGGAAAAAAGGGGACGATATTATCATAGAGGTTCCCGCCGGAACCATCATCATTGATAGCGAAACAGGGGCAACCCTGAAAGATTTTATTACTCCCGGAGAAACCTTTGTTGCCGCAACCGGCGGACGGGGGGGACAGGGAAACTATCACTTCAAAACATCCACCCGTCGAACGCCTCGTTTTGCTCAGCCCGGCGAACCCGGGCAGACAATTCAATTAAAACTGGAACTCAAACTCATCGCCGATGTCGGTCTTATCGGTCTCCCCAATGCCGGCAAATCCACCCTCATCAGCAAGATATCCGCTGCAAAACCAAAAATTGGCGCATACCCCTTTACGACCCTGGTACCAAGCCTCGGTGTGGTGTACACTGATTGGGGTGATCCCTTTGTAGTGGCGGATATCCCCGGTCTCATAGAAGGGGCCCACGAAGGAGCCGGTCTGGGAACCCAGTTCTTACGCCATATCGAACGGACACGAATACTGGTACACCTGATCGATGTTGCGACACTTGAACCGGAAAATATCCTGTCATCTTACATCACGGTCAATCATGAGCTCGAAAAGCACAGCCGGGAACTATCCAACAGGAAACAGTTGCTGGTGCTGAACAAGATGGATACTGAAGGATCCGAAGAAAAAGCCAGGCTTTTCATGGAAGCGATTGGAGACATCGAAGTCGTGTCCATATCCGCACTGGCGAGCACGAATCTTGATACCCTGTTATCACGCATCCTGAGCCGGCTGGAAAGGAGTTGACCCATGCGGATCGGGCTGTTTGGCGGAACATTTAACCCCATACACTATGGTCACCTGCGTGCTGCAAAGGAGGTGTGCGAAGGATTCGAGTTGGAAAAGCTGAACTTCATACCCTCCGCGCTTCCGCCCCACAAAGATATCCAGGAGGTGGTCTCGGCTGTAGACCGCCTTGAAATGACACGGCTTGCCATAGCAGATAACCCGGAATTTATTTTATCCGATGTGGAGTTGAAACGCCCCGGTCTCTCTTATACCATCGACACCGTCAAACATTTCAAAAAGAGCCTAAACGCCAACGCGGATCTTTTTCTCGTTATGGGGGTCGATGCATTTATCGAAATCGATACCTGGAAATCATTTAAACAACTGTTCCGGATGCTTCCCATGATCATCATGACGCGGCCGCTTCCGGATGGCAGACCGCACAGCCTCGAGTGGGAAAATATGACTGCGTTTATTCAAGAAAAGATTTCTAGATCCTATCAATTCTCGGCCAAGGATGGCTGTTATCGTCACGATCGACATCAGCCTGTGTATCGATTCAATATCAGCATGCTGGATATTTCCGGCACAAAGATTCGAAAACAGGTTCAACAGGGACAATCGATTCGGTTTCTGGTTCCCGAAAGTGTCGAAAAATATATCTATGAGCGAGGGATCTACGCATGAAAGACATCGATAGCATGCCATTGAATCCAACGATCAAACCATTTGTCAATGCTGTATTGGGTAGAAAGGCCATCCAGGTCGTCATTCTGGATGTGCGCAATTTGACGTCCGTTGCCGATGTCTTTATTATCTGTTCGGGAAGATCGAATCGCCAAGTGACCGCCATCGCCGACTTTGTTCAACGGGATTTGAAAAAAAAGGGTAAAAAACCACTAAATGTCGAAGGAAAGAAAGAGGGGCACTGGGTTTTAATGGATTACGGTGACGTCATTATCCATATCTTTTATGAGTCCTTAAGGAACTTTTATGACCTGGAAGGACTTTGGATCGATGCCAGGCGGCTCTCGACGGAGCCGTTCTTGGAAACAGAAAATTGAACCGTATAACGATTTCATGAAAGACGACATGGTGAAACATCACAAGCGCTGCATGCTGATTATTCTGGATGGATGGGGTGTTCGGGAAAACAGGCAGGGGAATGCCGTCGCACAAGCAAATATGCCCTTCTTGAATAATCTCCAGAAACAATACCCCTGTTCGCAACTGGTAACTTTTGGAAACGCCGTGGGGCTGCCTGACAAGATCATGGGAAATTCCGAAGTCGGTCATTTGAATATCGGCGCCGGCCGGGTCGTTCATCAGGATCTTCTACGAATCGACAAGGCCATTGAAAACGGCAGTTTTTTTGAGAACCAAGCCATCGGCCAGATCATGGAAAGGGTCAAGAAAAATCATTCGAAACTGCATCTCATGGGGCTTGTTTCCGACGGCGGTGTCCACAGCCAGTTGACCCATCTTTTGGCTCTTCTGGACATGGCCGACCGCAGGCAATTGAAGCAGGTTGTCGTTCACGCTATTCTTGACGGAAGAGATACGCCGCCCACCAACGGTGTCAAATACCTTTCCACGCTGCAGTCTCATATCGAAGCATCCGGTTCCGGTGCCATCGCGTCAATCTGCGGCCGGTTTTATGCCATGGACAGAGACAAGCGCTGGGACCGCATTGAAAAGGCATTTCACCTCTATACCCGTGGGCAGGGCGTGCCGGAAACCGACCCCATCGCCGCCATAAACAAGGCCTACAAAAAAAATGAAACCGATGAATTTATCAACCCCATCGTGATGGTCAAAGAAGACGGTACACCCCGGGGGATGGTAGAAAATGGCGATGGCATCCTCTTTTTCAATTTTCGCGCAGATCGTGCCAGAGAAATCACCCGTGCGTTTACAAACAAGGTTTTCAATGAATTTGAGCGGAACCCCTGGCCGAATCTTTGCGGTTATACTTGCATGACCCGCTTTGATGAAGAATTTTCACTGCCCATCGCCTTTGAACCGGTTAACATGACAAATATTCTGGGCGAGATTATCAGCAGGAATGGCCTGCGACAGCTCAGAATCGCAGAGACGGAGAAATACGCCCACGTTACTTACTTTTTCAATGGTGGCCGGGAAGAGCCGTTTGAGGGGGAGGATCGCTGCCTCATACCCTCACCTCGAGATGTTTCGACCTATGATCAAAAGCCCGAAATGAGTGCTCTTGAAGTGACGCAGGAAGTTATCGATCGAATTGCCTCCGACGCCTACGATATGATCGTACTCAATTTTGCCAATATGGACATGGTTGGGCACTCCGGCATCATGTCGGCCGCTGTAAAGGCTTGTGAAACAATCGATCTGTGCGTCCAAAAAATCATGTATAAACTTCTTGAAAAACAATGGGTGGCTATTGTTACGGCGGATCACGGAAATGCGGAGAAGATGATTGATGAAGAAGGCAGGCCTTACACCGCCCACACAGTGGGTCGGGTGAGATGTATTTTAGTAGATGATACACGCTCCCATATAGCGCTAAAGAATGGTGCCTTGTGTGACATTGCCCCCACCATCCTGGAAATCATGGGACTGGCTCAGCCGGCTGAAATGACGGGTACATCTTTATTGATTGATGAGTCTGATTAACGGATACACAATCCTTGAACCCTATGAACCTTTTAGCAGTTAGACTGTAGGCGATTAGGTGCCTTTCGCTGATAGCTATTAGCCACCCTCCAACCCGCGTATCACCCTTGTATGCCGCCCTCGAACCCTATTATGTTCTTTATTGCCCCGCCACATCCTTGCCACAGTGCTTGCACACCTTTGCTCTTTTTTTAATGATCTCGGCACAGTAAGGACACTCCCTTGTAAAAAACCGCTCGTGGATCTTTTTCACCGATTCGGTCAATTGTTTTTCCACCAGATCGTTGCCCACCCTCAGGTTCCGTAAGGGCTCTACGGCCTCCAGCTCTCCAATATCCCCGATCATTTCAGCTGCTTTCAATCGCACCCGTGCAGGTTCTGTGGGATCGAGAAGTATACGCAGCACCGAAGGTGTGTCTTTGTCCACATAACACTGTGCCAGAATTGAAAACCCTTTTTTTAGGGCCTCTTTGAGCATTTCCTCCTGGAGCAATACCTGGTCGTCAATGATCTGCCCCTGACCCCCCATGGGGCTGAAAACCGGCATGAACTCAAACTGGTCGGTTCCCGGATAGTTTATCTGCCGATACGATGCGGCCTGATTGTAGTTCTCTTTCAGGTTGTCCCAGCCTTGACAATAGATGGGGCAATCATCATTGAAACAAATATAAAGATACGGCGTACCCCACCCGAGACCATCGCTGAAATTAATGGGCGGCACTTCCCATAAATTCATGGTTTCCCCACATTTAGGGCATATTGGTTTGTCCCGCGCCATTATTTTTTCCAGCACCTGCTCTTTGGTTTCAATGTTCATCTTTATCTCCAAATAAATTCGTTTCACGAATTTATGAAACGCGACGTTGTCGCTTTTTTTGCAAACTGCCTTCCAGCTTCAGGCGAATGAATTGACCTGTTTCAGAATAAATCGTATCAGGTATTTATCCAGCTCCAAACTCAGGATAATGTAAGTGTTTTTAAAAGAATGTCAACTCAGGCTGGGTCGTGCAGAGATCCTGCTGCATCGGATAGGTCAACATGTTAGGACAGCGTGATTGCCTCACTTTACAAGAACTGATATTTTCTGATTTGACGAGGATCTTAACCGATAATTTGAATTTGTACGCGCTTTCGAGAGCACGACAAATTCAAATGTTCAGGGAATATTTTACCTGGATTGAGAATACCCTTGGGGTCGAACAGTGCCTTGATCTGTTTCATCCAATCGAGGCTTTTTCCATGTTCCGCCGACATATAGCCTTTCTTGCCTATGCCGACACCATGTTCACCGGTAGCGGTGCCTCCATAGGAAAGCGCTTTGAAAACCAGCTCCCGGCTGATTTCTTCGATCAGTCTCCAGTCATCCGGATTATTTTTCCTGCCGGCCATATTCAGATGCAGGTTGCCGTCTCCGGCATGGCTGAAGGCATACCCTGGGACACCCGCTCTTTCAGCAGCCAGGCTGGCACTGGTAATGATATCCGAATAGGCCGACATGGGAACCGCTACATCGATGACCTGGGTACCGCAGTCCGGATGCGCTCTGATCACCATTTCTCCCAGCTCATGCCGAGCCTCGAAAAATCGGTTGCGTTCTTCTCTGCCCAAGCCCTTTTGAAAACCAAGGTGACCAGCATCCCTGCAGATCTCTTCCACCATGTCCAGAATCTCCACAAGATACGTCATGGAAGGCCCGTGAAACTCGGTGAACAGTGTGGGGGCTTCTTCTAATCCAAGATGCTTTTCCTGGTTGAAGAGCCTGATGCAGGCGGGGTCCAGAAGCTCCAGCGATGCCGGATCAAGTCCGGATCGCACGATTTCCACCACCGCCTCACTAGCCGCTTGTATCGTGGGAAACGTAATAATTGCCGCAGCGTACTCTTCGGGCAAACCAACCAGGCGGAGGGTCGCCTGTACCACAAGACCGAGAGTTCCCTCGGAACCGACGAACAGGTGCAACAGATCGTATCCTGACGAAGATTTTGCAGACCGTGAACCTGTCTCGATGATTTCACCGTTGGCCAATACCATGGTTAGTTTAAGGACATAATCCTTGGTTGAGCCATAGTGAACCGTTCGTGTGCCACTGGCGTTGTTGGCAATCATACCGCCGACAGTAGCCCTGGCTCCGGGATCCGGCGGGAAAAAAAGTCCTGAATGCCTTAGATGTTCATTCAGATCCTGATAGACAAGACCCGGTTCAACATCCACCTGAAAATCCTCCGCTTTTACAGCCAGAATCTTATTCATATGAGAAAAATCGAGTACAATGCCTTTCTGAACCGGGATCGGATTCCCCTCGAGGCTTGAACCGGATCCCCAACCAACGATCGGAATATGCTGGTTGCCGGCATATGTCACGACAGCCGCCACCTCATCCTGACTTTCCGGCCAGATAACCACCTCGGGTCGGACAGGGGCGTGCTGGGACTGATCTTTGGCGTGCAGATCCAGCACGGATGCACCTGTGGAGATGCGGTCGGACGAAACAAACTGGGAAAGATCTTTGATATGGGATGGGGTCATGGGCGTAAAATTCATTCGACAAATTCCTTTTTGTATCGAAAATTACCGGGTCAACGACCATAGCTTCCCCGATCCAGATTTCGGTACTGAACCGCTTCCGCGATATGACGTTCCGACAGTTCCGGTGTGGCTTCGATATCTGCTATGGTTCGGGCGATCTTTAAAATCCGGTTATGGGCCCGCGCTGAAAGTCCTAATTTGTCGACAGCTGTTTCAAGCAACCGGTGGCTCATCTCATCGATGGTGCAATAGCGTTTGATCTGTCGGCTGTTCATTTGAGCATTGCAATGGATTTTCGTGCGGCTGAATCGCTGTGATTGAATCTTCCGGGCGGCATTTACACGATCCCTGATATGATCTGAAGATTCTGATTTTCCCGTCCCCTTCAGGGCATTGTAAGGCACGGCCGGCACCTCAACATGAATATCGATCCGGTCCAGCAGAGGCCCTGAAATTTTTGAACGGTATCGATGAATCTGGTGCAAGGTGCAGCGGCATTCATGCTTTGGGTCGGAAAAATAACCGCAGGGGCACGGGTTCATGGCCGCCACCAGCATGAAGCTGGATGGATAGGTGATGGTCGAAGCCGCGCGGGAAATGGTAACCTTTAAATCCTCGAGCGGCTGTCTGAGTACTTCCAGAACATGTTTTTTGTATTCAGACAGTTCATCCAGAAAAAGAACACCGTTATGCGCCAAGCTTACTTCGCCGGGCCTGGGGATGTGACCACCGCCTATCAGGCCGGCATCCGAAATCGTGTGGTGAGGAGATCGAAAGGGCCTTTTAGTGATCAAGGCCCGGCCTTTTTCAAGTCGCCCAATGACACTGAAAATCTTGGTTGTCTCGATAGCTTCCTCAAATGTCAAAGGAGGTAAAATCGTCGGAAGACGTTTGGCTATCATGGTTTTCCCCGAACCAGGGGCACCGATCATGATAAGATTATGCCCGCCGGCCGCAGCGACTTCCATGGCTCTTTTCACATGTTCCTGCCCCATAACATCGGCAAAATCCTTATCGTGACGGTTTTGGGTGCCAAACAATTCCTTCAGATTTGCCTTTACAACCTCAATCCGATCAAAACCGCGCAGAAAACCCACCACCTGTGAAAGCGTTTTAACCGGGTAGACATCGATAGCATCGACAACAGACGCTTCACGCCGGTTTTCATAAGGAACAATAATACCCTGACACCCCGCCTTTTTGGCGGCAATTGCCATGGGAAGACTCCCATTCACCGGTTTGATACGCCCATCCAGGGAAAGCTCGCCCATGATGGTATAGTTGCCGACACGCTCTTGGGGAATCAGCTTTTCAGCGGCCAGAATCCCCAGTGCGATGGGCAAATCAAAACCCGTACCTTCTTTCTTGATGTTTGCAGGGGCTAAATTGACGGTAATTCTATCGTCAGGGAAGGTATAACCCGAGTTGTTGATGGCGGATTTGACGCGTTCTTTGCTTTCTTTTACAGCGGCTTCCGGTAATCCAACGGTAGTATAGGTTGGCAACCCTCTGGTAATGTCAACCTCAACTTCTACCAGATATGCATCGATTCCGATGACGGCACTACTTAAAACTCTGGCAAGCACCCGACCTCCTTAATCCGGACATCTGATCTTGATTTGCTAGGGCAACCGCAACAATCGCTCAATTGAGGGTATTGTATCTTATATGGGTTAACATATCAATAAAATCGCTTGAAAATATACCATGTTGCTATATAATCGTATAAATGATCGTCACGGGATTAGATACCATCTTGACAAGATACCCGGCACCCGTCAATCACTGCATGAAACTCGGCAGCATGAAATCACTCACCAAAAAAACCATGGGCATCCTGCTGTGCATTGTCATCATGCTTCAGCCCGCGATGGTGTACGCCCAGGATGCAACACTCAAGAATATTATCGTCACGAACACCAGAGACGACCTATTAATCTATCTGACCGTTGAAGGCGCCTTTCGCGAAAATATGGAAACCGCGATTTCAAGCGGTGTCCCCACCACATTCTCCTTTTTTGTGAATCTTTATGAAACACGCAGTTTCTGGTTTGACAAAAATATCTCCGAATTAGAAATCATGCACACAATCAAATATAATAACCTGAAAACCGAATATACTGTTGAACGTTCCTGGGATGGTAACCATCAAAGAGTGCTGAAATCGTTTGGTGAAGCAAAAAAATTGATGGCCGAAATCGACAGTTTAAAGGTCGCAGAACTCAATCGCCTTGAAAAAGGTAATCAATATCAAATTCGAGCCAAAGCAAAATTGAGTAAACTGACGCTCCCATTCTATTTACACTATGTTCTGTTCTTTGTTTCGTTGTGGGATTTTGACACCGACTGGTATACCATCGACTTTATTTACTGACACATCAATGCGCATCGTGAAATGATCACGGGAAGAGAATGAACAAAGCAAGCATGGATTCAGTCCCCAGTTCCAACGAGGAACGTGGACAACGAAAACGGGATTTCTTTATCATCATTGCCGTCATTGCTATTGTGGCAATGCTTACATTTGTAGAAAACCGTGTGATCCATTTTGGGTCCGATCTTCCCATATCGAACACCATTTTGATGTTTATCTTGATTAACATCAATCTCCTCCTCCTAATTCTGCTCATATTTCTCGTATTGAGAAATGTCGTCAAACTCCTGTATGACAGGAAAAGAAAGGTCATGGGTGCAAAGCTTCGCACCAAGCTGGTGGTTGCCTTCATCGCCCTGACGCTCTTGCCCACCATCGTGCTCTTTTTCTTTTCCATCAATTTTATCACGAATAGTATCAAGTTTTGGTTTAATGTGCCCGTCGAACAGGCCTTGGAAAACGCGTTAGGCGTAGGAAGAAACATTTATACGCTTGCCGAGGAAAAAAACCGTTTTTTTTTGGACAGAATCGCCTATCAGATTAAAACGAAAAAACTCTACGAGGAAAAAAACCAGAAAGCGTTGTCCAGCTATATCCAGGTTGCTCAACGGGCCTTTAATATTGATGGTGTGGAGGTATACTCACCAAATTCAAGGCGAATAACGTTTGCACTCATGCCCAAACTTGAAAACAAGCCATTAAAATCCGTTTCCGCTACCGCTTTTCAACAAAAAATGCCCCCCAACAAGGTTCGAACCATTTCTATAAACATACCCGAAGGGCAACTGGTCAGAACCATTGGAACAGTGCCGTTCGGTGTTGATCATTCTGAAGCAAAAGCCTACCTTGTTCTCAACAATTTGATTCCAGCGGATCTTTCTGAAAAACTGTTTTCCATCTCACGCGGGTATGAAGAATACCAGCAAATCAAGTTCCTTAAAGGACCCATCCAAGTAACCTACTATATTACACTCTCAATTGTTGCACTCCTTGTGGTCTTCTGTGCCGTGTGGTTTGGCTTCTACCTGGCAAAGTCGATTACGATTCCCATCATGGCTCTGGCGGATGGAACCAAGAAGGTGGCAGAGGGAGATTTGGATTTTTCAATCGCTGACGTTGCGGATGATGAAATTGGAAGTCTGGTAGCATCGTTTAATATGATGACAAAGGATTTGCGGAACAACAGAGAGCAGCTGGAGCTTTCGGCTCGCATGTTGCGTGAACGGAACATTGAAATCGAAGCACGGCGTCAGTACATCGAAATTGTTTTAAGAAACATCTCCACCGGTGTTGTAACGCTGGATGCCGATAACACGGTTACGACTATCAACAAATCTGCTGAAAAAATGCTTCAATTACAGGCTAATAGGGTTTTAAATAGCCGTTATCAGAGTCTTCTCTGGGGGCAGTATCTGAAGCGTGCACAGAACGTGATCGACACCCTGGCAAGCTCTCAGGAAAAGATGATGGAGCTGCCCCTGAAACTCACCATCAACGGCAGGACAAAACGTTTTCTCGTCAGTCTAAACGCATTGACCGATGACACCGGCAAGCATGTGGGCATCGTTATGGTATTTGACGATCTCACTGAATCACAACAGGAAACGCCTTGAGAATCATCAGTGGTGCCCTAAGAGGGAAAAAACTCCACCCCTTTCATGGGAAAGGCATTCGCCCCACTTCCGATCGAACAAGAGAGGCCATCTTCAACATTCTGTCTGATCGCGTCCCCGGTGCAGTTGTTCTGGATCTGTTTGCCGGCAGCGGTGCTCTGGGCATAGAGGCGCTGAGCAGGGGTGCCGACATGGCCACCTTTATCGACAAGGCACCTGCGGCTATTTCGCTGCTGGAAAAAAATCTGCGTTCGTGCAAGCTTAAAACACGTGCCCGTATTATTTCATGGGATATCGAACGTAATCTGAACTGCCTGCAATCTCATGGACCGCCCGTATAATCTCATCTTCCTGGATCCACCCTACCATAAAGGCATGCTATTGCCGACTTTAGCACACTTGAAAACAAATAAGGCCCTGACACCAGACGCTTGCCTTGTCCTGGAACATGGCGGTATGGACGAACTTCCCCTGCCTATAGCCGATTTTGGACTCTTGGATCAGAGAAGGTATGGAAAAACCCTTGTCTCTTTTTTGGCTTATATGGTATGAATTTTTCTACACTGGCGAAGAATAAAATTACCTAACAACTTGTAATTATGGTTTATTTTTTTACGGAGGCTGAAAACGAATGGGAAAAATTGCAATCTATCCGGGCTCTTTCGATCCAATTACCAACGGACACCTTGATATCGTTGAAAGAGGGCTTTCCATTTTCGATAAAATCATCGTGGCTATTTTGTTGAATCCATCAAAAGAATCTTTTTTTTCCGTAGAAGAACGTATGGAAATGTTGCAGATCAGTATGAAAAAATTTGCCGACGTCGAATTCGATGTATTTGACGGACTCCTGGTGGACTATGCCCATCACAAAAAAGCCCACGCCATTTTACGGGGCATGCGGGCTGTTTCTGACTTTGAATATGAGTTCCAGATGGCCTTGATGAACCGGCGGCTGAGGCGCGACATCCAAACCGTATTCCTGATGACCGGCCTACGCTGGATATTCACAAGCTCGTCCATTATCAAGGAGGCCGCTCAATTCGGCGGTGACATTGCCGACATGGTACCGCCCATCGTCAATAAAAAACTTAAAAAAAAATATGCTAAAAAAACCGTCCAAGGGAAATAACATGAAAATATCCATCTCAAAAAATGCACGGGTGGTTCTGGAAAAACGCTATCTGAAAAAAGACGCCAGCGGTAAGGCCATTGAATCACCTGAAGATATGTTTCAACGGGTCGCCAGGAGTGTGGCCGAAGCAGACCGACTGTTTGACCCTGATGCTGATGTCAAAAAAACGGAAATAAAATTTCAAAAACTCCTTGCAAACCTGTGGTTTTTACCCAATTCGCCCACCATGATGAACGCAGGCAGGCGTCTGGGACAACTGGCGGCATGTTTTGTGCTTCCCATAGAAGACTCCATGGAATCTATTTTTGAAACCGTCAAACATACAGCCATGATTCATAAAAGTGGCGGTGGTACCGGTTTCTCCTTTTCAAAAATCAGACCCGCCAAAGACGTGGTTCTTTCCACGGCAGGTATTTCGAGCGGTCCCCTCTCTTTTATGACCGTGTTCGATATCGCCACGGAAACCGTCAAACAGGGTGGCACGCGACGGGGTGCCAATATGGGCGTTCTGCGTGTCGATCACCCCGATATCGAAGCCTTTATCGAAACCAAGAATGACTTGACCCGCTTGAACAATTTCAATATATCGGTCGGCCTGACAAAACAATTCATGGACGCCCTGGATACCAAATCCGACTTCGACCTGATCAATCCGCGTACCAACAAGACGGCCCAGCGTGTTCCCGCAAGAAAAATCTTCGATATGATCGTTCGCTCCGCCTGGAAAACCGGGGAACCGGGCATTATTTTTATCGATAAAATCAATGATGACAACCCAACAAAGCAGATTGGGGACATCGAGGCGACAAATCCCTGCGGTGAGCAGCCGTTACTGCCCTATGAATCCTGTACACTGGGGTCTATCAATCTTTCCCAAATGGTGACGAAAAACAGCCTCAACATGAACCGACTGAAAAGCACGGTCCATGATGCCGTACACTTTCTGGACAATGTCATCGAGATGAACAGATATCCCCTGCCCCAAATCGAAGTCATGAGCAAAGCCAATCGAAAAATCGGGCTGGGTGTCATGGGTTTTGCCGATTTATTATTGAAACTGGGAATTTCCTATGATTCCGAGGAGGCTGTATCGCAAGGTGAGTCCCTTATGGAATTTATCTCCTGCGAATCGAAAAATGCCTCTGCTTCACTGGCTAAAAAGCGGGGTAATTTCAAAAACTATCCCGGTAGTATCTATGACACCCCCGAGACACCCTATATGCGAAACGCCGCCACAACCACGATTGCACCCACGGGTACCATCAGTATCATTGCCGGCGTCTCGAGCGGCATAGAGCCGGTTTTTTCAATTGTGCAAACACGTCGTGTACTGGATGGCGAGACACTGTATGACGTGCATCCGCTGTTTGTAAAGATGGCGAAAGCTGAAAAATTTTTCCACAAGAGCCTGATCGATAAAATTGCCGCTGACGGCTCTCTTGCGAAAATTGACGAGATTCCGGAACGGATTAAAAAATTGTTTAAAACATCGCACGACATTTCACCGGAATGGCATGTCAGAATTCAGGCCGCCTTTCAGAAACACACGGACAATGCTGTTTCGAAAACCGTCAATCTTCCCACAGAAGCGACCGAAAAAGACGTGGAAGAAATTTATCTTTCAGCCTACAGACTCGGATGCAAAGGGGTCACTATTTACCGGGACGGCAGTCGGGACAAGCAGGTGCTGACGATTGGGACCGGTTTGAAGGATACAAAGGACAAGCCACCCATCGCACCGAGATCGAGACCGCTGAGAACACACGGCATGACCGAGCGGATCCAGACCGGATGCGGGAAACTCTATGTCACCATCAATTCAGATTCCAAAGGTATATGTGAAGTATTTGCCCAGATGGGGAAAACCGGTGGATGTGCATCGTCTCAGATTGAAGCAGCCGGTCGCCTGGCGTCACTGGCACTGCGCTCCGGTGTGGATGTGGATGCCATCATCAGACAACTCACCGGTATTCGCTGCCCATCCCCGGCGTGGCAGAACGGTAAGATGGTTTTGTCCTGCCCGGATGCCATGGCACGGGTCCTGAAAAATTTGACCAATTCCGAAGTAAGCGAAAGCACTTTATTCATGGGCGGATGCCCGGAGTGTGGTAGCGTGCTGTCACACGAGGAGGGATGTCTGAACTGTCATGCGTGTGGGTTCTCCAAATGCAGCTAGCTGATCAGTTCTGCTGCTGTGTTATTCAGCCTTTGCAGTAGCACGCTACGGCTTCAGGCTGAAATGCCTTGCATCAGAGCCGATCAGCATTATGAAATTTTGGTTTTAAACCGGTACGTTTCATATAAAGCTCGGGTTTTAGAAGAGAACCTTGATCAGGAAAAAACTGGCAACGAGCAACACGGTAAAGACAATGGCCAGCAGATTAAAATATTTGTCGATAAAAACCTGGATTCGGGGCCCAAAAATAAAAATAAGCCCTCCCACCAGAAAAAATCTAGCTGATCGCGAAACAGTCGATGCGAGCAGAAATATGAGGAAATTGATCCTGAATGCACCGGCTGTGATGGTAAAGACCTTATAAGGAATCGGCGTAAAACCGGCGATTCCGACGGCCCAGGCATTATATTGATTGTACAAAGACGCTATGGTGGCAACTTTTTCCGTAAGCCCATAAAAAGCGATGATCTTATGACCCACCACCGCCATGAATTGCCAACCGATCAAATAACCTGCGATGCCGCCCAGAACCGACCCGATAGAGCAGATCAGGGCAAACTTCAAGGCCTTTTTCGGTTTACCCACTGCCAGGGCAATCAGAAGGATATCCGGGGGTATCGGGAAAAATGATGATTCACTGAAGGCAAGTATGAACAGAGCCCAGCCACCATACGGTGTATCCGCCCATTTCAGCACCCATTCGTATAGTTTTTTGAGCATGTGAATCTATTCCGCTATGCTTTCCATCCATGCTCGCCGACAAGTTTGACAAATCTGCATCCACCAAGGTTTGTCTCGTGCACGCCCTTCTCGTCTTTGGTTATCTTGATTAAATCCTGTGAATGGCGGTCGCCTACCGGAACCACCATCCGGCCCCCTGAAGCAAGCTGGTCTATCAGTATTTTCGGTATGCTTGGCGCTCCCGCCGTCACGACAATCGCATCAAAAGGGCTTTCATCTTTCCACCCTGTTGTTCCATCGGAATATCGTGTGACAATGTTGTAATAGCGTAATGAATCAAAAAGACGACGGGTTTTGATAAATAGCGCGTGGAGCCTTTCGATGGTATAGACTCGAAAAACAATTTCGGCTAAAACGGCTGCCTGGTAACCGGAACCGGTGCCGATTTCCAACACTCTGTCCTCGTTTTTCAGCTGAAGCGCCTGGGTCATTTCAGCCACAATAAAAGGTTGTGATATGGTCTGCTGGGCTCCGATAGGCAATGGAAAATCACCATATGCCTGATCCATCAACGCTTCACTGACAAAAAGGTGCCTGGGAACCCTGCTCATGGCAAGCAGTACATTCGGATCGTGAATGCCGCGAGCTTCGACCTGCTTCTCCACCATCTCCTCCCGTAGGCGCTTAAATTTTCTCGGTTCGGTTTTCATCGGCAGATTTCTATCAGAAGAAAAATTTTCCGTCAATAAGCCGGCGGCTGAAGTTACCGGGTTTTATTCGTATGATATACAGCATTTGTCAAAATAACGTTCCACATAGAAAAACCACTTGAATTTTATATAGAACTTGTCCACAATGACCTATCTCAACCAGTGGACCGAGAGGATGTATGAATAGCACAAAACATATCGCTATGGCGATCTTTTTTTCCTTCGTCATATTAGGCATCGGCACCGGCGGGTACATGCTGATCGAAGGATGGAATCTTTTGGACGCCCTTTACATGACCGTTATTACCTATTCTACCGTCGGTTATGGGGAAGTTCGCACCATTTCGGAAGCCGGACGCTTGTACACTATTTTTTTAATCTTTCTGGGTGTCGGCTTTTTTATGTATGTGGCAGCTAGCGTCATACAGTTCATGGTTGAGGGAAATATTCGGGCCGTGCTGGGGAGGAGAAAATTGGACAGAAAAATCAATTATTTAAAAAACCACTACATTATATGCGGATACGGACGAATCGGCAGGGTACTCTGCGAAACATTGAAAAGCTCCCCCATCGATCTGGTGGTAATAGAGAACAACGAAAAACTTGTTCCCGAAATGGATACAGAACAGATACTCTATCTTTGCGGGGATGCATCCGATGAGTCCCTGTTGCTTCAAGCTGGTATTCAGCGTGCCAAGGGGCTGGTGGCCGCGTTGGGCACGGATGCGGAAAACGTTTTCCTGGTATTGACGGCCAGACAGCTCGCTCCGAATCTTTTGATTACCGCCCGGGCCTCCGATATGGATGTTTCAAAAAAACTTCGCGCCGCCGGAGCCGACATCGTTGAATCCCCCTACGAAATGGGTGCTACACGAATGGCCCAGCGCATCACGCGCCCCACCGTTACGACATTTCTGGATCTTGCATTCGGATCCAAACGCACGGATATTCAAATGGAAGAAATACCCGTCAAACCCGGTTCCCCTTTAAAGGACGTCATACTCAAAGATTCGGGAATACGCCAAAACTTCAATCTGATCATTATTGCCATCAAAAAGCCTGATGGCAACATGATTTTCAATCCTTCGTTTGAGTCCAGAATCATGTCGGGTGATACGGTCATTGCAGTCGGAGAAAGTAAAAACCTGCAGGACCTCGGGAAGATATTGAATCCTTCCTGAGAATTGATCTATTCCGAGTATTTCATGAAACTTCCGGGTTATATTTTGTAGATAACCCGGTCTTCCGTGATGATGATATCCATGAACCTGTCATGTGACTCCATGGGAACCTGCTGAACGATCTGACATTCCAGTGACAAGGCAACTTTTCGGGTCGTGATTGGCAATTTTCCGATAAATCTGTCATAGTAGCCTTCGCCGGAACCGATCCTGCCCCCTTTTTCATCCAACGCCACCCCAGGGATAATGGCAATATCGATTCTCTCTATCGGTATGATTTTACACCGTTCCGGGTCCGGCTCCAGGATATTGCGTGGCCCGAGTGTCATGTCTGCCTCAATCGCATCAACCTTGAAGGGCTGCATCCCGTGTTTTTCCGTATTAAACGTCGGAAGAGCAACGATTTTACGATAGTCAAAGCAACGCTGGATGATATTTTTCGTATCAACCGCAAATTTTTGCGGCATGTAAAGCAGGGATATATTTGCCTCCAAAAAATTTGCAAATTCAAAGAGCCGGTTTTCAATTTGAGACGTCTTTGCTGCCAGTTCTTCTACGGAAAGAGCCTGAATGGTCGTTACAACACGATTACGGATATCACTTTTTGATTCTTGCAGTTCTTCCATGGTATTCTCCGGAAATCGAAATTAAAACATGCACACTGTATTTGTATGAACTAATTAATATAATAAATAATTGGATAAAAGTCAACTTTCAATAATCATTGACTAAATTGAACGGGCATGTTAGACGGACGGGTAATTCGAAAGCCCGAAATAATCAAGAAATTATCTTCCTGACTCGTTCGCTAACCCCGCGTACCCGATAAATCTGGATCTTCGACAGGCAACGGGGAATGCGATCGCTATTGCGGTTCAACGCTTGATAACCGTCAAAATGAAACAACCCGATATAGCTCAACACAGCCCAATATGAGATTGCTATGCTGGAAATCAAATTCGTAAGAGATCACCTGGAAGATATCGAAAGAATGTTGTCAGATCGTGGCAGCATCGCAGACGTATCACGGTTCAAAAAAGCCGACGAGAAAAGAAGAGAGATTCTATTTGAAATTGAAGACTTAAGGCATCGTCGCAATGTTGTGTCAGACCAGATTGCCAAAATGAAAAAAAATGGCGAAAATACAGATGCACTTGTAGCTGACATGAAGAACGTTGCCGTAAAAATAAAAGCGCTGGAAATACCCTTGTCGGAAAATGAGGAGCAAACGCGGGAAATCTTGATGCAGATACCCAACCTGCCGCATGCATCTGTTCCTGTGGGAATCGACAGCTCCGACAACCCGATCATCAAGACGGTCGGCAAGCGCCCGGATTTTCAATTCGAACCCAAACCCCACTGGACACTTGGTGAACGACTGGGTATCCTTGATCTGGACAGGGCAACCAAGATAACCGGAACCCGTTTTCCCCTCTGCTTTGGCGCCGGAGCAAGACTTGAACGGGCGCTGATCAATTTCATGCTCGATATCCACACGAATGAACACGGATACAAGGAGGTCCTGCCTCCATTCATCGTCAATGAAACCAGCATGAAAAATACCGGTCAGTTACCCAAATTCAAGGAAGACCTGTTTAAAATTGAAGGCTGGCCATATTATCTCGTACCCACCGCTGAAGTCCCGGTAACCAATATCCACCAGGAAGAAATCCTGGATGAGTCGGACCTGCCGATCCTGTACGCAGCCCATACACCCTGTTTCCGTTCAGAAGCGGGCTCCTATGGCAAAGACACACGAGGTCTCATTCGTCAGCACCAATTCAACAAGGTCGAACTGGTTAAATTTACGACGCCTGAAAATTCCTATACCGAACTGGAAAAACTTTTGCAAAATGCAGAAAAAATTTTGAGTACCCTTGAGCTACCCTATCAAATTATCACCCTCTGTACCGGTGATCTTGGTTTTTCATCTGCAAAAACATATGATATCGAGGTCTGGATGCCATCCCAGAATGTATATCGGGAAATTTCATCCTGCAGCAATTTTGAAGATTTTCAGTCCAGGCGAGCCAATATTCGATTTCGCAGAAAAGGGAAAAAGGGTACGGAGCTGGTTCATACCCTCAATGGTTCAGGATTGGCCGTCGGAAGAACCGTTGCAGCCATTCTGGAAAACTGCCAACAAGCTGATGGCACCATTCTGATTCCCAAAGCGCTGCAACCCTATATGGGCAACATGAAAACAATCGAACCATGAAAATCAAACATTTTCCCAGTGATATTCAACCGTACCTGATCCCGAAATTGGCAGGAGCCCTTCGCTATCGATGTCTGGGATGCGGCAATGAACACCCCATTGAGAAACTGCTCTATACCTGCCCCCAATGCGGCCATGTTCTTCTGCTTTTTGACAAAGACTTCGATCGATTGAAATCCATCTCCGGCGAGACGTGGCACAAAATCTTCGACTATCGTCGAATGCTGAATATCCCCGCTCTTAAAGGCATCTACCGCTACCATGAATTCCTGGGGCCTGCCATTCCCCTTGATTCCGTTGTCTACCTCGGTGAAGGGCATACACCGCTGGTAGAAGCCAATTTGGCATTATCACAAAAGGTGGGGATCAAGTTCTATTTCAAGAACGATGGACAAAACCCCAGCGCCTCCTTTAAAGATCGTGGCATGGCAAGTGCCTTGAGCTATATCCATTTTCTGGTTCAGCAGGGATTTGTTTCCGATGTGCTGGCTATCTGTGCGTCAACCGGTGATACGTCTGCGGCTGCCGCGCTTTATGCCGCCTATCTCCAGCCGCATA
>CAWKCS010000032.1:0-280724 GCA_963848165.1 uncultured delta proteobacterium | reverse complement strand
TACTGACATTTCTGGCGGGCCTTATTCTCATTTTCATGGTCCTGCTGACATGTGCCAATATTGTTTTCCGTATGTTCTGGGTGCCCGTCAGCGGGACGTATGAACTGATGGGATTTTCAGGCGCTATGCTGACAGCCTTTGCCCTGGCCTATACCCAGATCAAAAAAGGTCATATTGCCGTGGATGTGCTGGTAAACGTCTTCCCCCAAAAAACCCGCTGGGTCCTTGCGGCAATCAACAATGCCATGTGTTTCGTATTTTTTATCCTGGCCGGATGGCAGTTGGCAATAAAGGCAAACACCCTCAGAACCACCGGTGAGGTCACGGAAACCCTTAGAATCATCTACTACCCATTCACGTATGCGGTCGCCCTCGGTTGTGGTGTGCTGGCCCTGATTCTTCTTACCGATTTCTTGAAACAACTCATACCCGCGAAGGAGGAAGCATCGTGACCCCGGCTGTTATCGGTATTCTCGGCATCGTCATTCTCTTGTTGATGCTTTTTTTACTCGGCACCCCTGTGGGGTTTGCCATGGGCATCGTGGGATTCTGCGGGTTCTGTTATCTTATCTCTTTCAAAGCAGGGTTGAACATGCTGGGTTCTGTTTTGTGGGAGACCTTTTCCAAATACGGTCTGACCGTCATCCCTTTGTTTATTTTCATGGGACAGATCGCGTTTTATTCGGGTGTCAACGAAAAACTATACAAGGCAGCTTATCAATGGGTGGGCCAGATTCGTGGTGGCGTGGCCATGGCGACCATCATGGCCTGTTCGGCATTTTCGGCAATTTGCGGTTCCAACGCCGCAACTGCCGCCACCATGACCACCGTAGCACTTCCCCAGATGAAAAA
Organism: uncultured delta proteobacterium; assembly: GCA_963848165.1. GTDB lineage: Bacteria > Desulfobacterota > Desulfobacteria > Desulfobacterales > B30-G6 > B30-G6. The sequence goes on along the minus strand of CAWKCS010000032.1, from coordinate 279,872 downwards.
ATACCACTATGATTCAAGGCTGAGTACGGGAGCGATAGCATGCGGTTCGACACTAGGTGTGGTGATCCCGCCGAGCGTGGTGCTGATCGTTATCGGTCTTTCCACGGAACAGTCCATTGCCCGCCTGTTTTACGGCGGAATCGGCGCAGGAATTGTTCTGGCGGTTTTGCTGATTCTGACGGTCTATGTTGTCTGCACAATGCATCCGGACTGGGGACCGATGGGCCCCCGGACCACCTTTATCGAAAAGCTAAAGGGGCTCTCGGGTGCCTTTGAAATGGCTATTCTGTTCATGCTGGTGATGATGGGTCTGTATTTTGGCTTTTTTACACCCACCGAGGCCGGTGCTGTGGGTTCTCTCTTCGCCGTTCTGCTCAGTGTCATTCAGCGAAAACTCAGTTGGAAGGGTTTTCTGACCGCCATTACCGATACCATCCGGGTTTCCTGTATGGTGATCGTCATCGTGGCCGGTGCCATGATATTCGGTCGATTCCTGGCGGTAACCCGAATACCGTATGACATCGCCTCATGGGTTGTGGGGTTGCCGGTGCCGGACATGGTCATCATGGCGATCATCTTTGCCATATATATCGTGGGGGGTGCCGTGATGGATGCCCTGGCATTGCTCTTGATTACGATCCCTATTTTTTTCCCTGTAGCCATGGAACTCGGCTATGACCCCATCTGGTTCGGGGTCACCATTACCGTGGTGACAACACTGGGCGCTGTAACGCCGCCGGTAGGGGCCACAACCTATGTGGTGGGTGGTATGGCAAAAGATGTGCCCCTGGAAGACGTCTTCAAGGGCGTGGCCTATTTTCTGCCGGCCTATCTTCTCTGTATCCTTATACTCATGTTGTTCCCGAAACTGGTTCTGTTTCTGCCGGCTTTAATCCACTAATAAATTCGTTTCACGAATTTATTGGGCGCGACGTTGTCGCTCTGAACAACCTAAACAGCTTAAAGAGATTTCTATGAAAAAGCTGATCTATCTCGATAATGCGTCAACATCCTTTCCCAAACCGCCCCAGGTTCAGGATGCCATGATCCATTATCTCAATCATGTCGGGGCCAACCCGGGTCGTTCAGGACACAAACTTGCCATTGAAGCGTCCAGGATCATACAGAATACCCGAGAACATATCGCCCGATTGTTTCATATAGACGATTTATCGAGAATTATATTTACCCTGAACGTAACGGAATCTCTCAACACCATTATCAATGGTTTTCTGAACCAGGGCGACCACGTTATCACCACCGCCATGGAACATAACTCGGTTATACGGCCCCTGAAATACCTCGAAACGAGCGGTTTGATATCCGTGTCCATCATCCCCTGTGACCAAAAAGGCTATCTGGACATGGACGCTCTCGGCAGGGCTCTCGATAAAAAAACATCCCTGGTGATTCTTAACCATGCCTCCAATGTCTGTGGAACGATTCAGGATATTCACGCTGTCAGATCCATCATCGGCGACATACCCTTGCTGGTGGACGCGGCCCAGACCGCCGGGTGTTATCCCATCGATGTAATGGATGACGCTATCGATTTTCTGGCCTTTACCGGGCACAAAGGGCTTATGGGGCCGCAGGGTACCGGTGGCTTCTACATGCGGGAAGGCGTGTCCATCCGCCCTTTGAAGCGGGGCGGCACGGGATCTGTTTCTGAAAAAATGGTGCAGCCTGAGTTTCTGCCGGATGCCCTGGAAAGCGGTACGCAAAACAATGTCGGTTTAGCCGGCCTTGGTGCCGGTGTGGCCTTTTTGCTGGGTGAGGGGATCGAAAAGATCCGGGAACACGAAAAGGTCTTGCTGACGGCGTTTTTAGATAACCTGTATGATGTTCAGGGGGTAACGATTTACGGCCCTCTGGATGCAGAGCGTCAGACCGCCACTGTTTCATTGACATTCGACAGCATCATGCCCAGTCAGGATGATCCGGGTTTTACCGGGTGTGGTTCCATCAATCTGGCCTGGCTGGAAGAAGGGATCACCACGGATGAAGCCGGCGATCTGCTGGACACCAAGCATGACATCCTGGTGAGATCCGGTCTGCACTGTGCCCCTCTGGCCCATCAGACGCTGGGCACTTACCCTGAAGGCACCATCCGGGTCAGTTTCGGATATTTCAATACATTGGAGGATGTTGCCTACACGACAAACGTGATCCGCAAGATCGCGGAAAACGAGCTCTAAGCTTTAAAAGGTAACGTAACTTTCTGGGTTCAACGAACGCGAAATGAATAATCCCATTTCGCTCTATCTATGGTACAACCCGAAAGTTGAGGTGTAAGCCATAAACAGCTTACAGCTTAAAGCTTATGGCTTCAGTACCGGTATGCCCGCTTTCCCCCCCTGATGACCCTGCCCATGATAAAACCTAAAAGCAGGACACCACCGCCGATGAGAAACCATTTCATGTTTCCCGGCAGCATGGGGCTTGAATCAATGGGCGGCAGATTTGCAATCTTATCTTTCAGGGCCTGGTTTTCGTTTTTTAGGGAAGCGAGTTCTTTGATGGTGTCGGCATCGTTTTTATGCGTGTTCACAAGCGCTTGGTACTTGGCATTTACCTGTTGCAGATTGTTTTGTAAGGTCAATGTCGTTTTCTTTTCATTTTCCAAGGATGCCGTCAGTGTTACGATCTGTTGTTTGTATTCTTTTATCGTATCCGATAAGCCCTGGGGGTCGGATCCTTTCTGGAGGGTTTTGATATCGGCCTCAAGCAGGGCGATTTTCTCTTCAAGTTCCCTGATGATGACGGCTTTGGGTTTGTCTTTCACGATAAATTTTTTTCTGACCCATCCCTGGGTGCCGTCTTCGGTCCGGATTCGCATCAGATCTTCGGTTTCTTCCAGAACCTCAACCGACGCCGCAGACCGCAGATACCCTATTACAGGGGTATCAGGATCCTGGCCTTCTTTCATGGAAATGATCATCAAATCTGAAACATATTGGGTGTCGGCGATGGCAGCGGGTATGAGGATAACTCCATAGAGGCTTAAAAAGAAAACAAAAAGAGCAAAGAAGACGTTTATCCGAAGCGTGTTCATATTGAGGATTCCTTTTTAAATAAAATCATTACATGGTTTCATTTAAGTTATTAAATAGATTGAATCGTGTCAATGCTTTAAGGGCTTGAACTCCCTGTGGCAGGAAAATTGTCACTGCGTGCCGTCAAGCAAAAACAGTCAAACCGGTGTATGTTCGTATAAGTTCAAATAGACATATAAAATAAGATATGAACCATCAACGATTGCCTTGCATCATTTCAACAGGACAAGCAATTGCCACGCATGAATACTCGGATATATATATTCGCTATTCATTTAGTTTAATTACCAATAAAGTCTATTATAAACACATATCATTTTATCAGAAAAACGCCATGAGCAGGAGGGGTCTCAAATCATTTATCATGTTCATTAATATATTTAAACTAACACTTGACATCATAAACAAACATACTATAAGGACGAAATATTTCATTCATTTACCCATGTGAAAGGAGGAAAAAAATGAATCGTGCCATTTGCAGCGGCAAATTTCAAATCAAAGGTATTGATTTCAAAGTATTGTCCGACGATGAGATTGCCGATATCCACTATGCCAGTCTTGAAATACTCGAAAAAACCGGTGTTTATGTGGAAGATGATGACTGCCATTGATCTCTTCCATTCTATCGGCTGCCGGGTAGATATCGACAAAAGAATCGTCAAAATTCCTCACTATCTTGTAGAAAAAGCCATAAGAACAGCACCGTCCAGAATTGTGCTGGGAGCACGTAACCATGATAAAAGCTACATCATGGAAGGTAAAAGGGTGACGTTCACCTCATTTGGCGAAGGTGTCAGTGTTGTCGATATCAATACCGGTAAAATCAGGGACTCGACCAAAAAGGATCTGGCTGCCGGAGCAAGATTAATGGATGCACTGGATGCCTATGGCGTTTGTCATAGACCTGTTTCTTCGCTGGATGTAGACCCCATTACCTATACACTCCATAATTATGAAGCGCTTGTGAATAACACGGACAAACCGGTTAGCTTAGGGCCTGGTGACGGCAAGTGCCTGGAAAAAATCTATCAAATGTCAGCCATCATTGCCGGTGGAGAAGACACCTTGGTGGATAATCCCCTGATATGCGCTTCTACCTGCCCGGTAACCCCTTTACGCCTGGTCAAACATTGCTGCGAAATTGGTATGAAGGCCGCCGAACTCAGCATTCCTGTTCGTTTTACAACCATGGCGCTGTCGGGCGCCACCAGTCCGATTACCTTGGCAGGCACCCAGGCTGTTCAAAATGCCGAATTTCTCGCTTGCGTCGTGATGCACCAGGCTGTGCGACCCGGAGCGCCGGTGATTTGCAGCAGTTCAACGACATCCATGGATCTAAAAAGCGCCGAAGCTGCGGTGGGCTCTCCGGAAATGGCATTATTTGCCGCCATGAACGCCCAAATGGCCCAATTTTACAAAGTGCCTTCCTGGAGCGGCGGGACGTAGACGGATAGCAATATCGCCGGTGGGGCACAAGCCGGCCATGAAAAAACTCTAACAGCTCTCATTGCGGCAATGTCAGGGAACAATGTCTTATACGGAGCAGGAATGTTAGAGTGCGGCATGGTTGTGGATTATGCCCAATTGTTATTGGATAGCGACATAATTAATATGGTAAAGTATTTTCTTGGTGGGGTCGAAGTCAGTGATGAGACATTATGTGTGGATGAAGTCAGAAAAGGAGGCTCCAAGTCCGATTTTCTCATGTCACCTATGACCCTGAAATATATGCGCACACAAAGCAGACCGCAATTTTTTCAACGCATGAATCGAACCACCTGGATAAATGCCGGAAAACCTGACCCCTATGATTTGGCCAATGCAAAGGTCAAAGATATATTGGTCAACCATAAACCGACACCCCTTTCTGATTCCGTGGCCGCTGATTTACGAAGGTTTGTGACTGAAGTGGAAAAAGAATGGGGAGTTGAACCGAAAAATCCCGATTTTGATCCGGCGAGTCTGGTAATGGATACCTGAACAATTACCTTAAACATATCCGCTTAACAGATGATATATACACTGAAAAATAAGACTGAAAATCATTCGTATCTGCCTGCCGAACGGCAACAACGAATAATCGATATCCTGAAAGAAGATTTCAGTACGCGGAGTTCAAATTTGAGCAAACTGCTCGGTGTATCCGAGATGACGATTCGCCGAGATCTGGATGTTCTCGAACAATCGGGTCTTGTGGAAAGAACCCATGGCGGGGCTGTGTTCCGACAGGAGCGGGTGGCAGGCAACTTTCATTACCGAAACAGCATAAACGAGAATCGTGAGCAAAAAGAAAAAATTGCCCAAAAAGCTGCGTCCCTGATCGAACCCCATGACACGGTTTACATTGGAGAAGGAACCACGGCATCGATGTTGGTTCGTTTCGTGGACCCCGCCCTGCCTTTTACAATTTTTACCAACAATCTCGGTGTAATATCGGAATCGGAAACAATGAATATGGCAGCCGAGCTGGTGGTGCTGCCCGGTACGTACAACCCCAGAACGCACGCGCTTGCAGGGCCGTTGACCATGGAAATGATCCGGCAGGTAAATGCCACCAAGGTTTTTATCGGCGCCGACGGGCTCAGCCTCAGTGCCGGTGTGAGCACACCGGACCTTGAAGTAGCGGCCATCGAAAGAAGTATGATTCAGCAGACACGGGGTCAGGTGATCGTCATGGCGGATCATCCCAAATTCGGTCTGGTTGCTGAAATATCGATTGCGCCTCTTAAACACATTAATGTCCTTATAACCAACCGGAAAATACCTTCCGATTTTCAGAAATATCTCGATAAAATGGGCGTTCACGTCGTGATTGTATCTTGAACCACGGTGGAGGATAAATGGGTACCTATACGATAGTTAAATCTTTCATCATGGCGGTCCTCCTTATAACCGCATTCAGTCTTTTTTTTGTCAAGGTCAGGCATCTTGTCAGAATTATGATGGCCGTAAAAGGCGAGGCGACCCTGCAAATCGATCGTTTTCCCGAGCGGGTCAAAACACTTTTCACGGACGTGATCGGTCAGTCGAATGTCAGGCGAAAGCTCCTCCCGGGCTTGGCCCATACCTTGATATTTTTTGGTTTTCTGGCTGTCCAGCCTCACTCCCTGGAGTTGATGATTCAAGGCGTATTTCCCGGTTTTCACATTTCTCAGTTTTCACCCGGTCTTTATGGTGCGTATCTCCTTGCCGCTGACACCCTCGCAATCTTTGTTCTGTTTGGGCTTGGATATGCTCTTTACAGACGCTTGATTGAGAAACCTGAATATTTAACCAACAGTCTGGATGCAAAACTCATCATTCTTTTCACAGCCGTCATCATCGTGTCGTTTCACTTTGTCAATGCCTTTCAGATGTCTCAACTCGCTGAGGGTGGATTTGACTATTCAGCCTTCTTCACGGTGTCAGCCGGTTTGGCGAGTCTATTCGATTTTCCGTCTCTGACTGCAGGACAATTAGCGATAGGGTATGAAATATCCTACTGGATCCACATTCTGACGATTCTTGGGTTTCTCATTTATATTCCCGGGTCTAAGCATCTGCACCTGCTGGCAGCTGTACCCAATGTTTTTTTAAAGCCTTTGGAACGGGAAAAAGCGATTATTAAAACGGATATCGAAGACGAGGATGCGGAAAGCTTCGGTCTCGGCCGTGTTTCTGATTTAAACTGGAAATCGGTACTCGATCTGTATGCTTGCACGGAGTGTGGCCGATGCCAGGAGCAATGTCCGGCAGACACCACCGACAAGCCTCTTTCGCCCAAGATGGTGGTGTCTGATATCAAACACGATCTTTTCGATCAGGCAGGACCGCTTTTGGCAGGCAACATCGACGCTGTTGAGCCTTTGGTTCGAGAGGCATCTCCCGTAACTGCAGATGTCCTGTGGTCATGCACGACCTGCCGGGCCTGCGAAGACATTTGTCCTGTCAATATCCAGCACCTGGATATTATCCTGGAAGCTAGAAAATACCAGGTCCTTATGGAGGCTGCATTCCCGCCGGAAATGCAGGAAACATTTACAAATCTGGAAAACCAGTCAAATCCATGGGGGTTTTCCAACGACACCCGGGCTGACTGGTGCAAAGATCTGGATGTACCCCTCATGTCGGATCAACCCGAATCCGACCTTCTCTATTTCGTCGGATGCGCCGGATCCTTCGACGATCGCGGAAAGAAAATATCTCGAGCGCTGGTCCGCGTATTAAAAAGAGCCGGAGTCAATTTCGCCATACTCGGCCAGGAAGAACGCTGTAATGGAGATATGGCCCGCAGGGCTGGAAATGAATACCTGGCCCAGATGATGATTCAGGAAAACGTTGAGACCCTCAATCAATACAAGCCCAAAAAAATTCTAACAGGCTGCCCTCACTGTTACAACATCATTAAAAACGAATACCCTCAGTTCGGCGCAAAATTTGATGTTGTTCACCATACGACGTTTTTGCTGGATTTGGTGAAACAGGGTCGTCTGAAGCCCAACGGCACTTCTTTGGGAGATATTGCTTTTCATGATTCCTGCTATCTGGGGAGGTGGAACGGCATTATTGATGCTCCGCGAGAACTCCTGCGCAGCATGAACACAGGTGGTAAATTGGTTTTGCCCGAACGCCACGGGGACAAAGGATTTTGCTGTGGCGCGGGTGGCGCAAGGATGTTTATGGAGGAAACCATTGGAAAACGCATCAACATAGAACGTTCGACAGAGTTACTGTCAACCGGTTCGAAAACGGTTGCCGCGGCCTGTCCGTTCTGTGTGACCATGCTTGGAGACGGCATTTCGGACTGTCAGGGAGAGGCAGGTAAAGATATTGCTGAAATCATCGACGAGGCAACGGAGTAAAAAAGGGTTGGAGGGTTGGAGGAGAATGCAAGGGTTGAGGATAGCGAACAGCGACAACGGGCAGCAGCATCCAGTTAAAGCATCCAGCATACAAGGTATGAGAAGGGTTCATTGAATTTATGCTAATTTTAAAAAGCGGCGAAGCCGCGTCAGATAAAATCGCACAGCGATTTTATTAAGGAGAAGACTCATGCAAGATCGTGCACAGGTTGTAATTATCGGTGGTGGCATTATTGGTTGCAGCACAGCATACCATCTAACCAAGATGGGGTGGAAAGACGTGGTGATACTCGAAAAGGGAGAGCTGACCAGTGGTTCTACCTGGCATGCTGCCGGGCTTGTGGGCCAACTGCGCAGTGAACGAAACATTACCCGGATGCTGCAGTACAGCGTTAGTCTCTACGAACAGCTCGAGGCTGAAACAGGATTGACGACGGGCTGGAAAAAAAGCGGCTGTCTTCATCTCGCCAGCACAAAGGAGCGTATGTACGAACTGAAAAAGGGGGCTACCACGGCACGCAGTTTCGGACTGGAGATGAATATTATCACGCCCAAGGAGGCTTACGACCTTTGCCCGATCATTACCATCGACGATATTATCGGCGCAGCTTTTATGCCCACAGATGGCCAGGCGGATCCCGCGGGAATCACCCAGGCCATGGCCAAAGGTGCCAGGAATCGAGGTGCGAGCATATATGAGCACACGCTGGTGACCGGCTTTGAATTCGACAAGAGACGGGTTGCCGCGGTAAAAACCGACAAAGGTGATATTCAATGCGATATTGTCGTCAACTGTACGGGCATGTGGGGATACCAGGTAGGGGAAATGCTGGGCGTCAACATACCCCTGGTTCCCTTCCAGCACCAGTTTCTCGTCACCGACGAGATCCAGGGAATGCCGCCGAACCTGCCTACCATCCGCGACAAAGACAGTCTTCTCTATTATAAAGACGAGGTGGGTGGTCTGGTCATGGGCGGCTATGAACGCAACGGGATCCCCTGGGCCGTTAATGGCGTGGACAATGATTTCATTTCCCAGTTGCTGGAACCCGATTATGACCATTTCCAATCGTTATCAGATCCGGCCATGCGTCGAACGCCGTGCCTCGAAGAAGCCGGTATTGCCCGTTTGGTCAATGGACCGGAGGCATTTACCCCGGATGGCGATGCCATTATGGGACCGGCCCCGGAACTCGACAACTGTTTTGTAGCTGCGGGATTCAACGCATTCGGAATAGCTGCCGGCGGTGGTGCCGGACGGATGATGGCTGAATGGATTATCGAGGGAGAGCCGAGTCTCGATATCTGGCCGCTGGATATCCGAAGATTTGGTCCGTATCACCACAGCCGAAAATACAACGTGGAAAGAACAAGGGAACTATACGGCAAACATTATACCATTCATTGGCCTCACGAAGAGCATGACTCCGCGCGAGGAGTGAGACGTAGCCCTCTCTATTACCAGCTCAAGGAAAAAGGCGCCGTTTACGGGGCAAAATACGGGTGGGAAAGGGCCAACTGGTTTGCGCCGGAAGGTATTGAACCGCAGGATGATGTTACTTTCGAAATCCCGAACTGGTTTGAACACGTGGCTGCCGGACATCGAAACGCCCGCGAAAATGTGGTGCTCATCGACCAGACCTCTTTCTGCAAATTCGAGGTGCAAGGTCCGGGCGCCCTTCCGTTATTGAACCGGCTCTGCGCCAATCAGATCGACCAGCCTGTGGGGAAGGTGATTTACACCCAGATGTGTAATGGACGCGGCACCATCGAATGTGACATGACCATCGGCCGTTTGAGAACAGATAAATTCTTAATTGTTGTCGGCACGGCCTTTGGCCTTCGCACATCCTGGTGGATCGAAAACCACATGCCCGATGACGGCACGGTTTCATTTAAGGAAGTGACGTCGGCCTATGCGGTCATCAATGTCATCGGGCCGAAATCGAGATCACTGCTGGAAAAAACAACCCAGGAAGATCTGAGCAACAACAGTTTTCCGTTCGGGACGTGCAAATCTTTTGCCGTGGGGTATGCACCGGTCATTTCCTTTCGGGTAACCTATGTCGGAGAACTCGGTTACGAACTGTATATCCCCACAGAATTTGCGGGTCATGTATATGATACCCTTTGGGAGGCCGGGCAGGAACTCGGTATAAAAAATGCCGGATACCGAACAATCGCCTCCCTGCATCTGGAGAAAGGATACGCCGACTGGGGTTCCGAACTCTCACCTGAATACACGCCTTTTGATGCCGGCCTGGGTTTTTGTGTCGCGCTCGACAAGGATGATTTTATCGGCAAAGAGGCCCTGGCAAGAATCAAGTCCGAAGGTCCAAAATGGAAATTGTGCTCCTTTACCATCGATGCCGGCAAACCGCTGATGATCCAGGGCAGTGCACCGATTCTGCACAACGGTACCGTGGTGGGGGTGACCTCCAGTTCAGGGTACGGACACACCATCGGAATGAACATCTGTTATGGCTATCTTCCTGCAGATATGAGCGGGATTACAGATGGATATGAAATCGAATCATACAATGATATCTATCCGGCAAAACGCGAACCGAGTCGCGTGCTCTACGATCCGGAACGAAAGAAGATATTGGCATAACTTTGATGTGTTGGAGAAAATACTATGGTCGATATTGATGCAGCCATCGATAGAGCCCCGGTAGAATATCGCGAGGCACTCACTGTTGAAAAACAGGCCTATGAAAGAATTCATGATACCACAAAGGCCGTCCTGGCCGAAGTCGGCATAGAGACCAAAAATCAAGATGTCATTTCTCTTTTGGAAGACACCGGTCTTGCCGGCTACGATTCTTCTGTCGGTCGTATCTTTCTGCTTCCGGAATTGGTGGATCAATGCCTGTCCTCGGCGGCAAAAACCTTTCCGGGCGACGAGGGGCAAAACACGCTCGGGATCGGCGGTATTCCACCATTTTTATACCGGGAAGCAGATCGTTACCCCATGCCGGCAACCTACGAAGAGCTGGAACATATCATCGGGGTCGTTGGGGAAAACCTCGATGTCGTTCGATTTCTAAGCCAACCGGTCAAAGTCCAAAAAGGCGATCCGCTCAAATGCAACCAGATCATGGACAAACTGGATGGGTGTATCAAGGTCACCTGCAGCGCTTATATGGAAGGTGAGGATTCCGTGAAATGGTTTGCGGGGAGAGACGACTGGCACGATTCCATTTGCGGCGTCAAATCACCGCTGATCTGCATGGACAACATGATGGATGCTCTCATGAAGAGCGCCAGGGCTGGAAACAATCTACGCTTGACAACCATGCCACTGGCAGGAAGAACCGCCCCTCAGACACCGGAGGCCTGCATCGTGATCACCCATGCCGAGGTCATGTTCATGCTGGCGGTAACGCAGACCATCAACCCCGGCATGTTGTGCATGTTTGGCGGCATGCCCTGCACCACAAGACCTGATGGTGATCTCGATTATTCCAACGATGCCATGAATCTTTTAAATGTGGCCGTGGCACGTCTGAACATGTGGGTGACAGGACTTCCCACTGTTCAATCCGGTGGCAGCACGAGCGAAAAAATACCCCATGAAAAGGCACTTTCGGATGGGGAACGCGGGAGAAAAATCCTGTGTGATTTTGGCGTCCACAATGCCAGACACTGTTTTGGGGTTCTGGACAATCTCAATTTCTTCAGTGAAGATGCATTCCAGCGCGATTGCCAGGCACATCGTGAATACCTGAAATCCGGCAGGGATGGGTTGGAACTGAAACCGCTGCATCTCCCAAAAGACAGTCAGGCATTTGATGTCATTCAGCGGGTAGCCAGTTGTGACTATCATACGGATTCACATACCACGGCTAACCTGAGTGCTTTTGACGACTGGGCTAGGACGGTAATTGAGAAAGGGCTTGTGCCTGAAAAAGGTAGGTATTTAGGCAGTTAGGCTGTTAGACTATTAGGCGCCTACAGCCTAACAGTCTAACAGTCTGATCGTCTAACGGGCTTTGAGTGCTTCCGTCAATGCCGGAACGACTTCGAACAGATCCCCTACGATGCCATAGTCGCACTTACCGAAAATGGGCGCATCTTTGTCCGTGTTGATACCCACAATCACCCGGGAGGTTTTCATTCCGGCAAAATGCTGAACAGAACCGGAAAGGCCGCAACCAATATAGAGTTTGGGTGAAACCGTCTTGCCGGTCTGGCCCACCTGCATGCTGTGGGGTGCAAACCCTGCGTCCACGGCCGCCCGGGACGCGCCGACAGCACCCGGCAGGACCGCGGCACAGGCATGCAGAATCTTGAAATTTTCAGCCGAATCCATGGGACGTCCACCGGTGATGATAATTTCAGCTTCGGTCAAATCAATGGCACCGGCGCCACCCTTTTTGACTTCCAGGACTTTAAATCCATCGCTGCTGCCTGCTTCTGCGCCAAAGGGAATAAGTTCAGCGGACACGGGATTTTCAACGGCCTCGATCACATTGGGACGCAGACCGATCAGCAGCGTGTCGCCGGTGAGTTTTATGGCTGCCGTGGTTTTTCCTGAAAAATGGCTTTTTACAACCGTCCCATCCGACAGGTTTACTTGTATGGCATCCAGAGCCAGCGGTGCATCCAGTATGCAGGCACATCGGCTCAGAAGATCGCGACCACGTGCGCTGGAAACCCCCATCAGCACGCGCAGATCATATTCTTTGGTGGCGGCCGCAAGCAGGTTTGCCTTTTGAACCGGACTCCCCGCCGCAGACATTGTCACGATCTTCTCTGCGCCAAAACGCTCCAGATCGGTTTTGCAAGCCTCACCGTCATCGGTAAAGACCAGCGCTACGACATTTCCGCCCGCGCAGGCTGCCGTCAAGACACCGTAATTGGGTGTCTTTATCTCTTGCCCATCCATTTCTATCAGTACACCAATATTGGACATGTTTGTTCTCTCCCTAATATGTTTTAAATTAAGAATATAATCAGCTATAATATTGAAGCAAGCCTTTCGCTCTACGAGCGACACCGTCCCATCATATAAATTCGTGCAACGAATTTATTTAGAGAACTTTGACCTCATTCTCAAGTCGGTTGACCAGGTCTGCAACCATATCCCCGACCGAGCCTTGAAGCATCGTCGCTGCACCACGTTCCTTTACCGGTATCAGCTTTGTCGTGGATGAAATCGATGACATGGCAATGCCCAAATCGGACAATTCCATTTCAACAAAAGGTTTCTTTTTGGCTTTGAGGATATCGGGCAGTTTGGGGTAGCGGGGTTCGTTCAAGCCCTTTGTAGCACCGATAACGCAAGGCATGGACATTTCAATCACTTCTCGGTCACCACCGCCCACTTCACATTCTACGATGGCTTTGCCGTTTTCCATACTGAAAGCCGATACTTCCGATGCAACAGGGAGGCCCAGTTTTCCAGCCAAGCGATAATGGGTCTGCATGCCTTCACTGTCTACGGACTGTTTTCCGGTAAAAATAAGATCCGGAATACCCTCCTGATCGATAACAGCCTTGAGGGCCAGGGCGGTCGTTTCGCTGTCCAAAAACTGGGCATCGGTCTTGACAAGAATGCCCCGGTCGGCACCCACCGCCAGAGCACTTCGAACGGTATTGGCGGCATTTGGCTTGCCCACAGACACGACCACAACTTCGCCGCCGTTCTTCTGAACGGTTCTGACGGCTTCTTCCACCGCATATTCATCATAGGGGTTCATGACGAATTTTACCGACTCGTCAAATCCGTTATCTCCCACGACCTTGATGTTTGCCGCAGTATCCGGCACATGTTTAACGCATACAATAATTTTCATACCTTTCACCTTTTTTTATTCGTTTAATCCTTAGAGGGGTTTATAGGGATTGTCATATATTCCAAATAGATCCCTCAGCCGAGGGGATACCCTATTTTTTTCAAAAGGACATATCAAACAAAGCCCTGTCTTGTGCCCACCGGATTGATGATGAAATACAGCCGATTGGTAGTAACATCAGGCTGCAGAAACATCATCAATCCGGCAGGGCACACACGCTAGTGATGCAGATTGATCATGATATGTCCTTTTGAAAAAAATCAGGGTATCCCCTTTGACGGTGTAACCGGAACGTTATTTTGACAAATGCTATAACTCCCGAAAACCGCAGAAACCGTTATCACATCAACGGGCATAATTAAAGCGATATATTGTAGCGTGTGAGACCGGAGTCCACGATTTTATGCAGCAGGAGTCGATAATCTTCAAGGGGACCTTCCGGTGATTTATTGTAGAGTGTAAACATCTGGGGGCTCCAGCTTTTGATCGGTTTGAGTCCCGGGATACCGTTAACCTCGATGATTTTCAATTTTGAATGGGCGTCGAAACGCATATCCACACGAACATGATCCAAACAATTCAAGGCTTCAACCGCTTCGATGCACAATGCATTGGCTTCCTCGGCACTATGTTCGGGAATGCCTATTTTGGTAATACCGACCCCTCGCATGTCACTTCGCAGAATGGGAAACTTTCCGTTGTTGCCGCCTTTGACCGTCACGACACCGGGAATGAATATCTGATCTTCTCCATTGCCGATCATCAAGACGGTATATTCTTCTCCCGGAAGGTAATCCTCGATCAGGGCCGGTTGTTCGAACTGCTTGTGAATGAATGCAACACGGTTCTGAAGTTCTGTCTTGTTCTGGACGACACTTTCATCACTGATCCCAACAGACCGCGATTCACAACTGGGTTTGACAAAGGCTGGAAATCGAATGTCAGGTATGGATTCTCCCATATCCACCTGATGGTGCCCGGGAACGGAAATGTTGTTTGAACTGAGAATGCGGTGGGTGGCTGTTTTATTGATGAGATCCTTCATGGTCTGGGCACTGGGGCCGATATACGGTATCTGGCGTCGATCGAGTTTGTCCGCCAGCCAGGCATCATCATCGATGTTCAATCCGATGATATCTTCTTTTTCGGAAATATAATAAAGGGCGCTCCAGACAATATCATAGCTATGATTGTCAATAGCCTTTAAAAAGTCATCCATGGTATTGACAAATGCGATTTCAGACGACTTGCCGTCTGAATTGAGCGCCTTACTGAGTGTTTGGGTTACCTCAAGATTTCCCCAGCCCTGGGCATCGCCGCCCGGGCCGGTAATGATTAAAACTCTTTTCATGGTCACTTCCTCCGGAATTGTTGTGTTGATCCATATGTTAATGTCATGTGATGTTTGGACAGGCAACCCAACCTGTATCAGTCAAACAGGTTGGGAATCTGCGCATAGTTCATTAAAGCATGCGCCGTTTCAGCGGAAATTGACTGGATGAGACGCGAAATGGATTTGATTTTCCTTTCTTCCCAGGTGATTTTGGAAACCACCTGTATATCCACCGTGGTGTGGGAAAAGCGAATCTCCCGGCACCTGGCCGACAGAAAAGCGGCCATTTGATGGTTTGGATTGAGAATCGTCACCGGCTTTTGGGTGAAATCCGCCAGGCAGGCTTGAATCAATTCCCGGCAATAAGCAAAATGGGTACAGCAAAGGGCGGCATAAATATTGCCGGAATCCGGATCGATATTTCGGGCTGCCTGGCGCATAAACGTATCAATCATTTCAGATACAATGGGTCCGGCAGGTCCCTTTTCGATTTCCGTTGCAAGCTGGTCGCATGGCTGCGAAATGATCTGTCCGGGTTGAATTCCTCTTTGGATCAGTTGATCGTGATGCACCCGACTGTCAATGGTGGTTACGGTTCCCAGAATAACTGCCTGGTCCTGCAATGATGCCTCCAGGGCATTGGCCATCATCTCGACGCCGAAGCCAACGATGTCAATAACCGGGATTCGAACCTGTTGACTGAATTTTGTACGATGATAGAGCACGGACAGGGTGTTGCAGGCGATCATGATGAAATCCGGTTTAAATTTCATCATCCCTTCCAGAGCGCTGTCAAACACCTGGATTCTTTCGGCTGTGCTGCTGAGCCGATTGTATCCCCGGTTTTGCTCCGGCCAGGCATTGAAATAGATCAGTGAAACATTTTCGAACATATGACGCCGCATCAATTCATCGGCGATTTCCGCGCAAATGGAAATACCTCCCAGGCCGGAGTCCGTTATAAGAATTGTGACCTGCCTTTTCTTATAAAAGTGGCTGAATTTATCTGATTCAGAAAGGGGCATTGTCAATCAACCCTCCTCCCGGTTGTCTGATATCTGCCGTGTGAGCCATTCCGCCACAGTGTCGAGAGCCCATGCCGGTGCATGGTCGATGGTTCCCTCCATGATGCGGGTCATGGTGTCCACCAGGTGCTGGTTGTGCTGCATGGTCGTAAGCCGGTTCCGGAACATGGCTGCTCCTTTGGCAGGTTCCCCGGCAAGGGTCTCCATAATGTTGGCAACTTCATTCTGGAAACCGTTGATACCGTAATGTTTGATAAATCCGTTCCAGGCTTCGATAATTCGAGGAAAATCGTTCAAAGGCTCTGATATGATCTTGAGTTTTTTCATTGCCCATTGATATTTTTCCTCTTTCAACAATTGAAGTCGGGTGGACAAAATTTCGTATGGTACGATGCGGATATGAGACAGGCCGTTTTCAGCAATTCCGGCTTTTACGAAATAGCCGATTTTTCTGAACTGTAGCCGGGTGTGCTGAAAGAAGACAAAGTTGCCCAGACTGTAGCAGATGGGCACATGGTTTCGTATGTGAACGCCCTGGGGCACATGGGGGTGGTGACCGATGATCAGGTCTGCGCCCGCATCGGCAATCCGCTGAAAGGCGGCAGCCAGATAGGGCGGGGGGTAGGGGATGTATTCAACTCCCCCATGGCAGACAACGATCGTCGCATTGACGTGGCTATTCAGTTCCCGAACCTGAGCGACAACCCGATCGATCTCCCAGCCGAAAACGCCTGGGTTTTCTCCTGCAGCCGTCAGATCTTCACCTTCACTGAAGTTGATAATACCGATGGTGATACCCCTGCATGTAACGATCAGGGGCGCAGAAGCTTCTTCTATAGACATTCCTGCGCCAACGGTCTTGATGTTGTTTTGATGGAGCAGATCCCTGGTTTTGACAAAGGCCTCTATTCCATAATCGAAGACGTGATTATTGCCCAGGGTGGCCACTTCGAAGGGAACCCTGGTGAGTCCGGCAATATGTCCGGAAATACCCTTCAGAACAGCCCCACTCTTGGAAACCGGTTCCCCTTGGTCCACCAGGGGGCATTCCAGGTTGACGATACGCATATCGCCGTTTCGTAACTCCGGAAGCAGGTCCCCATAGACAGCTTCCGGATCCTGGAGGATGATATCCTTGAATCCACGAATAGGTGCCCAGTCGGAACATATGATGACTTCAGCCCGGGCATCCCCGGATCGGGGATTGTGGTATATGCCGGTTTGCCAATCGATTGTTTTAGCATTTTTGTGGGGCATTGATTTGTATTCCTTTGAGGTTAGCTCACTAGGGTAAGTTCTTTTTAGCGATAAGCATTAAGCTTTAAGCTGTAAGCTTTTTTTGCTTAGCGCTTATTGCTTACAGCTTAAAGCTTAACCGTGATATAAACCTTGGGCACCCTTGAGGTCAACGACGACACGATTTCGTAATTGATGGTGCCCACCCGTTTGGCAATCTCATCCGCTGAAATGGTTTCGTCTCCCTGTGATCCCAGTATAACGACTTCATCTTCGAGGGAAACATCCGGCACATGACCCACATCGATCATGGTCAAATCCATGCAAACCCTGCCGATGATGGGGGCCCGCACACCCTTCACCAGCATGTGCCCGTTGGAAGAGAGGATGCGGTTGTATCCGTCGGCATAACCGATGGGGATGGTGGCGATCCGCGTGGGACGGTCTGTGACATGGGTGCTGCCGTAGCTCACGGCAAAACCAGCGCCAACATCCTTTACATGGATTACCCTCGATTTGATTGACATGACCGGCTTGAGATGGATTCGTTGCCGGTCCACTTCACCCGACGGCCAGAGTCCATATTGGGCAATCCCGGGTCTCACCAGATCCAGGTGAGACTCGGGTATTTCAATGATGGCGGCACTGTTGGCGGCATGGCGATATCTGACCCGCAAAGAATGCGTTTCCAGGGTTTCCAGCAGTCTGGTAAAGCGTGACAACTGGGTCATTGCATGACGTTTGTCCCGACTGTCTGCATTGGCAAAGTGAGTGAAAATACCCTCCACTTCAATGCCGGGAAGGGCGGAGATAGCCAGAATATCATTTGTGGCACGGTTGAACTGTTCGCCGGTATCCGTCTGGATTGCAATTTCATCCGCCAGAAGACCCAGACGCCCCATGCCGGTGTCAACCTTGATGTGGGCTTTGATGGTGGTTTTGCGGCGTACGGCTTCCGCTGAAATGGAACGGGCGCCATCCAATGAGTTAAGGGCTGCCCGAATGTTCTTGGATGCCAGGATTTCCACATAGGCAGGCAAGCTGTGACCAAAAAGCAGTATGGGTGCCGATATACCGGCTTCCCGAAGCTTGATAGCCTCACCCATGCGTGCCACTGCAAGAAGTTCAGCGCCGTTTTCAAGGGCCACCCGGGCCACCTGAGGGGCACCGTGACCATATCCATCCGCTTTTACAACAGCCATCATGACAGCAGACGATGTGGTGACACGTCGCAATTCACGGAAATTATGTGCCAGCGCGCCAAGATCGATTTCGGCCCAGGTCAGGGAGGGAACGTCGCTTTTTGGGTGAAGCACCGCTTTCATGTCATACTTTTCCCTGTCCATAGGCAGTGGTGTAATCTTTGAAAAGCTGCATCACTTTTCGTGTTCGTTGGCCGGGTTTTCCATCACCGATAACGATATCGTCCACCTGGATAATCGGTACGATCTCCTTATTGGAAGCGGAGATAAACACCTCCTCCATGGAAGGCAGTTCATCTTTTTGGATTTCCCTGACATCCAGATCAAAGTGGCCCTTGACCAGATCTACCAGGACGCTGCGCGTAATCCCCGGCAAAATATCCAGTTTCGGTGTTATGAGTTTGTTCTCCTTGAAACAGAAAAAATTGGTGGTGGTGCCTTCAAGAAGTCGATTGTTGCGATCCACATAGATGGATTCAATGGCGTCCATGGCATGCGCTCGTTCCAGGGCCCATACCGCTGTCAGGTAGTTGGTGCTTTTGGCGCCGGGGATAAATCGTTCGATCTCCGCTGTTACGATTTTTGCACCGTCGGAATACCACCAGTCAGGCAGTTGGTGTTTGGGCGTCACCATGACGATCAGATAGCCGTTTCCCTCGGGTGTGACACCATCCGAACTGATGCCGCCGGTGTAAACGATACGGATGTTGGATTCATCATGATGGGCGTTACGGCGGATTGTTTCCTCCACAATACTGCAAATCTCGTCGTTGGAGTGTTTGATCTTGAGTCCGATTTTTTGGGCTGACGTTTCCAGGCGTTGGACATGTTCCTTCAAATAGAAGGGGCGTTTGTTATAGGTTATCAAAAAATCGAATACGCCAAAACCCCGCAGAACGATAATGTCTTTTACGGACAAAACGCATTTATCTTCATCTACGTACTGTCCATCAATATAGTAGGTATCCATTTAAGACTCCTTTAACTCTGATCATATATTGCAATACTTCGGTCAAGGGGAACCATTTCAAGGACATTCAACAAGTTCCGGTTGATGAATCGCTGAAAAAGGGCAGAAACATCCGCAGCAGCTGATGCGATTGACATGATATGTCCGAAAAAAAGGATCGCATGAAAATTATACCAGAGCATGAGTTCTCAATCGGTAAAGCAATAATGCGTGCTTGTCGAGTAAAAAAATCGGACATTCCATGAGAAAAGATACCAAGCATCTCATGGAATGTCCGATCATGTTTCAGGCGATCTCCGCCTGGTCTTTAAGGCAATTTATGCAAAATAAGCGCGGATGAATTTTATGAATTTCTCATTTTCTGCATCCGTTCCAGGGGTAACCCTGAAATAGCCGCTCTTTCCATGGATTTCGCCGATTTTCTTGAGATATATTTTTTCGTCAAGAGCGGCTTTGAGGATTTCTTCGGTGGTCTTGCCGGTCATGGTACCGTCGATAAGCATGTAATTACCGTTGGCCGGATAGGGTTTGAGGCCCAGTTTCTGGAGTTCTTCGGTAAATACGGCCATCCACTTGTTGTTGTGAGCGACTTTTTGCTTGACCTCATCCGGGTTGTCGATGATGGCTTCGGCAGCGGCGGCGGACATCAGGCTCACGTTCCAGGGCAGGAACATGCGGTTGAAGGCCGCGATCATCTCTTCGGTTCCCAGGACAAACCCGAACCGAATTCCTGCAAAACCATAGGCCTTGGAAAAGGTTACGGACAGGAACACCTGGGGATATTTCTTGATGAGATCCACTTTCGAAGGTCTGTCAGGGTTGTAGTCCAGGTAGGCCTCATCCACACAGAGGGGAACACCTGTTTCACAGAATCGTTCCAGATCGGCATCATCGATGAAAACGCCGGTGGGGTTGTTGGGGTTGATGATCAGGATCAGTTTTGTTCTGTCGTTGATGGCGGCCAGCATACCATCGACATCATACTGAAGATCTTCTTCCCGGACAGGGATCTGAACGACTTTGGCGTTGCACAGCTCTGCACGGGGCGGGAAGAGTTCGAAGGTCGGGGTGGACAGCAGGAACTCGTCTCCGGGCTGCAGGAAGACACGCATCATGGCATCGATGGTCTCTGAAGAGCCGTTGCAAAGGGCCACGTTGTCCGGTCCCAGGTCATACATTTTACCGATTTTGGTCCGAAGTCGCAAAAAGCTGTCAGGATAACGGTTACCGTTCCGAATAGCCTGTGCAACAGCCTCGACGACCTTTTCCGATGGCTGAATGGGGTTTTCATTGAGCATGAGACGGGCATGGTCAGGATTGGCCCATGCTTTGTCCAGGATGCCGACATTGTACTCTCTAGCCGTATAAAGCCAGGGAACGATCCAGTCTTTGAGTTCTTTTTTCATTTTTAGTGTCCTTTCATATGATTGCTTGGGTGTATTGCACAAAAGAATGTCCTATAATACGGATTCGAATGGTTCGAATTTCAGGTTAAATGCATCGGCGACACCTTTGTAGGTCACCTTGCCTTCAACCACATTGAGGCCCTTGGCGATCTCGGGATTTTCCAGAGCCGCGATCTTATAGCCCTTGTTTGCCAGTTGAATGGCATAGGGCAGGGTGGCGTTTGTCAGAGCGACCGTGGAGGTCATGGAAACCGCTCCAGGCATATTGGCCACACAGTAATGAATAATACCGTCCACCTCATAGATGGGATCGTCATGGGTGGTGGCTTTTGATGTTTCAAAACACCCGCCCTGGTCGATGGCCACATCCACAATCACGGATCCCTTTTTCATGTACCCCAGCATCTCACGGGTGATCAGTTTGGGGGCCACGGCGCCTGGAATCAAGACGGCGCCCACAACCAGATCGGCCTCCTTGAGCAGTTTGCGCAGAATCGCCGGGTTGGACATGAGCGGGAAACAATTCTTTGGCATGACATCCGATAGATACCGGAGCCGTTCCAGGTTGGTGTCCAGAAGATACACCTTGGCCCCCATGCCGCAGGCCATTTTAGCTGCATTGGTACCGACAATACCCCCGCCGATGACGATGACGGTTCCCGGCTCCGTTCCCGGAACCCCGCCCAGCAGAACACCTTTGCCGTTGTAGGTCTTTTCAAGATACTTGGCACCTTCATGAATCGCCATCCGTCCGGCCACCTCGCTCATGGGCGTCAGCAGGGGCAGGGAACCGTTGGCTCTCTCAACGGTTTCATAGGCAACGGCAATGGAGCCGGTGTCGATGATGGCACGTGTCAACTCCTCTGAGGCGGCGAAATGAAAATAGGTAAACAGTACCTGTCCCTTGCGGATCAGAGGGAATTCCACCGCTAAGGGTTCTTTCACCTTCATGACCATTTCACTTTTCTCATAAATTGCCTGGGCCGAAGGTTCGATCTTGGCACCGGCTTTTTCATAGGCCTGGTCGGAAAAGCCTGAGCCTTCACCGGCGGTGGTTTCCACCATGACCGTATGCCCGTGGGCAACCATCTGCTCGACACCCGCAGGTGTCATGGCAACCCGATTCTCCTTGGTTTTGATTTCTTTTAGAACACCTACTTTCATATCGTCCTCCTTTGAGTAAAGAACAAAGATTAAGCGTTATTCAGACATTTGTCTGCAAACGCCACCATTTCTTCGGTGGCTTTGGAGAATTGTGCTGCGGTCCGCTGAAGCGCGGGGTGGGTATTGTACTCGTCCCGGGAATAGCCGTCCACTGCATAAGCCCTTTCAAAATAGGGCACCTGCATCAGTTTAGCCATGACATCCTTGGGAATGTCTTTGAGGATACGGTCTTTCTCAAAGACAATTTTATCCTGATCTTCAAAATTGATGATCTGATCGATAAAGGTCGGCGGGCAGGTTACGACTGTTGCACAGCCTGCTTTTTCTTCCAGATGCGGAATGCGTGTGACACCGTCCACCACGGGGCCGATGCGCAGGGAACAGGATAGCATCTTGCTCGACAGTTTGTTGTCGATCAAGTACTTATAGGCTTTCTTGAAAATGGCCAGTTCCGCCCACCGGACATCCATGTCCGAAAGTTCGATATTTTTCTCGGCCGCAAAATCCCTAAGACCCCCAAGATCACCATATCTCGATTCCATGTGCGTAATCACCGATCGCCATTTAGAAAGATCCACGTTGTTCTTTTTGGCTGTTTCAAGACCGCGTTTGACGGACTCGGCACAATCAACCAGCTGGGGCAGTACAAAGGTCAGGGTGTTGTTGGTGGCGATACCTTTGGATGTCAGAAATTCGATGACTTCATACCCTTCTTTGGTTCCCGGCACCTTGATCATGACATTGGGATTGATTTTGGCGATATCGAGCGCTTGCTTAATCATGGCGTCTTTGTCAAACGCACTGCGGGGGTCGGTCTGGCCTGAAAGAAAGCCCTCGGTATATCCGGACTTTTCAAACAAGGGCAGATACAGATCCGAACCCAGTTTGACAACGGAAAGGTAGAGTTTCCAGAAAAGCGATTCCGTGTCGATTCCCGGATTGTCGGCGATGATTTCCTGGGCCTTTTTTTCCCACAGGGGAATATCGTCCTGAATTGCCTGGAGAGAGAGGGGCGGGTTGGTGGTTACGCCCCGGAAAAGCTGGGTTTCCGGGCTGGAAGGATTATACATCCGGTCAAACTGAGCCTGCAGGAGCTCTCGATCGGCAACATCGGCCTTGTCGAGCAATTTCTTGCACCAGTTGTTATAAATAACCGGTGATGAATCCCACCAGATCTCCATTCCGGGACTGACGTCGACTAATTTTTCTAACAGATTTCTTTCTTGCATTTTGCCTCCTTGGCGGTTTTAGAAGCTATCTCAAAAATGTCTTTTGGCCCAAATCCTGCGTTGGGCTCCCGTTTTAACTCCTCAAAATACATTAGTATTCCTGCGGGTTAAAACTTGATCCCGCCTTGACTTTGAACCAAAATCCTATTTTTGAGATGGCTTCTAGTAAAACTGCTTTAAGTTTCTAATTGATATCAATCTCTCGTTAAAACTTGATTCATCAGCTTGTTCTATAAGCGACGCAGTCGCGTCATATAAATTTGTACAACAAATTTATTGTTCTGTTAAATGGTAGCGCCCGAGTTCAACGGCAAATGCGTATTTATCGCCCCTGAAATAGCCGCACAGGAATTCAACCGGCATATTATGGTCGTTATAGGTCACGCTTTCCATGTATAGAGCGGCAGCGCCTTTCTTCAATTTCAGCGAATGAGCGATCTCGCCGTTCAGGTTGACGGCCGTGATGGTCTGCTCGCAACGGGCCAGCACGGTGTTGAATGAATTCGTGAAAATCTCATACAGAGATCCGGTCAGATCCATCTCTAAAATACCGTCGTACAGATCGATCGGCAGGTAGGTTTCCTCATAAATGAGAGGCAGATCATCTCCGGTCCGCAGACGCCGAATGGCGATTACCTCGGTATCAGGTCCGAGGGTAAGCGCTTTTGCCGTGCGTTCAGACGGTTTCTCGATACCCTTGCCGATCAGGCAGGTATTCTCCTTAATCCCTGCCGCAGACAGCTCTTTGCTGAAACTGGATATACGGTTGAGCTGATGCTTGAGCGCGGTGGGCTCCGATGCGGTTACAAACGTTCCCTTGCCTTTTTTCTTGGTTAAAAGGCCATTCTTCGATAATTCGGCAATAGCCTGTCTCAGTGTGTTGCGGTTGACCTCGCACATGCGTGAAAGTTCGACTTCAGAAGGGATTTTCTCTCCCAAAGGGTATCTGCCGATCTGGATCGCTTCCTTGAGCCAAATACTGATCTGCAGATACTTGGGTATCGGGTTGTTGGGGTCGACTATTTGCATTTTTCATCCATCTCAATATCCGGGAACATGGCACATATTCCCGGACATGGTTTCATGTGTTGCATTGAAGCGTTACGCTTTACTCTGAATCATCGTCCGTATCTTTTTCAGGATGTCGTCGGGGTCAAGCCCCTGGTAAGGAATCTGCTCTACAATGCCGCCATGGCCCTCCCGTGTGACACCCAGGTGCGCATATGGGGTTGCATAACCTCTTTCCAGGAGCCATGTGCCGAATCTGGCGCCTAAACCCGATTTGACGCTCTGTGTCTCCACCAGCAGAACAAAACCCGCGGAACCCAGTCGGGTCATCATTTCCTCATCCACCACATTCAGGGTCGGTTTATTGATCAGTCCGACCCCTAGGCCTTCTTCCCGCAAACGATCCACGGCATCCAGGCATCGGTAAAGCATTTCACCGTAGGAAACCACGTACCCCTGGTCGCCTTCGCGAATGATCTCGTCTTTTCCAGGGGTAAATTGGTATTTACCATCAAAAAGAGGCTGCCCTGCTTCATTCTGAATAAACGGAACCGCGGATCGGGTTGAAAACACGAAGCGCAATCCTTCATCATCAAAGATCTTGTTGAGAAGCGCCCTCAATTGATGAGAGTCCGCCGGATAATAGAGACGGGTTGTGTCGTTATCCTGTAATCCGTTGTCGGCAAAGAAATTGTTGATACCGAAATGGCAGGTATTGTCGGCCATATCGTCCACACCGGCATGGGAGAAGTGGGCCAGAAGATTGGCATTGTTCAGACGGGCCATGGTGATTTCTGAAACAACCATTTCAAGGAAGGCTGAAAACGTACCAAAAATACCTTGTTTCCCCGATGTAGCACCAAACCCGGCCGCAACTGAAAAATTGTTTCTTTCCATGATGCCGCCGTGCACATAGACTTCGGGAAAGGTCTTGCGGATATGGTGAAGACCGCATGAGCCCTCAAGATCCGAGTCCACCACCAGCACTTTCGATTTCCTGTCGGGCATCTCCTGGAGAATATCGCAGATAATTTTACCAAAATTATCCCTGTTTTTCGCTTTTTCCGTAGAACTGCCAAGGTATGTTCTGGATGCTGATGTTTTGGTGGCATTTTCCAATATGGTGACGGCCGCATCGTGTCCTTTCTCTTTAAGGTAATCAATGGCCAGATCCACAGCTATAACATCATGGCCCTTGGGTGTTCCTTCAATCCCCTTGATACCGACGCCCATTTTCCGATAGTTGACCAGCGCCATGGGACCGTCATTGGACAATAGCTTCCGGATGCTTGTGTACAGTGCGGCCGGATCTTCTCCGTCGCATGTGTCTACAGACATGCCGTGTCCTTTGAGAGTGGCCGCAACACTGAAGCCCTTCAGATATTCGCTGGGATGACCGGCTATGGTCACATCGTTGTCATCGATGAGGAGTTTCACATTCAGGTTTTGTGCCACGGCATATCTTGCCGCTTCTGCGTCCCCGCCTTCCTGCTGGGAGCCATCGCTGCCGAACATGACCACGGTCTTGTCCGGATTGGCGGTGGCAATGCCATTGACATAGCTCCAGAGATGTCCCAGGCGACCTGAACTGAAAAAGATCCCTTTGGCGTCATCTCTTTCAGGGTGGCCATAAAGTCCGCTTTCAAATTCACGGTAGTGAAACAGTGATTCCATGGGCATGTATCCATTCAATACCGCCATCTGATACTGGGCGGCAACCCGGTGGCCGGCTTCGTCAAAAAAAACAGGGTATATGGACGAATGGTTTTTCATGAAACCGTCAAGGATCAGTATCTCCGGAACGATATCATAAGCGCCGCCCGTGTGACCGCCGAGACCTTTGGTATTGGCATAGGCGGTAAAAAATATGATACTATCCCGTATTAATTGTATATTTGCACTCAGTTGATCCATCTGATCGCTTGAAATCTCTTTCTGGGAAAGATCGAATTTGACAGGGGTGTAAGCCTCTAAATTAAACGGAAACTGCATGGGCATCCTCCTTATTTATGCGGCGAATTTGATCATCTCTGTACTATACAAGAACGTATAGAGTTATAAATGTATATACAGCTAGTTTTTAAGAAGGATTGATTCTTTGTCAAGTAAAATGATAAGAATTGACCAAATAGACCATATACAATATATTGATCGGAGAATAATTTCAGATTTCGGAATGTCATTAATATTGAAGAACCCCGCAGCATGCGAAGCACTGCCGAACGGCAGAACCTACGGGGAATGCGCTCGCTGTTGCGGTTCAATAAAGCAATGCGTATGGTTAAAGCTAACATGTTTAAAAGAATTTCCGATTTATACCAACCCGCCATTCAGCTTACCAAAGGTATCATCCTCATCTTGGATCAGGATGGGATTATTATTAGTTTTAATAAATATTTAGAGTTAACCACAGGGTATTCACATTCGGAACTCACTCAAAAAAACTGGTTTGATCAGTTGCTGCCCGAAAAAGAAAAGGACTCGGCAAAGCGATATTTTCGGCGCTTCATTCTTAGAGGAAAGGCGCCTGAAAAGATTGTTACTGCGATAATTACCCGCGCCGGCAGTGAACGCTTTATCGAATGGTACTGCAAGCGACTTGAGGATGAAGCACCTGGAGATGTCATCTGGTTGTTGGCGATCGGACAGGATATATCAGAGCGCGTAGAACACGAAAAGCAGCTTTTGAATGAGCGAAACCAACTGATTGAAAGAAACAAGGAGCTCACCTGCCTTTATAGCATGGCAACGATTGTGGGACGAAACAAGCCCCTTCCTCAAATGCTGGAGTCCATCGCCGCCATTATTCCTCCGGCGTTTCAATATCCGGCCATCACTACGGCCAATATCCGACTGGATCAGCATTCCTATGGCAGTTTTGAAGCGGCAACAACGGGACCTGCACTGACCGAAAACCTTTTTGTCAATGGGATTTCCCGGGGAAACATCGAGGTGATTTGCCCGCCTCCTGAAAAAGATCATACAGCGAGTAAATCCCCCTTTCTTGATGAAGAACGCTCCCTTCTAAGAACGATTGCACACCATCTTGCACTGGCTATCGAGAAAAAGGAAGCGCTCGATCATAAAGCCGAGATGGAAAACCAACTTCGACATTCAGATCGACTGGCAAAAATCGGTCAGTTGACCGCTGGTGTGGCTCACGAACTGAATGAGCCCCTTGGGAATATTCTTGGTTTTTCCCAACTGTCGTCAAAGATTACGGACCTTCCAGGACAGGTCTATAGTGATCTGAACAATATTATTAAGGCTACGCTGCATGCCAGAGAAATCATAAAAAAACTGATGTTTTTCAGTCGACAAACCCCGCCGCGGGAAACCCTTGTGGATCTGAACCGACTGATTGAAGACGGTATTTATCTGTTTGAGTCACGATGTGCTAAGAGTGGAATTGTGGTGACAAAAAAGCTTTGCAAGAATTTGCCGGCCATAAAAGCCGATCTGTCCCAGTTGCAGCAGGTTTTTACCAACCTGATCGTCAATGCGATTCAGGCCATGCCTGAAGAAGGTAACCTGAGCATTGAAACCTTGTTTGACGAAGACCATGTTAGCCTGCTGGTACAGGACTCTGGTATCGGTATGACTCAGAAAACATTAAAACAAATTTTTCTGCCTTTCTTTACAACCAAGGATATCAAAGAGGGAACCGGTTTAGGGCTTTCTGTGGTTCATGGCATCGTTAAGTCGCATGGCGGCAGTATTGACGTGGAGAGCCGTATCGGGAATGGTACCCGCTTCCAGATCAAATTCCCACAGAAGAGATTACACCCTGAAAGAAAAACAATGAATCATAAAAAAATAGTGCATTACAAAACCAAGATTCTGGTGGTTGATGATTCAGTCGCCACCCTGGAAGTTATCCAAAGAAACCTCGAGGCTGCCGGTTATGAAGTCTTCACCGCACCGAGCGTGGAGCTGGCGATTGCCTTCTTGGAACAAAACTCGGTGGACCTGATTATCACCGATATAAAAATGCCCAAAATCAGCGGATTGGAGCTACTTAACTATGTGAAAGAAAATGTAAAGGGAACAGAAATAATGATCATCACCGGCTACCCGTCCATTAAAGGTGCGGTAGAGGCGGTCAAGGACGGTGCTGAAAATTATCTGGTAAAACCCTTCACGGATGAAGAGTTGTTGTCGGCTGTATCCAAGATGCTCGAGAAGTTGGAAAACCGTCGCGCTGTTGAAGCAAAACCACTGCCAAACAGCCACAATATTATTGGCAATTCTCCGGGCATGCAACACGTATATCGGCTCATCGAAAAGGCCGCCGCCGCTAACGTCAACGTGTTGATTTCGGGGGAGAGCGGCACGGGTAAGGAGTTGGTGGCACGCGCCATCCATTACGGCAGTAAAACCGCTTCAGGCCCTTTCGTGACTGTCAACTGCACAGCAATTCCGGATAGCCTTCTTGAAAGCGAGCTTTTCGGCCACGTCAAAGGGGCCTTCACCGGTGCGCAGGCCTCCCGGGCAGGCTTTTTCCAGATTGCCGACGGAGGGACGCTCTTTCTAGATGAAATCGGGGATGCAAGCCTGAGTATGCAGGGGAAACTGCTACGGGCTATCCAAAACAAGGAAATTTTCATGGTAGGATCCAGCCGTGTTCAAAAAGTCGATATACGAATCATAGCGGCAACCAATACGGATCTGAACAGTCTTGTCCAAAAGGGTCTCTTTCGAGAGGACCTTTATTTTCGGCTGAATGTCATTGAATTTTCATTGCCGCCCCTGCACGAACGCGGTGAGGATATCCTGCTACTGGTTCAGCTATTTATCGAAAAACTTTCCAAAGATATGAATCGCCCGGCGCCCAGGGTTTCAGACAAGGTTCTTCAGGTTTTTAGAAATTATCGTTGGCAGGGCAATGTCCGGGAACTTGAAAACCTCATCCAGCGTCTAGTGGTGCTGGCTGATGGTGATTTTATCGATATTACGGATCTACCTGAACACATGCGATTCAACATCAACTGGAGCAAAGGTCTGAACCGGCCCTTGGCTGAGGTTGAAGCTGAACATATTGCGAATGTGCTAATCAGTGTGAAGGGAAATAAAACGCGAGCCGCCGAGATTCTGGGGATTGATCGCAAAACCCTCCGGGAAAAAATACGGCGGGCAAACCTGCCAACCGATATCGGGTAGTTTTTCTCCACCGGGGCATTTCTCCCCGATTTTTTCTCTCCTTCATCCACGCCTTCCACATATGAACCACCGCAACAATCTTTCCTCTAACACGATATATCTACCTGATATTTAATATTTTATCGGTTTAGAATGTCCATCCGGCCGATGCCGGCCATTCCCCTTTTTTCATTCTGGCATATATATTGCTCTATCTATGTGCAGCAGTAATTCGTTCGTTCTTTTAATATAAGAAACGAAATCCAAAAATGAAGGAGGATATGTATGAAAGCGCAATCTCAAAATACTGACATTTGTCAAACCTGTATATATGAATCCGAATGCGTTCACTATCAAAACTGCAAAATTTTGTATAAGACGATCTGGTTTTGTGAAAATTTTGACAATGGAACCTCGCTGCAGGTGGCTGAAACAAAAAAGATCTATTCAGATGAGCAATCGGCCCAATCTTCCAAACTCGGCATTGAGGCAATTCCCGGAAGGATGAAAGGGTTGTGTATTAACTGTGACAACCGAACGTCATGTATGATGCCGATTCGAGATGGAGGCGTTTGGCACTGTGAAGAATATTGTTAGCCCAGGCAATCAAAAGGAGAATATAACCATGTATAAGACAGCCTTGAACATCAAGGGAAAATCGAGCTCATACGTACACGAAATATCACAAATGATAAAAAGAAAGTATCCCTGGGAAAGAGAATATATTCAGGCGGTCGATGAACTTCTTTCTTCATTGGGTCCGCTGTTTGACCAGGAACCCCTCTACCAGCACGAACGTATCCTGGAAAGAATAGTCGAGCCTGAACGGGTGGTCATGTTCCGTGTGCCTTGGCGGGACGATACCGGTACCATTAACGTCAACACAGGGTATCGAATCGGATTTAACAGCGCTCTCGGGCCTTACAAAGGCGGCTTACGGTTCCACGCCTCGGTGACCCTGAGCATACTGAAATTTCTGGGCTTTGAGCAGATATTTAAAAATGCCTTGACGGGTCTGCCTCTTGGAGGAGGGAAAGGCGGCAGTGATTTCAATCCCCGGGGTAAATCCGATATTGAAATCGAAAATTTCTGTCAGAGCTTTATGGTCGGACTGTATACGCATATTGGTCCTAATACCGATGTGCCTGCAGGAGATATCGGTGTCGGAGCCCGAGAAATCGGGTATTTATTTGGTCATTACAAACGTCTTAAAAATGTGTTTGAAGGTGTGTTGACCGGGAAAGGCGTCGACTGGGGTGGTTCCGCTATTCGACCAGAAGCCACGGGATACGGTGCCGTCTATTTTGCCGAAGAAATGTTGAAGACTCGCGGAGAATACATCGATGGTAAAATTGTGGCGGTTTCAGGATTTGGCAATGTCGCCTGGGGTGTCGTCAAAAAAATTACAGAAATGGGAGCCAAGGTCATCACGCTTTCCGGCCCGGACGGGTTTATCTATGATAAAGACGGTGTCCAAGGGGAAAAGATCGATTACATGTTGACCATGCGTTCCAGCGGCCGCGATCGGGTGCAGGACTATTCCGATAAGTTTAAGGTTGATTTTTATCCGGGAAAACGTCCCTGGGGCGTCAAATGCGACATCGCTTTCCCCTCCGCCTGTGAAAATGAGATGGATGTCGAAGATGCTAAGGCCCTTGTCCGCAACGGGTGTATGTGTGTCACCGAGTGCGCCAATATGCCCTTAACCCCGGATGCCATCGAGTTTTTAATTGAAAACAACATTCTCTATTCTCCCGGAAAAGCATCCAATGCCGGTGGCGTTTCCTGTTCCGGATTTGAAATGGCGCAAAACAGCACCAAAATA
The DNA here is from genome assembly GCA_963848165.1 of uncultured delta proteobacterium. Classification (GTDB taxonomy): domain Bacteria; phylum Desulfobacterota; class Desulfobacteria; order Desulfobacterales; family B30-G6; genus B30-G6. Next base: position 248,634 of record CAWKCS010000032.1, on the reverse strand, counting down.
AAGTGGACCGCAGAAGAGGTGGATCAAAGATTGCGACAAGTGATGATCGACATCCACCGGAACTGCTTGCAGGCGGCTGAAATGTATGGTGATCCCGGTAATTATTTCAGTGGAGCAAATATTGCGGGCTTTATAAAAGTGGCTAACGCCATGATTGATCAAGGGCTTGTGTAAAAACAGCAGAAGCGGATGCGTTAGATTGTCTAATAGGCTCTTTGAAATAAATCAATTTTGGAAGGCGTATGTTTTAAATATCTTCTTTCGCTATAATCTCTACGATCGAAGATGTTTCTTCTTTCAGGACCATCATACCCATTACGGCTATCGCCCATTCGTCTATCTCTATCCATTCTGCGATCTGCATCAATGCGTCTATCCTGGCCCATTTTTTTGTCTCCAATTCGTTTATTTGGACTTTAAGGTATAAAATCGATCAAGGGTGTGCAAGAAGATAATTCATTACTGTGGAGAAATAGTTAATGTTCTGAATTCTCCCTTCGCTGAAATGACTGTCAGGAAGCGGCGGCAATAGGATCTTGAGAAATATCTTTTGAAATGATATCCAATCCCTCGTAGGATATATGAAATCTAAAGGAACTTTTTTTAGGTTGAAAATGTAAGATAAGTTGGAACAGCGGGGTTTGAGATGAATCCGAAAAAACAGCATCTGCAGGCGACGCCCATTATTGAATCAGATCATGCGTCGGTCAAGGCATTCGTGCATAAACATGTCGGTGGCTCCAGCAACCCGAGAGAGCAGGCCGTCAGCCTCTATTATGCCGTCCGGGATGAGATTCGATACAATCCATACAAGTTTGAACTTTCCGTAAACGGCCTCAAGGCATCCACGACGCTGGCGGTAGGTGAAGCATGGTGCGTCCCAAAGGCTGCACTTCTTGCAGCCTGCTGCCGGGTGTTGGGCATACCGGCCCGGGTGGGTTTTGCCGATGTCCGGAACCATCTCTCAACAAAACGTATGCGGGAGCAGATGAAAACAGATGTATTTCACTGGCACGGCTACACCACCATCTACCTGGGCGGAAATTGGGTAAAAGCGACACCGGCATTCAATATCGAACTATGCGACAAATTTCGTCTGAGAGCGCTGGATTTTGACGGGCACAACGATTCCATCTACCACCCCTTTGACCTGGACGGCAACAAGCATATGGACTATATTCTGTTCCGGGGCGAATACGATGACGTTCCTTTGGGAGAGATGCGTGAGAGTTTCAAGCAGTTGTACAGCAGCATCTCTTTTACGACAGAGGATGCCAATTTCGATGATGATGTCAATAAGGAGAAGACTGCCGCTTCATCGTAGGCGGTAATGTGATATCGGTTTGATTTATCTATAGAATTGTACAAAACAATAGGGCGCTTCTGCACCCTATACGCACCCAAAGAAGAGAGACGGCTTCATTTATTTGAGGCCGCCTTTCTTCTTTTTCTTTTTTGAAGTTTCTATATCCGCTTTAAAATTTTCAACTTTGGATGTCAGGTCAGCCAATTCAGATTCTGCCTGCTTACGCTTATTGATATTGTACTGGGCGTGAGCTCCAAAAATAATAAACAGGCAAATTACGATAATCCGTGTTCCTAACCCGGACAATCCGCCTCCAAACAGGCCACCCAAAAAACCCACTCCGTCAACGGTCAAGGCATCATAAAAAGTTTCAATTATCCAGTAAACAATCCCAAGGCCTATTCCGGTCAAAACCATTGCATCAAATATTGAAACCCGCTTTTTCTTGTAAGAAGCCATGTTGTCTCCTGATTCTTAGCTTGGGTTTATCCAAACCCTTTCAGCTTACTTATTAAAGAACGACCTATATGAAGTACAAAACATAAATATATTATACTACATATGGAAATGATTCAAGTTTTATATGAAGGAAAACTTAAAATGTCAGGGAAAAAAGGAAGGGGTCTCAGTAAAAAAGCGAAAGGATAGGCTGCCACATAAAGTAAAGGGCTATACAATTCCGTCTGCAATTACCTTCCAATTTGCGGACGGAGGCTTCCAATACGACAAAATGACCTCCAATACGACAAAATTGACATCTTAACGATTCATTTTTCCTGCTATCAATTATAACTTTAACAAATAGGAAATAATATTAAAGGGTTATCGGCATACAAAATCAGTTTATATAGGTGGCATGTAACGTGCTTTAAGATATAGATATAAATGCTTGTTCTTTGACGTAAATGTCGAACAGAAGGTGTTAAAAATGCTTGAAAAACACACCCATGAAGAATTGGTGCAAAGAGTCCGCGAATTGGAACGGGCTGAAATTGAAAATAAAAAGATTGTAAAGGCCCTGCAAGAATCCGAGAAAAAGTTCCGAAATTTTACCGAGCACATGAAAGAAAAGGAATCAAGATATCGAGATTTGTTTGAGAATCTGTACGATGGCGTTGCTGTTTATTCGGCTGAAAATAACGGGAATGATTTTTGGTTTGTCGACATGAACGAGGCCGGTCAATTCCTTTCCAAGGTGAAAAAAGAAGATATCATCGGCAAATCGGTAACCCAATTGTTTCCAGGTATCAAGGAATTAGGCCTTTTTGATGTTTTCCAGCGTGTTTACCGGACCGGAAAAACCGAGCAGTTGCCAGTGACACAATATAAGGACAGCCGAATTATCCAGTGGGTGGATAACACGGTTTTTAGGCTGCCCTCAGGAGATATTGTGGCCGTTTATAGAGACGAGACCGCGCAGAGGAGTGCTGAGCAGGATTTGCATGACAGTGAGATATATCTCAGACGTATAGTTAACCAAAGCCCAATTGCAATCTGGATTTCAGATTCAGAAGGTACGTTGCAGCAGGCCAATCCGGCCTTAAAAAAATTTCTTAACCTTACGGACGATCAATTAGTTGGCAAATACAATGTTCTTAAAGATCCACTTATCGAACGACAAGGACTATTGCCACTGATCCGCACTGTATATGAAGATGGGAAATCAATTAGCTTCACCTGCGATTGGGATGGCAATGACATCCCGACCATGGATTTGAAAGGTTCCAGTTCTGTCAGCATTGAAGCGACCATGTTTCCGATCCATAACCCGGAAGGTGAGTTGACGAACGTGGTCCTTAACTGGATCGACATAACCGATCGCAAGAAGACTGAAATGGCGTTGAAAGATAGTGAAAGGCTTCTGAATGAAGTGGGCAGAATTGCCAAAATTGGCGGATGGGAGATGGACCTTATTTCCCGCACCGCCACATGGACGAAGGGAACCTATGACATTGTTGAAATAGAATACGATCAGCCTGTTCCCGGTCCGGATGAACACATGGAGTATTATCTCCCCGAATACCGCTCCCTGGTTTCTGATTCCATGCAAGCATTGATTGAAGATGATAGGCCCTTGGATTTTGAAGCGCAGGCGCGAACTGCAAAGGGCAACATAAGATGGTTTCGTGCGATTGGACGGGCAATAAGAGAGAACGGGTGCTGTATAAAAGTATATAGGCACTTTTCAGGATATCACCGAACTGCAAGAAAGCTGAGGAAGAAATTCGCGAACTGAACCGGGATCTTGGAATTACGTGTTTACCAGCGCACCGTTCAGCTTAAGGAGGTCAACAAAGAACTTGAAGATTTTGTATATTCCGTCTCCCATGACTTGCGGCTCCCCTGCGTTCCATCAGCGGTTTCGCCGAAATAATCGAACACAGGCATAAAGCGTCTTTAAATGAAGAGAGGCAGACACTATTTCGATAATATCGTTAAGCGCAAGCAAGCAAATGGGGGATTTGATCGATGACCTGCTTAAATTCTCCCGTTTAGGGCGTCAAGTCCATAAAATCTGGAGGCGGTAACGCTTGATGATGTTTTTAAAACAGCAATAGAAACACTTGTCACATCAAATAAGAAAAACAAACGCCCGGGTCAACCTTCCCCAACAGATGCCGGTTGTTAAAGGTGATTTAACACTTACAACAAATATTTTTATCAACCTTCTGGAAAATGCTGTAAAATACCGCAAACCGAATGAAACTCCCCATATTAATATCGGGTTTGAAGTCAGAGATCCACACGTGATAATATCAGTTGCAGACAACGGCATCGGTATCGCACCGGAGTTTCATGAAAAAATATTTAATATATTTCAGAGACTTCATAGCCAGGCAGAATATCCGGGAACGGGCATCGGTCTGGCCGCAGTCAAAAAAGCGGCCCAGATGATGGGCGGTGAGATCTGGGTTGAATCGGAGTTGGGCAAAGGAAGCATTTTTAAGATAAAAACTTTAATGGCAACGACAGCATAATCTTGGAAGACAACAAAATGATAAAGCCCGTCACAATACTTCTGGTTGAAGACAATCCGATGGACGTTGAATTGATTATCGATGCGTTCAAGGAAGCCCGTTTGGGAAATAAGATTCAGGTGGCCACAAACGGGCAGGAGGCCCTCGATTTCCTGTTTGGCGAAGGGTGCATATGGTGATCGAAAAGCGTACCCCCTGCCGAATATTGTTCTGCTGGATCTTAAAATGCCAGGTATTGACGGTCATGAAGTTCTGCGAAGGATTAAGGGCGCAGAAAAACTAAAAAGGTTGCCGGTCATTATTCTTACCTCTTCAAGTGACGAGGGTGACAGGGCGATGAGTTACGATAATGGCGCTAACAGTTATCTGGTAAAACCGGTCTCTTTTGACGAGTTTTCTGAAAGTCGTCAAACATGTCTCCGACTACTGGTTCACGTTAAACGTCGAACCGCCGCTAGATTGAATCCAAAAAAGAAGGACGCCAAGATATGGGTAAAAAAATAAACATCCTATACATCGATGACTACGAACTCGACCGCGAACTGGTCAGGGATTCTCTGGAAAAAGAGCACGGCGGATTCGAACTCATGGAAGCCTCCAACAAACAGGAATTTGAGTCGCTGTTGAAGAATCATGAGTTTGATCTGGTTTTAAGCGATTTTAACATTGCCGGATTCGAAGGCCTCCAGGTTCTTAAAGCCGTAAAAGAGTACGCCCCGGAGATTCCGGTAATTATCGTTACCGGAACTGGCTCTGAAGAAATAGCCGTTAAGGCCCTCAAACAGGGCGCTTCTGATTATGTGATCAAACGACCGCAGCATATCCGGAAACTGCCTCAAACTATTCTTGCCGTAATTGAAAAACAGACCTTGATGGTAAAGCGAACCCTGGCTGAAAAGGCATTAGCCCAATCAGAATCCCACCTCCGGATACTGGTAAATGCCATTCCGGATTTAATTTGGTTAAAGGACCCAGATGGTGTCTATCTAAGTTGCAACCCGATGTTTGAAAGATTTTTCGGTGCAAAAGAATCTGAAATTATCGGTAAGACTGATTACGATTTTGTAGACAGGGATCTTGCAGATTTTTTTCGAGCAAATGATCGCAAAGCAATGACCGTAGATAGTCCAAATAAAAATGAAGAGGAACTCACCTTTGCTGACAATGGATATAGCGGGTTTTTTGAAACCATCAAGACGCCAATGCGTGATAGCGAGGGTAAACTTATCGGTGTGCTTGGTATTGCTCGTGACATCACGAAGCAAAAGCAGACTGAGAAGGAACTGAAAGAGGCACTTCTGCAACAGAACGAAGCAGTCAAAGCAGCTAATGTCGGTCTGTGGGACTGGGATCTCGTTACCAATAAAATCCGCTATTCAAATGAATGGAAAAGGCAAATCGGATACGAGGACCATGAAATTAGGAATGACTTCAAAGAATGGGAAAGCCGTGTTCACCCAGATGACTTGGTGTTAACAATCGATAAAGTCCAACGCAGCATCACTGAAGCACGGCAGAATCATGAAGTAGAGTTCCGGTTTCGCCACAAGGACGGATCATATCGTTGGATTCTGGCCCAGGGGTCTGTCATTCAAGATAAGTCCGGCCAATCGTCAAAAATGATAGGTTCTCACATCGATATCACAGAACGCAAGTTGGTTGAAAAAGCGTTATCCGAGAGTGAGGAACGTTTGGCTCTAGCTATCAAAGGTGCCGACTTGGGAATGTTTGATTGGAATATCGAGACAGGAGAAACTACCTACAGTGACCATTGGGCAACGATGCTGGGATATAAAGTGGATGAATTGGCTCCGAATAACAGCACATTCGAAAACCTAATACATCCGGAGGATAAAGACAGGGTGATGGGGCTTTTAAAGCAACATTTTGAAAATGACGATTTCGAATATAACACAGATTTTCGTTTGAAGACCAAGGCTGGTGGGTGGAGGTGGATTAACTCTCGGGGCAGAGTTTTTGCCCGAGACAAAGAAAATAAACCCATTCGGATGGTCGGCACCCATATTGACATCACGGATCGTGTGAACCTGCAAGCACAGTTTATACAAGCCCAGAAGATGGAATCCATAGGTCGATTGGCCGGCGGGGTGGCGCATGATTACAACAATGCGCTCAGTGTGATCATCGGCTTTACCGAAATGGCGATAGATGATGTAGACCCAGACCGGGCCGCTGCATGCCAATCTCGATGAAGTCCTCACAGCCGCAAAACGTGCAACGGACATTACCCGGCAACTGCTGGCCTTTGCCCGCAAGCAGACCATCGCCCCCAAGGTGCTCGACCTGAACGAGAACGTGGAAGGTATGCTTAAAATGCTCCGACGCCTCATCGGGGAAGACATCGATCTTGCCTGGTTGCCGGGAGCAAGCCTGTGGCCTATCAAGATGGACCCCTCCCAGATCGACCAGATCCTGGCCAATCTGTGCGTCAACGCCCGGGATGCCATCGAAGGTGTGGGCAAAATCACCATCGAAACAGGTACGGTGGTCTTTGACGAAGCCTACTGCGCCGATCACGCCGGTTTTGTCCCCGGCGATTTTGTTATGCTGGCTGTAAGCGACAACGGTTGCGGCATGGACAAGGAAATGCTGAATAAAATATTCGAGCCGTTTTTCACCACAAAGGATGTGGACAAGGGCACCGGTCTGGGGCTGGCCATGGTCTACGGCATCGTCAAGCAGAACAACGGGTTCATCAACGTCTACAGCGAACCGGGCAAAGGAACGACCTTCAAGATTTACCTTCCCCGGCATGAGGGCAAAGTTGTCGAGATCCAGAAGGAAAGCATGGTGGAAATCCCGTCAAGGCCACGGTGAGACGGTCCTGCTGGTGGAGGATGATCTCTCGCTCCTGAAACTGGCCCAGAAAATCCTGGATGGGTTGGGCTATACCGTCTTGATCGCAGACACACCGGGCGAGGCATTGGAGATGGCCGAAGAACACGCCAACGAGATTCACCTGCTCATCACCGACGTGATCATGCCAGAAATGAACGGTCGTGACCTGGCAGAACGCCTTCAATCCCTTTATCCGGACCTTAAATATATGTTCATGTCCGGATATACAGCCAATGCCATCGCCCATCACAGCATCCTGGAAGAGGGGGTGTATTTCATTCAGAAGCCGTTCTCCAAAAGAGATCTGGCAACAACCGTCAGAAAAGCGCTGGACGAGTAAAGAAGGCTGATTTGCGATGAATTATCTGATGGCTGAGGATCCTAAATCCCAATTTGTTTAGGATGCCGGGAATATACGTTAATATAAATCTGAATGCAAGAATCAGAAAGGTTCAGAATATGAATATCCGCAGAAATTCATGGTTATTGTTTGTTTGCTTGTTGATTTATTGCTTTTTTCCGGTCTCAGGACACGCCAAGGATGCCGAAACAAGGCTTCAAAACATCACTGTTGTTTCAGATGATAATTACCCCCCCTATATCTTTCGAAATTCTAATGGGGTTGTTCAGGGCATTCTCGTCGATGAGTGGAAGCTATGGGAAAAAAAGACCGGCATAAAAGTAAACTTGATTGCAACGGATTGGAGCAAAGCTCAGGAAATTATTTTTCAAGGCAATGCCGATGTCATCGACACAATATTTTTTACCGAGGATAGAGCTAAGCAATATGACTTTACAAAACCCTATGCGACAATAGACGTGCCCGTCTTTTTTCATAAAAACCTCGGTGGTATTGTTGATATCAAATCACTGCAAGGCTTTACAATTGGAGTGAAGGCAGGAGATGCGTGTATTGAAGTATTGAAAAAGCAAGGTATTACCAGTTTGAAGGAATACAACAGCTATGAAACGATCGTTAATGCTGCGATGGACGGAGAGATTAAAGTTTTTTCCATCGACAAGCCACCAGCGTTTTACTATCTCTACAAAATGAATTTTGAAAATGAATTCCGCTATTCCTTTAACCTCTATACCGGAGAATTCCATCGGGCGGTCAAAAAAGGCCGGACAGATATATTGAAGATAGTGGAAGACGGCTTCGCCTTAATCAATAAGAAGGAACACGATGGCATCGGAAAAAAATGGATGGGGGAACCTTTTGTCCGGCCGGCGTATCTTCGCTATGTTCTATTCGCTTTACTGTTTGCCGGGGCGGTCTTCTTGGTACTACTTTTTTTTAATATCACCTTGAGAAGAAATGTCAGATCAAAAACCTCTGAGTTACAAGATCTTGTTAGTCAACTGCAGCTGAGCGAGGAACGATTCAGGGGATTAGCAGATTCATTGCCTCAAATTGTTTTTGAAACGGACGAAAAAGGTACAATCACTTTTATAAATAGTAATGCCCTTGACTGTTTTGGTTATACTGAAAATGAATTTGATAAAAAGTTAAATGCCCTTCAAATGATATCCCCGGAAGATCGTGATAGGGCAGTGGAAAACATTCAGAAGGTATTAAGTGGGGAAATATTAGAAGGCATGGAATACACTGCGTTAAGGAAAGATGGCAGCACATTTCCAGTTGAAATACATTCAAGAGTCTTTTACCAAGACAATAAACCAATCGGTTTGAGGGGTATTATTGTAGATCTCACCAAGAGGAAGCAGGCGGAGGAGGCGCTTCAGGAAAGTGAGTCCAAATATCGTCTGTTGTTCAACAGCACAAACGATGCCGTTTTCGTGCATCAACCGACAGATGAGGGGGAACCAGGCAAATTTATTGAAGTCAATGATGTTGCATGCCGGAAATATGGCTACACCAGGGAAGAGATGCTGAAAATATCACCCGAAAACATTGTAATACATGACCTGCAGAGAGAGCCTCTTAAACATGCTCGGAAAATATTATCCGAGGGACATACTGTTTTTGAAAGTGTTTTCAGAACCAAAGAAAGTAACGAATTTCCGGTCGAAATCAGCTCTCACTTGTTTGAATTTCATGGCAAGCCCACCATACTGTCCATTGTCCGTGACATAACCAATCGCAAGCGGGAGGAGAAAGAGAGATTAAAACTTGAGGAAAAACTCCGACAAGCCCAGAAAATGGAATCAATCGGAACCCTGGCGGGTGGCATTGCCCATGACTTTAACAACATTTTATCAGCCATAATAGGGTATACGGAATTAGCTCTTGATGATGTTGAAAAAGGAACACCGCTGGAGGATAGTCTTCAGGAGGTCTATACGGCAGGCGGGCGGGCGAAAGAGTTGGTCAAACAGATATTGGCTTTTGCACGACAGTCGGATGAAACGAGAAGACCCATCAACGTGATTACAATTGCTGAAGAGGCCCTCAAGTTTATTCGAGCAACAATTCCTGCATCGATCGAGATTCAACAAAAATTCGAAAGCAATTCAATTATTATGGGCAATGAGACCCAGATCAATCAGCTTTTTATGAACCTGTGCACCAATGCGGCACACGCCATGGAAGGTCAGGGCGGGGTTCTTGGAGTTGATTTGGATGATGTCAATATAGATAAAAGATCCCCACTGATTCAACGGGGTTTGAAACCCGGCAATTATTTAAAAATGACAATTTCCGATACGGGTTCAGGGATAGATCCGGGATTAGTCAAATTCATTTTCGAACCCTACTTCACGACAAAAAGTGTCGGTGAAGGGACAGGTATGGGTCTTGCAATGATAAACGGCATTGTTGAAAGCTATGGCGGGAAAATAACGGTAGATAGTGAATTAGGGAAAGGATCTACTTTTTCGATCTATTTGCCGATAACGAAAAAGCGCGATGCCTATCAACCACTTGAACAAGGTGAAATATTTTTCGGCAATGAGCGCATTTTGTTTGTTGACGATGAATTACCTATTTCAGCAATGGGCGGTCAGATTTTGGAAAGAATGGGGTACCAGGTTACTGTTCGAACCAGCAGCATAGAAGCTTTGGAACTTTTCCGATCGAAACCGAACGGCTTTGACCTGGTTATAACTGACACCGCCATGCCGAACATGACCGGGGATAAGTTGGCCATGGAATTAATTGCTACTCGATCTGATATTCCAGTGATTCTATGTACAGGATACAGCAAAATAATTACCGATCAAAAAGCAGCAGAGATCGGAATCAAGGCATTTGTCTATAAACCCATCGTTAAGGCTGATCTGGCAAAAACGATCAGAAAAGTACTTGATGAGGCCAAAGCCTCAGCTCAATGATAATTATCCGAACATGGAATATTCGTTAACCACGATTTTTATGAATTTTCCCAAAGAATAAAAGGAAAGGCGGGTGTATTTGGCTACAGCTCATCATAGCTTTAAAGAACGGTATGTTTTTTTTGCTTGGGCGCTCCTCTTGGCTTTATCAATCATAACAGGACTTCTGGTGGTTGAATCGGCAGAGAATAGACGTTTTCTGAAAAACCAGCGTGGATCTATCGTTGAACAACTCAGTACAATTCGCACACGGTTGGAAAGTGCGCTAAATGCGGAGTTGTTATTGGCCCGGAGCATAATTATCGAAGTGGAAACAAATACAGATATTACAAAAGATCGATTCTTTAAAATCGCACAGCATTTTATGAAAGCATCGAATCATATCAGAAATATCGGGCTCGCCAAAGGAACCGTATTGACATATGTCTACCCAGTGAAAGGAAACGAGAAGGCAATTGGGCTTGATTACAAAAAGATTGCGTCACAATGGCCAGCGGTCCAACGAGTTATCGAGGGGCGTAAGACCGTGGTGGCGGGCCCTCTAAATCTTGTGCAGGGTGGGATTGGCATTATAGGTCGCACGCCTATATACATTGGCAATGGCAACGCCGGTTCTGATACAGGGGAGTATTTTGGTCTACTGTCAGTTGTTATTAACCTGCCGAGTATGCTCGAGGCGGCGGGATTAAATAATAAGGATTCGCTGCTAAATATTTCAGTAAGAGGAAAGGACGGTTTGGGCGCTAAAGGTGAAGTTTTTTATGGCTCCGAAGATCTCTTTGCAAACGACCCAGTATTAATGGAGGTCACGCTGCCTGGAGGCAGTTGGCTGATGGCATCAGTCCCTGTAAACGGGTGGGCAACGCAATCTCCGATTATTACCTACTACCGTGTAATAGCGATGGCAGTGGGCTTAGTCATTTTGGCCCTATTGTTTATCCAGTATCGTGAAATGATTAGACGAAAAAAAGCTGAAGAAGGAAGAATTGAAACAATAACGGAACTTCAAAAGGCACTGTCAGAGATTAAAACATTGCAGGGTTTTTTACCCATTTGCTCACATTGCAAAAATATCCGTGATGACAAGGGTTACTGGAGTAAAATCGAATCATATATCCATGAACATTCTGATACTGAATTCAGTCACGGTATTTGCCCTGAATGTGCTAAAAAATATTACCCGGATATGGACCTGTATGGCGATGAACAAAGTCAAGGATGATTATCCCTATTCTTGACTCCAGACTGCCCTTTATGAAGTTAACAATACCTTCAGTAAAGGCAACTCAGTCTGGTGAATGAATCGGGCTTTTGATTATCAATAAAAGTTATGACTCCTATTGGAGAGATTGGGAGATTTTTTTGGCCTTTATTTTTATCCAAGTTTTAAGTTTTAATTTGTTTTCAATATACCTTTATTATCATACGTAATCAGTCATTTCCCGGGGATAGGGATGTACACCCGACAAGGCCAGTTTCCGGTTGGCCTTCCCCGGGCTCACAACCGGAGCGCTACGGAGGCGCAAGATGCCTACACTAAAACTAACGAGCTTACCCAAAGAAATTCAGCTCCTAAACATCACCGCGGTAATGTGCTTTCCTTCTGATAGGGACGAGGATCAAAGACGATATTGGTCCCTCAAGCATTGGATAGGAATTGCCGCCGATAAGTTTGTTCAGATCGGGGAGCAAGATGGGTACAGTGAAGATTTGTCAAAGCAAATAGGATCCTGGCTTGGCGATGTCATATATCACGTTGGTTCATGGCCGGCCTTGGCCAATGCCGTTATAGGGCCAAGGCAAAAGAAACCACCGGCAGCTGAAGCCAGATTTTATATGGAAAAGCTCGGCATAATTACTGGCTATATCCTAAAAGACATATTGAAGCTTGGAGGAGGTGTTTCCACGGCGGCCGAAAGATTTGTCTCTGATGAAAAACGCCAAATATTGAAAGACGCTGGTATAACGCCTCCAATTCAAACCCCTGAGCATATTCACAACAAAATATGGAACGCCAGAAGGTACAAAGATGTTGCTCATCTCTGGGCTGCCTTCTTTGATGGGTGCTTAAAACCAAAGAGGCCTCATCGCTATCTCCCCCTTGACCAATTTAAAATAGGCGGCCTGGCTGACTCTGAGCCTCAAGGGCTTGAGGGGTTCATCCGGTTATCTGAAATTTATTGGGAAAAAGGCATCAAATATTTTCCACCTAAGTCTAATAAAGCCCTCCTCGACAAAGACACCACCTGGAAATTTATTATTTAACCTCCATTAACTCGCCTGGCAGAATATCTTCTCCACGATAGCACTGCTATAGTGGCCGGGATATTGTGCATCATCCACCACGTGGTAACGATGATTTGGCTAATGCACTGGCCGGGCTGACGCACCTGCTGGTCAAAAATGAAAACAGTTTTTTTGCGGAGATACTCTAAAAGGAGGAACCTAATAAGCTGTGGCCTCGGCTCCCTATGAACCGAGGCCACAAAAGAAAGAAAGGAGGTATGGAGGGGAAAAAGAAAAACCCTCGGATATATAATTATACTATATATTGTATATTGTCAAGTAATTTTATCAATATATGCTACTCAGGAGGAACTATGGCACCAAGAATACATTTAAAGAAAGGCTTTGCTGCACGTAACGAATGGGCCCTGTTCGATAGCAAGGCCGAACGCATTTACCAGCGCATATACGGCGGTATTGTCCTGCAGGGACCTCGAGGGGCAGCAGCAGCAGTAGTTGCCGAGGAAGCCGTTCTCAGGCCTCCTGCGCCTCAATATCTGGTCGGCTTGGCCACTGCAATGGACGCCGCCGGTATCATCGAGCGGGCCATGGGGTTCAAACAGGATCTGCACTGTGACACCTGGTACAACGATTATGGCGACCAGGCAGCGTTGCGGTTTGCCAGACTGGAAAGTGGAGCCCTAATGCCTTCGGGAGACCGCCAGCCAAACACTCCCAAGCCCATGGAGGGGTAACCTGTTGATAGGTTGGTATCTTGATTCTGATAACGTGAGCATGTGCGGTTGCCGGAACGAGCAGCGTGGAAGCAATCCGAGCCATGCTTTTGTTAGGTATTGTTATTATGTTCTACAGTTATTACTATTTTTCCTTTGAAATGTCCTTCTCCAAAATACTGGAAAGCTTCAGCAGTCTCGCTTAACGGGAAACATTTATCTACAACAGGTTTTATTTTGCCGGATTCAAAAAGTTCGCTGAGAATGTTTAAATCTTTGTTTGGTTTATGCATTATTAAAGTCAGTTTCTTACTTCCGGTCATAGAAATTAATGATCCAACGAACACAAGTTGTAAGATTCGAACAGAGCTACCTCCGACCGTGACATAAATTCCATTAGAACTTAATGCACGTCTATAATCGAAAATAGAACGATCTGTTTTAACATCAAGGATTAAATCGTAAGACTTCCCATTTTTGGTAAAATCTTCTTGAGTGTAATCAATAACATAGTCTGCACCAAGAGAGCTTATCATGTCCAATTTGCCTGTGCTGTCCACACCGGTCACTTCAGCGCCAAATGATTTGGCCATCTGAATTGCAAATGTACCTACACCGCCACCAGCACCATTAATCAAAATTCTTTGTCCCGGCCTAATCTCTCTTTTATCGCAAAGTCCCTGCAGTGCAAGGAGTCCCGCTTGGGGTGTGGCTGCTGCTTCTTCGAATGTCATACCAGCCGGTTTCAGTGTTAATTCGCTTTCACGAGCACATACATATTCGGCAAAACCTCCCCAAGAACCCTCGCATAAGTCTCCGAATACGTCATCACCCGGATGAAACTGCTTTATGTTTCTTCCAACCGCTTCAATTCGTCCTGCTATGTCACATCCAAGAATTTTAGTTTTTTTTGGTTTTAGAAGTCCCACTCAGAAGACGATACTCTAACGGCCTACCCGTTAACATATCCCAGTCCCATGAATTTATGGATGCCGCATGAACTTTTATCAAGACCTCATCGTCCTTGGGAGCAGGTTTTTCTACCTCTTTTAATTCAAGAACATCCGGTGATCCGTATTTTGTGTATACAATCGCTTTCATTACTTTTATGACTTTCCCACCGAGATTACGACAGGCCCCAATCTTTGTTCGGTCTCTACTCTTCGATGAGCTTCGGCAGCTTGCTCGAACGGATAGATTTTATCGACGATTGATTTTATTTTGCCCTCCTCGATCATTTCCTTGAGTGCGAGCAGTTCTTCCTCTTTTTCTCCGGCAAATACAAAAATCGCTGTCTTATCAGTAAACTTAGACGTCAGGACAGACCTCAGCATGTCGGATATACGCGGATTTGCCATTAGATAGCGTCCCTTGGGGTTGAGTGCTTTAACGCATTCGGAATAGGAACTTTTGGCAACCATGTCAAAAATCACGTCATAGGTTTGGCCACTTTTTGTGAAGTCTTCTTTGGTATAGTCGAAGAAATGATCAGCCCCGATCCGGCGTAGCATTTCCTCCTTTATGGTGCTGTCAACTGCCGTCACCTCGGCCCCCATTGCTTTGGCAATCTGCACTCCAAAAGTGCCGATGCTTCCGCCTGCACCGTTAACCAAAACCTTTTCCCCTTTTCGGATATTCGCTTTTCTCAAAAAGTGAAGTGCATTCAGCCCGCCCAGAGGCACCGCTGCCGCCTCTTCAAAGCTCACATTGTGCGGTTTCGGCACAAGCGTGTAGCTGGCCGGCAGGCACACGTATTCGCCATATGCGCCCATTCGAAGTTTGGTAGTACCGAAAATCTGATCTCCCTTCTTAAACTTTGAAACGTCTTTGCCGACGGATTCGACTTCCCCCGCAAAATATCCTCCCAATATTTGTTTCTTTGGCTTTATGAGCCCCATCGCAATTCGCAAAGGCAGCCAAAACCACTTCACCGGAAAATTGAAACTTCGCAGTTCACAATCAGTCTTCGTTGCCTCTGCCGCATGAACTTTTATCAAGACTTCATCGTCCTTGGGAATAGGTTTTTCAACCTCTTTGAGCTGAAGAACATCCGGTGATCCATATTTTGTGTATACAACTGCTTTCATGGGTCTCTCCCAAGATTGTTTAGACTGGGTCATCTTGCGTGTAGTTTAGAATCTCAGAATCTTTCTTAATAATTTTGAGCATTTTGATCCGTATTATACCGCTGAACGGTCTAACAATTAACCAGTACATACTAAATAGAACTTTTGTAACTGGGTGAACACACAATATCCTTGTTTCGGTACTCACTTTTGTTTGTATTGAATTTAGACTTGAGAAACGAAAATTCCAAACGACTTTTATTCTGGCCGAAATAGTATTGTTAATAAAATCTTTGTGATTAGTAATCGGTTCTATTTTCGTTCTTGCCCAAAATCCAATCAAATTTTCCCTCGGAAATTGTTCCTCAATATTTGAAAAACTCAAATCTTTGACAAGATCCTGGAGATTAAATCTCTTGGTTGGCAACCGCCTTATTTTAAATAGGAATACTATCAATTTTGATTTGGACAAATCAAAATTTCTTGCGGCCTGATAAACTTTCTCGATTGGACTATTTATTACAATTTCATGAATTTCATTGAACGTGTATTCTGGGAGGTATTTATCGATTAATGGTTGATTATCCATTTCTATGTTCTAAATTCTTTTTGTAACGGATTGGATAGCATTAGAGGTAATTTGAATTCAATGTTATATCCTAAAAATTACATATCGGCCACGTAACGATATATGATTATTCCCAGGTTATACAATCGTGAACACACGTTTTAGGGTAATAGTGTGAATCTTAAGCTGATAGAAATGCAACTGCCCGACTGTTATCATCTTATTGGCTCAAATGTATTTGGGATTCGATGTTGAAGTCGACTTAACCAGATCTGATCAATCCGGTGGGGTATTTGACGAGGTTGGATTCGAATCGTATGGTTACCAGTATGTTTCAACAAGATGATATAGGGAATATGGACATCGCTTCCCCAAGCATAAACACCTACCGGATGAAAGGTATTCCAGTTCCCCAAATGAACACTCCCTTTTCGGGTTCCAATTTGGTTATCTACTTGCAACCAAATCGAATCCGTCAGCTCGCTGTCGACATCACTCTTTCCTCTGATCCAGGCAAAATATCTACCTGCCGGCGCGGTAAATTGAATATCAAAATATACATTCGGTTTGGGTTCGATGCTCTGATTCCCACCTGAAGTTAGTTCGACAGCTCGACCAATGGAAGCCTGTTCATCATCAACCACCTGAACGCCTGTTGTTGACTGATCCGCTATCAAATCTGCATTTAACACGATAAGGCCCCACTGATAACGATTATAAGTCAGTGGCTCGAAGATGTTCCAGAAGTAAGACGCCCGGTGTTTGCTCAATTGGTAAAGGAGTTTCCGGTGGTTATGGATCAAATGGCTCCTATTTTTGATCTTTGCAGAATGCTTAAAGAAAAAAACAGTAATGAGGGGGGACGATCTGAGTGGGTATATTAGCTGAATGTCCGTACTGCCACACAAAGCAGAAAACAGGTAACAAGACCTGTAGATGCGGCAGTAACATGGACCAGGCAAAGAAGGCCAAGACCATGATCTTCAAGGCTTTCGACAATGATATTGTTGGTGGCGGCACCCTGAGATGTTTGATCGATACAATACAGTGGATGAAGGTGACAAACAAAATGCAGTTGATATGCTCCAGAAATTCATAAATCCCACTGCAGATGCTACCCTAAGTGCTACCCTAAAAAATCCCTCAAATCAAGATACCCCAAAAAACACCCTATAAACCCTTATCAATAAACCAATTGAGAATTATATCCCTGCAAACACCTATAAAAAAAGGGCTTGACAGCCTCTAAGCTCTCAAACCCTTTGATATCAGTGGTGCCGAAGGCCGGACTTGAACCGGCACGGGTCTCCCCACTACCCCCTCAAGATAGCGTGTCTACCAAGTTCCACCACTTCGGCACGATCCATGTTCTACTCTGCTTTGGTCGGCTCACCCGAAGTAGTATCCGCAGGCAGAGCCGGTGCTTCCGGTGCAGTCTCCGACGCCGGTAGGGTCTGTTCGATGGGTGCCGGCGCATCCATGACTATCGATTTGCCGGATTTGTTCCCTGACATATACGCCAGTATCAACGATGTCAGCATGAACACGATGGCTACAACCGTGGTAGCTTTGCTTAAAAAAGAAGACGCGCCCGTGCTTCCGAAGAGCGTCTGGCTAGAACCGCCCCCAAATGCTGCGCCCATGTCGGCGCCCTTGCCGGTCTGCAGAAGTACGATCATAATCAGTGCAATGCACACAACAATGTGTAAAACAATAATGAATAATGACATTTTTTTAAATTTTATGTTTTAAAATATAGGTTAAAACAAAACAATTTTGCTGAAGGTTTCAGCATCCAGGCTGGCACCTCCAACAAGCCCTCCATCCACATCCGGCATTGACATCAGTTCAGCGATATTATTCGGTTTAACGCTTCCACCATATAAAATCCGGATGGATTGCGCAAAATCCGAACCATATGCCTTCTCAAGCAGGGATCGCAGAAACTGGTGAACTTCCTGAGCCTGCTCGGTGGTGGCGGTTTTGCCGGTACCAATGGCCCAGACAGGCTCGTAAGCAATTACCAGTGTGGCCAAGTCTTCCAAAGCGATATCTTGTAAACCAGTTGTCACCTGTTTGTCAAGTACAGAAAATGTAATATTTGTTTCGCGCTCAGTTTCGGTCTCCCCAACACAGAATACCGGCACCAGATCGTGCTTGATGGCGGCAACAATCCTTTTGTTCACGGTTTCATCGGTTTCATGGAAATACTGCCGTCGTTCGGAATGCCCCAGAATTACATGATCACAGCCGGCCGACACCACCATGGATGGAGATATTTCACCGGTGAAAGCCCCCTCGGCATGCCAGGAAAGGTTTTGAGCACCAAGATGAATGTTACTTCCGGAAAGGATCTCCGATACCGGGAAAAGCGATGTGAACGAGGGTGCGATCATGATGTCAACCTCGGAAACGTCCTTAACCAGGTGTTTCAGTCTATCAGCTGTTTCTACTGCTTCGGCACAGGTTTTATACATTTTCCAGTTGCCGGCGATAAGCGGTCTGCGTAAACTCATTTATTACTCCTTGTAATATGCTGGGAAGCGAGGATGCTGGGAGGCTGGGAGGCTGCTATTCGCCTATAGCTCTCAGCCATCCTCGAACCCTTGTATCACCCTCGAACCCTCGAACCCTAAATTTGTTATAGCATATTGCCCACCATGGCAGCCAGGTCAACCATGCGGTGGGAATACCCGGATTCGTTATCATACCAGGAAAGTACCTTCACCATGTCATCGACCACATAGGTTGTTTCAGCATCCACAATTGAAGAGAGGCTTGAACCGTTATAATCGGATGAAACCAGGGGGAGTTCGGAATACCCAAGAATGCCGGCCAGTTCTCCTTCTGCGGCCGTTTTCATGGCCTGGTTGACTTCTGATGTGGTTACACCCGTCTTTTCAATGGTGGCCACAAGATCCACTATCGACACATTGGGCGTGGGCACGCGTATGGCAAGACCATTCAGCTTTCCGTTAAGTTCAGGCAACACCAGGGAAACGGCTTTGGCGGCACCCGTTGTCGTGGGTATCATGGACAGACCGGCCGCTCTTGCACGACGGAGATCCTTGTGGGGAAAATCGAGAAGACGCTGGTCGCCGGTATAGGAATGAATCGTCGTCATGAGCCCGGATTTCAGTCCAAAATTCTCAAGAAGAACCTTTGCTACCGGCGCAAGGCAGTTGGTTGTGCAGGAAGCGTTCGAGATAATGTGATGCTGCTTTGGATCATACTTGCTGGAATTGACACCCATGACGATGGTAATGTCCGGGTCCTTGGCAGGTGCGGAAATGATCACTTTACGCGCCCCTGCGGTAAGGTGTTTGGCGGCGTTCTCCCGGTCCCTGAACAAGCCGGTGCACTCAGCAGCGACATCCACACCCAGTTCCTTCCATTTCAGTTGTTCCGGATCCTTTATGGATGTAAATGCTATGGATCGACCGTCGACTTCGATGGCGTCTTCTTTGGCACGGATATCAAGATCCAATTTGCCATGTACGGAATCATACGTAAGCAGATGTGCCATGGTAGCTGCGTCTGTTAAATCATTGATCGCAACGACCTCAACCTTGGGGTGTTTCCATGCTGCCCTGAAAACGAGTCTCCCGATTCTGCCGAACCCATTAATTCCTATTTTGATACTCATATCTTCCTCCTGTTGGTGTATTTTTATTTCGAGAACATTTCTCTAAATGTGGTTATTTGCGTGACCTGCCCTTTAAAATGCTGCTGGCCATAGAGATGCTCTTCTTACCATATGTTTCAAGACATTCAGTCAGTTTGGTGAGTTCCATATCGGGGCGAGAATTGATTGCTTTGATGAGAATGGGCAGATTGACACCGGAAAGAACTTCAATATGACCCTCTTCAAGAAAAGAATAGCTCAAGTTGGATGGTGTTCCGCCGAACATGTCGGTCAAAATAAGGACACCTTCATCCGACTTGACTTTCTTGATACCTTTAACAATTTTATCTCTAAGTGCATCGACGTTTTCATTCAGATCAATGGAGATCGATTCGATCGACTCCGGTTTGGAACCAACGATAAACTGCGCAGCATCGATGAGGGAATCTCCGAGCTGTCTGTGTGTCACGATAACGATGCCGATCATAATATATTCCAAAAAACCTGTTATGGTTAAATACGTTTTGCCCTCCTTTTCGTACAAAGGGCTCAAATAGTCAAGCAGATCTTAATATTTTGTTTGAATCAGAAATCTTCATCCTCTTCCCTGATGGTATGATAAATTTCATCCCTGTCCAGGGCCTGAAGGAGTCTTTCCTTAAAAGGACCCTTTTTCAACAGCCTGGAAATTCTTGCCAGAAGTTTCAAATGAAGTCCTGTAGAATTTTCAGGCGTCAGTAAAAGAAAAAATATATGGGTCGGTTTCCCGTCCATGGATTCAAAATCGACACCGCTCCTGCTGAGGCCGAATCCCAGAGCGATCGAATCCAGGTTGGCCAGTTTGCCATGGGGAATGCCTACACCGCCACCAATACCGGTACTCCCGAGTCGTTCTCTTTCGATAAGTACCTTTACCAGGGTGCCCTGATCAATCCCTGTTGTCTCGACGAGAGGGGAAACAAGTTCTTCCAGAACACCCTTTTTGTCTTTTGCCTTTAAATCATCGATAATGGCATTCTTGTTAAGTGCTTCAAGAATTCTCATCATATACTCGCAATCATCCGGTTTGCCCTTGGGAGCAGGTTTCCACTTCAGTTGTCGGGCTGAATAAGTCCGTAATGACCATCCTTACGCCGATACAGAACATTGATCTGATTATCTCTAGCATTGGTGAAAACAAGAAAGTTGTCGTCAACCAGATCCATCTGCATGACAGCTTCGTCAACATCCATGGGTTTGTATTCAATATGCTGGACTTTAACCTGTTTTTCGAAATCATCTTCACCCTGGAAGGAATCCGCAGAGATCGCATCCCTGCCTCTGTGTTTGGATCCGGATCTTTTGTCGCTTAATTTCTCCTTACTCTTCTTGATCTGTTTTTCAAGCTTGTCCAGAACCATGTCGATGGCCGCGTACATATCTTCGGTCTCTTCTTTCCCATTGATATTCAGCCTGTCTCCTTTGATATTGATTTCTGCAATATGCCTGAATTTCTCTACCGATAGGACCACGCTTGCTTCGGCCGGGTTGTAGAGATACTTGTCAAACCGGTCAAGTTTATCGGACACATAGGTTCTCAAGTTTTCGGAGGAATCAATGTTCTTGAAGGTAACAGATGTTTGCATATGAAATCTCCTTAGAATTGTTTGCGTTTATTTGATGATAACACCCCCAGCATCTCACGGTATTTTGCAACCGTCCTGCGGGCGATATCGACATTTTGATCCTTCAGCATCTCTGCCATTTTACTGTCACTGAATGGTTTTTTGGGGTTTTCGCTTTCAATGATTTTTTTAATTTTATCCTGCACACTGGCGGAGGCAATGGCCTCGCCGTGAATTCTTTTTATAGAACTGTTGAAAAAATACTTCAATTCAAATATGCCCTGGGGCGTATAGGCATATTTATTCGTTGTGACACGGCTGATGGTCGATTCGTGCATCTCAATATCTTCAGCAACATCGCGAAGAACCATCGGTTTCAGCTGGGTGATACCCTTTTCAAAAAAGGACCGTTGAAACTTCAGAATACTCTCCATGACCTTGAAGATGGTTTTCTGGCGCTGATGAATGCTGCGGATAAGCCATGCAGCTGACCGGAGTTTGTCCTGGAGGTATTCCTTGGTCTCGGCGGATATTTTCTCGCCCCGTACCATGGCCTTTTTATAGTATGAATTCACCTGGAGCTTTGGAAGACCATCATCATTGAGAACGATCACAAAATCGTTTTCTGATTTGTAGACATAGATATCGGGTGTTATATACTGGACATCCGACTCGCTGAACTCACGCCCGGGTTTTGGCTCTAAGCCCTTGATAACATCAACGGCTGCAATCACATTCTCCATCCGGACCTTCAATGCCTTGCAGATAAGCCGATAATTTTTATTTTCCAGATGATGCAAATGATTTTTGACAATTTCAGTCAAAATGCTGTTGTCGCCAAGGCCCAGGTGTTTGATTTGAATCAGCAGGCACTCACTGAGATTCCTGGCACAGACACCAATCGGATTAAAGGTCTGCAATACGGTCAGGACCTGCTCCACCAATTCGCGGGGTGCTCCGCTCGTTTCTGATATTTCATCCAGCGATACGTCCAGATAACCATCTTTGGTCAGATTTCCAATGATAAGACTGCCGATTTTCTCAGCATCTGAATCAGGAGACGTCATTAAAAACTGCCATAGCAAGTGCTCGCTCAAGGACTCCTTCTTTGATATGAACGATTCAAACCGAGGTGTTTCTCTCCCTTCACTTTCGACCGGCATCCTTCCGGGGGAATTATATTCCTCTATATAATTTCTCCAGTCGATATCTTCATTCATTTTTTCTTCAAAGGTTACTTCCTTGGTCTTCTCCGTCAGCTCGTGATCCGCCTCTGTCCTTTCACCGGTGGTTTCCGGAGACAGCGTTTCCTGTACCTCATCAAGCGCAGGATTTTCTTCAAGCTCCTGTTGGATCTTTTCGACAAGCTCCAGCCTTGAAAGCTGGAGAAGCTTTATCGCCATCTGCAACTGCGGAGTCATAATAAGCTGCTGCGTCAGTTTCAGCTGTTGTCGGAGTTCAATTGCCATAATAAATTCGTCTCACGAATTTATGAAACGCGACGGAGTCGCTTTTTTATTGTTTAAAGCAAATATAAACATTGTATATGATCAGTAAATTTAAATAGTTAACCTAATTTGATATTGCTTGATGCCTCAATTAGATTGCTCTAAAGTTTGAATTCATCCCCGAGATAAATACGCCTGGCGACTTCACTATTAGCGATGTGGTCCGGAGGGCCGGACTCGATAACCACACCATTATTTACTATATACGCTTTATTGCAAACCTCAAGGGTCTCACGTACATTATGATCCGATATCAGGATACCTATATTTCTTTTCCTGAGGTGGCCTATAATTTTTTTAATATCGATCACCGCCAAAGGATCGATGCCTGCAAACGGTTCATCCAGGAGAATGAAAGAAGGATCGGTGACAAGACAGCGCGTAATTTCAAGACGTCTTCTTTCCCCACCTGACAGAACACTGGCCTTCTGATCTGAAAGATGCTCGATACCCAGTTCTTCCAACAGAACCGATGCCCGTTCCTTTTGTTTTTCCTTTGAAATCGAAAGGGTTTCAAGAATTGCCATGACATTCTGTCTAACCGTCAACTTTCTGAATATGGAAGCTTCCTGGGGAAGATATCCCAGACCATTTCTGGCTCTTTGATACATGGGCATCCAGGTAATGTCGTTCTGGTCGAGAAACACCTGACCCCCATCCGGTTTTACCATCCCGACAGTCATGTAAAAAGTCGTTGTCTTTCCGGCACCGTTTGGGCCCAGCAGGCCGACGACCTCACCGCTTTGGACACTCAGACTGATGGCGTTGACGACTTTTCTGCCACGATATGCTTTGACCAGGTTTTCAACCTTTAAGGTAGCCATTAATTCTTCTCTTTTGGGGCGCCCAAAATATTTTCATCCGAATAAAAAAAGGCTTCCACGGGTTCTTTCTGGGTTCCCGCCACATGGATACGTCGATCATCTCTGTAGAGTGTGATCTTCTGCCCGGAAATGGAGTTGTTGCCGGTCGACGATTCTGGAGTTCGGACCGGTAAGAACCACAATTCTTTGGTCTGCAATATATTCGGCATGCTCGGTATGGGCGACCGTATCCCCAAGAACTATCTTGACCGTTCCTTGGGCAACCATGCGAACGATGGCATCCATGCCGGAAGCGGTTTCGGATTGGGTCCCTTTTTTATAATAAACCTTGAGCCTGTCGGATGTGATTGTCGTATCACCCTGGGTTGCCAAAACATGGCCGGTAAACTCGGCGGTTCTATTCCGGGGATCCGTAATCAAGCTGTCAGCTGTGATGCGAATGGGGTTTTCCGTTTCAGGTAAAGATTTTCCGGCAGGGGCATCCTGGGCAGCCGCAGAAAACACCAAAACACATAACAACATCAGGACAGGCAAGCCTGCAAAATAGAATAAAAAAAGGGCAGGGCGTTTAAAAATCAATTTTGTCAAAAATAGTTCCCTCTACGTTTCCATCAAAGGTCGTTCTCTGTGATGTCAAATCGTATGAAGCTGAATCTGCGTTCAAGCGAAAATTGCCGCCAAGAACCCTCACAGGTTTTGTGGTCACAAGAACACGTCGCGTATGTTCATAGTTAAGGGTTTCCGTCAAAAGTTTAAGCTCGCCGTCGTCGGCAACGACATCGCCGTCGACACGCATATCCCTGGTATCAGTATTCAGATAGCCTTTATGGGCAGTTAATTTGACCAACCTGTCGTTTTCCATATAAATATTCATCGACAGTTCGTCAAAAACCGCCTGCTTGTCTTTTTCAATAAGCTGAGCGGACCTTGCATCGAGACTCCATTCTTTGATACCGTTCTTCGTCGATGTCTGATAAACCCTGTCAATGGCGATTGTGGCATCATCCTGAACCATCGAGGATATGATCAATTCCTGTGGATTGGAAACCGTTCGATAACCGATAAAAACGGTTAATACAAGCCCAAAAACAAGAAACACTGTGATCAATAAAAACAGCTTGGTGCTTTTATGTGGTGCATGATTTAGAGCCAAATAGATCTCCAAATAAATTCCCCGGGCGAATTGATCGATGGTGGCAATCCCAGCCCATTTTTGTTTTTGAAGGCCTTGATTTCTTCTCCCTTGTCATCAAAATTTTCGATCACGCAAGGGCCTGAAATGAGCAGAAGGGGAAATGCTTTGTCGGAAATAAAATCAGAGATGCTCATATCCATATAGCTTGTGCTGATAGAGGTTAATGGCAGCTTGGTATCGCATGAAATATGTCTATCGTGCATGGGGCTAAAAAGTCAAGAAACGAAAAAGAGCCCTTGATAACCCATGATTTAACTGGTATTGTTCCGGCGAAATATTCTATGTAAAAGGAGTTCATAACCTATTGAAAGATAAAAATAAACGATTAAATCCCACGATAATGATCGGTATCTTCATCCTGATTTTCCTGCCAATACTGGTGATGCTTGTTATACGCATGGAGAGCGAACAGCCCAGCGTCAGGCTTGAGCTGGCCTCCACGTTCATTGGTAAGGATAACTGGTTGGAAATAACCCTTGAGGATCATAAGAGCGGCTTGAAACGATTCTGGTTTGCCGTTCTTCAGGACGGGCAGGAGACGACGGTTCTGGAAAAGCACTTCCCGGCCTCCGGCCTCCTGCATAAAGGTTCTACCCTGTCCGAATCCATCCGTATCAAGATAGAGCCTCAAAAAATTAATTTGAAGGATGGTAAAGCCATGCTTCGAATGATGGCGGTGGATTATTCCTGGAAATCATGGGGAAAAGGAAATCGGACTTATTCTGAAAAGGAAATTATCATCGATACAGAGGCGCCCATTGCCCGGGTGTTGACCCGCTCTCACAACATCAGTCCCGGTGGCAGCAACGCGGTTGCGTATGCGTTGTCTGAACCCTGTGATATCAGCGGCGTCCAGGTGGCAGACCACTTTTATCCGGGGTACCCCGATCCGGGGGCAAAAAATGATATTCGGATCGCTTTTTTTGCCCTGAATGACCAGCAGGACTCAGGAACCGAAATATACCTCCTGGCCAAAGATCGCGCAGGCAACCAAACAAAAACAGGGTTCCCCCATTACATAAAAACCAAAAAATTTAAAAAAGATACTATTCAAATAAGCGACAGGTTCATTCTGGGGAAACTGCCTGAATTTGAAAAGGCCCTGGCGGATCAAAACCTGAAAGATCCTTTGGATAAATTTCTATTTATCAACAGGGACATACGCGCACAAAACAAAGCCGTCCTCAATAAATTGATGCAACAAAGCGATCCCACCATGTACTGGAAGGGCACCTTTCTGCGGCTTCCGAAATCGGCCACACGATCGGGTTTTGGGGATCGGCGCACATATCAGTACAATGGCAAAACCATCGATAAACAGACCCATTTAGGAATCGATCTTGCATCGTTGGCCATGTCGCCGGTGCCGGCTGCGAATTCCGGTAAGGTGATTTATGCTGAAACCCTGGGTATTTACGGACGTCTCATTGTCATCGATCACGGGTTTGGGCTGTTTAGCATGTATGCCCACCTCAGCAGCTTCAACGTGCCTGTCGGTCAGATAGTCAAAAAGGGGGACATCATCGGCAGCACTGGAAAATCAGGTCTTGCCGGGGGAGATCATTTACATTACAGCGTCCTGATGAGCGGCACTTTCGTCGACCCTCTTGAATGGTGGGATGCTTCATGGATACAGAATAACATCACAAATAAAATCGAACGGTCGGGAGAAGGGGAATGAAGAAATTTATCATAAACAAAACATATCAGCAAATTAATGAAAAGATACAGGCGGGGAATGCTGTCGTGGTGACCGCCGAAGAGATGATCGATCTGGTCAAGGATGAGGGGCCTGTTGAGGCTGCCAGTCATGTGGATGTAGTCACAACCGGGACCTTCGCTCCCATGTGTTCCTCGGGTGCCTTTATCAATTTTGGCCACTCCGCTCCCGGGATCAAGGCTGCAAAAGTATGGCTCAACAACGTGTCTGCATATGCGGGCATCGCAGCGGTGGACTGCTACATCGGTGCGACGGAACCATGTGAAGATGACCCCTTAAACAAAGTCTATCCTGGAGAATTCAGCTACGGGGGTGGGCATGTCATTCATGATCTGGTGGCGGGTAAAGCCGTTTACCTCAAGGCATCCTCCTACGGCACAGACTGTTACCCAAACAAAAATATCGAAAAGAAAATCACGCTTAAAACCCTGCCGAATGCCATGCTGTGTAACCCCAGAAATGCGTATCAAAACTATAATTGTGCCATTAACACCACCAAGAAGACTGTCTATACCTACATGGGGGCACTCAAACCCCGCATGGGGAATGCCAATTACTGTTCCGCCGGCCAGTTGAGCCCCCTGTTCAACGATCCCTATTATAAAACCATCGGGCTGGGAACACGCATATTTTTAGGGGGTGCGGAAGGGTTTGTCACCTGGAACGGAACCCAGCACAAACCGTCTGCCAAACGGACACCAAAGGGTGTTCCGGTAACACCTGCCGGCACCTTGTTTGTCATGGGTGATCTTAAAAAAATGCAGCCTAAATGGCTTGTTGGCGTCAGTATACAAGGATATGGATGCTCCCTTGCCGTGGGTCTTGGCGTCCCCATACCCATCCTGAATGAAGAGATGGCAAAATTTACATCGATTTCCGACGAGGATTTATACACCCATGTCATCGACTACGGGAAAGACTATCCTCAGGGAATATCCAAGAATTACGGTAAGGTCAGTTATGCGGAGCTTAAAAGCGGTACGATTGAAGTGGAGGGCCAACACATTCCCACCGTTCCGCTTTCAAGCATGGTCAGGGCACGTGAGATAGCCGACTTGCTCAAAAAAAGAATATCCACCGGTAAATTCTTGTTGGGAGAACCTCAGAGCACACTGCCCAGGAAATAGAATCGCTTCGCGATTCTATTTGACGCGGCTGCGTCACTTACATAAGGTATGCATAGTTGTCATTTAAGAATTCATCTCCCAACGAGTTGGGAAAAGAAGATGGTGTTTTGGTATTGGCTTCTAAATTCAGGGCATTCGTCGCTATCGAACTGCCGGAAAATATACGATCCGATATCCGGAAACTGCAGCATGTTTTTAGATCCTACCGGTTCGACATCCGCTGGGTGAAACCACAGAACATGCATTTGACACTGAAGTTTCTGGGTGATGTCGATCCTGCTCATGTCGAACCTATCTGGAATGTCTTGACAGAGATCGTGGGACAAAACCCTGCATTTGAACTGCTACCCAGGGGTATGGGCGTTTTCCCAAATATACGACAGCCGCGAATACTTTGGACAGGAATAGCAGGTCAGATGGACGCCCTCAGAAATCTGCACCGGTCCGTGGAAATTGCTCTGGATCCACTGGGATTTACTGCGGAAAAGCGTCTCTTCAAGGGACATCTGACGATCGGTCGCATCAAAAAACGAATTGATCCGAAACGCTTGGCGGATGCTTTGAGGACACATCAAAACTTTGAATCGGACCCGTTTGCGGTGGAACGGTTGGTGCTCTTTAAAAGCGAACTGCTCCCAGGGGGTCCCAACTACACCAAGCTTTACGAGATGCCTTTCGGAAACCGATCCATTTCATAAAATGTTCCGGATAATCGGTGATCAATTGGTACTTGATCATTGGAATCTGAAAGGATAGCTTATAAATCAACTGGATCACCCATTTCGCACTATCGATTCGGAAGCCAGATTTTCGTGAAGAACTAAATTGTTTTAATCAAGAGTTTAAATTACCCCATGGACAGCCCAGGCAGGAGGATAAAATGACCATCTCACCCGATAAGGAAAAAGCCGTCGACACAGCGATGCTTCAGATAGAACGCCAGTTTGGAAAAGGAGCTATCATGAAGCTCGGCAGTCAACCAATCATAGAAGTTCCCGTAATATCAACAGGATCCATTGCTCTGGACTTGGCTCTGGGAATCGGAGGTCTGCCCAGAGGTCGTGTCATCGAAGTGTATGGCCCTGAATCTTCAGGGAAAACCACCCTTGCCCTTCATGCGGTTGCCAACGCACAAAAGAAGGGGGGAATTGCAGCATTTATCGATGCAGAGCATGCACTGGATACGGCATACGCCAAAAGATTACACGTGAACTGTGACGATCTTCTGGTGGCGCAGCCGGACACGGGTGAACAGGCGCTTGAAATTGCAGACATGTTGATTCGAAGCGGCGCCATCGATGTCATCGTCATCGACTCGGTGGCTGCTTTGGTACCGCGTGCGGAAATCGAAGGGGAGATGGGCGATTCCCACATGGGGCTTCAGGCAAGACTCATGTCCCAGGCCCTGCGAAAACTGACCGGGTCCATCAGCAAAACCATGACATCGCTGATCTTCATCAACCAGATCCGGATGAAAATCGGCGTGGTATTCGGCAACCCCGAAACCACCACAGGAGGGAATGCACTTAAATTTTACTCCTCCGTACGGCTTGAAATCAGACGCAGTACCGCGATTAAAGATGGTCAGGAAGTTACCGGCAACCGAACACGTGTCAAGGTAGTAAAAAATAAAATGGCACCCCCTTTTAAAAGTGCTGAATTCGATATCATGTACGGTGAAGGTATCTCCAGGACTGGCGAGATTGTCGACCTGGGGGTGGAAACAGGCGTCATCGACAAAAGCGGCTCCTGGTATTCCTATAATGGCGAAAGGATCGGGCAGGGTCGCGAAAACGTTAAATCATTTTTATTTGACAACAAGGAGTTGATGGAAACATTGTCGGATACGATTCGGACGTCCATGGGTCTCCAAAAGGAAAAGAAAGCCAACATCGCCAAGGATTCCCCGGGAGAGGGCAAAGCGTAAATATAGGGTTGGAGGGTCGGAGGGTGATACAAGGGTTCGAGGGTGGCTGACGGCTTAAAGCAGATAGCAGCATCCCAGCTTCCAAGCATCCTAGCTTCCAGCATACAAAGGGTCAAGGATTCCAGGGGTCGAGTGAGATTTTTGAAAGATTATAAAAAGCGAAACAGTTTTAGGAGTGGACATATGACCGGCAATGAAGTGCGACGTAAGTTTTTAGAATACTTCCGGAAACATCACCATAAAATTGTTAGAAGTTCCTCACTCGTTCCCCAGGATGACCCAACCCTTCTTTTCACGAATGCCGGTATGGTACAGTTCAAACGTGCCTTCCTGGGTGAGGAGAAAAGGAGCTATATTCGCGCCACGACATCGCAGAAGTGCGTTCGCGCAGGGGGGAAACACAACGATCTGGAAAATGTCGGCTATACCGCACGTCATCATACCTTTTTTGAAATGCTGGGAAACTTTTCCTTTGGGGATTACTTCAAGGAAAAAGCCATCGAATTTGCGTGGGATCTTTTGACCAACGGATACGGACTTCCCGGGGAAAAACTGTACGCATCCGTTTATCTCGATGATGACGAAGCATATGATCTCTGGCATCAACATATCGGTATCCCCGAGGAACGGGTCGTGCGCTTCGGTGAAAAAGACAATTTCTGGGCAATGGGAGACACCGGACCATGTGGCCCCTGTTCGGAGTTGTTGCTGGACAGGGGCGAAAGTCATGGATGCGGCCGGCCTGATTGCAGAGTCGGCTGCGAATGTGACCGCTATCTGGAGATATGGAATCTGGTTTTTATGCAGTTCAACAGAGATGCGGACGGGAAAATGACACCTCTGCCAAAACCCAGCATCGACACGGGCCTGGGGCTTGAAAGGATGGTGACCCTCCTTCAGGATGTGCCTACCAATTATGAAACCGACCTGCTTCTGCCAATCATCCAAAAGGCAGAAGAACTGTCTGAGATAAAAATGGGAGCATCAGCAGAAAACGACGTGGCCATGAAGGTGATTGCCGACCACAGCCGCGCAGCAGCCTTTCTGATCGGTGACGGTGTCCTGCCATCCAATGAAGGCAGGGGGTATGTCCTCCGACGTATCATGCGGCGTGCCATCCGTTATGGTAGAAATCTGGGTCTTAAAAAACCCTTTTTGGATGTTACCGCCAGTGTGGTCTTCGATATCATGAAGGATGCTTATCCGGAGCTTATGGCCTCCAAAGCATTTATCACCAATGTTATCCACAACGAAGAAACCCGTTTTTCAGAGACCCTCGATTACGGGCTAACCCTCCTGAATGACACGCTCTCAGATTTGAGAGCAAAAGGAAGCGACCGTGTGCCGGGTCATGTTATCTTCAAACTCTACGACACATACGGTTTCCCCGTGGATATCGTCAGGGATATCATGAGAGACGAGAAGATGGTCCTCGATATGGATGGTTTTGAGTCCGCCATGAAAGCCCAGAGGGAAAGATCGCGGTCCGTGGCTGCTTTTTCGGAGATTGGAGATGCCTATCGGGAGCTATCAGCCAAAGGCGTTAAAGCCGAATTCTTGGGGTATGATCAGGATACACTGGATGCCACCATTCTCGTTCTGGTTTCCGAAGGCAAGCAATTGGAATCAATAGAAAAGGGCATGGAAATAGAGCTCGTTACGGATAAAACCCCGTTTTATGCCGAATCCGGTGGGCAGGCCGGCGACACCGGCACCATCGCCGCATCAAACAACGACCATGGGTTTTTGATGGAAGTCACCGATACCATCAAGGACCCCACCGGTCTCATTATCCACAAAGGCAGGGTTCTTTCGGGAACTGTTCAAAAGGGCCAAAAGGTAACATTATCCGTGGACATGGAAAAAAGAAGTGCCACCGCCTCAAACCATACCGCCACGCATATTCTGCATCACGCCTTGAGAAAAGTTCTGGGAGAACATGTTAAACAGGCGGGTTCGCTTGTGGCACCGGACAGGTTTCGATTTGATTTTACTCATTTTTCACAGATCGGTCCTGATCTGCTGGATGAAATAGAGTCTATCGCAAATAGAAGAATTCGGGAAAATGTTCCCGTACAAACACAAGAAATGGATGCGGAGGATGCATTCAATTCAGGTGCGACAGCTCTCTTTGAAGAAAAATATGGTGACCGCGTCCGGGTGGTTTCCCTGGCCGATTTCAGCATGGAGTTATGTGGTGGGACACATACAAAACAGACCGGCAATATCGGTCTGTTAAAAATTATCAGCGAATCGAGCATTGCTTCAGGTGTTCGCAGAATTGAAGCACTGACCGGTGAAGCAGCATTGAACCATCTTCAGAAAACCTCCCATGTGGTTCAGGAGTCTGCCCGAATGTTGCGGGACCAGCCGGATGCCATCCCTCTTCGAATTCAAAAGCTGTTGGAACAACTCAAGCGCAATGAAAAAGAGATCGAACAACTCAAAACAAAACTTTTAGGCCAATCAGCTTCTAAAGTTAAAGATGAAGTTATTAAAGTTAATGGTATAAAATTACTAACTAAAATAGTAGATGTCGATTCCCCAGTCGCCCTTCGTAATCTTGCGGACCGATTCAAGGAACAGGTTCAATCCGGTATTATTGTTCTGGGGAGTCGATCGGGCACAAAGGCGCTGCTGCTGACCGCTGTTACACGTGATCTGATCAGCCGCTTTCATGCCGGCAAAATCATCAACAAATTGGCCGCGATTGTCGGTGGTGGCGGCGGCGGAAGACCCGATATGGCGCAGGCCGGTGGTCCCAATCCGGAAAATCTGGACAAGGCCATGGCAGCAGCAGCAGACATTGTTGCCGAGATGAAAGGATAGAAACGATTTGGTACCTTGATTGAATCTCAGTGCAATTTTCTGCATAAAAAAAAGCACGAAAAAAAATCTTGAAAACACGAAAATTATCATAGTTCTATTTCGTGTTTTCGTGATAAAATCTTTTTCTATTCACTCGAAACCCAAAATTTGCGCTTCCCATCGACCGACTTATCCGGGTTGGGGTACTATGAGTGACTGTATCCCTTTAATACATCCATCATACTGAATACTTTCCCTTTAACACCCTGCTGGATGTGTTCGTAAAGGAACATCACCGCGTCAAGGGTGCCGTGGGCATAAATCTCACGACCATTTACATTGTGGGTAAACTGAAATTTAACGGTCTGATCATCCGACGTCAGTGTATATGTGTGCCAACCGTGTCCGGCAAGATATTCCTCCGGAATCCCCCATTCATGGGCCTGAATTTCAGGATCACGCTCCTGCTGGATGTCTTCGGCCGAGCATTTGAGACCAAGCCTGTTAAAATATCCCACCATGGCCTTGGCAGTGCCGCTCGTATCAGCCTTGCCTTTTTGGTGGCTTTCTTGAACAGTAATGGCATATCCATTGAACAAGCCGGGAAACGTCTCGGCCGCCCAGGCCATCATGGCCTGAAATCCGACGATCTGTTTGGCCATGTTTGGGGCAATCACGGCTGCTATGCCTGAGTTTTCCACTGTCGACAATAGTGCCTCCCGATCCCCGCCGGTGGTTCCCATTACAAAAGGGATAGACCGTTCACAGTAAAACCGGGCATTGTCATTGACCGCCGATGGATGGGTGAAGTCGATGCAGATTACGTGGCTATGTGACGCGATAATATCATCCATCACCGTCTGCCGTGCATCAGGGCGGATGAGGCACAGGTCTATACCGTCCACAGATATAGCTGTCTGTATCGATTTCCGGCCCCGTAAGGGAGTATGGAATCAATGTGAAGCGTTGGTCGGAGACAATATGCCTGGCAATAACCGTGGCAACATTGCCCGGCAAGCCGTTTACCATAACATTGATTTGGGACATGGGGTTCTCCTTTGTTTAGCTATAAGCTATAAGCTGTAAGCCATAAGCTGCTTACAGCTTATAGCTTAAGGCTTATAGCTCAATTTCCTTTCCGCCTTTTGAACAATCCTGCGCAGCCCCGGCAAACGATCTCGTGCATGGTAAGCTTCAAGATTTTTGATAAGCGTCCGCAGCGCCCCGGGTATGTATGTTTCAAAATAGGTTTTGCCTTTGTTTCTGGATAGATGCCCGAAAGCTCCCAGAATTTGCAGGTTGCGTGTTATCGCACAGGTTTCAAATCCTTTTCGAAAAGCAGGCTCATCACAAGCTTCATGTGACGATAGGCGCTCAACATAATAATTATAGAGAGTCATAACGATTTTGGGGGAAAGCGCCACATAGGGGTCCATTAGCAGAGATGCCAGATCGTACTGCAGCGGTCCTGTTCTTCCGCCCTGAAAATCGATGATGAAACAACGATTCTGATGAATCATGATATTGCGGGACTGCATGTCCCTGTGCATAAACCCGAGATTCCTACAGCTATCAACACGTTCCGCAAGAAATACAAACTCGCTTTTAAGCGTTTCAAAACTGACACCCATATCCAGGTACAGGTTCAAGAATGCCTCCACAAAGTAGCGGCATTCCTTTTCAAGGACGATGGCATGGTCATATGTTGCACTCTGCCAGGTCCATTTCGGATCGAATCCCTGCCTGCCGGCCAATGCCATGTGGATAAGCTGATCGATGACCGAGCGATACATAGACAAGATTAAGTCTAGGTCTGTTTTGTTCTGCTGCACCATTTCCTGAAGATGAAGGTCTCCCAGATCTTCAAGAAAGACAAGACCTGCGAATGGATCTGACAGGAGTATGTCGGGTACGGTCACACCTTTGCTAAATAGATGTTTGCCGATCCGAATAAATGAATCGACTTCCACTGTTTCAGGGCCTGTCCGGATGCCGTGGTCAACCATAATGATGCTGGTATCTGCTGCCGTGAGACGATACCATAATCGATCCGATCCGTCTCCAGCCAGTTTTTGCATGTGTATCTCCGGGGTATCGTTTTGCAGTGTCAGCCCCAAAAAAACCTCCCTGGCCATGACCCGGCAAGCAACATCCCGGTATCGCTCCGGGGACCCGATATCGGTCCAGACAAGTTGCTCCGTGACATAGGCCCGGATCATTTTTTTCTCCGACATAGCTGTTTTATAGGCATCAATCGTACTGTAAAATCGATTCGCTGGAATGAAGTCCAGAAGTTCCGGATGAATGATCTGAATTCCTGTGAAGGTCAGCGGGTTTTTATTGGCTTCAGGGGGGCACGTTGCAGAATCGAAACCCAAAATGTAATTCTGAGGGCCAACCCATACCTGGTTGAACAACGGATGGTCGTACAGCATGAGTGTCGCAAGCGCACAACCGTCCATATGATAGCGGCAAAGGGCTTCAAGATCCGTATCGAACAGAATATCGCTGTTGACGACCATAAAAGATTCATCACCCCAGAAATCGGTTAAATTTTTAATGGCACCACCCGTACCCAGAATTTCCGGCTCATACCGTGTGGTGACGGGGATAGAATAGGATCGGGACAATAGATATTGCTCAATTTGGTGGTGAAGATGATGGGTATTCACCATGATATGGGAGATGCCGGCAAATGACAGCTTTTGGATAACGCTGTCCAGTAAAGGCTGATTCGATATGGTGAAAAGCGGTTTGGGCGTGTGGCGCGTATACGGTTCCAGCCGCTTGCCAAAACCGGCGGCAAGGATCAGTGCTTTCATGTTGGATGTCTAATGATTGATACGGCCCAGATAGTTTTGTATGACGTCTTCATAGAACTCGATTCCTTCGCCATCCTCTGAACCTTTCACGTTATGGGTGGTAAAAAAATTGATCCCATTCATATAATTGACTTTTGACAGTGATTCAATCAGGTCTATCTCTTTGTTTTTGTATAGCTTGCTACCATATGTCTGTATTTTCTTGAGTTTATCCTTGGCAGAGTCGTCGTTTTGGGGATTTCTGCGGAAATATCTGAGGACGATCCAGTAGGATTCAAAATAGGTTTTTAAAAACTGGGAATAATGTTTCAGCTTTCTAAAACCGGCCGAGGTAATATTGTAGGTTTCCGGAAGTGTTGGATGGGGGATGATGATGGCATCGTCTATAAACGATTTGATGGTTTTACGAAGGTAGAAATCCGTTGCCTTGTCCACGTCAAAAGCAAATTCGTATTTAAAGAAATCCTGCAAAAACAAATAAGCTTTCTGGAGATCCGAGGCGGAAAACTGGAAAGCATCTTTTTCCAGAATTGCCAGAGCGGTAAAAGCTGCCGGCACGAAAAAGGATATGCAATTGTTTTTGTAGTATTCCAGAACAGGGCGCTTGGAAATGTTGACTTTGTATGTGGCTTCGGAAAGAGGACCATCCTTGTTTTCATCGATTCTTTCGATCAACTTGCGACTGGTATAGTCTTCGAGAACATTCTCCACTGCATGGACGTGATCCATTACCAGGGTGTCGGCGATATCAGCATTTTGCAGTGTGACATGCTGGACATATATCTCAACGTATCGCAACAAATCGTCATAGGACAGCCTTTCCTTGGAAATATTCAGCAGCACGCCGGCGACCAAAGCGTGAGGAGTGATAACGGTCACGGTATTGATGGCATTGATGATGCGATGTCCCAGGTTGCGGCACAAAGCATTCTGATCTTTGGTCAGCATCTCGTCGAAGCGCGTACCATCCTTTTCAAGAAGGTTATTGAGCGAGATGGTCGGATGGAATTTTATATATATCTTGCCGTAACGGTTCTTTAAAAATTTTCTGGCACTGACCACCTGCAGAAAACTTTCCGGTTCTTTCTTCCCGCCTTCGATTTCGTGCAAATAGGATTTCTCTTCCAATACACGGTCATAACCGATGTAGATAGGGGCAAAAACAAGATCGTCACAGGCCCCGTTTTTATAGGCATTCATAAGGATCGAAAGAAATCCGAGCTTAGGCATGATGAGCTTACCGGTTCTGCTGCGGGTACCCTCTATGAATATTTTTATATTGTAACCCTCCAAGAGCACCCGATGAATATATTCAGAGAAGACCTTGGAGTAGAGGACGTTTCCCCGAAAAGTTCTTCTGAGAAAAAAAGCGCCCAAGGCCCTGAAAATGGGTCCGATGGGCCAGAAGGAGAGGTTGGCGCCCGCAGCGATATACGGAACCGCCATATTGTTGCGGTACATTAAGTACGGCA
Source organism: uncultured delta proteobacterium (assembly GCA_963848165.1). Classification (GTDB taxonomy): domain Bacteria; phylum Desulfobacterota; class Desulfobacteria; order Desulfobacterales; family B30-G6; genus B30-G6. Next base: position 211,971 of record CAWKCS010000032.1, on the reverse strand, counting down.
GCATCAGATAATCAATATGGCTCTTGTGGCAGGGCACAAAAATAATCGGTCCTTTCTGTGATATGGCCTTGATGTGCTGCAATCCCTCTTCGTTGTAGGATACCCCTTGAAACATCGTGTTCAGAACCCATCCGATAATAATTTCAGCAAAGCGAATAAGTCCTGGGTTTTGTTTACAGGCAATTTCATCGATGTAGGCATCTGCCTTTCTGCGGACTTTCGAGATGGGCAGGTCACGTTTTATGGCATACTCATCAAGGTAGTCTTTCAGGCGATCGCTTGTCAGGATACTTTCTTTCAATTCCTCCATGGATTTTTTCATGGGACCGGTAATGCTTTGCCGGTGTCTGTTGATCTGGAGGAGAAGATCCCGCCTGAGTATGAGCGCCTGATGATCCATGGGCATCTCTTTGATGTTCGGGGTTTCCAGGAACTGCCGAAGGCTTATGGGATTGGAAACCTCATAAAATACTTTTTTAGGGTTTTTAAACAACGTTGTCAGCCTGCGTGTAAGTCCGGGTTTGGCTTCAGGCCCCAGCAGAATATCCATGATGGTCGGGATTGAACGGAATGGCTTTTTCCCAAAGGACATCAAGAGGGGTACAATATAAATCTCCCGTTCCAATTTGTGCTGCAATTCAATCAGGTGATAAATGGGATCGACTTGCGCCTTGACAAAGCGGTTATAAAATCCCTTTTTGTCAACCAGGGACAGAAAAGCACTTTTGCCCCGGGACAGCTCCCTATGGAAATATCCGTCTCGATAGGGATTGGGCAGCTTCCATTTCAGGGTCAGGAAATCAAACCTGGCAAATAAAACGCGCAACAAACGTGATAAGGGCTGAAAAATCAGGATGCGGTAATTGAAACCCAGTTCAGGAACCGGAAGTCTGTTTTCAATATGGCGCGTATGATAGAATAAAAATTCAAAATAACTCTGAAACTTATTCAGGTAAACAACCGTGGCATTTTCCGGAATGGTCTTCAGTATCTTAATCTGCTGCTGACTGCTCTCGATACCGGAAAAAAAACGTTTCAAAAGCCAGGATGAAAACAGGCCTTTGTTTGCCGGAAGGTAGCAAAAATAATGCTGATGCGTACCTTTGAGCAAGGTATCCGCCATTCTGCGCCAAATAGATTTTAATCCTGATTTGGTTTTGTTGTATCCTTTTTTCATAACACCTTTAACTTTCCTGACGCGTTACGGTTATCAGTATCTCCGGACATGACCTTGAGAATATGTACAATGGGATTTATTTCCCGGATATAACACCAATAATGGAAAAATAACAAAACACATGAACCTTTGCAATATCAAAAAAGAGGATGACTTACCCATGCCCTTGGATAAAATTGAAAAAGACGCTTGCGTTAGCCCATATGATATGTTATTTTTTTGGTCATCTAAAAACGTAAAATGCGTGAATAAGTTCATAATAACAATCTGATATAGCATTTATTTCTTGCATTTTGGTTTAAATTAGGCCTTAAAGATAAATTGAAGCTAAAATCAATGGATATTAAAGGAGGATGACAATTCATGAAAACGTTAATTGGTGGTGCAGTTGCAGCTGTATTGGGGCTTATCGGTCTTTCCGTCTGGTTCGGCGAGTTCCTGCAGCTTTTAGCAGGCGCTATTCCCGTCATGCTTTTGCTGGGAGGCGGCTTGGCTATTTATCTGGGCTTTGATGAAATGAAAGACACCTGGAAAAAAGACGATTCATCTTCGGGCGCCGGTTCGGAAGATCCGGAAGCCTACAAAAAAGAAATTGATGAACTGAAAAAAGAAATCGACAGCCTGAAATCCGACAAATCATAAATCTTCTTCTCAACCAATCAAGAGCGCTGTCGACATACGGCAGCGCTCTTAATTGTTTGTCTTCTCCCGCGCAATTGCAGCGGTAGCGAGCCCGTCTACTCTCTCATTTCCTACATCACCGGAATGCCCTTTGACCTTGACAAACAGGATATTCTTAAATTGTGATACCATTTTACGAATATGGGCAACGAGTTCCTTGTTTTTGCTGGCTTTCCAGCCCTTGGCAAGCAGCCCTAGGGCATAAGAGCTGTCCGTATAGACCCGAACGGGCAGGGCAGGATTTTTGATGAGAGACAGTCCGACCCGAATAGCCTCCAACTCAGCGATGTTATTGGTTGCGATGCCGATATATGTTGAAACCTCTTTTTCATGGCCGCCATAACGGAGCAACACGCCGATCCCGGACGGGCCGGGATTGCCGGAAGATGCCCCATCCGTATAAACGTGGACAACATGATCTGTTTCACCTTTTTTAGGCATTTGTTTGGATGCCGCTTTCACCGGGGGGACAGACGCCTGGCCTTGCTCAATTGTCCTTGATGTGCCTGCAGATTCCAAAGGTTGCACATGGTTGGTATGGACCCGGTATTCATGCGGCTGATCAAGCTGATACTTGATCAACACTTTTCCATCTTCAATATGCGGCTGCCCGGATGGGCCCAGGGCCACCCAGACCTTATTTTTTTTGAATCGCATTCGTGCCCAGTCGGCGGTTGGTTTATTCATATCCGTATAGGTGATAGCGCTTGCTTAAAGATTTAAACTGTTCCAGAGACGGTTTCCATGAGTCAAATATTTCTAATGGATCATGCAGGTTCTTCGATTTGTCTGCGGAGGCCGGAATCACCGACAATCAGATCGATGGGTAATTTTTCAAATTCATATTCGTAGGGCGGGCGCTTCCATTGAAACGATTCCCTGTGGTTTGTGACAACTGCATGCAGTAGCAACAGGGTGGTTTCATAGGGTTTGTAGGCCTCGGCATCCCGAACGTGGATATGAAGTCCCCGGCAAAAAAAACCTTGCCACTTATTGGATGTCGGTTCAAAAGCGGTTTCCCGCAAAATCACACCGGGCAGGTCCTGAATACCGATATGGGACAGCAGTTTTTCCGGTTTGATATAGGGTGCTCCAAAACATTCAAACGGCTGGGTCGTGCCTCTGCCTTCCGAAACATTGGTTCCTTCCCATATTACCTGCCCAGGGTAGACCATGGCGGAAACCGGTGTCGGAAGATTAGGAGAAGGCGCAATCCAGGGAAGCCCCGTGTCAGAAAAAAGCATGGGTCTTTTCCAGCCCTTCATGGGAGATATGTGAAGGTCACAGCCGATGTTGAAATAATCGTTGATCATTCCGGCATATTCAGCGATGGTCATGCCATGACGCATGGGAATCGGGTAGCGGCCCACAAAGGAGCTGCAGGTGTCTGACAGACAGTTCCCCTCAATCTTGGAGCCCCCCAGAGGATTCGGGCGATCCAGCACGAGAATTCTTTTGCCGTAACTACGGGCAGCCTCCATGCAGTAGGAAAGGGTGGATGTGAATGTATATACCCGTGTTCCAACATCCTGTAGATCGACAATGAGTGTATCGATTAGATCGAACATATCTTGGTCCGGACAACGGATTTTACCATACAGGCTGAATGCCGGCACATTTAAAACCGGGTCGACAATATCCTCTGATTCGATCATATTGTCCTGCTTTTCTGAAAACAGCCCATGCTGGGGAGAAAACAATGCCGTGATTTGCCCGGGGAACCTGTCTTGGATCAATAGGCGGGAGTGATGAAAGTCAGCATCCACAGAGGCTGGATTGCACAAGAGACCGATTCGCTGGCCCTTGATCCAGTGGGGGGGGGCTGACAAAAAAGTCTCGATACCTGTTTGAACACGATTCATATAACGAAGAACTTAACATATCAGAAATTTTATAAAAAGAGAAAATGTTTTCTTCTTTAAAACCCTTGACACGGCAGGTATTTGAAAATAAGAAGGAGAGTCTTTTGAATATTTCCTGTTTTGTGGTAGAATACGATTGCTTTTTCGAATAACATGTGATGTAGCGATTTATTTTGTGAACAGAATGATATGAACCCAGACCCCAGAATGCGTGTGGACTACAACGACATCGTTGTTATCGTCGGCAATTACGGCAGCGGCAAAACCGAGGTTTCCATAAATCTTGCAGTGACGGAAAGGCAGACCGGAAAGAAGGTTCAGGTGGCTGATCTTGATCTGGTAAATCCGTATTTCAGAACCAGAGAGGCCCGTAAACAGCTGCGGATGCTCGGCATCGATGTGATTCTGCCCCAGGAACACTACATGAAGGCTGACCTGCCGATCCTCAGCCCGGGTGTTGCCGCAATGATTCGGACAAAAGAGATTCTGGCCATACTCGATGTCGGGGGAGACGGCGTAGGCGCAACCGTTCTTGCAGCATTGGCGGAGTCCTTTAAAAACAGACCGGCAAAGGTGCTTCAGGTCGTCAATCCTTTCAGACCGTATACCGATACCCTGGAAGGTTGCGAAAAGATTCGAACCGAAATCGAGACGACCGCCAAGATGAAAATTACCGGCATCGTCAGCAATGCCAACATGATGCAGGATACGACCATGGAACATATCCGGCAGGGATATGATTTCATTTTGCGTCTGGCAGACCAAAGCGGCTTGCCGGTTGAATTCATCACGGTTCCGGATGTGCTTCAAAAGGCAAGCGACATGACCCAATTCTCATGTCCCCTGCTGACCATAAAACGACAGCTCGTACCCCCGTGGCTGCAAGCTGAAGAACTTACATGAAGGAGTTGAAAATATGCCCTATCAGTATTCAATCGATGAAGAGCGCTGTAAAGGATGCGGGTTATGCGTAACCGTCTGCCCTAAAGACGTTCTGGAAATTGCTACGGAGGTCAGCCCGAAAGGCTATTTTCCTGCCTATCAGGCGAGACCCGAAGATTGTATATTCTGTGCAACGTGTTGCCGAATGTGTCCGGACGTCGCCATAACCATTACAGAATCAGCTGAGAACACAAGCGTTTGACAAAATCCGGAGGAATAAAATGGCTAAGGTTTTAATGAAAGGCAATGAAGCAATTGGTGAAGCAGCCATTCGCGCGGGATGTTTGAATTATTTTGCATATCCGATCACACCGCAATCGGAGGTGGCTGAATATCTCGTCCGAAGAATGAAAGAGGTCGGCGGGGTTTTTCTGCAGGGTGAAAGCGAAGTGGCCGTCTCTTATATGATTTTTGGTGCATCCGCAGCCGGTGCCCGTGTTTTCACAACCTCCTCGAGCCCGGGAATCAGTCTGATGAGCGAAGGCATCAGCTATATAGCCGGTGCTCAGTGCCCGGCGGTTTTTGTCAACATTATGCGTGGCGGCCCGGGACTGGGGGGGATTCTGCCATCACAGGCAGACTATCTGCAGGCAACCAAAGGCATGGGGCATGGGGACTTCCGATTGCTGGTCATGGCCCCCGCAAGTGTTCAGGAAGCCGTAACGATGGTGATGCGGGCATTTCCCCTGGCTGAAAAATACAGAAACCCGGTCATGATTCTGGGAGACGGACTCATTGGTCAAATGATGGAGCCGGTTGAATTTTTCGACGATCTGAAAACAGAGGCCACCAACAAAGATGCCTGGGCAACCAATGGCATGGACCACCGCGGCAGCAGCCGGCGGAATCTCGTCAAGTCACTTTTTCTGGATCCCGAAGCGCTCAACCAGAACAATCTAACACTGAAAGCCAAATATGACCAGATGAAACAAGAAGAAGTCCGCTTCGAAACCTACAATATTGACACAGACTACCAGGTGCTCATTGTCAGCTACGGCACCATGAGCCGTGTATGCCGGACGGCAATCGACAACATGAAAAAAGAAGGTTTCGAAGTCGGCATGGTCAGACCCCAAACACTCTTTCCATTCCCGGAAAAACAGGTTTTGGCCGCCGCCGAAAAGAAATCCTGTAAAAGCGTGGCAAGTATTGAAATGAGCATGGGGCAGATGATTGAAGACATTCAAATATCGGTTCAGGGGAAAAGACCTGTTCACTGGTATGGCAAATGCGGAGGTGACGTTCCCACCCCGGAAGAAGTGACGGAATTTATCCACACATTGTTATAAATTAGCATATACCATGCGGGAATGAATACAGACAGATTTCAATCGACGGATTGTCCGTATTGCAAAAGGAGTTGACATTATGGGAAAAACATTTACGAAACCCGAAGCACTATCCGATCAGATAACCCATTACTGCCCGGGATGCACACATGGTGTCATTCACAGGCTGGTGGCGGAAGTTATCGATGAATTGGGTATCAGGGGGCGTACCGTCGGTATCGCACCCGTGGGTTGTGCCGTACTTGCATATAATTACTTCACATTCGATTTTCAGGAAGCAGCGCACGGCCGGGCGCCGGCAATGGCTACCGGCATTAAACGGGTCCGACCGGACCTCATGGTATTTACATACCAGGGAGACGGCGATCTGGCGAGTATCGGCATGGGTGAAATCATCCACGCCGCCAACCGGGGAGAAAAATTCACCACCATTTTCGTGAACAACGCTATTTACGGAATGACCGGTGGGCAAATGGCTCCCACAACCATGCCGAACCAGCGGACAACGACATCACCTTTCGGCCGTGATGTTGACGATGTGGGTATGCCCATCAAGGTGGCGGAACTGATTGCTGCTTTGCAGACACCCGCATATATCGTCAGACAGGCTGTTTTGAAACCCAAGCACATTGTCAAGGCTAAAAAAGCCATCAAACAGGCCTTTCAATACCAGATGGAAGGGCGCTGCTTCAGTCTGGTGGAACTGGTCAGTACCTGTCCCACCAACTGGGGTTTGACACCGGTCGATGCAATCAAGTGGGCGGAAGACAATATGTTGCCCTACTATCCATTGGGGGAATATAAAACACCGGAAGCGGCCTGATCATTTATAGGGCCTGCCAAAACAATTTTCCATTGTACTTAAAAAGGGTTCCCATATTTTTTCAAAAAGACATATCAAACCAAGCCATACCATGTGCCCCACCGGATTGATGATGAAACGAGGTCGGCTGGTAGTTAAATAAGGCCGTAGAAACATCATCAATCCGGCAGGGCACTACGATAGCGGTGCAAGTTCATAATGATATGTCTTTTTGAAAAAATATGGGAACCCCTCAATCAAGGAATTTGTTCGGAACATATTTAAGGCAACCGGTATAGAAGAGGGGGAACAATGCAGACTGAAGTACAGTTCGCCGGTTTTGGTGGACAAGGTATTATGGTAATGGGGAAAATTCTCGCTCATGCTGCAATGGAGGAGGGTTTTGAGGTGTCGTGGGTTCCTTCCTATGGACCGGAAATGAGGGGTGGCACCGCATACTGCACCGTTGTAGTGAGCGATCAACCCATTGGATCACCCGTAATCAAGAATCCTACCCATCTGGTTGCCATGAATCGTCCGTCTCTGGAAAAATTCGCAAGTACCGTCAAACCCGGCGGGGTTATCTTTATCAATGGTTCACTCATCTCCATTCCCAGTGGTCGTGATGATGTCCGGGAATTGATCGTCCCGGTTATAGAAATCGCCAGGGATCTTGGAACAGTTAAAGCTGCCAATGTCGTCGCATTGGCGGCCTTTGTGGCAAAAAGCGGCATGGTGAGCATAGAAGCCCTGAAAGCATCCATCGAAGAAGAATTTGCAGCCAAGAAAAAACTGATCCCCTTGAACATGAAAGCCGTCGAAGAAGGTATCAAAGCAGCCGGCGGCGCTGAATGACATGCCAGAACACGTAAATATCAGATCCCATGAACCCCAAAAAGCCCTGCTGATTACCATTGATGGGCCCGCTGGATCCGGCAAGACAACCGTAAGCCGTCTGCTTGCAGAACAGCTCAACTATCAATATGTGGATACGGGGGCGCTATATCGTTGTATTGCGTTTGAAGTAGTTACAGCCGGTATTGTACCAACGGATAACAGGCAGATACAAAATCTGTGTCAGGACCTCTCCATATCGTTTCGGAAAATCAACGGAAAATCACGAATCTTTTCCAACGATAGAGACCTCACCGATAAAATCAGGACACCGGAAGTGACGATGCTTGCTTCAGCTGTGTCGGCCATGCCTGCTGTAAGACAGCACCTGTTGGATGTTCAAAGAGAAATGGGGGAAAAGAAATCAGTCGTCTTTGAAGGCCGAGACATGGGGACGGTGGTATTTCCTGAGGCGGATGTCAAGTTTTATCTGGACGCGACCATTGACATCAGGGCACAGAGACGACACAGAGAGCTGAAAAACCACCATACCCAGACGCTGGAAGCGGTCCAGGAGAACATGAAAATCCGGGACCACAATGACAGTAACAGGGAGTTGTCCCCATTAAAGCCTGCCGAAGATGCTTTCATCATCGATACAACCCATCTCTCCGTCGAAGAGGTTGTCGAGGTGATGCTGGATATCATATTGACAGCTTCCGGGGATCAAGTGTCGTATGTTCTTTTTAGAATGGTGAATGAATGAAATTAAATATTGTAATATGATATAGGGTCTGTTAATGGTAATGGGTTGTACGGCTATAAAAAGTCGAAAAAAATGGCTAAGGGGGTAACACGATTAATGGAAGATCTTACAAACAACAGCTCAACGGAAAACATCAACAAGGACGATTTGGAAAACGATTCCGCGCCGGTCGATCAAATGGAAGAGACACCGGATGCGTCCGAGTCCGATGCCAAACAGACGGCGGACGACATGGAAAGCATGATGGACATGTACGAAGAAAGCTTTAAGCGTTTCGCAGAGGGTGAAGTCGTCATAGGTCGAATCATTTCCATCGACAAAGATCATGTTCTGGTTGACATAGGATATAAATCCGAAGGGCAGATCAACATCAATGAATTTATGGATGACAGCGGCAACATCAAGGCCAGCATTGATGACCCTGTTGAAGTGATGGTTGAATGGTGGGACGACGAGAATGAAGTGGTCGTTCTGTCAAAAGAAAAAGCCACCAAGGTAAAGGTCTGGGAAGAGATCAAGAAAGCCCATGATGCAGATGAAACCGTGGAAGGTACCATCATGAACCGCGTAAAAGGCGGTTTTTCGGTGGACATCGGTGTCCAGGCTTTTCTACCCGGATCACAGGCCGACTCTGCGACCCATACGGAATCTCGACGACATGGTCGGGAATGCCTATGAATTCAAAATTTTGAAATATAATAGAAAAAGAAGTAATATCGTTCTTTCTCGACGCGCTATTCTGGAAAAAGAGCGTGAGTCAAAACGGGCGGCAACGCTTTCCTCAATCGAAGAGGGCAAGGTCGTTGAGGGTGTTGTCAAAAACATAACCGAATACGGTGTGTTTGTTGACCTGGGCGGCGTCGATGGTCTTCTCCATATCACGGATATCTCATGGGGCAGGGTAAAGCATCCATCAGAACTTTTTTCCATGGGGGACCAGATATCGGTAAAAGTACTGAACCTGGATCTCGAAAAAGAGCGCGTATCCCTAGGCATGAAGCAGCTGACCGAAGATCCGTGGTTGACGGCAAAAGACAAATATGCCGTCGGATCCAAGGTAACCGGAAAAATCGTCAGTCTAACCGACTATGGTTCCTTTGTGGAACTGGAGGAAGGTATCGAGGGCTTAATACATGTATCGGAAATGTCATGGACCAGAAAAGTAAGACATCCGTCTAAGATTGTTTCGGTAGCGGAAATTGTCGAAGCGGTGGTTCTGGACATCAAGCCGGAAAGCAGACGAATTTCACTCGGCATGAAACAGGTAGCACCCAATCCCTGGGATGTTATCAGCGAAAAGTATGCCGTAGGAACTACCATCGAAGGTAAAATTAAAAACATTACGGATTTTGGGCTGTTTATCGGGATTGACGAAGGCATCGATGGTCTGGTTCATATATCGGACATATCCTGGACAAAAAGAATCAAACATCCCTCTGAAATGTATCAAAAAGGAGACGTTATCCAGGCTATCGTACTCGAAATCGATAAGGATAACGAAAGATTTTCATTGGGTATCAAACAACTCCAGGCCGATCCATGGGAGACCGTGGCCGAACGCTACAAGGTCGGCAAAGAAATCACCGGTACCATCACGAATGTGACGGATTTCGGCATATTTGTCGAACTTGAAGAGGGTATCGAAGGTCTCGTGCATGTGTCTGAAATTAGTAAAGAAAAAATCAAAACACCGGTAGGCATGTTTAACATCAGCGATGTCATCACCGCACGGGTTATGAATATCAACAGTGAAGAACGTCGCATCGGTCTTTCCATAAAACGGATGGAGATAGAGGATGAGCAGGAATTGCTGACCGAATATGTAAACAATATCGGTCCGGCCACCTCCTCCTTCGGTGAAATCCTGCGCGAAAATCTTCAAGAGAAGCTCAACGACGAATAAAATCGTTTCACGAATTTATCTGACGCGACCTTGTCGCTTATATTAACGAATTAGCATGCTGCAGACCCTCAGGGCTGCAGCATGCTAATTTCTACTTTAAAACCATGTTTTCTAGAAGACACCCATATCTGTTTTCATTTCTTATTTTCTCCACACTGGTCACCACTGCTGTTGTCTGTCTTCTGGTATTGGTGACAACAACCCTCAAACACGCCGGCTTATCCGATCTGATCGTCGAGCCTGGTGACGGCAAGGTCGGTGTTGTTGAAATCCAGGGGGTCATCACTGAATCCAAAGATATTCTTAGTTTAATCAAACGATTTAGAGAGGATGATGACATCAAATCGATTGTCATCAGGATTGACTCACCCGGCGGCGTCATCGGACCGTCTCAGGAAATCTACCGGGAAATCCGTAAAACAACACCAGAGAAAAAAATCATCGCTTCCATGGGATCCATTGCAGCTTCCGGGGGATATTACATCGCTGCAGCAACCAACGGCATTGTCGCCAACCCGGGTACCATCACCGGCAGTATCGGTGTCATCCTGGCCTACACGAACTTTCGCGCGGTACTTGATAAAATCGGCATGGTCCCGGTGGTGATAAAAAGCGGTCCGCTCAAGGATATGGGATCCCCCACAAAAGATATGAGCAAGGAAGAAAAAGAGGTGTTGCAGGCTTTTGTCGATCAAGCCCATCGACAGTTTGTCACGGCCATCGCCGAAGGCAGAAAAATGGATATCGACCATGTCGTATCACTGGCCGACGGTCGAATATATACGGGGGAAGAGGCCGTAAAACAGGGCCTTGTGGATCGGCTTGGAAATTTCGAAGATGCCATTGAATGGGCAGGTCAACTAGGCGGTATCCAAGGCAGTGTCTCCACCGTTTACAAGAAAAAGGAAAAGTTTTCCTTTCTCAAATACATCATGGAATCCACCCTTCATGATTTTATCAACCGGATGACCCGTCAGGATATCTTCGGCGGGTATCTATACCGTCCCGAATCTATTCCAGAGAACTGACATCCCCCAGCCCTTCCCGTAATACTTCAGGATAATCACCCATCAGCGATATGACACTGGATGGCTGACCGGGCGTGGTGCCACCGTCTATGACGATATCAAGATGCGAATGAAACCTGTCGTGGATCAGGGAGGGATCCATTAAAATCTCACCATCGGGAAGTGTCGCACTGGTTGACAGAATCGGATTTCCCAGGGCTTCGGTGAGACTAAAACAGATGCGATGATCCGGGACACGAATACCGGCTGTTTTCCTTTTGGTCAGCATCATCCTGGGAACCAGCTTCGAACCTTCCAGTATAAATGTATAAGGTCCCGGGAGAAGTCTTTTCATGGTTCGATAGGCATAGTTGGAAACTTTGGCATACAGGCTGATATGTTTAAGATTGGAACAAATAAAACTGAAGGGTTTGTTTTTCTGACGCTGCTTGATCTGATAAACGCGTTCAATCGCCTTTTTGTTCATGATGTCGCAACCGATCCCATAGAACGTATCGGTTGGATAAGCAATGATACCCCCTTTTTTCAAATGTTCGGCGACGCGTCTGATAAGCCTCTCCTGGGGATTTATGGGATTGATCTTGAGCAGCATGATTCACCCTGTGGATGATATAGTTATCTGTAACGGCAGATGTTTACTATGGGCCTTATAACCTGTCAAGTTACGAAATAAAAGATTGCTAAAGAGCGCTCCATTTGCTATTCGAATCCAAACCCAAATACACCAAATAGTGTATACACCCTCTTAAGGAACCATAATAACTTGTGGAGGAGACATCCATGAAAATACCTCTCGAGGAATCATTTTCTTTCGATGACGTTTTGTTGATTCCAAACTACTCCGATTTATTGCCGAAAGACGTCAATATCAGTACCCGCCTGACCCGCAATATCTCCCTGAACATTCCCATCGTCAGCGCTGCCATGGATACCGTAACCGAAGCCAGGGCTTCCATTTCCATGGCCAGGGAAGGTGGCATCGGATTTATCCATCGAAACATGAGCGTTCAAAGACAAGCGACAGAGGTCGATCGGGTCAAGAAATCGGAGAGCGGCATGATTGTCGATCCCGTAACCATCACCCCTGACCAGAAAGTCCACGAAGTGCTTAAGCTCATGAAAGACTATCGCATTTCCGGAGTGCCGGTTACCAAGGGTGATAAACTGGTAGGCATCGTAACCAACCGTGACCTACGATTTGAAACTGATCTGGAGAAAAAAATATCCGATGTGATGACCAAAGAAAATCTCGTTACCGTTTCGGAAGGTATTTCTCTGGAAGATTCCAAAAAATTGCTCCATGAACATCGAATCGAAAAACTTCTCGTTGTGGACAAGGCTGGGCGTCTTACCGGCATGATCACCATCAAAGACATCGAAAAAATAAAGAAGTACCCCAATGCCTGTAAAGACAAGATGGGACGCCTTCGTGTGGGCGCTGCCGTAGGTGTAGGTGAAGACATGGAAGACCGGACCGACAAACTGTTGCAGGCAGGCGCCGATATAATACTCATCGACACGTCGCATGGGCACTCGGAAAACGTCATTCAAGCGGTCAAAACATTGAAAAAGCGATTTGCGAATCTCGAACTCATTGCAGGGAATGTTGCAACAGCCAAAGGAGCGGAAGATTTGATCCGGGCGGGTGTCGACGGTGTCAAAATCGGTATCGGCCCCGGTTCCATCTGCACCACACGAATTGTTGCCGGTGTCGGCGTACCGCAGGTGTCGGCCATTATGAACTGTCGATCGGCATCCGGAAAAAACGATGTGCCGCTCATCGCCGACGGAGGCATCAAATTCTCGGGTGATATTACAAAGGCCATTGGGGCGGGTGCGCATTGCGTCATGATCGGGGGACTTTTTGCCGGTACAGACGAAAGCCCCGGTGAATCCATGTTTTTTCAAGGAAGAAGCTACAAGGTCTACAGGGGCATGGGATCCTTGGAAGCCATGAAAAAAGGCAGTATCGATCGTTATTACCTGGGAGAAGATGAAGAAGACGACAAACTGGTTCCGGAAGGCATCGTCGGACGCGTTCCGTATCGCGGTACGTTGACGGCAAACATCCACCAACTGGTGGGCGGTTTGAAAGCAGGGATGGGCTATCTTGGTTGCCGAACCATTCAGGAACTCAGGGAAAAAGCACGTTTTATGAAAATCAGTGCCGCAGGCCTGCGCGAAAGTCATGTCCATGACGTTATCATCACCAAAGAAGCCCCCAACTACAGACTCGATTAAAGGAAGGATTCGAGGGTCAAACTGACAGCCACCCTCGAACCCTTGAACCCTGAATCTTGAACCCTCGGACCCTATTGATTAATATCATGACCGAAATCACCACCGACTTCGTACACCTCCACGTTCATACCCAGTACAGTCTTTTGGACGGTGCTATCCGATTCGATGCGCTTTTTAAACGATCCATCGAACTCGACATGAAAACCGTTGCCATAACCGATCATGGAACCATGTTCGGCTGTATCGAATTTTATGAAAAGGCTTTAAAATCAAACATAAAACCAATCATCGGTTGCGAGTGTTATGTGGCGCCTAGAAGTTTGTCAGACAAAACCCCCCTAGACCACAAAGGACTTTCCCACCTGATTTTACTGGCCGAAAACAATGAAGGCTACCGGAACCTATGCAAACTCGTCTCCATAGCCAGAATTGACGGCTTCTACCACAAGCCACGCATCGACAAGGCCTTGTTGCAAAAACACAGCAGTGGTCTGATAGGCCTTTCAGCTTGCCTGCATGGTGAAATCCCGAGAATGATCACCGCAGGGAATATGAAAAAAGCAGATGATGCCGCCCGACAGTATTGCCGGATTCTTGGCGATGGAAACTTCTATCTGGAAGTTCAGAACAATGGTATCGACATGCAGGAAAAGGTGAACCAGGCCTTGTTCGACATGAGCCGGCGACTATCCATCCCCCTGGTGGCAACCAATGACTGCCATTATCTGAACCGGGAAGATGTCAAAGCGCATGATGTACTCCTATGCATCCAGACCGGTAAAACCGTACAAATGACAAACAGGCTCAAGTTTGGAACCAACCAGCTTTATTACAAATCCAAGCCTGAAATGGCCGCCTACTTCAAGGACCATCCTGCCGCCATCGCCAACACCGTCAGCATTGCCGACAGGTGCCATGTTGATTTTGATTTCAAAACCTATCATTTCCCCCAATTTGAAACACCGGACGGACAGGATGAATCGGATCTGTTTGAAAAGAAGGTACGCGAGGGTTATCAGCGCATTTTCAGACGGCTGAAAAAGCAGGACCCGGGCATGGATATGACCGTCTATGACAAAAGGATCGATTATGAAATACAACTGATCAAGGAGATGGGTTTTTCAGGTTATTTTCTGATTGTTGCCGATTTTATTCAATATGCCAAAGAGCATGACATTCCTGTGGGGCCGGGCAGGGGATCGGCAGCAGGAAGTCTTGTGGCATACGCTTTAGGGATTACCAACCTCGATCCCATCAAATACGGCCTGATCTTTGAACGTTTTTTAAACCCGGCACGCAAAAGCATGCCCGATATCGATGTCGATTTTTGTATCAACGGCCGCGAACGCGTTTTCAAATATGTTGTGGAGAAATACGGCGGGGGAGAGAGGGTCGCTCAGATCATCACCTTTGGAAAACTGAAAACACGTGCCGTCATCAGGGATGTTGGCCGTGCTCTGGATATCCCGCTTCACGAAGTCGACAGCATTGCAAAAATGGTTCCCGACGTACTGAACATCAGTCTTGACGAAGCCCTCAGGCAGGAACCGAGACTCAGAGAAATTGCAGAGCAGAAACCGGAAGTTGCCGAACTGATACAAATATCGAGGATTCTGGAAGGGTTGCCAAGACACGCTTCAACACATGCGGCAGGGGTGGTCATCGGCGATAAGCCCCTGGTGGACTATCTACCCCTTTACACGGGGAAAAAGGATGAAGTCATTACCCAGTTCGACATGAAAATCGTCGAGAAAATAGGACTGGTCAAATTTGATTTTCTTGGGCTGCGAAACCTCACCGTCATCGCCAACACCTTGAATCTGATCTCACTCCAGGGCAAAGAGCCACCGGATATGGACCATATCAACGATGACGATCCCGCAACATACGCACTTTTATGCGCCGGAGATACCACCGGTGTGTTCCAACTCGAAAGTGCAGGGATGAAGGACCTGCTGACCCGTCTGCGGCCGGAATTCTTTGATGATGTTATTGCCCTTGTGGCACTATATCGACCCGGTCCCTTGGATAGCGGTATGGTGACCGATTTTGTTCAGCGAAAACACGGCAGGAAGGAAGTCAACTATCTGGTTCCAGAGTTGGAACCCATCTTGAAAGAGACTTACGGGGTAATTGTATATCAGGAACAGGTCATGAAAATTGCCGGTGACCTGGCAAACTATTCCATGTCTGAAGCCGACGATCTCAGGAAAGCCATGGGAAAAAAGATCGCAGCGATCATGGCCAAACATCAAGAACGTTTTATCAGCGGTGCCGAGAAAAACGGTATCCCTTCCAATAAAGCCACTGAAATATTCGGTCTCATTTCCAAATTTGGCGGCTATGGTTTCAACAAATCCCACAGTGCCGCCTATGCGTTGATTGCTTACCAGACCGCTTATCTGAAAGCTCATTTTCCTGTGGAATTCATGGCGGCACTGCTGACCAGTGAAATGCATTCCTCCGATGGTGTCGTCAAATACATTTCCGAGTGCAAAAGTCACCACATTTCCATACTGCCACCCGATATCAATGAAAGCCGGAAAGAATTCGTTGTGTCCGGTCCCGACATCCGTTTTGGGTTGGCTGCCGTCAAAAACGTCGGAGAAGGCGCCATCGAATCGATTCTCGAATACAGAGATGAGCAGTCTTTTACATCCATCTTCGACTTCTGCGAACGGGTTGACCTGCGCAAGGTCAACAAACGGGTGCTCGAAAGTCTGATCAAGAGTGGTGCCTTTGACAGCCTCGGTCTAAAACGTTCGCAACTATTTGCCGGTCTGGAGGATATCCTCGAATACGGGCAACGGGTCCAGCGCGAAAAGGCAGATCCTCAAATGGGACTTTTTGGAACCAACGAAGATCAGCCCGCTATCAACCTGCCATTGCTACCCGAGATTGAGGAGTGGGATGAAAAGCAGTTGCTGGCCTTTGAAAAAGAATCCCTGGGATTTTATATTACAGGGCATCCATTAAACCGTTTCAACAACATTATCGATAAGTATGCCACGGCCGACACCATCACCTTGAAAGAAATGCCCGACAATTCCGCTGCAAGGCTTGCCGGAATCATCCGGAATACCAAAGTAATTACCACCAAACGCGGGGACCTTATGGCCTTTGTTACCATGGAAGACATGAACGGTTCCTTTGAAATGACGGTCTTTCCCAATCTCTATGCTACCACGAGTCACCTGCTGAGTGTGGACACTGCCATCCTGGTGGACGGTCAAATTCAGAAAGATGAAAATAGCATCAATCTTCTGTCCAATCATATTGTTCCGATCCAAAAGGCGGAAGAAACCTGGACAGTGAGTATTCACATAAAGCTGGACATCGCCAACACAAACAGGAAGCAACTTGAAGCCCTGCACAGTGTCCTTAAAAAACATCCAGGCGCCTGCCAAGGCTATCTTCATATAGAGGACCCGAAAATGGCGGAAGCAGTGATTGCACTGCCGGATTATTTGCAGCTGCAACCGCGGGCCTCCTTGAGAAAAGAGGTCAATGTGTGTCTGGGATATCAGGCCTACGAGAGTGTCTGCAGCAAGGCAGGGGCCCTCAAAGACGGTAACGGTCAACATGAACAATGGAAACCAAAAAGATGACGGCAAGGTGAAATAACAATCCGGAATTCAGGTAATAATGACGTATTCGCCGTCGTCATACATTAACAGGAAATCTGATCAAACTATTTTATGGGTAATACATTCGCAAACCGGGTGTGTTTTGATATCAAATTTTGACTCGGCCTCGGTTCCATGCTAAATTGATCTCACGCTAAATTTTGCAAACATGTTATTTTTTCACTCGGGAGGCTAAAATGAAGTGGATACATCGTATAGGGCTGGCCATCGGTTTAATCCTCACGATCATATGGGGCTGTTCATCCGATGAAGAAAAAAAACTGGCGCACTTTGAAAAAGGGAATGCCTATTTTGAAGAAGGTGGCTACAAAAGTGCCGAACTTGAATTCAAGAACGCTATCCAGATTGATCCGGAATATGTGGCCGCACATGTCAAGCTCGGTGAAACCTACCTGAAACTGGGAAATTCCCAGGGTGCGTTCAGAACGTACTCCCGCGTTATCCAGTTAGATGAAAACAACACAGACGCCCAGTTGAAAATGGCAACATTTTATATGCTGGGTAAACAGACAGAGAATTCCAAAGAGCTCCTGGAAAAAATTCTTGCCGTAGATCCCGACAATATCGATGCTCTCTTTTTAAAAGCGGGACTCTTTGATCTGGATAAAAAACCGGATGAAGCTGAGAGTGTGTTCCGTAAAATTATTCAGCTCGACCCTAAACAGACGCGTGCATACATGGGACTTTCCCGCATATTTGCCGGAAAGGGACAACTCGACCTGGCAGAAGAATACCTCGTCAAGGCCGCGGGCATCGATCCCAAGGACATCAAACCGCGTCTCATTCTTTTCAATTTCTACCAGAGTAAAAACGAATTTAAAAAAGCGGAAACGCTTCTGGATGAATCCATAAGAACGAATCCTGATAATGTCGAGCTGTTGGTCTACCAGGGAAATTATTT
The DNA here is from genome assembly GCA_963848165.1 of uncultured delta proteobacterium. Taxonomy (GTDB): domain Bacteria; phylum Desulfobacterota; class Desulfobacteria; order Desulfobacterales; family B30-G6; genus B30-G6. The sequence goes on along the minus strand of CAWKCS010000032.1, from coordinate 193,898 downwards.
TGCGCAGCGTAAAATGAACCGGGAAGCAGAGGCTTCTTATGCAGCCGCAATAGAAAAGGATCCGGACAACATGCGATCCTACATGGTTGCTGCGGGGTTTTATGAAATGACGGGTAATAACGAAAAGGCGCTGGGTCTTTATACAAGAGCTCTGGATCATCAACCGGACGACATTCGCATCAAGAGCACCATTGCCAGGTTCCATCTCAAAAATAAAAATATGGATCTAGCCGAGTCGACCATCGCCGGCATACTCCAAGAACGTCCTAACTATTTCCCAGCCCGCCTGCTGAAAGGAGAACTGCTGGTCCAAAAAAGACAGTTCGACGACGCCATTGACGTATTGAACCAGCTGGTGAAGGAGGAGCCGAATTCATCCAGGGCGCACTACTTTCTGGGGATCTCCTATCTCAGTAAAGGTGACAACAGCATGGCAAAGTCCGCCCTTGTAAAAGCCATCGAGACCAATCCGCGTTTTCTAAAAGCCAAACTTCTCATGGCTGAAATTTACCTGCGGCAGCGGGATTTCGTGCTTGCCCGGAAAGAGAGCCTTGAAATTCTTGCGTTGTCACCGGACAATTACCAGGCAACACTGGTACTGGGAAACACAAACCTGTTTCAAAAAAATATCGATGATGCCAAAGATAACTTTCAGAAACTTATCACCTTGGACCCCCAGAATCCTACCGGGTATTTTCGCATGGGTTTATTGCATCGATTGACCAAACAATACAAGCCTGCACTGGCAAACTTTGATAAAGCATTGTCCATCAATCCAAAGCTGATGGATGTGTTCACCAATGTCATTCTCCTTCACACAGAGAAGAAGGAATTCAAAACAGCTTTGGATAAATGCGACCGGCAAATCAAGATCATCGGTGATGTGCCGACTGTGCTCGCCGTCATTTACAACCTTAAAGGGGGGCTCTATCTTTCCCAGAACATGCAGGACCAGGCGGAATCGGCCTTTGAAAAGGCGCTTCAGACGAATCCGGATTACCTCAGATCCTACTATGCGCTTGCACGGTTATACCTTTCAGGAAATAACCCGGACAAGGCCATCGCCCAGTATGAATCCATTCTAGAGAAAAATCCGCAGCAGACCAGTGCCAACATGATGCTCGGCACGATCTACGACCTGAAGAAACGCTTCGATCTGTCCGAAAAGCACTATCGTGCCGCCCTTGGCATCAAGCCTGATTTTGCACCGGCAGCCAACAACCTTGCCTATCTTCTCTCTGTCCAGGACAAGAATATCGATGAAGCCCTGGGGTACGCCCAAAAAGCCAAAGAACAACTCCCGGAAGAACCGAGTGTCATGGACACACTGGGATGGATCTACTACAAGAAAGGTCTCTATGACAGTGCTATCAGCGAATTTGAAGACAGCCTGGAAAAACTGCCCGACAACCCGACCGTCAACTATCACCTTGGTATGGCCTACTATCAAAAGGGAGATAAAATGCGTGCCCAAAAACAGCTCCAAAAGGCGCTGCATCTTGATAAGGACTTTGACGGCGCTGATGAAGCCAGGTCGATTTTGTCCAAATTATAAAATCGTGCGTAACGACTTACGTGTAGAGTAGACCTTCATGAAGTATTTTCCATTCAAGATCTTAATCCTGTGCATTCTCATGCCGCCGATACTATATATCGCTTCTGTCCAGGTGCTTGAAAAAAAACTCCAATCCCTGTATAGCAATGAAATTGAAGAAATCTATATCGGAGACACCCGCCCGTTGTTCGAAGGCAGTCTCACCATAACCGATGCCATTACCCGGAATATCGACAGCTATATTCAATCCAAAGCACTGCTTTCCTGGGGCGTCAAAGCATCCGTAACCGTAACCACACCCGCGAACACCATTATATATCCAGACACATTCAGTCAAGAAGAGACGTCCAGCGCATCAACCCCGTCCATACGGATTGCCAAGGAGAATTATGCTGCGTTAAATGAAGGATTCACTGTGGTGGTAGATGTTCAGGTTGCACGTGATCAGTTCATTTCCTATGCCATGCTGGCAGTGTTTGTTTTCCTGTCGCTTATGATTTTTTTATTTTATTATCGCAGGGGATCCCGCATTGCTGCGAGGGAAACCAGCCGTGTTCAGGATGAAATCCAGCGCCTGTCCCGGATGGAGCAGACACAACAGGCCAAGCTCAACAAGTTGAACGAGCAAAGAAAATATCTTTCCGACGAGTTGCGTAAAACCAAGCTGATATTTGATTCCGAAAAAGAAAAAGCCAGCAGAACCGAAGATGAAATGATCGATGAAATCGTAACGTTTGAAAAAAGAATGGAAGAAAACCTTTTCCTTCAAAAAGCACAGGAAGAAGAGATCGATGCCCTCAAAGTAAAAATATCACAATATGAAAAAGGAGCGCTCAAACCAAACAGGCAAAAAGTAAAAGCTTCCGAGGCCATCCAAAAGCGCTTTAAAACCCTCTACAAAAACCTTCTCGTTCACGATCGAGCTGTCAGCGGTTTTATTTCACTGACGCCGGAGTTACAATTGAAAGCGGAAGAAATAATGCTTCAGCTCCATGACGATCCCAAGCAGGTACCCATCAAACGAAAAGTTTTCGGCAAAAAAAACAGGGAAACTGTTTTTGAGGTATTGTTTTCCTACAAGGGTCGATTATACTATCGGAATACACATGAACAGAAACTGGAAGTCGTTTCCATCGGCACGAAACATACTCAAGGTAAAGACCTGACTTTTTTAGACCAACTCTAAATGTATCTATCACACTACCAGCTTGACCAAAAACCATTTCAGATCAGCACGGATCCGAATTTTCTTTGGCTTGGAGATAAGCACAAGGAAGCACTGGCGGTTCTGAGATACGGACTGATGGACAACAAGGGATTTCTTCTGCTTACGGGAGACGTGGGTACCGGGAAGACGACGCTGATCAATGCACTTGTGAACACCCTTGGAGAGGAGATAATCGTCGCGACACTGTTGGATCCAGGGATAGATAAAGACGATTTTTTCTCATACATCGGCAGGGCATTCCAGTTAAAGCAAACGTTTGCCAGCAAAGGAGCGTTCATTCATAGCTTCAGCGACTTTCTGAACCGTGCTCATGACGAACGAAAAAAAGTACTGCTGATCATCGATGAATCTCAACGGCTCAGTCAGGAATTGCTGGAAGAGATCCGCTTGCTCTCGAATATCGAAAAGCAGTCAACCAAGCTGATCAATATCTTCTTTGTCGGGCAGATCGAATTCAACAGTATTATCCTCGAACCCAAAAACAGTGCCTTACGTCAACGCATTTCGATCAATTATGATCTGAAACCTCTGTCCCTTAAAGAGACGGGCAAATACATCCATCATCGCCTGAAAGTAGCCGGTGCCGCCAAATCACTTTTCAACGCTGCCGCTGTACGGGAAGTCTTCCGGTTTTCCAATGGATACCCGCGTCTTACCAACATTATCTGTGACCGAGCGCTGGTAACCGGCTTTATCAGTGAGTCCAAAAAGATTGGCCCAAAAATTATCAAGGAGTGCGCCAGAGAACTGAAACTGCAGAATCAGAAAAGCCGGCCGAAAAGGGAAAAAAGCCATGATAAAACAGCACCCGCGACCGATCACTTGAAATTTGCCTCACTATCCCGGAGCCCGCTCATTGAAAAGGCCTTGTACACGATTTTAGCATTGTTGATAGCAACGTGGGTTGCGATCGCCGCTTATTATTATTACCCACACTATTTTCACGTTCAAAGAACCCCGACGCCACAAGTAACCGAAACAACACCCCTTTCAATGGAAGATAGCCGGATTGAATCCGGAGAACAGACAGTGGTTCCGAAACAGATCGAATCAACCCAAACAACCCAAGAACAGCCTTCTGAGACGGCCACATCTGAAAACCATGCCGCTGCCCAGCCCGACCAAAGAGACAATCCAAAGCAGCTTCAAATGCCGGACCCACATGTAGTTATCCGGATAGAATTTGACGGAAACAATGAGTTCAGCACGGATGGCCTTGAGACACTTGACAATCTCAGTGTGGTACTACACAATCACCCCCACCTGGAAATCGTCATCAAAGGCTATTCGGAAAGTCAGGGAAGTTACCGCTACAACAAAAAAATGTCTGAATTCACAGCCAATATCGTAAAGGGCTATCTGGTGGGCAAAGGTGTTTCATCCCAGCGGATCGAGACAATGGGGATGTGGGTTATTCATTCGGATTCGGATGTTCCGGCAAATGAAACACAAAAGAACGCTCAATCGGTTGAAATTCAATTAAAAGAGAATTAGGAATGTCTCTGAGGAAAAGTATTGGCGGAAGTGCATGGGAATCGAACCCACCCGGGACGGTTTTAGCGCCCCACACCGGATTTGAAGTCCGGGAGCCTCACCAGTAAGCTGCGCACTTCCTCAGGGCAAGAACGCGCTTATAATATAGACATTCTCTATTTTGTCAACTTAAAATCGTGTAACATTTTTTCACAGAGGAGTACACATGATCGACAGAGAAAGACTGGCCCAAACGTTTTCACGTCTGGTACGTATCGATTCGGTCTCCAAAGAGGAGAAAGCCGTCTCGGAAGTGCTTTGTGAGATATTGACATCCATGGGGGCCGATGTTGCCCAGGATGATGCCGGAGAGAAGATCGGGGGGCAAACCGGAAACATTGTTGCCAAATTTAAAGGCACTGTAACGGTCCCGTCCATGATCCTCAATGCGCATATGGACACGGTTGAGCCGGGCAGGGGTGTTGAACCTATTTTAGAAAAGGGTGTCTTTTCAAGCAAGGGAGATACCATCCTGGGTGCCGACGACAAGAGCGCCCTGGCCGTCATCCTGGAAGTGCTATGGATAATCAAGGAAAACAGCTTGCCCCATGGTCCCCTGGAAGTGGTTTTCACCGTGTGTGAAGAAGTCGGTCTTCTGGGGGCTAAAAACCTCGATTTCGGCATGCTGTCTTCGACATATGGTTTTGCCCTGGATGCCACAGACCCCCAGGGAATCATTACACGAGCACCTTCCGCTAACTATCTTGTCTTCACGGTTCACGGCAAAGCCGCCCATGCCGGCGCCAAACCGGAAAACGGGATCAATGCCATCCAGATTGCAGGCAAGGCCATTGCGGAAATGAAACTTGGCCGTATCGACCACGAAACGACCTGTAATATCGGCATCATCGAGGGAGGGCTGGCCATCAATATTGTACCCGACCGTGTCCGTGTGGAGGGTGAGGCCCGCAGTCATGATGAAGAAAAGCTGAACCAAATAACAAAGGCCATGGTGGCTTCCTTTCAAAAAGTGGTTTCGGATGCGTGCCGACAGTCCTCCGAAGATAATCTGCCGTCTCTTGAGCACACGGTTGAAAAGGAATTTACCCGTACCGATATTCCGGAAAACCATCGTGTTGTGACGCTTGCAAGTCAGGCGGCTACCAATTTGAACAGAACCATGGTCTGCAAATCCACCGGCGGTGGTGCGGATGCCAATGTTTTTTCCCAGCACGGCATCGATCTGGGCGTGATCGGTACCGGAATGATGGACATGCACACCGTCAAGGAATCGGTCAAACTGGATGACATGGTGGCAACAGCCGAACTGCTCCTGGAAATCATCCGCTTGCACGCCCAGGGAAAAGCAGCATGACAACGGCCTATTTTGACTGCTTCTCGGGTATCAGCGGCAATATGACGGTCGGGGCCTTGCTGGATATGGGCGTTCCCCTGGAATGGCTTCAAAAACAGCTGGCAGGCTTGTCAATGGATGGATTCTCATTGTCCGCAGACACCCTATCACGTCACGGAATCCAGGCCCGTCATTTTCAGGTGCATGTTCAAGGGGACCCTGTACACAGGCACTACGGCGATATCAAATCCATGATTGAAAAATGCCCTCTGGCGCCCCGTGTACGACAAACCAGCCTGGCCATTTTCGACCAGGTTGCCGATGCAGAGTCCAGGATTCACGGTGTGGAAAAAGCCGGCGTTCATTTCCATGAAGTGGGGGCAATCGATTCCATCGTGGATATCGTGGGAACCGCCCTGTGCCTCGAATACCTGGGTATCGACACCATCCTGTCATCTAAAATTCCCCTGGGGAAGGGGTTTGTGGCGTGTCAGCATGGCACGCTGCCCATACCTGCGCCGGCAACGGTGGAGATACTCAAAAATGTTCCTGTCTATGGCACTGGAATTTCTGAAGAACTGGTAACCCCCACCGGTGCCGCTATCATAAAAGCACTTGCCAAAGACTTCGGTGACATGCCGCACATGACGATCGAAAAAATCGGCTACGGCGCTGGATCTCGAAATCTTCAGAATCGCCCCAATCTTCTGAGGGTACTGACAGGCCAGGTACCTGCGCTGTCTGACAAGGGCACCCAAGCGTCTGTGGGGGATACCGTGATGGTTGTCGAAACCTGTGTGGACGATATGAACCCGGAAATATTCGGTTATCTAATGGAGCGTCTTTTTGACGACGGTGCCCTGGATGTCTACTGGATTCCTGTTTTCATGAAAAAAAACCGACCGGGCACCCTGATTCAGGTGGTGTGCAACATGGATAAAAGAGCCCCTGTTATTGACCGGATTCTTTCTGAAACCACATCGACAGGTGTCCGGTTTCATCCCATGCAGCGCGCGAAGCTCATTCGTGAAATTGTCAGCGTCTCCACCAGCCTTGGCGATGTCCTGATGAAAAAAATAACCGCTCTTGGACGGAAATACCCGCCTGGTGCCGGAATATGAATCATGTAAAAAAATTGCCCTTGCCCATAAGATCCCAATAAAAAAAGTGTATGAACTGATTAATCGGGAAACGGTCATATGTTCCGAATAAGTTCTTCAGCCGAAGGGTATCCACCTTTGCGGAGTGCCGGAACGATTATTATAACAAGTGGTATAAAGCTTACAAGACCCAACATCCCCTTGACAAAAACCGACCCAGACTATAGAGACCTGCCATGACATTACGAAAGAAAACGATATTGTTTCTTTCGAGTGGCTGCCTGCTTGGCAATATGCCGTTTGCTCCGGGATCATTCGGCACACTGGCAGGTCTCCCCATCTGTTGGCTGCTGTCGGGAATTGATGGGTGGATTTCTTTTTTCCTGATCGTACTGACACGTTCCATTTGCTGTTTGGATCGCAGGTGAAGCCGAAAAGATTCTGGGGAAAAAGGATCCCGGGGCCATCGTCATCGATGAAATCGTCGGCATGGTCTTGACCCTGGCAGGTCTTCCTTTCACTGCCACGACTGCAGGACTCGGTTTTGTGCTGTTCAGGGTGCTCGATATCACCAAGCCGTTCCCCATCCGTTATCTGGAACGGAGATTCAAAGGAGGAAGCGGTATTGTATTGGATGATATGGCAGCCGGTATTATTGCAAATATAACATTAAGAATTATACTTCAACTCTTTGATATTTAACTACTATAGGTATTATAATTGAAAAATCAATCAGATTCGAAACTTTCTCCGAAGACCGAAAATAAAAAGAGCCGTCTGCGTGAAAACATCGAAGCCATTGCCATCGCCATACTGCTGGCCCTGTTTATCAGGACATTCGTGGTCCAGGCCTTTAAAATTCCCTCCGGCTCCATGAAGGAAACCCTTCAAATAGGCGATCACATACTGGTTAACAAATTCATCTATGGGATCAAGATTCCATTTGTGCAAAAAACGATTATCCCCATCAAGGAGCCCCGCAAAGACGATATCATCGTTTTCAAATACCCTGAAAATCCCAAGCTTGACTTTATTAAACGCGTTGTGGGTGTTGAAGGCGATATCATTGAAATCCGCAACAAGAAATTATATGTGAACGACGAATTGATAGAGCGGGAATACGCCATTTATACGGATCCGCACATCATACCGGCGGTCTATAACAAAAGAGATAATTTCGAACCGGTAATTGTTCCCCCGGATTCATTGTTCGTCATGGGCGACAACCGGGATAACAGTAAAGACAGCCGCTTCTGGGGCTTTGTCAATCTGAAAGCTGTCAAGGGTAAAGCATTCATGATCTACTGGTCCTGGAACAAGAACAATTCTCAAACCCTGTTGAATTACGTACGTTGGGATCGACTCTTTGATATTTTAAGATAGGTCTATGGACTTACTGTTAAAAGGCGGACATGTCATCGATCCGGATCATCTGGACGGCCGGATGGATATTCTAATCAAAAACGGCCGCATCGAAGCCATCGTACCATCCGGACAAAACACCGGCCGGTTTCCTGACGTGTCCAAGACCCCGGACACCCTGAAAATTATCGATCTTGCCGGTAAAGTGGTAGCTCCCGGCTTCATCGACATGCATGTCCATTTCAGAGAACCCGGCCATGAACACAAGGAGACCATCCAGACCGGTAGCCTGGCCGCAGTTTATGGCGGATTTACAGGTGTTTGCACGATGCCGAATACCGTTCCTGCCAATGATTCGCCTTCCATTACCACCTATATTCTTGAAAAGGCGCGTGATGCAGGCATGACAAAAGTCTACCCCTGCGGCGCCATCAGTCACGCCCTTAAAGGCACCCGCATGACCCGGTTCGATGAATTGAAAAAAGCCGGTGCTGTGGCCCTTTCAGATGATGGCATGCCGGTCACCAGCAGTCGACTCATGCGAAAGGCACTTGAAATTGCAAAGAATTATGACCTCCCGGTCATATCGCATGCCGAGGATCTCGACCTTGCAGGAAAGGGTGTCATGAATGAAGGAAGGATTGCAGAAGATCTCAAATTTCCGGGTATTCCCAACGCCGCTGAAAGCATCATGGTCCAACGGGATATCGCCCTGGCCGGTCTCACAGGGGCGAGAGTCCATATCGCCCATGTCAGCACAAGAGAATCCGTGGCGGCCATTCGGGCTGCCAAGCAGGCAGGAATTTCCGTCACGGCGGAAACAGCGCCCCATTACTTCATGCTCACCCACGAAGCTGTCAGGACGTGTGGGACCAATGCAAAAATGAACCCACCGCTACGTTCAGCTAAAGATCGAGCTGCCATTATCGAAGGTCTTGGGGACGGTACCATCGATGCCATTGCCACAGACCACGCGCCGCATCACCCCGATGAAAAAAATGTGGCCTTCGAAAAAGCCCCCAACGGAATTATCGGGCTCGAAACATCCGTTTCTCTGGGGTTGACCCTTGTGGCCCAGGGACATCTGACGCTGGTTGATTTGATACGGAAAATGTCCGTCAACCCGTCTAAAATACTGAATATCCCCTGTGGATTGAACAAGAATGCGTCTGCGGACATCACGGTTATCGACCTAAACAGACAAACCCGGGTCCATGCTGAATCCTTTCAGTCCAAAAGCCGCAATACGCCTTTTGATGGATGGATGCTGAAAGGTGGACCGGTCTTAACCCTTGTCGACGGCAGGATCGTGTACCAGGCTTCTTAACAGACCATAACCACCGAAAGGATACACCATGCCGGATGTGATCAAACCCCGCATTCTGGTAATCGACGATGAACTCAGCATGCTGGAACTGCTGGAAATCATTCTCACCAGGGAAGGTTACCTGGTGACATGCGCCGGCAGCGGGAAACAAGCTGTTTCACTGCTCCAAAAGGATTCTTATGATCTGCTTCTCTGTGACATCAAACTCGGCGACATCAGCGGCATAGAGGTACTCAAACGCGCCAAAGAAAGAAACCCGGAATCTGTCGTGATCATGATATCCGCGTATTCATCTGCTGAAAATGCCGTAGAAGCCATGAACGAAGGTGCCTATGACTATGTCCCTAAACCTTTTGATAACGAAGAACTGAAACATACCATCAAAAGCGCTCTGGACTTGAGAACCACCGATCAGGAGAAAAAAGCACGCAACCTTGACCGTAATGAAACCCTTCACTTTGGAAAAATCGTGGGCAGCAGCCCCAGGATGCTCCACATTTATGACATGATTCGCCAGGTAGCGAAAACCAAGACCAATATTCTCATCACCGGTGAAAGCGGCACCGGAAAGGAGCTTATCGCCAGGGCTATCCATGACCAGAGTAATCGCAAAGAAAATCCTTTTGTGGTGATCAATTGCGGCAGCATCCCTGAGACGCTCATGGAGAGCGAGTTCTTCGGACATAAAAAAGGGTCTTTTACCGGCGCAATCAACGACAAGAAAGGTCTTTTTGAAGTCGCCGATCAAGGCACTGTTTTTCTGGATGAAATCGGTGATTTAAGCACCAGTTTTCAGGTAAAACTGCTCAGGGCGGTACAGGAAAAGGTGTTCAAGCGTGTGGGAGACACCCAGGACATTTCCGTTGATATCCGATTCATATCGGCTACCAACAAGGACCTGAAAAAAGAAATCATCGGCGGACGATTCCGGGAAGATCTATTCTACCGGCTGAACGTCATCGAAATCAAAATACCCCCTTTGCGCGAACGCACGGGTGATCTGAAGCCCCTGGCGCAGTTTTTCCTGGATAAGTACTCCAAGGAAATGGGTAAAGAAATTACAAAAATATCTTCCTACGCCATTGAGCTTTTAAAGAAGTACGACTTTCCCGGAAATATTCGCGAACTTGAAAATCTCCTGGAACGCAGCGTTGCCTTGACCAGTACCAATATCCTGTTGCCGGACAGTCTCGAACTGTCGGTCTATAAGAAGCGATGGATCGAGGGCGTCAAAGATCGCCGCTTCGACCTGGATGAAGTGATACACGGGGTCTCCATCGACACCATACTGGCAGAAATCGAACGGGCCTACCTGGAGAAAGCACTCGACATCAGCCAGGGCAACAAGCATAACGCTGCAAAACTGCTCGGCATCACGTTCAGATCGATCCGCTACCGCTTGGACAAACTCAATATCGAAAGGTGACTTTTTTTGTCATTATGTGCCAAAATATGTCACTCGCAGCGATTCTATGGGAGTAGAGATTGTCGATTCAAGAGACTGATTCTCATTATTATCATTAATTAACACAAGGTGTTATATATTTATTGATTTATATTTCAATTTGTGGTACGTCTTGTGCATCGTATTATTTCAAAAGTCAAGATCACGTATAAGGGGTGAGACGTCATCCAGTTGACACCTCTGTTGATAATCGGGAAAGGATTTAACACGGTTTTTGTTTGACATAACCCACATCCACTAAAAGGAGGAGCACAATGTTTCAGAAAATGAGAGGCAACAAACAAGGTTTCACCCTGATCGAATTGATGATCGTTATCGCCATTATCGGTATTCTGGCAGCGATCGCCATACCAAACTTTATCGCCTACAGGAACAAAGCGTTCTGCAGCGCCGCGGAATCGGATGCCAAGAGCATTGCGGCAGACATTGCCGACTACTTTGCCATTCCGGCCCATACGACATCACAACCACTGATGTAGGCTATACCGCATCAGGATCCAATACGTTTACCATTACCTCCGCCGATCCAAGTGTGAATATTACCATTACAGTTACCGACGGCAGCGGCCGATGCCCGGCTGACTATCAGGCTGCAAGCGCAGGGTGGACCGGCGGTGTTTTTACAGAGGTACTGGCACAATAATGCTATAGCTGCAAGAATTGCCTAACTACAAAAAAAAGGGGACGGGGCGACTCATCCCCTTTTTTTATATAGGGGTTGTCAGAAAAACGTTCCGATTGAGGACCTTTTTTCTGCTACAACCCCTTATGCCGCCATCCTATTTTCGGAACATTATTATGACAAGCGGTATAATTTCAGGCAATCAGTAAATATTACATGAGGCTAAACGTTTGAAGATTGATCATGTCACCAACAAAACAAAGACTGGAACCGTCTTTGTTTTGTTGGTGTTGTTAATACTGCCAATCTATTCCAACACCTTTCAATCTTCGTTTCAATTTGATGACAAGCCGAATATCGTTGACAATCAACGACTTCATTTAACCGACCTGTCGCCTGACGCTATCAGGGGCACATTTTTTGCCAAAGGCGGTAAAGGTACCTTTTTCCGCCCCATCGCAAGTCTTTCACTGGCCCTCAACTGGTATGCAGGCAAGGATGACACCTTCGGATACCACCTGGTGAACATCGCCATACACATACTGACCGCATTGTTTTTATTCCTCAGCATAAGCCATCTGCTGAAAACCCCCCGCCTGAAAGATCATTACACTGAAGAAGATATCTATTTCATATCCCTGTTAAGTGCTGTTTTATGGGCGGTGAATCCGATCCAGATCCAGGCGGTTACCTATATCGTTCAACGCATGACCTCCATGGCGGCCATGTTTTATATCATCGGAATTTATTTTTATCTTCGAGGACGGCAGTCCAATCACACAAAGCATCAACGCATATTGTTTAGGCACCTGTGTGTATCAGCTTTGTGTGTGCGCTCATGTCAAAGGAAAACGCCGCAATGATGCCGGCAAGTTTGCTTTTGATCGAAGTCATATTTTATCGGGATTTGGCAACCTTGATGCGTATGCGAAAACACGTCCTGCTACTGACGGTCACCGGGGTTCTGGCCATTCTACTCAGCATAGTCATTTTTAAAATGGGTTTTTTTGACTTTCTTTTCAAAGGCTTTGCAACAAGACCCTTTACTCTCTGGCAACGTCTGCTGACCGAACCAAGAATCGTGCTGTTTTATATCAGCCAGATTTTTTATCCATTGCCGGCCCGACTTTCCATTACACACGACATCACCGTTTCAACCTCATTAATGTCGCCGTGGACGACACTTCCATCTATTCTTGCAATCCTGGTGCTGATAGGCATCGGTATCCGGCTCGTAAAGAAAAGACCGGTTCTTGCCTTTTCAATTCTGTTCTTTTTCTTGAACCATGTTATCGAATCAACCATTCTTCCCCTGGAGCTTATTTTTGAACACCGCAATTATCTCCCGTCCATGTTTATCTTTTTACCAATGGCCTCCGGCCTGATCTATCTGCTCAATTTATATCGATCAAAGAACCGTCTCATGGTCGCCGTCATTGCAGCGTTTGTGACGCTAACCATCACAGGCCTGGGCTGTTTTACGTACATTCGAAACAGGGACTGGCGAACGCAAGCCAGTTTGTGGCAGGATGCCATGCGAAAAGCACCCCAAGATGCCCGACCCGTAGTTAATCTGGCTATCCAGCTTGCATGGGGGGCAAATGCCACACCGCTGCAATATGACGTGGCTTTAGCACTATTTCAGAAAGCGCTGTCGCTAAATATTGTTAACAGTGCTCACAGTTTTCTTGTTACCGAGACATACAATAATATAGGAATAATATATTATCATCGGGGCGACTATCAAAAAGCCGTTAAAACTTACCAAAAAGGTCTTGAAATTGATCCCCACTTTTATAAGATGCGATACGATTTAATCAGTTCCCTTATCATGATGGGGAAATGGGAAGAGGGCTCCAAGGAAGCTGATTGGCTGATTACAAACAAGAAAAACCACCTAGGCCCGGACTATTATAAACTCAAAGGGTTTATCTTATTGTGGCAACATCAGCCGGAAGAAGCACTTTTCTATTTTAGAAAAGCGCTGAAAATGGAACCGGACAACAGGGCTGTATTGCTGAATACAGGCGTATCTCTCAGTTTGATTGGTGACAGCAATAGTGCCGAGCTGTTTTTAGTAAAGGCCGCTGAACGTTCGAAAGGGGATATCAGACCTGTATATGCCTTGGTAGAAAACAGTTTCAGAGCCGGGAACCTGCAAAAAGCAGAACATTATACAAAGAAAATGTTTGCAGACTATGATATACAAACCATCATTGAAGGCCTTGATCTATTTACGGGAAACTATCGCACGGCACCCATGTCTCCAGAGTTTATCATCCCGGTTGTGAAGAAAACGATGATGGAACTTATAGGAAATCTTGATATGCTGACGCCCGCAACCATCATTGATTAATATACCCCCGAAAATGAAAACAGATAACAAGATTACGCCACTACCATTCCCCCTTTATTTCTGGCCTGTTGCAGCGATAGCACTGGCGGGACTTGCAGATTCTGTTTACCTTGCCGTCTCCCATTACCGCGTATATACCGATATGGGATACAAGAGTTTTTGCGCGGTCTCAAAATCGGTCAACTGTGACACCGTATCCCAGAGCCCATTTTCCATTTTTCTTAATGTGCCGGTGCCCATATGGGGTATTGTGGGATATCTTTTATTTCTGGTCCTTCTCTATTTCGCACGAAAGGGACCCTCGAATAATAACCGGTTCTGGCCGACCCTGTTCGTTATCGCACTCGTTTTCTCCATTTGCAGTATTATCCTTGCGATAATCTCTGTGGTGTTTATTCACAGCTACTGTATCATGTGCATGGCCAGCCACGCGGTCAACTTGATGCTTTTGTTCTATACATGGCTGGTCTACAAACGATTTGGAAACGTATCTATCGCAACCGGTATTTACAAAGATATTCAATGGATTCGAGAGCATATAAAAGTAAGCAGCATTTTCCTATGTGGCGTCGCCGGCATCATGTTAATGTTGATGCTTTTGACTCCCCGTTACTGGGGAATGTCCGCCCTTCCGTTGGGCCACGAACTCTCGCGTGGTATTACAGAAGATGGGCATCCATGGATAGGGGCCAGGAACCCGAAACTTATCATCACCGAATTTACAGATTACCAGTGCTTCCAGTGTAAAAAAATGCATTTTTACCTGCGTGCATTTATGGACAGTCATCCTGACACCATCAGGCTTATTCATCGTAATTTTCCCATGGATCATACCTATAACCCCATGGTAAAAGAACCCTATCATATCGGCGCCGGGAAAATGGCACTCCTTTCCTTATATGCAGCCAAACATGATAAATTTTGGGAAATCAATGATTTTCTATTCAATATCGATAGACATAAAGGCAATTTCAATATTCGAGAGATGGCCAAGACAGTCGGGTTTGATGTCATCGAGTTTTCAGAGTCGATAAATGACAGGATATTACAACATAAACTCAGGGCCGACATCCGGGAAGCCATACGCCTTGGGATTACCGGCACGCCAGGGTATCTGATCGACGGGCAGGTCCATGTGGGCCATGTCCCGGCAAATATCCTCAAGAGCTGTGAGGAAATAAATTGAAGAATGCAGGTTCCTATCACACAGCCGGCAACCTCGGCGGACACCTCCTCATCCTTTTTGTACTCATTTTACTTGCCTACTCAAACACCTTTCATGCTTCGTGGCATTTGGATGATATCACCAATATTGTAGATAATAAAAATGTCCATGTCTCTACACTGTCACTCGATAACTGGATCAACAGCATACGCCCCCCATTTACAGACCCATCCAACCCGAAACCAGGCCTGTCCGGTATTTACCGTCCTGTGGCCATGCTGACGTTTGCCTTCAACTGGTATCTGGGGGGTGCGAATGTGTTCGGATACCACCTGGTCAATATCGGCATCCATTGTGTGAACAGCGGTTTGCTTTTTCTTGTCATTCTCAGCTTGTTGCGTACACCGAATGTGATCGACCGATACCGGGGAAGCGAGTACTTCATTGCGCTTGTTGCCACAGCACTCTGGGCGCTGCATCCTATCCAGACTCAAACCGTCACGTATATCGTGCAGCGCATGGCCGGCCTGGCGGCGCTGTTTTATCTGGGTGGTATTCTATCCTTCTTGAAAGCCCGCAGTGCGCAGACAGGGGTGAAAAAAGGTTACTTTTTCGGATTTTGTTTTCTCAGTTTTATGCTGGCCGTGGGGTCCAAGCAGAATGCCGCAACACTGCCCCTAGCCTGTTTGTTGATTGAAGTGATATTTATTATGAATCCGGAAATCTGGAAACAGGATAAGGCCAAATGGATGCGTGTAGGAACCTTGGTCGGGCTGGCAGTTCTATTGGGTCTGCTGCTTTTTTTCTGGCAGACAAATCCCATATCCACCATCATGGACGGTTATCGAATTCGCCCCTTTACGATGGGTGAACGACTGCTGACAGAGTTTCGTGTACTTGTATTTTACTTATACCAGTTATTTTATCCGGTACCGGGACAGTTTTCCATACTTCACGACATTACGTTATCCACATCACTATTTGATCCCTGGACAACATCTGCTGCCGTTGTCATGATCGGGGTGCTGTTTATTACAGCGTTTTACACTGTGCGTCGTCAAACGTTGGTCTGTTTTGCCATCTTATTTTATTTTTTGGGACACAGTATCGAGTCTACCATTTTACCCCTTGAACTGGTTTTTGAGCATCGAAATTACTTGCCATCGCTTTTTATGTTTTTACCGGTCGCCTCCGGCCTGAAACTCTTGATTGACAAATATCAGAGGAAAAACAGAATATTATATTTTATATTGTTAAGTTTTGTGTTCATACTGACGGCATGTTTAGGCATCGGTTCCTATACGCGAAATAGCGTATGGGCCACTGAAAAGAGTTTATGGCAAGACGCCATGGAAAAGGCGCCGTCCTTGGCTAGGCCATATCAAAACGTTGCCTTGGCGCTTGAAAGAGAAAATCGGCTCGATGATGCGCTCAATCTCTATCGAAAAGCGTTGGATCTCAAGGATCCTGATCCGATGCTGTCTCGCTTCATCTCGCTAAGCAATATGGGAAATATATACAAAAAAAGAAACGATATTGAAATAGCCGTCCAGTATTTAACAGCGGCCTCCACTATTGAAACAGGACCTTATATCCTCAGAACCCGTTACAATCTGGCGCTCTGTTTACTCAACAGTCACAAAGAAAAAGAAGCACTCCAACAAATTGAGTTTCTCCTTGCCAGGCAGAAAAACAATCCTCGATTCCTGGCCATTAAAGGATTCCTTGTTTTCCGACAGGGAAAACCGGATCTGGCTTTGCATCATTTACAAATGGGATTGAAACAAAATCCCTATGATAAAGATACGTTGATTAACCTAGCGATGGTGTTAAGCTCAAAAGGTTTCTATGAACGCGCAGAGTGGTTTCTAAACATAGCCAGAAAAAGATACTCCGATAATATAGTGATTTATCTTGCGCTTCTCCAAAACGCCTTACAGTCCCAGAACACGCTACGGAGCAATGAATATCTCTATGAAATTACCAAGCGATTTCAGATTGGTCATATTGAATCTTTTTTTACAAAACATGCCAATGGGTATCATTATATCGACAATACCCTGGTGCCGGTGAACGACCGCATACTTATCTCTTCATTGGTTGAATTTATCAATCAAAAGGCAGAAAAAATGGGCGAGGAATAGACAATTAAGCAGAAAACTGTAAAACAAGTCAGATATAATCGTTGTTTGACGTTATTTGCCGAAGCAGTTTCGGAACGTTATTCTGACAAACAGCATAACACACGAAGGGCGTAATTTTGAAGCGTGACCACATTGTCAAGGGAGTGAAGATAAAAACAGTCTATGTTTTATTGATAGTATTATTACTCCCAATATATTCCAATACCTTTCAATCCTCGTTTCAATTTGATGATAAACAAACTATAGTCACCAATAAAAAAATTCATCTAGACAAGCTATCACCGGAATCGCTTTGGGATACTGTTTTTGCCAAACCCGGCAGGGATGAATTCTATCGCCCCCTTCCAATGCTGTCTTTCGCACTCAACTGGTATTTTGGCAAAGCAGACACGTTCGGTTATCATGTCGTCAACGTTGTCATACACACACTTACCGCATTCATTTTGTTTCTTACAACCTTCAGTCTTCTTCATACCCCTATAGCAAAAAGAAATTATCAGACAGAGGATGCCTATTTTATATCCATATTGAGTGCTGCGCTATGGGCCATTAATCCGATTCAGATTCAAGCGGTAACCTATATTGTTCAGCGCATGACAACCATGGCGGCATTGTTCTATATCCTCGGTATTTATCTGTATATTCAGGGACGACAGGCAACTCGAGCTAAAATACAGATACTTTTTTTCATCGCTTGTTTTTTCAGTTTCGTGTCGGCCATGATGTCAAAAGAAAACGCTGCAATGCTACCGGTAAGCCTGTTTCTCATCGAAATTATTTTTTTCGAAAATAAATTGTGGGTTAAATATTTAAAAGACCATATACCGGTATGGGTGGGGGCAGGATTCTTTCTCGCTTTTCTCGGAATATTCATTGTTTATAAAGGTTATTTAAATTTTCTTTTCGATAGTTATGAATCAAGGTCTTTTTCCATCGCGGAAAGACTTTTTTCCGAACCAAGAATCGTGTTGTTTTATATCAGTCAAATCTTTTATCCGCTGCCCGAACGACTGTCCATAGTACATGATATCATTATTTCAAAATCATTGCTGTCACCGTGGACAACACTTCCGGCAATACTAATCGTCCTGCTGCTGACTAGGTATCGGCATATCTCAGATAAAAAAAAGACCGGTCGTTGCCTTTTCAATTTTATTCTTTTTTTTAAACCATGTTATCGAATCTACAGTTCTTCCGCTCGAACTAATCTTTGAACATCGCAACTACCTGCCGTCTTTTTTTATTTTTATGCCGGTTGCCGCAGGTCTGAAGCATCTGCTAAATTATTATCAAAATAAAAAACGCTCCATGTATGTCATTATCGCATCTTTTGTGACGATGTTAATCATCGGTTTTGGCTGTTTTACATACATCCGAAACAGAGATTGGCGTACGGAACAGACCCTGTGGCTGGATGCCATGAAAAAAGCACCTAAGGATGCTCGTCCTGTAGGCAATCTAGCCATCCAGCTTGCATGGGGTAATATTCCTACCCCTCATCAATATGATGTCGCATCGGCCATGCTTGAAGAAGCCTTATCCCTAAATGATGCGCGTAATCCTTTAGTTGTAACTATTATCAACAATTACGGGAATCTTTGTCATCAAAGAGGTGAGTATCAAAAGGCCGTTGAAACCTATAAAAGAGGGCTTGAAATTGATCCCGCTTTCTTGAAAATGCGATATGATTTAATCAGTTCCCTTATCATGCTTGGCAAATGGGAGGAGGGTTCTGAGGAGGCTGATCGGCTTATTTCACATGATAAAAACGACCTAGAACCCGATTATTATAAATTCAAAGGATTTATTTTGCTGTGGCAGAAACGACCTGATGAAGCGCTTGCGTTTTTACAGAAGGCGCTTAAAATGGAACCGAATAATCAGGCAGTCTTGTTGAATACAGGTGTTGCCCTCAGCCTGATGGGTAATAGTGTGAATGCGGCACTATTTTTCAATAAAGCAGTCAAGACCATGCCGCGTGATATCAGGTTATTTTTTGCATTGTTAGAAAACAGCATCAGGGCAGGGGATTTTCAAAAAACCGAAAAGCATGTTGATCGACTATTCGCACAATTTAGTTTGCAGGCCATCATTGACGGCATCGAATTGTTTTCTGAAAACTATCGGACAGCTCCCATGTCGCCTGAATTGATCGTTCCGGTTGTAAAGAAAAAAATGATGGCGTTATCAGCAAACATCGCGAATTGAGGCGCACGCCTTAAAACTTGACGATATCCTGGTCGAATAGAAATATGATTTACGAAAAAAGACAAAACTTTCTCACGGCCGCTCTGACAGCGCTCATGGCTGTTTATATTATTTCCATCATAATCCTTGCCTCTGTTCCCCCGGTGAGTCGTGACGCGCTGACCCACCATCTCGCAGTTCCCAAGCTTTGGATAAAACATGGCGGTATTTATGAAACCCCAGACCTGACGTTTTCATACTACCCCATGAACCTGGATCTGCTTTACGTCATCCCGTTATATTTTGGAAACGACATCGTCCCGAAATATATCCATTTTACCTTTGCTCTTGCAACTGCATGGCTGATTTTCAAATATTTATATGGCAAATTTAATCGATGGTATGCTTTTGCAGGCGCTTTCTTTTTCCTGACAACACCGGTCATTGTAAAGCTTTCAATTACAGCTTATGTCGATCTGGGTTTGATTTTCTTTACCACCTTGTCGTTGCTGTATTTGATCAAGTGGGGGGACAGCGGGTTCCGCATCAACTATCTGATTGTGTCTGCGGTTTCATGTGGTTTAGCCATCGGCACAAAATACAATGGCTTGATTTCACTATTTCTTTTAGCCTTTTTACCGCCCTATGTATATCTCAAATGGTCCAAAACAAACCCGAACAAAAAAACCATTCGCTATCAATTAAAAGCGTTGGGGTACGGCATACTTTTTGTCTGCATTGCATGCATGGTATATCTGCCATGGATGGCAAGAAATCATATCTGGACCGGAAACCCCGTATACCCGCTTTTTAACAAACAAATGCAAGCACCTCACCCAATTGACGATAAGGTGCAGATCCGCTGGTAGGGTGTCATCCGGTTCTGTTGAAGATGAACAAGCTAAACCCCCACCGAAATCGCCGGAGATCGACAGCCACTTTGTTGTGCGAAAGCTGGTATACGGCGAATCCTGGTGGGAAACGGCAACGATACCACTCAGGGTATTTTTTCAAGGCCGGGATGACAATCCAAAGTTCTTCGATGGGAAACTCAACTTTTTCCTGCTCCTGCTGCCCTTGTTTGTTTTTTATCGAGCGAATAAATATTCGGTACGGTTCAACAGGGAAATAATGTTATTGGGTCTTTTTTCGATACTGTATTTGCTGTTTGTTTATTTCCGCATCGATATGCGCATCCGATGGATCTCACCCATTATTCCGCCACTTGTTATCCTTTCAGTTATCGGGTTGTTTCGAATGAAACAGTTTTGTGATGCATGCGTCAAAACAACAACGGTCAAGCTCTGCACGGGGTTATTCTGGCTCATCGTGACCGCCATGTTTATGTTGAACATCGTCTATATTGTTAATCTTTACAAAGTGGTCGATCCGCTTAGCTACCTGTCTGGCCATACCAGTCGTGACGCCTATATCCAACGATTCCTCCCCGAGTACGGTGTTCTAACGTATGCGAACCAGAACACACCGCAAGATTCGGTAATTTTATGTATTTTTCTCGGAAACAGGGGATATTACAGCGATAGGAAAATGAATTTTGATTATGATTTTTTTAAACATGCGACCCGAAACTCAGCATCGGCCAAAGATGTTGCCGATTTGCTGCAGGCTGGCGGCATTACCCACCTGATGGTTCGGCAAGACTTGTTCAAAAAGTGGCACCTCGATAATTTTACGCCGGCAGAAAAAAAGGTGATTTCTTTATTTTTTGGCGCGTATACGGAAACGCTTTATTCCAAGAACGGCTATACTCTTTTGAAGATCAAATTATAGGGAAAAATGACAGGGATATAATTCACCGTATTCTATAGGAGAACGCTGCAGATGCCGTTATGGCCATCGGTAAAACTACACGTTAATAATAACTTATGATCTCTTCAAAAAAAATCATACTGTTCAACCCCAAAACATCTGACATAAGCCGTCGAAAAGGGGTGCTGCCCCTGGCGCTCCTTTCCATCTCCAGAAAATTAAATATAGAAGGATATCATATTATTATAATTGACGAAACCTTTGATTCCTTTTCAGACGAAGTATTGGAGGGTGCCCTGTGTTTTGGTATTAGCGCCATGATTGGTTATCAAATATATAGTGCCTTAAATATGGCCAAACGCATCAGAAAGCTGCGCCCTGGAATACCCATTATTTGGGGGGGATGGCATCCGTCGATACAGCCTGAACAAACTGTTAGAAATGACCATGTGGACTATTTAGTCAGAGGGCAAGGGGAAGAAACTTTTTATGAACTTATCAAGGCGCTGGAGCAAGACGATGGGTTTGAAACCATTTTAGGATTGACTTATAAACGAAATGGACAGGTCCGATCCAATCCAGACCGTCCTATTGTGGACCCAAATACCTTATCGCACTTGCCCTATAAACTAATTGACATGTCAAAATATATCCATGCTTCCGAGCTCGGCAAGCGAACGATCAATTATCTAACCAGCATTGGATGTCCCTTTAATTGCGGCTTTTGCGCAGAACAACTCGTCCACCATCGGAAATGGTACCCCCTTAGTGCAGAACGTGTGCTCAAAGATCTTAAGTACCTTATCCATACTTATGGCATCGATTCGGTGGTCATCAATGATAGTGAATTTTTTATCAATGAAAAACGGGTGGTTGAAATATGTCGTGGAATGATTGACAACGGCTACCATATCAAATGGGGCAATGTCAATGGACGGGCAGATATTCTATTGAGCTACCAGGAGGAAACCTGGGATTTAATGAAAAAAAGCGGACTCCAAAGTATTCTGACTGGCGCGGAAACCTATGACCCCATCATACTAAAACTCATCAATAAAAAGATATCCATTGAGGACACCATCAATTTTTCAAAGCGGGCCAAAAAGTTTGGCATCAGTATAAAATTTTCCATGATGATTGGTCTTCCCATAAGAGATCGCCAAAAAACCATTTATCGGGAATTTACAGAAACCATTGATTTTATTAACATGATGTATCGAGTCAATCCGGATAATATGTTTCTACTTTTTTTATACACACCCTTTCCAGGCACTCCTTTGTATCACAAATCGGTAGAATTAGGCTACCAAGGTCCGCAGAGCCTGGAAGAATGGGGCATGTTTTTACAAGGTTTGAATTCCATGTCAACACCATGGACCGATGAGAAAATTTCAGAAATTGTTTATCAGGTCAATTTCTATTTTCCCTTTGTCAGCCAAATGGTTCACAAGATTATTTTAGGTTACCCTTTTCTAAAGAAAACATTGGCCCTGCCTGTGGAGAGGATATTGTATTTCATTATGAAGTGGAGGCTCGAGGCCAAATTCTTTGCGTTTCCAGTAGAGTACCTCGTCTTAAAACAGGTGATGAGATGGAAGAATCGATAACGGCTTGGTAAGCAAATCAACTATTTTTGACAAACCGTAAAAATGCGTATACGAAAACGCTTTATTCCAACCCGCGCTTTAGCGCCCGATGCTTTTTACAAGGGTTGCAAACCCGGCAAAATACTTTTTGATGTCATTAAAGGATCTGATCGATTTCAAAAAACGAAAAATAACTGTCGGGCGCATGTAAAAAACACGCAGGGCCTTTTTTTGCAATTCGCTCAATTCTTCGATGGTTCGCCCCTCAGCCACAAAGGGGATGTCCTTCTCCCCTTTCCAGCCTGACCAGGTATTGTATCTTGACCAGTCGTAGGTTCTTATCTGTCCTTTTTGGTCCAGATCGTCAAACATGGCCGTTCCCGGATACGGAATTGTTATGGTAAATTGGGCCCATAACGGATTGAGTTTTTTCGCAAAAGCGATTGTATCGAGGCTTTCCTGACGGGTTTCAGTGGGAAGCCCCAGCATGAAAAACCCGCGGATCGATATGCCTATTTTTTTGGTTATCTTAAACGTCTCTTCGACTTGTTTCAGGGAGATCGATTTGTTTATATTATCAAGCAATCGCTGGCTGCCGGTTTCAACACCGTAGCTGATCTGCCAGCACCCGGCTTTACGCATCAGCTGCAGCAGGGGCTCATCCACCGTATCGACCCGGCTTTCACAGGTCCATCGGATCTTTCGACTGATGCCGCTTGAAATCATTTCGTTTAAAAGGCTTGTTAAAAATTTCTTGTTGGCTGTCAGGGTGTCGGCTTCTATATTGATCTGCGAAACATGATAGTTTTCAATAAGCATCTTTATCTCGTCTATGATGCGATCAATGCTGTGAGCGCGAAAACTTCGCCCGAAAGTACGGGAGCAATAAGTACACTTGAAGGGGCAACCCCTGGCAACGATGATAGTGGGGCAATATGAGTCACCGGAGACACGCGAAGCGGTCAAATGATACTTTTCCATCGGCAAAAGATGCCGGGCCGGCGGTGGAATTATGTCCAAATCTTTCAGAAAGGGTCTTGGGTCTGTCTTTATAATCTTATCTTTTTTCCTGAAACAGATACCTTTTACGTTATCAAGCTGGTCGCGATTTTTGACGATGTCCGCCATGGTTAACTCCCCTTCGCCAATACCCACCACATCGGCTTCGGGGATTTCCCTCAATGTTCTTTCCGGCAGGGCACTGCAATGGGGGCCGCCAAGTACGATCATGCCTTCAAAGTTAGCGGTTCTTAACGCGCTGCACAGTTTTTGAGCCGCTACAAAGACCGGTGTTAAAACCGAAATCCCGATAAGAGCATCTTTATGTTGTAAAATGTTTTCAACCAGATCATCGACACTCAGGTTTTCAGCCTGGGCGTCGATGATCTGCACGGTAATACCTTGCGATTCAAGATAAGCAGCAATATAGGCGATGCCCAAAGGCTCGCTCACAGCGCCGAATTTTTTCATGTCTTCGCCATAACGCTCCTTAAGGCTAAACGGCGGGTTGACCAAGACAACAGATGATTTCATTTCAATGTTTTCCTTTCGCTAAGAAGCGACACCGTCGCGTTCGATAAAATCGTCCTAGGATCTTATCGAAGTATCAGTCAATTTTATCGGCTACTACCATGTAGGCCGATCCAAGATCGGTGTTTAAAAACAGTCTTTGTATAAAGTAAAACGGCATCGTGAAAATCTCTTTTGAGGCGATTTTGGTTAGCATATTTTTTTTGCGCTTGATGCCGCTTTTTTTGGTGCGCTCCTCCTTGGCCATCTCTTTGCTCATTTCCACCTCATCAGCACGGTTTAAGTGGATAAGCGGGTCCAAAATCAGGGTAAGGGGATACCCGTAACACCAAATATGATTCACCTTAAAACCGGACATGACAAGTTTTTTCGCCAGGGATGTCTTTTCATAGCGGCGATAATGGCCAGCCCAAACGTCGTTGGTGCCCCATTTTGACATGCGTGATGGTACCGACAGGATCATTTTGCCCGTGGGCTTAAGGTAACTGCCAAATCGCCGCAGGGCTTTCATGTCGTCGCCAATGTGCTCAAGCACTTCAAACGCCGTGAGATAGTCGTAAGCTTGGGGCTTGATTTCATTTTCAGCACCCAGAAGGGTTATTTTGTTCCTAATATCCTGGCGGCATGTTGCGATGCGATTGGCGGTGTTTTGATACGCATCTTTTGAAAAATCGTAACCCTCGACAACAAGTCCCATTTGGGCAAACATAATCAGCATGTCACCCGGACCGTATCCGATCTCGATACATTTTTTGGCGTTTAGATTTTCTTTTTTAAGTACCGTTTTAACCAGGTTTTTACGCATGAAATACCTGGGCATCGGCATCCAGTCATCATTTTTAATTGCCACTTTTTACTTCCTTTGGCCACAGACGCAGCATCAACCCACCCAGTCCTGCAGACAGAAGATCAATTGCGGTTTGCAGTAATCTCAGGCACACAACCACCATGGCGGCCATTTCAGCACCAATCAAGGGGCTTAAAAACAAAAAATATATCCCGTCTCTAACACCTATCCCGGCTGGACTGAAAAAAGCCAAAAGTCCCATGGTGCCGGCCAGGGCCGTTATCGAAATAATGGCAGGGGCCACGACAATCTCCATCGGGACAAAGGCATTTACAAAACACCAGGTGGACATACCGGCGCAGATGCACTGTCCCAGTACAACACCAATGCCGCCCATGGCCTGCTTAACGCTAAAACCTGTTTCAATGGGGGGATATCCCATCTTTTTCAACAAATAATTGCCCGGTTTGATAAATAACTGGGGGCGGATCGCCATGACACTTGTCAGGATAAAAAAGACCACCATAACTTTGGCAAAGACAACCATCTCATCGGCCAAGGATGAAAATAAAAGCGGCATTGAAAGCAAAAGCGCTACCGCAATCGTCATGATGGTGGCCATGACAGGCACAACAGCGGTGATACTGCGCTGAACGTTGTAACGGGACAGCAGATAAACGGCACTGCCCAAAACAGCGACCTTACCCGGAACGTATTTACCCAAAAAAGATATCCAGCTGACCGCAACCGCCACACCAAAATTAAGCGGTGCATTAAAATATCTTAAAAGCAGACCATAAAGAAGCCCGACAAACAATCTGGTCGCTATTTCAAAAAGCACGCTCAACCCCAGAAAGCGCGCATCAACATCAAGCTCGTTAAAGCTTATATTTACAATGGCGCCTAAAATCGCTTTGCCGACGAAATAAAGCACGACGGCCAGTAAAAGTACTTTTAAAAGCCGGACCCACAATTGCCTTTTGCCCATTTGCATAAAATTTATTTTGCCTTTATTTTTTAAACTTAAGTCCACAACTTTCGGGTTCACCATAGATAGAGCGAAATGGGTGATCCAATGGCGATTTGCGCTGTTTGAGCCGCTTAGGGCACCTTACATCAGCGCATGTTAATGAACAATCCAATATGAAAATACGGTCATTTGGCAGCCCTGCCTGTTTAATTATATGGCCGGCGCTGATGTTAGGAGCCCTTACGGCGAGTTCGCAAAGCGCCAGGGGATTATTTCATTTCGTGTTCTCTGGATCCCGAAAGTTGAGTTAAATCTTTTTAAATGGCTATCGTTTTAAAATGATTTTTTCAATTTTAGCTTTGATAATTTGATTGGACAATCGGCGATGGTACAATTCGTTCCCTTTTTTCCCGATATCAGCGGCCATTTCTGGATTCTGCGCCAGCTTTAAAACGGCTTTTGACAAATCGAGCGGATCTTCTAAATTGACCAGCAGCACATCGTCACCGTCGGTAAACACTTTTTCACATGCGCGTGTGCGGGCCGTGATCAGGGGTTTGGCAGAGGCCAAGGACTGATAAGCCTTGTACGGAATAACTCTTTGGATTTTTTCGGTATTGCCGAACACGCCTAAACAACAGCCGGCAGTTTCAACATGTTTTCTGATCTCAGGCAATGGAATAAATCTGTTAATCCACTTTAGGTTTTTCAATTTCAGCTTTTCTAATAACATAGTAAAGTCTTGGCCGAGTTGCCCGTTGCCAATGACCAGAAACTTTATGTCCGTATGCCTTTCTTCAAGCAGCTTGGCCGCCCGTGCCACAACCTCGGCACCATGCAATGGAATAAACGTGCTCCAGAAAACCACCTGAAACGGTTTGGCCGGAGGTAAGCTGACAGGTGTCCAGAGCGATTCATCGACACCCACCGGAACCGCAGTTATCCGTTCGGAATCAATTCTGAAATCGTTAATGAGCATTGCCGCGTTATCATCGGTATCCACCAAAACAGAATCAGCCGCCCGCAGCAACCAGTTTTCATAATGCCAGATCAATCTGGCCGGCAGACTCGTTTTTTTAATTAGCTTGCGGTCGCGCACAACCGTGTCATAGATGCCGTAAAAAGCATCCAGCACCACCGGTTTTTTTCTTAAACCGGCCTAACATCAGTACCAGCCAGGCATCGGTGTGGGAGGGGTACGGTACAAAAACCAGATCGTGGGGGGGGAGTGTCAGGAATTTTAAACCAAGCCACAACCATCGCAAAGGTGCATGGACCAAGGCATGGACAATTTTGGCAACCGGCTTAGCATCGGGGCGGGCAAATCCAAATTTGATCGTGCAATAAGATGTTCGCGAACAGATTTGCGAAAAAGCCCGGCATAAAACCGTATTGCGCGCCGCCTCCGGTCCATTGTTGGACAGTCCGAATATCACAACATGTTTCATCAGGAATCGCTTTCAATACCAATTTTTATTACTGTTTATCAAATCGCATCTGGCAGATCTGCTCCGAAATAAGCCCCAGCATAAAAATTAGAATAGAGGTGGTAAATAAAAGCATGCTCATGTTGGTAAAACGGCTCTGGGTAAAGAACGTATAGCCATAATAACATAAGCCCATCAAAAACATGATAAAGCTGGCCGGGAGAAAAATCCGAAGGGGGGAGTAGAGTGTGCAGATTTTGAGAATCACCATAATAAAATTGACACCATCCTTCAAGATATTGATATTGCTCCTTCCTTTATTTCGTTGGTGGACGGATACAGGAAGGTATTTCACGCTTCTTCCGGTTCTGAGAACACCCAGTGTCAACGTGGTGGGGTAGGAATACGTGTTTGGCAGCAAATATAAAAATTCTCTGGCGATATCCGCCTTTATGGCCCTGAATCCAGATGTCAGATCTTTAATTTTAAATTTTGCAACATAAGAGGCCAGTTTGTTGTACAGCGAGTTGCCAAAAGCCCGCAGCCATGAGGCATGGCTCTTCAATGTCCTTTCACCGACGACCATGTCAAATTCCGAAAGAGATTTCAACATTGGTTCAATATCCAGAGGGTCGTGCTGACCATCCCCATCCATAAAGACAAGGTAGTGACCTTGGGATATCCGGATGCCGGTTTTTACTGCTGCGCCATTCCCTATATTGTACGGATGGGAATGTACCTGGGCACCAGCGCTTTTTGCAAGGTCAGCAGTGTTATCCGTGGAACCGTCATCCACGACAATTATTTGGTAGTCGGGGTAGATGTCACGTATTTTCCTTACGATATTGCCAATAGAGTGTTCTTCATTGTACGCTGGAATAATAATAGAAACTGGGTGCATCGTGTTATATTAACCTGTTGGGTAAGATGATTTATGTTGATTTGTGACAGCTTCTTGCGTCACGGCTTTTGATTTTGATGGCTAGTACCATTAATAGGCAATATATGCAAGATGCACAAAGTTACGGGAACGATCATCCGCGAAGCAGGCTGGGGTTCGGATGAATTTTCCGAGTGCATTGAAAAACCTCGCAGCATGCGAAGCACTGCCGAACGGCAGAACCTACGGGGAATGGGCCACTGCTGCAGTTCATCAGGTCTCTGTCTTAAAAAATGAATCCCGGTATTGATAATTGGTATCAGGTTATGATAATATAATGGATTCAGCGTGATCGAATCAGATCATAAGCCGGGAAATATAAATTCTTCAATAATTTCCGGGAAGGACAAGGCGGTACTGTCAAGGGCTGAACAACGTCGAATGGTGGTACGCCTGGCAGGATTCGAACCTGCGACCTACGGATTAGAAGTCCGTTGCTCTATCCAGCTGAGCTACAGGCGCATAAGGGACAGTCTGAAAACTCGACCGGTGCATAACATATGTTGGAATTCATGTCCATACAAATCCGTGCAAAAGGAAGCTGAGCCGGAGTTACAGATATACAACAGGTGAGTGCTGACGTGATAAATAAAACCAAAACCTCGAAACAACCTGCTAAGCAGACCAGGTCTGGTAAAAAGACCACCAAAGGCTCAAAAACAAAAATGGATGCAAAGACAATAAAGGATTCATCCGCTGAAAAATCGGTAGTCAAGTATGATCCGCTTCAGCGCTATCTGAGTGAAATCAGTCAATACCAGTTGTTGACGAGGGATGAAGAAAGAGAGCTTGGCGCCCTTGTTCAGGAGCATGGTGATTCCGAAGCTGCCTACAGACTGGTAACATCGAACCTCCGCCTGGTGGTCAAAATTGCATTGGAATTCCAAAGAGTCTGGATGCAGAATCTCCTGGACCTGATCCAGGAGGGCAACATCGGACTCATGCAGGCAGTTAAAAAATTCGACCCGTATAAAAATGTAAAATTTTCCTATTATGCGTCATTCTGGATCAAGGCCTATATTTTAAAATTCATCATGGACAACTGGCGTCTTGTTAAAATCGGTACGACCCAGGGACAACGAAAACTGTTTTTCAAACTGAAAAAAGAGAAGCAGCGGCTGATAGATGAAGGTTTCGATCCTAAACCGAAACTGCTTTCAGAGAAATTGGGTGTATCTGAACGCGAAATCGTCGACATGGATCAACGCTTGAACGGTTGGGACGTGTCACTGGATGCCCCCCTGAAAGATGATTCCGATACCGAACGGATCGAGTTTCTGAGTTCGGAAACAGCTTCCATCGAAGACAACGTGGCCAAAAAGGAAATGGAATTTCTGTTACATGCCAAAATCGCAGAATTTAGAAAAAAAATGACCAAACGCGAACTGGAAATATTCGATCAGCGCATTTTTTCTGATAGCCCGGTGACATTACAGGAAATCGGGGATCGATACGGCATATCCAGAGAAAGGGTTCGCCAGGTCGAAAAAAGCGTTGTCAAAAAAATGAGAGAGTTTTTCAAAAAAGAAATACCTGATTTCGACGTATACGCATATACGAACAGCCCTGAAACATGATGAAACCATTTACTTTCCGCCATTGGGTGATTCTCATATCGGCCATATCCGTCTTTGCCTGTGTGCCTGCTGTTTCCAATACACCACAGGCTAGCCTTCCGCCCGAAGTCGGCTCCGAACATATGGATAACAGCTATTATTATTATACCGAAGCACAACTCGCCCTCAAGAAGGACCGGGTGGATCATGCCATTCAGTTTCTTCTGAAGGCAGCTGAGATCGACCCCACATCGGCTTTTCTTGACCTGGAAATTGCGTCTCTTTATCTGAGTCAAAAAAAGACCGCGGAAGCGCTTCTCACCCTTGAAAAAGGGCTTGCCCTGGACCCGGATCATGTGGAGACGCTTATACTTTATGGCCATATCAACCACACCCTCAAGCAGAACGACAAGGCAAAACAGGCCTATTCAAAAGCCATCGAGATAGCCCCGGATAAAGAAGAGCGGGTATATTTACTCCTGGGAAGCATCCTGATGGAAGAAGGCGACCTGGACAGCGCCTTTGATACCTACCAACGTTTAGTGGACATTTTTCCGGCATCGTTTGCCGGCCATTTTTTCCTGGGCAAAATCCATGCTGAAAAGAATCGACCCCATGAGGCGGAAGCCGCCTTTATCAGCGCACTGGCCTTGGAACCGGAACTTGAAGAAGGTCGGTTCGAGTTGGTGAAAATCTACAAAACCTCGGGAGAGAACGCAAAAGTGCGCGCCCTTTATCTGGAACTCCTCGATAAAAATCCCAACAATATACGTGCTGCCATGGAACTGGGTCTTTTTTATCAGAAAAACGGATTCATGGAAGAGGGTGAAAACCTGTTGAAAGATCTTGGCTTAAGAAGTGAGCAGGACCCGGAGATTATCAGAAAAATCATTCAGCTCTATATCGACCCGAAACAATACGACGATGCCGTCATCGTACTCCAAGGTATGTTGAAGGGGACGCCGCACAGCTCGGATCTGCAATATCTGGCAGGGGTTTCCTGTGATGGACAAGGGGATGCCGACCAGGCCATGGCCTACTTCAAAATGGTCACACCCGATAATCGTTTCTATGAAAATGCCGTTGTTCAAATCTCCATACTCTACCAGGAGCAGAAGAAAATTACAGAGGCCATCGCCCACATCAAAACGGCCATCGAGAATATCCCCGACAACCCTGAGTTCATGCTCTACCTAGGATCCTTTTATGAAGAGATCAAAGCCTACGGTGATGCGGAAACCGCACTAAAAAAAGGTCTGGATATCGACCCCGGACATGTTCGGATTCAATTCCGACTGGGTGTCGTATATGACAAGTGGGGTAAAAAATCGGAGGCCATCGCCTATATGCGGAAGGTTATCGCCCTGGAACCTGAAAACGCCAATGCCTTGAATTATCTGGGGTATACATATGCTGATATGGGTCAAAACCTGGATGAAGCGGAATCCCTGATCCGGGAAGCATTGAAGTATAAACCCGATGACGGATATATCACGGACAGTCTGGGCTGGGTTCTCTATAAAAAAGGCCTGTTTCAAGAGGCCTTGATATATCTTGAGAAAGCAGTGAAACTGACCGCGGATGACCCCGTTATCCTGGAGCACCTCGGTGACGTCTATTTACAACTCCATGACAAGGAAAACGCTTTAAAATATTATCAAGAGTCGCTGAAGATAAAAACCGAGGACACTGAAATTCTCGAGAATAAAATCAGCGATCTCCTTGAGCCGTGATCTGCTCCCTGGTTATGACCATGCATATTCGGCGTTTCGGTTCATGATGAAACAGCTACTAACCACATGCGGTCTTGTATTTTTTCTCTTTTTAGGGTGCGCGGGGCTTAAAGACCCAGGTGCAATAAAACCGATATCGATGCCGGCCACCACAATTGATCCTGAGTCCGTGATTGCCGATCTCGAACAGACCAACGCCGGACTGACATCCTTTAAGGGCATTGGAAAGATCAAAATCTGGAAGCCTGATGGTCTGCAAAGCACACGGGTTGTATGGGCCGGATATCAAACGGAAAAACTGCGTTTAGAAATACTGGGTGCAGGCGGAAGGCCCTTTTCAAGTGTTGTTTACGACGGCAGTCGACTTTCCCTGTCTCTCCATTCAGAACGCCGTTTCTATCAGAAACAGACACGCCGGGCAGATCTCAGCCGTCTTATATCAATGCCGATAACGGTCCATGATGTGCTTTCCATACTGGCAGGCCGCGTACCACTCCTGAAAAACGCCACGCCGACAATTGAAAACGACGCCCATGGAAAACAGCTTGTTCTTCTTTTAAAAAAAGGGTGGTTTAAAAAACGAACAGGAAAAATTTACCTACGCGAGGATATGAAAACGGTCTGGAAATACGAACTGTTTCAGGGAAAAGATACGCTTCTTTATCGGGTTGAATTTTTAAGCCGCAGACCCTATGGAGACTATCAACTCCCGGACGCCCTGCTGTTTTCCAATGATCTGCAGACGAGAATCCGGATCGACGTAGACAACATATGGCCCGATGCAAAACTGCCGTCCTCTGTTTTTGTCCTCAAACCGCCAGGATGATAAATGAATGGAAACAGGCAGATAGCCTTAGAATCACGTCTCTCTCACTGTGAAAATATCATCACACTCGGTGTTAAACCGAACCTGGAAGATTATTCCAGTGAGGCAATGGCGCTTATTCGAAATTCAAAAAAAATATACTATCCATCATCCTTTCATGCGGAACTGTTTCACGCCACGGGCAAAGAAACATTTCCCAGTCCTCATAATTACCTGTTTGCACAGGATAAAATCAAACAGACCGCCATATTCAAGCTCCTGGACATCCCCCATCCTCGTACCAGGGTCTATTATGGAAAACATCAAAAGGCGTCGATTTTTAATCACTTTCAATTTCCTTTCATCGCAAAAATTCCCCGGGGGTCCGCCATGGGGCGGGGTGTTTTCCTGATACAGAATCAGACCGACTACCACCGCTATCTAGCCCTTGATACCCCCGCCTATATTCAGGAGTATCTACCCCTGGACCGCGATATAAGAATTGTGGTAATCGGCAAGAAAGTTGCGCACGCTTACTGGCGAATCGCCGCCGAAGGTGAATTTCGAAGCAATGTTGCCGTCGGCGCCAGCATCAGTCTTGAACCGGTTCCCAGAGAAGCACGTGCGCTGGCACTGCATACTGCGAAAGCATGTCGTTGGAATGACGTGGGTATCGACATCTGCTCCCACAATGGGAAATTATTTGTCCTGGAAGCCAACATGAAGTATGGCAAGGAAGGTTTTCGGGCCGCAGGCATAAATTATGCGGACATGATGGCACATAAGATCGCTACCGGCGCCATATAATGAAGGGTTCAAGGGTCCGAGGGTGATACAAGGGTTTGAGGGTAGCTGACTGCTATCAGCGGAAAGCAGCATGTCAGCTTCCAAGCATCCTAGCGTTCCCAGCAGACAAGGGGTCAAGGTAGTGCAATGTCAAGTATAGGATTATTGCATTTCGTGTTTTCCAAAAATTAATATCAAGTAGATTTCGTGATAAAAATTTTATTTTTAGCAAGCTTATCTTCGAGCTCGGGTGAAACAATATGATGATGAAAATCAGAAAAATGATGGGTGTCTTGAATGAAACCGAATCCGAACGGTTCTCATCCATGGCAACAAAAAGCGGGCAGGGGATCAGACGCCGACATGAGGCGCGTCTTGATTCCGACTATCGACAATCTTTTTCTCTGGATGTGGACAGAATACTCCACTCCCGGGCTTATGCCCGCTATATAGACAAAACCCAAGTTTTCTACCTGATACAGAATGACCACATCACCCATCGTGTTCTTCATGTTCAGCTGGTGTCCAAAATTGCACGTACCATCGGCCGGTTTTTACGATTGAATGAAGACCTTATTGAGGCCATCGCCTTGGGCCATGACATAGGTCATACGCCCTTTGGGCATGATGGCGAACGTTTTCTATCGGATATCTGTCAAGCTAACGGCATTGGTCATTTTCTGCACAACATTCAGAGCGTCCAGTTTCTTGACCGGGTCGAACGATCTGGAAAGGGCTGGAATCTGTGCCTGCAAACCCTGGATGGGATTCTATGTCACGACGGCGAAATACATAATATGTTACTTGAACCTTTAAAAGATAAAGATTTTGAATCACATGATATAGAAATTTATAATAAAAAGAAAAATCCCACCTATCCCCTAACGCCGATGACCCTGGAAGGATGTGTCGTCAGGATAGCTGATACCATCAGCTATATCGGTCGAGATATTGAAGACGCCATCCGTTTAGGGGTTATTCGACGGGCCGACCTGCCTCATAATTGTGTCAAGCGATTAGGAGACACCAACGGAACAATTGTCTACAGTCTGGTAACCGATGTCATTGAAAACAGTTTCCATCAGCCGTACATTGCCTTCAGCAGGCCGATTTCCGAAGCATTGAAAGCGCTCAAACAATTCAATTTAGAAAGAATCTATCTCAGCCCTTTGATCAAAAAATATTACGAAGATATCAAATCCTTATTCTACATTCTATTTGAGCGATTTCTACATGATGTGCAGCATGACAACAGGGATTCAATCATTTTCTCAG
Source organism: uncultured delta proteobacterium (assembly GCA_963848165.1). GTDB lineage: Bacteria > Desulfobacterota > Desulfobacteria > Desulfobacterales > B30-G6 > B30-G6. The sequence continues at coordinate 159,395 of CAWKCS010000032.1, read as the reverse complement.
CATTTCTGGAAAATAAGCCGGACGTCTACATAGCTTCCCATCAACCCGCAGAAGTCGTAAGGGATTTCATTGCCGGTATGACGGATCGCTTTTTTCTACGTCTGTGCCCTGATAAAATGCGGCCTCTCATGCAAACCGACATCCTGGAAGTTTATAGAGAAAACAGGTAAATATCATCCATGCACCAGGAACGCACATATCGCAGTCAGCTATATCATGACCGATTGATCTCTTTCCGAACCATCGTGAAAGAGACAGACTTATTTATCCGGGCAAGCATGAACCTGGATGCCGAGGCAAAGGAATCCATACTCCTGCACAGGGGATACATCGAGTCCTTCATCCAACAGCATCCTGATTTTTCAGTTTCCCTGGTGCCCCTGCAAATTCCAAGACCGGTTCCAGGCATCATTGCCGACATGCTGGACGCTGCTGCCGGATCCGGGGTAGGCCCCATGGCCGCTGTCGCCGGTGCTATTGCAGAGCGTGTCGGTCACGATTTGCTGCAGTTTTCACAGGAAATCATTATTGAAAACGGTGGCGATGTCTTCATTCAAACCAATCAACCCGTGACCATCGGTATCTTTGCCAACCGCTCGCCATTGAACATGCGCATCGGCCTTAAGGTTGACTGCCATGATGGTCCCATGGCCGTTTGTACGTCTTCGGGAACCGTAGGCCATTCTCTGAGCTTCGGTACTGCCGATGCCGTCACCGTGGTTTCGCGATCATGTTCTGTGGCCGACGCAGCCGCTACAGCCATCGCAAACCAGGTGAAGCAAAAAGCAGATATGCAGAAAGCTATATGTTTTGGTAAAGATATCAAAGGAGTAAGAGGGCTGGTTATTATAAAAAATGATAAAGCAGGCATGTGGGGCGATATCAATGTCGTAAAGCTTCAACAAAATAATAGTTGAGTTTTGACCGTTAAAAAGGTAATAAACACCTTTGATGAAAAACAAATCCGAGCATCGGTGGACAATAATATGAAGACCATGTGGGCACCTTGGCGAATGGAATACATCCTGGGAGACAAGGAGCAAACCTGTATTTTCTGCGATGCACGGGGCCGGAAAGATGATCTAACGCTCTACAAAGGATCGACAACCCTGGTTGTCATGAATAAATTTCCATACATCAATGGTCATCTTCTGGTTGCGCCGGTAAGACATATTGCATCCCTGGGGCAGCTGAATCACATGGAGATGAGGGACCTGCTGATCACCGTCGAACGCGCCATCGACAATCTCAAACAGCAGATGGCACCGGATGGGTTCAACGTGGGTCTGAATCTGGGTCGGGTAGCAGGGGCCGGCGTGGAAGAGCATCTTCATTTTCATGTTGTACCGCGGTGGTTCGGCGACGTGAACGCTCTGGCTGTTTTTGCGGATGTGCGTGTGATACCGGAGCATTTACAGGCCACCTACCAGAGTTTGAAGCCGCTCTTTGCAAGGCTTCCCGAAAATATCTGTCAATAAATTTTATTGAAACAGGGAGAACAGAAATGAAAAAAGCAAAGATTGCTTTCTGGTTGATACTTATCGGCTTTATTGCTTTACTGTCCTATCAAAACTGGGATTTTTTCATGTCCGAACATCGCCTTAGGTTAAACCTTTTTGTGACCGAGGAGTTCAGTACCCCTAAATTACAAAATGCCATCCTCTTTTTATTTTTTTTCTTTGCCGGCCTTCTTATTTCTTATTTCATCACCCTGTTTGAGCGCTTTAAATCAAAAAAAATCATCAAAACGTTAAATACCGCCCTGGAAATGAGCCGGAAACAGTTGGATGAATTGCAAAAGGAAATCTCTTTGCTCAAGGGTGAAACACCTGCCATTGTCGACCCTGATGTCACCAAGAATCAAGACGAAGCCAAGGATTCTGATGTTTCATGAACCCTTCTAGCGCTACCCCGATGATACAACAGTATCTGGCGGTCAAAGAAGAATACCCGGATGCCATCCTTTTTTATCGAATGGGTGATTTTTTCGAGATGTTCTTTGAGGATGCCGAAAAAGCTTCCAGGCTCCTGGATATCACCCTGACTTCGCGAAACAAAAAAGCGGATACCCCCATCCCCATGTGCGGCGTACCACACCGTGCGGTTCAAGGCTATATCGCACGATTAATTGAAAAAGGGTACAAAGTCGCCATATGTGATCAGGTGGAGGACCCAAGCACGGCCAAAGGACTCGTGAAACGCGAAGTTGTCCGTGTCGTCACACCGGGAATGATTCTTGAAAATGAATTGTTAGATGAAAAATCAAACAATTATGTTCTGTCCGCAGTATTCGAAAACAATCGGATCGGTCTCTCCTATCTCGATATTTCAACGGGTGCCTTTCGTATGATGGAAACCGATAATATGGCGGCCGTCATCGAAGAAACCTTTCGTATTTCACCGAGTGAAGTCATTCTTCCGCCGCAAGAAGTTGACGATCCTAACCTTATCCGCTACATCGAAGCCGTAAAAGAATTCCAGCCCACTATTCTGGAAGCAAAAGCCTTTGAATACAGACCGGCCAGGGACCGTCTGCTTAAATCATTCGGAACGGTTTCTCTCGAAGGTTTCGGCTGTGAGAAATTGCGGCAGGGCATTCGTGCCGCCGGCGCACTGGTATTTTATGTTCAGGAAACCCAGAAACAGCAACTTGAACACATACACCGCATAGAAGCCTACAGTCTTGACAGCTACCTGTTCATGGATGACCAATCCTATCAAAATCTTGAGGTTGAAAAAAACCTGCATTCCGGAACCCGCAAGGGTACATTGCTCAGTGCCATGGACCTGACCATGACCGCCATGGGAAGCCGTATGCTGAAACAGTGGATGCGCTACCCCCTGAAAGATACAAGCCGGATCCTATCCCGGTATGACGCAGTGGACGAGTCCAGAAACCAATATCAATCCACATGTGAGATACGCGATCACCTGCACCGGGTTTACGATATTGAACGCCTGAGGAGTAAAATCTCCATGGGGCACGCCAATGCCCGGGATCTGCTCTCTTTGAAACAGTCATTGCAGCACCTGCCGGTGATCAGCCGTCTCCTCACAAATTTCCACTCACCGCTGTTTGAGCTGTCTTTTGATCTACAGGCCTTGGAATCGGTTGCCCGGCATATTGAACAGGCCATCCGGGAAGATGCGCCGCCTACACTCCATGAAGGCGGTATTGTCAGGGAAGGTTTTGACCCGGCGCTGGACGAGCTTATACAGATCACCCGCGATGGTAAAAACTGGCTGGTAAACCTGGAAAAACAGGAAAAGGAGCGCACCGGCATCACGGCCTTGAAAGTGCGCTACAACAAGGTTTTTGGTTATTATCTGGAAATTCCAAAAACACGCTTGAATGCCGTTCCAGCCCACTACATTCGAAAACAAACCCTTGTAAACGCCGAGCGTTTCATTACTGAAGAGCTGAAAACGTTTGAAGATAAGGTGCTAGGTGCCGAAGACAAACGTGCTGAGATTGAATTCGAAATTTTCAATACCATCAAAGCACTGGTCATTGATAAAAATGACGACCTGGAGGCGGCAGGAGCTTTTCTGGCGCGCCTTGACTGTCTTATGACCCTGGCCATTATTTCCCTGGAAAACAATTACACAAGACCCGATATCAACACAGAAGGTCTCCTATATATTCAAGATGGCCGGCATCCCGTCATAGAGAAAATGATCCCAGGGGAAAGATTTGTTCCCAATACACTGTCCATGGATAATCACCAGAATCAGGTTCTTATTATCACGGGACCCAATATGGCAGGAAAATCGACGGTTCTTCGTCAAGTGGCCTTGACGGTCCTGATGGCACAGATGGGTTCTTTTGTTCCGGCAAAAACTGCTTCCATCAGTGTGACGGATCGTATTTTTACGCGGGTTGGGGCGCTGGACAACCTGTCACAGGGTCAGAGCACCTTTCTGGTTGAAATGCAGGAGACAGCCAATATTCTCAATAATGCATCGTGTGAGAGCCTGGTGATCATGGACGAAATAGGGCGCGGCACAAGTACATTCGACGGCTTGAGTATTGCATGGGCCGTAGCGGAGTTTCTGCACGACGTCAATGGAACCGGGGTGAAAACGCTTTTTGCCACGCATTACCACGAGTTGACAGAGCTGTCCAAGGAAAAGGAGCGGGTTAAAAATTTCAATATTACCGTGAAAGAATGGAATGACGAGATTATCTTTCTGCGCAAACTGGTGGAAGGTGGAACCAACCGCAGCTATGGTATTCAAGTTGCAAGGCTGGCCGGAATACCCGAAACAGTGATTCAGCGCGCGACACGGATTCTTGCTGATATTGAAAACAAAGGCCCCACACTTCCCGGTTCACAATACCAGGGTCGGCCAAGCCAGGGAAGGCAGCCGTTACAGGTCCAACTGGAGCTCTTCAAAGGGTATGACAACATTGTCATCAAGGAGATTCAGGCGCTTGATACCGCCCGTATGACACCGTTGGATGCACTCAATTTTCTGCATTCATTACAGGATAAAATAAAGCCAAGGCCGTTCGAACATGACCGCAGTGCTCCAACAAAGAGGAATTGAACCTTGCAATATTTTTTCCAGAGACATTTTAACCCAAAAACGAACCGCCTGCATCTGATAGTTGCTCTGCTGCTTGTCAGCCTTGTAACCGGATTCTGTTTACCCGACATCGCTTCGGCCAAAACAGCCAGGGACATCTATGCTGAAGCGGATAGAAAATATTCATACCTGAAAAAAAACCCGAGGCTTCAGAAGTATCGGGATAAATGGTTTGCATGCATTGATCTGTTTAAAGACGTTTACCGAAAAGACCCTGATGGCCCCTGGGCTGCCGCCGGTATGTACAAAACCGGCGAGCTCTATTACGAACTATACAAGAGATCCTACAAACCATCCGATAAAGCAGAAGCTCTCGACACATTTCAACGCATCATTAAGCGATATCCGAATAGCCGATACACCCCAAAAGCCAAGGACTTCCTTACCGCCATTAGAGGTGATGTCAAACCGCTTCCCAAAAAAAAGCACCCAAACCCAGGCCCAGCTTCTGGGAGATGCGGAAAAATGCTACCAGAATCTTCTCAACAATGCCCGATTACAGAAGTACCGAGACCGATGGTTCGCTTGTATCGATACGTACAAAGCAGCCCACTCCGCCGACCCCGGTGGCCCCCATGCAGCTGAGGCCATGTATCGTTCCGGCATATTGACTTACGAGCTTTATAAGCGATCCTATGCATCTTCCGACAAGGCCGGTGCCCTGGCACTGTTGAACAAAACGGTTCAGTCCTATCCCGATAGTTCATATGCTCGTGAGGCTGAAAAATATGTTGCAGGCATTACAGGAAAGCCCCTAGAAAGCGATCCCGCCGATGCCATCCAGCAGGTCATCGCTGAATCTGTGGCATCACCACCGGAGGACTTGCAAGGCGTCACCTTGGATACCGGGTTTCCTACCCTGATTCAGGGACTGCGTCATTGGTCCAACCCAAGTTACACACGAATCGTCATCGATGCGAACAAAGAGACATCCTTCCAGCATCGGCTTTTGAATCAGGATCCTTCCATCAACAAACCCAAGCGGCTCTATGTGGATCTCGATCACAGCCGCCTCGGTGAAGACTTTGAAAAAGTAGTACCCATCAACGACGACCTGCTCAGCAATGTGCGCGCCGGTCAACACACCAGCGAATCCGTCAGGGTTGTGGTCGATATCAAGTCATTCAAGACATATAAAATATTTTCATTACGTAACCCGTTCAGAATCGTCATCGATGTTTGGGGAATCGCCACTGCTTCCAGCCCGCCGGCAGCACCCGACAAAGATATTCATCAGGGCCAGGACAAGATATTGCCAGGCGCACTGGCCAAACAACTGGCGCTCGGTGTCAGCAATATTGTCATCGATCCGGGACATGGCGGACGGGATTATGGTGCCCCTGGGTATTACAAGGGCGTCCATGAAAAAAATATAGCCCTTTCCCTCGCAAAAAAACTGGCTGAAAAAATTCGAACCGAACTTGCCTGTAACGTCTTTCTGACAAGGCAAACAGACACATACCTGACGCTGGAGGAAAGAACCGCCATCGCCAATACGAGGAATGCAGACCTTTTCATTTCGATTCACACAAATTCGGCTAGAGATCGAAGAGCTTTTGGCCTTGAAACGTATTTCCTGAATCTGGCAACGGATGATGAGGCGATTCGGGTAGCGGCATTTGAAAATGCGACGTCGGAAAAAAACATCAGTGATCTTCAGACCATCCTGACCGACCTCATGCAGAATGCAAAGATCAACGAATCGAGTCGCCTGGCCGCACATGTGCAAAGCGAGTTGTTCCAACACATGAAAAAATCATATAACAAGATAAAAAGCAAAGGCGTCAAGCAGGCCCCATTTTACGTGCTGCTGGGTGCTCAAATGCCGGCCATATTGATTGAAACATCCTTTATCAGCAATCCACGCGAGTGCAAACGTTTGATGGACACCCACTACCAGGACAAATTATGTGAAGGCATCGTCAAAGGCATAAGGGAGTATATCAAAGAAACCAACCCAACTGCATTATTGAAAATTCCCCCCCATACAAAGGTAAAAGGGTAGTCAGGTCCATATGGCTTCCCTCATCCATAACGATGCCCCCAGGGTACATCCTTATTTTATACTGATCAGCGGAATACTGGCGATTTCCACAGGGGCCGTCTTTGCGCGCATTGCCGATGCGCCCTCATTGGTGATTGCCGCCTATCGCGTTGGGCTTGCATCGCTGCTGCTTGTCCCAATAGCGTGCTGGAAAGCCCGCAACGAGTTGCGAACGCTTAGTTCAAGGGATCTTAAAATTGCCTTCCTTGCGGGTGCTTTTCTGGCCATGCATTTTGCCACATGGATTTCTTCTCTCAAATTTACAGCCATCTCCAACAGCGTTGTCCTCGTCAGCACAAGCCCTCTGTGGGTGGGGATCCTGGCACCGCTGTTCATTAAGGAAAAAATCAAGCGCATGACCCTGTTGAGCATCCTTTTGAGCATTGTTGGTTGTGTCATTATCGGATCCGGAGATTTTTCCAGCGGTGGAAACGCACTTTGGGGAGATTTTTTAGCATTGGTGGGCGGACTTTGCGCTGCCGGATATCTCATTCTGGGAAAAACCCTCCGCCAAAAGCTTTCCCTGCTCGTTTATATCTCCATCTGTTATGGCAGTGCCGCCATCATTCTCTGGATCGTGGTTCTGATGATGGGTCTTCAGGTTTCAGGATTCAGCAACCAGACTATCGGGGCGATCTGGGCGATGGCATTGATTTCACAAATTATCGGACATAGCAGTTACAACTGGGCTTTACGATATTGCAGCACCACCTTGGTTGCCTTGAGTTTTCTGGGCGAACCTGTCGGCAGCACAATCCTGGCTTATTTTTTATTCCATGAAGAGCTGACACTCACCAAAGCCGTCGGTGGACTCATTATCTTAGGCGCCATTTACCTGGCAGCTAGAAGTGAAGTTGTTCCGGAGAATAGAAATTGACAAAACAGGATGGGTGCGTTTAATATACGGAATAAAAAACTTATCAAGCACGGAGGAACAAACATGGCATATGAGCACATCATTTTCGAAATCGATTCGTCATTGGCCACCATAACATTTAACAGACCCAAGGCAATGAATGCGCTGAACAATGCCCTCATCGAAGAGTTTTCCATGGCCCTCGACACGATCGCTTCAAACGAGGATATCCGGGTACTGATTCTCACAGGGGCAGGTGACAAATCCTTTGTGGCGGGTGCTGATATCAATGAACTGGCCACCTTTAATCCACTTGAAGCAAAATTGTTCAGCAGAAAAGGGCACCTGGCTATTCACAAGCTCCAGGCCTTGTCAATCCCCGTCATTGCCGCAGTTAACGGCTTTGCGCTGGGCGGCGGAAGCGAAATCGCTCTGGCCTGCGACTTTATCTATGCGTCCAAGAATGCAAAATTCGGCCTGCCCGAAATTACACTCGGCATTATACCCGGTTTCGGCGGGACCCAGCGACTTCCAAGACTGATCGGTAAAAACCTGGCCAAAGAACTGATTTTCACCGGGAAGATGGTCAATGCCGAGGAAGCCAAGCAGATGGGAATCGTTAACCAGGTCCACGAACCAGAATCCCTGATGGAGGCAGTTAAGACAACTGCCAATATGATTGCGACCAAAGGAAAGGCTTCTCTTCGTGCAGCTAAGGAGGTCATAAACAGAGGCATGGACGTCGATCTTGATACGGGCTGCAATATGGAAATCGATGCTTTCTCCTTGTGTATGGCAAGCACGGATGCAAAAGAGGGAACCCATGCTTTTCTTGAAAAACGCAAAGCGATTTTCAAGGGATCCTTTATCGGATAATCATTTGACACAAAACGCAATTTTGCGCTATAGTGACCCTGTTTCCGACAATATCAGGAATCTTCGACCGCAAGGAATTCTGTCTAATTTAGATGTCAAAAAGAAACTCGCCACTACAGATGAGGTGGGGGATATTACTGCTTCTTGCAGGCCTGGGGGTTTTTTTTATGACACCCCAGAAGATGCGAGACATTGAAAAGATAGAACACTTTTCTGCATATATCCCTTTTATCTGGTTCTGTTTCTACTTCATGAGTATTCTGCTGATAGGTGGCGGGATAAAAAAAATCTATCATAATTATCGACGCTCTGAAAATTCAAATGAAGCCGATAACCACAAATAGAAATCCTTACTACGATTTTATGGAACACAAAGGGTAACGGGTAATCTCATGGCAAATAGCTTAGATGCATCAACGCAGGATGTCCAGAATCTCAAAACCGAAGTTGAATATCGCACCAAACTTCAGGAGATCGGGAACAAGTTGAACTCGGCCACAAACCTGGATGAAATCTTCATCGATCTCCAGGACGATGTAACATCACTTTTTGAGGCAAAACGAATGACGGTGTATGTCGTCGATGGCGTCAAGAGGGAACTTGTATCACGTTTCAAATCCGGCGATGAGATTTCAGAAATACGTATCCCCGTCTCGAAAAGCAGTATTGCCGGTTACGCCGCCTTTAAACAAAAGGCCGTCAATCTCAAAAACGTCTATGACAACGAGGAAATTGCATCCATTGATCCGGATCTGCAGTTCGACAGCAGTTGGGATCAAAAAACCGGCTTTGTCTCTAAACAGGTCATCGCCCACCCGATTATTTTTCAAAAATATCTTCTGGGAGCGCTCCAACTCGTAAACAATAAAAAAGACTGCCCTTTTACCAGCATCGATGAAAAGTATCTCGATGAACTGGCCAAGATTTTCGGCATTGCCCTGTACAATCAGAAACGTATCGCTAAAGGTAAAATTACAAAGTTTGACTATCTCCTGGAAAATCATCTTATCACCCAGAAAGAACTCAACAACGCCATTGCCGATTCACGTAAAGGAAAACGATCCGTTTCCGATGTCTTGATGAAAGACCTCAAGATCAAAAAGGGGGATATCGGTAAATCTCTGAGCCGCTATTACAAGACCCCTTTCATCGAGTACAACGCCAGGATTCCTATTCCGGGCGAACTCCTTTCAGGGGTCAAAGTTCCTTTTATGAGAAACAATCATTTCGTTCCAATCCGGATGGAAGAAGGCAAGCTGCTGATCGCCGTCGACAATCCCAATGATCTGCAGAAAATCGATCAAATAAAGGTCCTCTTTCCCGGGAAACAGATCAAATTCTGCGTTTCTCTGGAAGAAGACATCCTCGGTTTCATCAAGCTCTTTACACAGGATGACAAACAAATGGCTGAAATTGACGATATTCTCAGCCAGCTGCAGAATGAAGCCGAGGAAATCGAAGAAGCGGAATCCGCCGTGGGTGAGGAAGACAGCGCTGTGGTTCAGGTTGTCAATAAAATCATCCTGGATGCTTACAATCGCGGAGCTTCCGATATCCACATCGAACCATATCCCGGGAAACAGAATACGGAAGTTCGGATTCGAATCGATGGTGCCTGCACGCTTTATCAAACCATTCCCTTCAGTTACAAAGCCGCGGTGGTTTCCCGTATCAAGATCATGTCCGATCTCGATATTGCCGAACGAAGAAAGCCGCAGGACGGCAAGATAAAATTCAAGAAATATGGCGGCAAGGATATCGAGCTCCGGGTGGCAACCGTTCCCACCCAGGGTGGTCTCGAAGATATCGTCATGCGTATTCTCGCAGCAGGGGAACCGCTTCCATTGAACAAGATGGGGTTTTCAGAAAGTAACTACGATAACTTTATCAGCATCGTGACACAACCATATGGCATTATCTTTGTCTGCGGGCCAACCGGTTCCGGAAAGACCACCACGCTGCACTCTGCACTGGGTTACATCAATAAAACTGAAACCAAGATATGGACAGCTGAAGACCCGGTAGAAATCACCCAACGTGGTCTTCGCCAGGTTCAAGTCAAACCCAAGATCGGTTTCGATTTTGCCGCTGCCATGCGCGCTTTTCTGAGGGCAGACCCCGATGTCATCATGGTCGGTGAAATGCGAGACAAGGAAACAACCTCCATCGGTATCGAGGCTTCCCTGACAGGCCACCTGGTTTTTTCGACCCTGCATACCAACAGTGCTCCGGAGAGTATTACGCGCTTACTGGATATGGGTATGGATCCCTTCAATTTTGCCGATGCCATTCTCGGCATTTTGGCCCAACGGCTGGTTCGAACCCTCTGTAAAGACTGCAAGAAGGCCTACAATCCCTCCAAAGAAGAATATGATGAACTGGTTCGGGAATACGGTGAAGAAGCGTTCAATGAAAGCGTCAAGATTCCCTACTCGGACGATCTTACCCTGAACAAAGCGGAAGGGTGCGAAGCCTGTCACAGTACCGGGTATCGCGGCCGGATGGCGATTCATGAACTGCTCATGGGCACGGACGAGATGAAGAAATTGATCCAGATGAAAGCAAAAATGGAAGATATCCGCAAACAAGCGCTTTTGGATGGCATGACCACACTGAAGCAGGATGGCATTAGAAAAGTGTTTGGCGGAAATGTTGACCTGATGCAGGTGAGAAAGGTTTGTATTAATTAAAACAGGGTTCAGAGGAATTCGAGGGCTGTCAAGCTGCTACGGCTCGAAGCAGATGGCAGCACCTGGCTTCAACAGCCCAGATTCCAGCATACAGGGGCCGAGGGTGGCTGACGGCTCAAGCAGATCACACAGCATCCCAGCTTCCCAGCATACAAGACTTGCAGCTCAAAGCTATTGTCTGTTTAATGCTTCCTCGAATTTCGCTATCTGTTCCTGGTAATAGACCCGGTCCTTTCTTGCCATTGTCAGCGCTTCCTTGGCTACTGTCAGGGCTTCCTCGATATCACCATTGATAAAATAGCTTTCCGCAAGTGTGTCCAGGACATGGGCTTCCCTTTCCAGGGCAGCGGCTCTTTTGGCCAGTGTAAGTGCTCTTTCCGGATTGCGAAGGGCTGTATCTTCACATGTGGCGTAGAGCCATGCCAGATTGTTGAGCGCTCTTGCATGCCCCATCGCCAGCTCAATGGCTTTTTCATATTGGTATGCCGCATCGCCATAGTTGTTCCTGCTGAAATAAAGATCTCCCATCATGGTATACAGATCCGCATTGTCAGGCGTTTTTGCCAGCTCCTTTATAATAACCTTTTCGAAAAAATGGGTATTGAGCACCGCCCCGGCTTCACCATAATTGAGCTGGTATCCGATAGCGCCAATCAGAACGAGCCCCGCCAGATATACCCCGATGCTCTTGCGTATTTTGCTGTCCTGCCTGCCGACATGGGTGCGATCCAGCTCACATTTTCTCAAAAACTCGATCCGTTCGGTAATACTGAAATGATGCCAATTGGGTTTGTCAGGTGACTGTCTGCCGGTTATGGATATCTTTTTCAAGGTGCTGATCAGGGACGCGGCAGTGTTAAACATCGTGTATACATAGGCATCTGCCTGACGTTCAAAGTTGCGCATGAAAAAACCGAAAATATAACGAAAATAAATTAAAAAGGTCGTAATGATGACCAGACTGAAGATGAAGGATGTGACCGTGACCGGGTTGAAACCCATGCGGTTGAACGCTTTGACAAGCGGGTCGAAATAAATCATGGCATAGACGATCAGATCCAGAAACGAAAATGAAATGATCATGTAGCCCACGAAAAAAAAGAGGTAAAATAACAGGTGGCGCTTTTTTACATGCCCGATTTCATGGGCGATAACGGCATCGACTTCATGTGGATCCAGTAGATTCAGCAGCGCACGCGTCACCAGAATATAGCGGAATCTCTTTATCAGCCCCATGACGCCGGCTGTAATGACCCTGCCTTCAAAAATTGGCCAGTGGAGAATATTCCGGTATCCCAGATTGGCGGATTGGCAGAGATTTTCGATACGGGTGCGGTGCACCCCCTGTTCCAGCGGCCCACAACCCCAGAATTTTTGGATCAGCAGGGGACCCATAATGGCGACCATGACCAGAAAAACCATAAAATAAATTATTTCACCTTCCGGGGTGGAGAGGAAACGTGTGAAAACTCCCATGGGCAGGATATGGATAATATCGGAAAAGCCTGAAATAAAGACCCAGGGCAGCAGTACCGGCATGGAAAAAGAAATATTGGATGTCACATAAGCCCGCTGGCTGATCCCGGTATGATACAGCCTTTGATAGGAGCGGTGAGCACATGCCCAGAGAATGGACAGATAGGCAATAAACAGCAGTATGAACAAGATCGCCTGCAATGTGGGGAAAAGAACAAAAAGACGGAAGTCTGATACAAAGGATGAAAGATTAAGCCCGTATATATCCGCGGCAAAAATGAGGATGGCCAAAATTGAGTGCCGGGTGAGGAGCGATGTGAACCGGGAATCACTTTCAGCATCACCATGGGGCGTCATATTCCGATTCAAACGCTGGAATTGTCGCCAGGTATATGCCGTGTAGGCAACCAGTAAAAACAAAAACAAAAAAAGACTCTGGAATGTCGTAAAATTGGTTGTGTCGGATGGCTGATAGGTGGAATAGATCAGCAGGGCAATAATGAAATAGAAAAAATTAGCAAACATGGGAACCTTTGGTTTAGATAAATTCTATAAATTCCGCAAATATTCGAATATCAAAACAAATCCGAATATTAAATGCTCCAAATGACTGAATACCTATGTGCTTGACCATGATGATGCCCTGTTCTGGTATATTGAATTTGTATCATTGAGGTATTGTTTAGAATTTCGACAATCTCAGTGTTTCGAATTTAAGAATTAGAATCAAATCCTCTGAAATATTTTTAATTCTTATATTCTTAAAATTTGAAACGCTCATCTGGTTGTAGTATCTCTCTTTCTCACTGTAAATACACCCACAATATGACTGGCGGTACATCTTGAGCTGTTTTGATATGTCAATGCCTTCTTTCCAGCCGGTCCGGAAATCCTGATAGTAAAACGGTATCCCGATGGCCTTGCCGACGGATTCACCGATGGATTTTATCTCCTCGTGTTTCTGGAACTTACTGTACAACAGGCTGCTGGTAAAACAGTCGAATTTACCGTGTTTTGCCATGCGGGCTGTGGCGCTGAGACGATCATGGTAGCAGTAGGTGCACCGATCTTTTTCCCGGAAGGCAACATTTCGAAGAAAGTTTTCCATGTCATATCCTTCCGAGTAGATGACCCGCAGCCCGATGGAATCCGCGTATGTCTCAAGGGTCTCCCGTCGCTTCATACATTCCGTATAGGGATGGATATTGTGGCTGTAAAAATACCCCATTACTTCAAATTCCGCCTGTTGTAACAACGCGATGGGGACAATGGCACAGGGTGCGCAGCAGGTGTGCAACAATATTTTCATACACGTTCTCCAAAAATGGCTGTCCCGATACGAACCAGGGTGGCACCTTCCTGAATGGCCGCCTCGAAATCTCCGGTCATTCCCATGGAAAGTTCATCCATGGCAACACCCGGGATCTGCATGGACCGAAGTTGATCCCGCAGCTGTCTCAAGGTCTTGAAATAGGGACGCACTTTTTCCGGAGCGTCAAAATAGGGCGGTATGGTCATAAGGCCCTTGACTTTAAGATGGGGCAGTTGACTCATCTCGCTTACAAGCTGGGCCGTGTCTTCTAAAAGAACACCTGATTTGCTTGTTTCTTCTGCGATGTTGACCTGCACCAGCACGCTCTGAACTTTGCCGATTTTTCCGGCCTGTTTGTCAATCTCTCTTGAGAGTTTCAGGGAATCGACAGAATGGATCAGGTCGAATATCTTCACCACATATCCTGGCTTTGTTTGACTGAAGGTGACCGATAAAATGCCAGGAGAGAGGATGCGCATAGAGGGTGTTGAATTTATCCCGGGCTTCTTGAACATAGCTTTCACCAAACACCGTTACGCCCAGGTCGATGGCTGTCAGAAGCCTTTCACTGGGCACGGTTTTACTCACGGCAACCAGCTGGACATCCTCCGGCCGTCGCCCGGAATCAGCAGCCGCTGTCTCAATCCTGCTCCGTACCAGTGATAGTCGGTCTTTCATAAAATCTCCCTTTCTATGATGCCTTTTTTGATAAAGATGCTCAAGCACCTCACAGACCGGCAGCCCGACGACATTGGTATACGACCCACAAATCCGTTTGACCAGAAACGAACCCAGCCCCTGAATGGCATACCCACCGGCTTTGTCATACGGCTCATCGGTCTGAATGTACCATTCTATTTCCTCTTGACTGAGGTTCCTGAAATAAACCTCTGTTTTTTCAACACCGGAGATACAGGTTTTCGTGGCTTCACAAAAGATGGCATAACCGGTAAAAACTTCGTGGATCTGCCCATTCAATTGCCGAATCATCCGACGAGCTGTTTCAATGGAGTCCGGCTTGCCCAAAATCTCGCCATGGATGAGAACGATGGTGTCGGCACCGATGACCCAGCTTTCAGGGTATGCACCGCCAACGTCCCTGGCCTTGGCCTCTGCCAACGCTTTAACCAGATTTTCAGGGTTTGTAATCTTTATGCCATTCTCATCCACACCGCTTGGAATGACCGCGAAGGTGAGACCCGCCTGCTCCAGAAGTTCTTTTCGCCTGGGAGATTTGGATGCCAGAATCAAAGGAGGAAAGTTCGTTTTCATATGGGCTGACGACCTTGTTTTATCTGTCTTCCGCAAAAGACGATCGGATTACCTTTAGCTTCTAAAAGCGACAACGTCGCGCCAGATAAATTTGTAAAACAAATTTATTATCAGATGCATTCTTGCTTGGCAAGCATGGATCCATGGTCAGGTCGGCAATACAGCAGGTTGTACTATCCGTATCACAACCCAACATCTTGGCTTGACAATGATTCTGTTAATCGATACATCTCATCCCATTAAAATATGCCTGGGTGGCGGAATAGGTAGACGCAAGGGACTTAAAATCCCTCGGCCCTTAGTGGCTGTACGAGTTCAATTCTCGTCCCGGGCACCATGATATCAAGGGGTTGGCCGGCATGCTGGTTGACCCTTTTTTTTGATAATCATGGATTGTGCCCGAAGCTGTGACCTTTTGGGAGTGAAGGCAGGATTCCTTTGAAAGCAATTAATTCTATATAATCCACGAAAATACTGCGCTTCCGAGAAGAATCGCAATTATGCCAAAAAGCCTGCAGGTTTGATCTGATGCTGCATTCAAATACCAGCCGTTGAGTTTATTGGCTATCTCATTAGGGTTTGAGAAAATGAAGACACCTTTGACGATAGCTAACATTCCGATAAGTCTGATAAACCATGGGTAGTGGCTTGCCGATGAACCAAATAAAAGCAAGATGCCTGCCGTGAAGGGGAAAATTGCGATGATTTTGAGATTGGCTTTTTCGAGGAAGCCCCTCATCATATCCCTATGTTGGGTCGTATAGAGAATTGCGAAAGATCCAAAGACTATCCATATCATGCTAATTACATAGAGTACCCATTTCATTGAAATATCCTCCTGTTTTATGCTCTATCAACTCAAGACCTATAAACTTCCTCAACCAGATCCCTGAACCACGGTGGCCTTTGATAGAGAACATAGATCAGCATAAAGGCAGCGATTGGCACAGGGATAACGATATCAGCCAATGCCATGGCGATCAGGAAAGTAAGGATCTTTGTCGTCGTTTTCATCGTGCAGCCTCATTATATTTATAGGGGTTGTCAGAAAAATGTTCCGATTGAGGACCTTTTTTCTGCTATAACCCCTTATGCAGCCATCCCATTTTCGAAACATTATTATGACAAGCGGTATAATGGATATCACGGTATCGGATATTATCATAAATATTCAGATTTTCAACACCCATCAGTTACCATCCATGCCACATAGCCGATCACGTTCTTCCTACTTGACAAAAAGGGTTTTTATGGGTAACATATTTCGCTCGTTGTCCGGGAACACAAGGTATCCTGTTTCAGCCTCATTAAGAAGATGTTTTATCACTCGGTGATGGTATGGTTCTTCGTTTTTTAAAAAGACTTCTCACATTTAAATTTCGCAAGCGGCCGCGCTTCAGCGCACGGGACGGCGTATTCGTCATCATGGAAAACTCGGCCAGAATGAACCAGGTCCGCAATATCAGTATGGGAGGACTGGCTTTCGATTATGAAGATACCGGTTATCTCATTGGAAAAGGATCATATGAACTAAAAGTTATGACCGACAAGAACCTGAAACTGGATCGTATACCCTTCAAGAAGGTTTCTGATTTTCCGGTGGGCGAAGTCTTATATCCCTACCGAAAAATAAAGCGACAGACCGTACAGTTTGAAGGATTGACAAACTCCCAGAAGGCCCAGCTCAAATATTTCATCAAAAATAACACGTATCGGCAGGGCTTGAATGTCATAGAGATGCCCTGAAATAACCGTTTTGGCAAGCAGGGCTGTTTGCGCTGCTTTTTTTTGCAACATTCGTCATGGTCTTGCATGGAACACATTGTTTATATTATCAAAATCATCCCCATTCTGATAGCCGCCATCCTGCTCGGCAACTGGTTTCTGGCTGAACTCAAACGCGCCAACGCAACAGACAAACCCTGGTATACCGCCTATATTTCAATACCAGGCTTGTTGATACTGCTGGCCATACTCGTAATCCCCATCGTGCTATGGTTGAAGTCACTTTGAAGATCGAGCTGTCAAGAGACCTGAAGCTTTCCGATATTCCCGAAGCACTCAAAGCAGAACTCATCGGCAAACTGACCATTCCCAATCCCAAATGGCTCGAAAATGCCAGAATGGGAAGATGGAACCGAAACGTTCCCAAACTGCTTCGTTTTTTCCATCGCTACAAAGAAACGTTGTGGATTCCCCGAGGATACCTCCGGCAGTTAATCATCATGTGCCGGCATTACAAGATTCCATACCAGATGGAAGACCATAGACGAAAACTGCCTTCAGTCAATTTTTCGTTCCAGGGTGAATTGAAATCCTTTCAGAAAAAAGCGGTCGAAATAATGCTCGCCAGAGATTTTGGGACCCTGAATTCACCCACCGGCAGCGGCAAGACCGTCATGGGCCTTTTTATGATCGCCCACAGGCAGCAGCCTGCCTTGGTGGTCGTTCACACAAAAGACCTGGCCTATCAGTGGATGGAACAGATTGAACGTTTTTTAGGAATCCCGGAATCACAAATCGGATTGATTGGATCCGGAAAAAATCAGATTGGGGATATGATTACCGTTGCACTTGTCCAATCACTTTATCGTTGTGCGGATGTTGTATCAAAGAGGGTAGGGCATATCATTGTCGATGAGTGCCATCGGACGCCGAGCCGGACCTTCACGGATGCCGTTACCGAATTTGACGCAATATTTATGCTCGGCCTGTCGGCCACCCCTTTTCGCAGGGATAATCTTTCAAATTTGATATTCTGGCACCTGGGTGATGTGCACCATTCTGTTGACAAATCCCACCTGATTGAGGAAGGGCATATTCTCGAAGCTGAAATCATCCTTCGTGAAACTGATTTCGAACCGTACCATGACCCTGTGAACAGTTACAGCAAGATGCTGCTGGAATTGACCATGAACGATAAGCGAAACCATCTCATCGCATCGGACGTGGTCAAAGAAATTCAAAAGGGTGAGGGCGTCTGCCTGGTGCTTTCGGACAGAAAGAGACATTGTGAAACACTGCTGTCACTCCTGCGGTATAAACATCATGTGGATGCCGATCTTTTGACCGGTGACTTGTCGAACGAGCAACGGCAAAACGTTCTCCAGCGTGTCAAAACCGGTGCCGTCCCGGTTGTAATTGCCACCGGTCAGCTGGTGGGGGAAGGATTTGACTGCCCTAATCTGACGACCCTTTTTCTAGCGACACCCATCCGTTTCAGCGGAAGAGTTCTCCAATATCTTGGTAGGGTTCTCCGACCCGCGACAGATAAAACGAGCGCCAGGGTATACGATTACGTCGACGTCAAGGTCGGCGTTCTGAAATCCGCCGCAAAACATCGTCAAAAAGTTTACGCAACCATGTGAGTGGACAAATAAGGGTTTGAGGGGCGGAGGGTGATACAAGGGTTGCGAAGGTAGCTGACGGCCATGAGCGGACAGCAGCATTCCAGCTTCCAAGCAGTATCCTGAAGCTTCCCGAGCATACAGAAGGGTTAGTCGAGTCGGGTAATACCCTCGGCTTTTGCGGCGGACAGGGCATCCATAAACTCACGTCTGGACACGGCTCTTTCAAGCGCTTTGATACCTGTGACGCTTCCACAGGGTCGGTACTGCGACATGATGTTGACATAGGTGTTGGCGGATATTTCCCGGGATATAAATCGCATGATTTCGCGTGTATCCGCCTTTCCTTCGGGCAGCACCAGATGGCGCACCAGCAGACCTCTCTGGGCGATATCTCCTTTATCGAGAACCAGATCCCCGACTTGGCGGTACATTTCCCGTATGGCTTTCCTGGCGACTTCCGCATAATCCGGCGCATTGCAGGTCATTTCAGCGGTATCCGAATCCCAGAACTTGAAATCCGGCATGTAGATATCAAATACACCGTCCAGCAGCCTGAGTGTTTCGACCCGGTCATAACCCCCTGAATTGTAAACCAATGGTATGCTCAGCCCCTGTGTACAGGCCATCTCCACCGCAGACAATATCATCGGCACCACATGAGACGGTGTCACGAAATTGATATTGTGGCAGCCTTCATTCTGCAGTGAAAGCATCATGGATGCCAGTTGCGCGTGGGTTACTTCATGGCCGACACCCTGGTGACTGATATCATAGTTTTGGCAGAAGTTGCACAACAGGTTGCAGTGAGTAAAGAATATGGTTCCGGAACCATGTATTCCAACAAGCGGCGCTTCTTCTCCAAAATGAGGATGAAAACTGGAAACCCACGCCTTTTCGAAGGTGTTGCAGACACCTGTTTTCTGGCGGTCTGTCCGGTCTGCATTGCACTGGCGGGGGCACAGACAGCAGGAGCGTAATCTGCGTTCGGCCTCCGTTACGCGCTGTTTGAGCAGACCCGAGCGATTACTTTTCATATAGGCAGCTTCAAAATCAGTCACGAACGCACCCTCGTGGTTATCTTCACCGGACCGCTTGGGTTATTCCTTTAGGAGTTCAAGGGCTTTCTGAGCCACACGATGATCCAGTAAACCGGCCATGGCGGTAATGAGCGCATCCGGTGCACCCTTGAAGCGCATCTCTTCCATGAGCGTGTTGATCATGGAAGATCGGTGAAATTCGTCTTCCTGTAAAATCGACAACAGGGTATTTCGTATGTCCGGTGTTTCTTTGGCCACCTGTATCAGGGTGATGAATGGTTCTTCGATGGGAATCTTTTCAGACCGGTTCTTTACGCGTGCTATGAGTTTTTTTAAATATTCCATACGCCGCTCACTTTGGGTTGGAGAACAGCGTCTTAAGATAAGACCTGTCTGACGCTTTTTCAAAAACGATATCCTGCAGCATGCCCTGGGAATTGAACCAAAAGGTCAGGGTATCGTAACGTGCCAATCCACCCGTTGCCGAAAATTCAACACCCCCGCCTAAGGTCACATCCAGCACCGGAACCCCCAGAGAAAAGCTGTTTTCCTGAAACAGAAAGCGCCGGTAGATGAGCAAGTCCGTGTTGTCCAGAGAATGAATCCCATCAGGTGCGCCCAGGCTTGATAATACATCGCCTATGGTTGTCTCCCCTAACAGGTAAGCATCACCTGGATCATTAATCTCAATGCCCTCAACCCGGCGTTCGTACCGGTAGGAGAGACATCCTGAGAGACTCAACAGGATGCTGCCGAGCAGGGCAAGCATTGCAAAACAACGATTAAAACGGTAACCCATACTCAGCCTTGTCTGCATTCAAACTTGCACCATAGTGCGTTAAAAGATCGTTATTATCGAAGAAAAAGACAATCTGATCGACCTGAGTATCATAGTTTGCAAAACTGAGAAGCACCAGCCATATCAATGTCGCTTTGGCAACGGAACGACGATAAATATATGCATTCCCGTTGGACAACTTAACGGTACTCGTGGGTGCGCCAAACAGTCCTGAGATATCTGTAGCCGTTGTTATACCCGGTTGAATCGACTCGAGAGCATCAGGATCGAATGGGTGATAATCCTTATTGGTGCCAAAAACAAAACACCCCGTACAAAGAAGAATGAATCCTATGGCCAATGGGAAAAAATATCTGTGCGTCACGCTTATTTCTCCTAACTGTTGATTTGTTCTAGATAACGTTCTGACTTCCGCAAACAACGTCAAGCGGAACTTACTTATGGTAACGACTGTAGAAAACGCATGTCAGTAACTCAACTTTCTGGGTTCAGCGAACACGAAATGAATAATCCCCTGGCGCTTTGCGAACTCTCCGCAAGGGCTCCTAATATCAGCGCTGGCCATAAGGTTAAACAGTCTTACAGATAAATGCAACCGCATTATGTTTAACCTGAACTGAGCGATTTTTCCCGAAGAGATGTGCCGAGATCTTGATGGAGGAGGGTTCGCAAAAAACATAGGCATACCCGTGGATCTGTCGAGGCTTTTTGCGAACCCTTGATCCGCAAGAGATTGGTGCAGATCGAGATAAAAATCGCTCAGTTCAGGTTTAAGACATGTACAATATATGGCAAAGTTGCCAAATCTGTGTTAATGCAGGATGCATAGCACCTGAACCGCGAAATAAATATAGAAGGAGAAAAAAATGAAAATTATGGTTTGCTTTGATGGTTCCAATTCATCCAAAGAGGCAGTTCGTCTGGCCACTGAGCATGCACGGGCCTTTGGCGCATCAATCGCCATTGTCACATCCATGGTGAAAGGGACCGAGTCTGAAAGAGAAGATATCGGAAAGGCGGAGCTCGATCTTGAATATGAAAAAAATATCATCGTTAATGAAGGTGTGCCATGTGAATCCCACCTGCTGATCCGGGGTCTTTCTGCAGGAGAAGATCTTCTTCGCTTTGCTGAAGAACAGAAAATTGATGAAATCATCATCGGCATCAAACGCCGCTCCAAGGTGGAAAAAATTGTATTTGGTTCGACGGCTCAATACATCATTTTAAAGGCACTTTGCCCGGTAGTCACGGTTAAATAACAATAAAATCGTTACACGATTTTATCAGGAGTTCACGAATGAACGAAAATTTATTTATGAATCTGGTGAACGAAAGAATCGTTTTCTTTGACGGTGCCATGGGAACCATGCTGCTGGAGGCCGGCCTCCCGCCCGGTGGTGTCCCGGAAATGTGGAATCTCGAGAAGCCTGAGGTTGTCATGGATGTGTACCGGCAATATTTT
This sequence comes from uncultured delta proteobacterium, assembly GCA_963848165.1. GTDB lineage: Bacteria > Desulfobacterota > Desulfobacteria > Desulfobacterales > B30-G6 > B30-G6. Next base: position 137,631 of record CAWKCS010000032.1, on the reverse strand, counting down.
GATGCCGGTGCCGATGTCGTTCACACCAACACGTTTGGCGGTTCAGCACCCAAGCTCGGCATCAAGGGGCATGCCGATCAAATGGAATCGATCAACCTGGCAGCTGTACGGCTTGCCAGACGCGTTTGCCCGGAGAACGCATTTGTGGCGGGGGACCTCGGACCAACCGGGAAGATGCTCAAGCCCATGGGCGACGCTACAATTGAAATATTGGAAGAAGCTTTCTTTTTCCAGGCCGCGGCACTCATCAAAGGTGGTGCAGACATCATCAGTATCGAAACCATGTTTTCTCTTGATGAAGCAACCGCAGCACTCAAAGCTGCCAAACGCGCCGGAAATATCCCTGTCATTGCCGGTATTACCTACAACAAGACACCCAATGGGTTTTTCACCATGATGGGCGAAACCATTGAACAATGTGCCACCACATTAGCAGAGAATGGTGCGGATGCCGTGGCTTGCAATTGTACGCTCGGCAGTAGCGACATCATCGAACTCACGCGGGAACTACGCAAAGCCACCACCAAACCCATTTTGATTCAACCCAACGCCGGAAAACCGATCCCAAAAGACACCATCACTATTTATGAGCAGACACCATCGGAGTTTGCCGGCGACATCAAGCGGATCATCGATGAAGGCGCTGATATGGTGGGAGGCTGTTGTGGTACCAATGCTGCATTTATCAGAGAACTTGTCAGAACCATCGGCAAATAAATTCGCTTCGCGAATTTATGAAACGCGACTTCGTCGCTTCTTCAGTAACCCTTATAAGTGTTTATTCGTCGGATTTCATGAAATGCCCGGGCTAAACCCCATAATAAAGGGAGGTAGAAAAATGAAAAGAATGACATGTTTATGGATTGTCATCGCAATCCTCGGCCTGGTCTTGCCGATGAGTGCATCGGCTGAGATGTTTCGCATCGGGGAAGCACAGATTGTTTCGCATCCGGCCCTGGACAACGATTCCAAAGGCTTTAAGGTCGCCCTCGAAGAGGAAGGATTCATTGAGGGAGAGAACATCATCATCGATCGTCAGAACGCCCAGGGAGAACAACCGAATTGTGCCATCATTGCAAGGAAATTCGAAGATGACAGGGTCCATCTGATTCATGCCATCAGCACGCCCAATGCCCAGGCTTCGGTGAAAATATCAAAAACTATCCCGATCGTTTTTTCATCGGTGACGGATCCTGTCGCCACCGGCATTGTACCAAAACTTGGTCCCACAGGAACCCATGTAACAGGCGTCAGTGACCGATGGCCCATCGATTTACAGTGCAGAATGTACCAGGATCTGGTCCCTTATGCCAAACGGTGGGGAACTATCTACAACCCCGGTGATGTCAATGTTACGTTTCATATCCAGGAAATGAAATCCGCCATCGAGAAACTAGGCGGAAAGCTGGTAGAGGCCCATATCTCCAACAGTTCAGAGGTGTTGCAGGCTGCACAAAGCCTGGTGGGACGTGTAGATGCCATCCATATAACATCGGACAACACAGCGGTTTCGGCCTTTGAATCCATTACCAAGGTTTGCAATGACAACAATATTCCTCTCTTTGCCGGTGACCGTGACAGCACAGCCAGAGGCGCCGTCGCAGCCTATGGACTCGACTATTTCATGATCGGGTACACGGCGGGGAAAAAGGCTGCCCAGATACTCAAAGGTAAAGATCCCGGCCAGATACCCGCAGGTCTTGCTTCGGGTTACAGTTTGTGGGTCAGCCTGAAACATGCCCATGAACAAGGCCTGAAACTTCCCCGGACTTTGATCGAAAAAGCGTCAGACAAGCTTTGGGACGAACAGGGGCAGGTAATAAAACCCTAAAAGATCTTTCATCACGAAATCGCGAAAGGGCGAAAACACGAAAAAGACCCTGTCACTCCCCAAACTGCTGCTCATGGATGAACACACCGCTGCGCTGCATCCCAAAACCGCCATGCGAAAAGAATTGAAAATATGAGAATCATCACCACCCATCGCAATGCAGATTTTGACGCGCTGGCATCAGTCATGGCAGTTAGAATACTCTTTCCAGACGCAATTCCCATTCTTCCCAAGCAAGTTAATCCCAATGTAAAAGCATTTTTATCGATCCACAAGGATGTTTTTAGCACCTATACTTTCGAAGAGGTGGATCTGGACCTGGTTGACCGATTGGTCGTCGTGGATACCAACAAATGGGAACGTCTGGAAGGAATGGCAGGTCTCAAAACAAGTAAAGATCTTGAAGTTCAACTCTGGGATCACCACCCCATACGGGGTAATATCATCACCCCCTGGAAGGTCTGTGAGGGCATCGGCGCCACCATCACCCTGTTGCTTCGCAGAATCAAACAAGAACGAATAATTCTAACCCCCATACAGGCAACCCTTTTTCTCCTTGGAATTTACGAAGACACGGGCAACCTGATGTTCCCGTCCACAACAGCGGAGGATGCCTATGCCGCCGCCTATCTACTGGAGCGAAAAGCCGATCTGACGGTTGCCACGGCCTTTTTGCGACCGGCCTATGGTGAAAAACAGAAAGAGATCCTGTTCAGCATGCTCCAGGATGCCGAGCGTCTTCAGGTAAAGGGGTACTCCATCAGCGTCAGCCACCTAGATATCGGCGGTCATGTGGAAAGTCTGGCTGTGGTCATGCGGATGTATCGTGAGATATTGAACGTCGATGCGGCGGTGGGAATCTTCTCCAATAAAGAGCGCAACACGTGTATGGTGATCGGTCGGAGTCACGCCGATGAAATCGACATCGGTTTAATCATGCGGGGTCTTGGCGGTGGGGGGCACCCAGGGGCCGGCTCCGCCATGTTAAAAAATACGCACCCGGACACTGTCCGTGAAAAGATCCTGACCCTGATTCAGGGAAACCAGCCGGCATCGGTTCAAATCAGCGACATCATGTCTTTTCCGGTGGTAACGGCACAATCCAGCGACACCATGGAAGAGGTGGCCTTTCTATTGCGCAAGAAAGGATGCACAGGCGTGCCTGTACTGGAAAATCATGAACTTGTGGGAATTATCTCCAGACGGGATTTTCGAAAAATAAAAAAAACAACACAGCTGAAATCACCGGTAAAAGCGTATATGAGCAGAAAGATCATCTCCATCACACCGGGTAAAAGTCCAACACAGGCAGCTCATCTGATGGTGAAATATGATGTGGGCCGACTTCCTGTTGTGGAAAACAACCGGGTTATCGGCATTGTAACCCGGTCTGATACCATGCTGTACTTTTATGACCAGTTGCCAGACTAGAGTAGAAGCTATCTCAAAAAAGTTTTTTGGCCCAATTTCTGTGTTGGTCCCTTGCTTCAACTCCTCGGAATACTTCAGTATGCCTGCGGGTTGAAGTTCGGGCCCGCCTTGAACTTGAACCAAAACCCTTTTTTTGAGATGACTTCTAGACTGTAGACTATTAGACTGTAGGCTTTTAGCAACTCACAGTCTAACAGCCTAAAAGCCTAATAATTCAGCGTTTGGTCTCATGTTGCTGAATTATATTCTGAATTCTTTCTTCAACATAAGCAGTAAGTTCTGTGATGGTTTCAGGGGATATGTGCTCTATATCCCGGGCCAGACTTTCCACTTTTTCTTCATCGATGCCGGTGATCTTGTTGACCAGAAAAGCGTCAACTTCTCCTTCTTCCAGGCATTTTCCACAGGCCCCTACAGCACCGATAAAATTATCCGCCACAAAAACCGGCACGACAATTTTGACGATACCGGCATCGCACTCCTCGACAACCGTCTGCCGGCTGTTGCGGGCCATGACAGCCAGGTTCATGTGCGCCACCGCACAAATAAAACTTTGTCCTTTATCGGTGGCTTTGATCTCGGGACATATCCGGTTCACCCATGATTTATAGGGCGTAATCCGGATACCGTCCGTGTCGAAGACATTGGTATCCAGACCATATCGTGCGTGAATCTCTTTCTCCAGTTTCATCCATTCCTCTACCGGAAGCAAATCTGTCAATTCCATGTTTTCGTCCACTCCTCAAGTTGCTTCAATCCCTCCGTCAGCGACACCTCCGGCACATACCCCAGATCTCTTTTGGCGGCGCTGATGTCAAACCAGTGACTCCTGGACAGCTCATTGGCCAGAAAGCGTGTCATTTTAGGCTCAGAAGCGATCCCCAGGCTTTTATACGTCCACTCCAGGACCCAGCCGATGATATACGCCAGGCCTTTGGGAATCGATTTCCTTACCGGAGGTTGCCCAGCTGCAGCCAATAGGTAGTTCACCATGTCCCACAGATAAACAGGTTCTCCCTGGCTGATAAAATAGATACGGCCTGAAAGCTGTGGGTTTGTCATCAGTTTTTCGGCAGCCAGGATATGGGCCTGTGCCGCATTATCGATATAGGTTGTGTCGATACGGTTTTTTCCGTCACCAACCCGCCTGAGCGTCTTGGCCTGTTTGACAATTCTGGGCAAAAAGTGGGTGTCTCCCGGTCCCCATATCAAATGGGGTCGCAGTATGATTGCACGCACGACACCTTTCTCACATGCCTTGACAACAAGCTGTTCAGCCTGGGCTTTTGTTTTCTGGTAGGCGGTTTGATATCGACCGGGGTAAGGGGTCGACTCGTCCACACCCATCACGTCGGCATTGCCGTCATAGGCCACACTGGGCGAACTCGTGTGGATCAAATAGGCAATCTCATTCTGTTTACAGGCTTCTATGATGTGACGGGTACCGACAACATTGGTCTCATGGAACCCTTGATAGGGGCCCCACATGCCGCCGGTTTTGGCTGCCGCGTGAAACACGATATTTCTCTTCTGGCAGGCACCTTCCACAACGCCCGGATCACGGATATCCCCCTGAACCTGTTCCACACCGAGTGCATCGAGCTCCGGATAGTGTTTGCGGCTCAAGGATCGGACAGTTGGTGTGTGCTGCAAAAGGCGATTGACAAGCGCCTTGCCAAGAAACCCGCCGCCACCCGTAACCAGCACCCGTGCATTTTTCAGCTTGGATATATCTACCCCTGTTATGGACATAATTGATTCCCAAACCTTATCAAAACACCACCTAATAAATTACGTGCCTTCACCGTACCCTTGCCTGCGCCCAGACCGTCAGTTTCTCACGGAATATCTTTGAATTGTGTCGTATATCCACCGGAAAGGCCTTGTGATATAAGATGGTGTCGATTTCCTGTGTAAGAACGGACTCTTTGGCGAGTTCCAACAGTTCTTCGGTAATCTTGTGCTTATCTTTCTTGCGGGGGCTCTTTTCCAGTTCAATACATATAACCGGTTTTTGTTTGGGGCGTGGCCCGACACCCACCAGGGCACTTCTGAAAACGTGCGGGTGACGATTGAATATGGCCTCGCAGGGAATGGTAAACAGGGTCTGGGTCTCTGTTATGATGCGGTGGCTTTTCCTCCCGCAAAACCAGAGTCGTCCTTCCGTGTCGATCCATCCAAGATCTCCCATACGATGCCACACGCTGGTGCTCTCTTCTATTTTGGAAAGCAGATCATCCCGTTTTCTTTCAAAATATTGGTGGGTTACCAGATCACCTTTGACCGTTATCTCGCCAATTTCACCGTCTGGAACAACCAGAGCATTGGACCATTGGGGAATTATGTCGTCACTGATGCGGATGATACGTACCTTCAGACCCGGCAAAACCCGACCGACACAGATCCCATACCCCTGTTCGCTCAACCGGCGTGTCTTTTCCAATATCTCATGGCTCCCCATGACCGAGACCGGCATGGCTTCGGTGGCGCCGTACCCGGGAAATATTTCGGTTTCCGGTTCCAGCAGCTGACTGAAACGCTCGAGGTTGTCGGGTAATGCCGGCGCCCCAGCCGAAATTACACGCTTCAATGATGGAAGCTTGATGTTATGCGTCTGACCGTATCGTCCCACACGATTGAGGAGTGCCGGAGATGCAAACATATTGGTTACACCATGATTCAGAACCAGCTCGATGATGCGTTCAGGATTCACCTGGGCCGGTTTGGTGGGGTCCATGTCCGGTATCACGGCAGTCATTCCAAGGGCAGGATCAAATAGCGCAAACAGCGGGAAAGTCGGCAAATCGATTTCACCGGGTGTGATGTCAAATCTGTTTTTGATATGCCGCACCTGGGCATCGAAGATGCCGTGGGTATAGACAACGCCCTTTGCCGGGCCTGTACTGCCGGTGGTAAAGAGAATCGCTGCGGTTTCGTCCTTCTGGGTTTTTGCCATTGGAAATGGTTTCCAGGGTGTTTGACGAATATCTTCAAGCCGGGGGCCTCCCCAAAACCATCGTTTGCCGACCGTTATGGATATGTTTAATGATTTAAAATAACTGGGAGCACATATACGTAATGCATGGGCCAGGGGTATGCCGATAAAGGCGGATGCTTTGCTCTCTGAAAGACAGTTGAGCATCCGCTTGATTCCCATTCCCGGATCCACCACAACGGGCACCGCGCCGGTTTTAAAAAGAGCAAAGGTCAGGGCAAAGAATTCAAGACTCGGCTTTACCATCAGAATGGTTCGGGTTCCCCGTTTGATACCATGACGAAGGAGGCCGTATGCCAAACAATCAGACTCCCTGTCCAGTTGTCTGAAGGTGAGGTGAGCGTAGGCGATTCCCCCGTTCCGGTTCTGCCGCAACGGACAAACCACAGCCCGCGTGTAGGGCTGACTGCGTGCCATGTCACGAAGCAGGGAAGCCACGTTCACCGTTTTTCTTCGGGTATATTCATTCATAGGGATAGGTATTAAGCTTTAGGTTTTAAGCTGTAAGCGACAAGTGGTCAGAGTTGTCAGCTAGCTCATAATCGCTTTCAGAGCTTACTGCTTATAGCTTTAATTTACATATCTATAAGTTATCAGTCAATCTTTCGATCAGCCTTCTAACATGAATTTATGGATGTGGTCAACAACGGTCTCTGCTGCATCCTCCAGGACATAATGACCGGCATCCCCAAAGGTATGCACACGGGCGTCTGGAAATCGATGACGCCATTCGTCGAGATATGCCTTGGTAAAGACAAAATCTTTCATGCCCCAGCAGATAAGCAGGGGCAAATCTCTCAGGCGATGCAATTCGTTCTGGACTGTTTTCACCGTCTCAAAACTCGGATCACCTGGTTTGAGCGGGATGTCTTCCACGAACTTGAGGGTGGCAATCCGGTTCTGCCAACAATTGTATGGCGCCAATAGCCCTGATCTCACATCGCCAGGCATGCCTTTGGCCGTTGCCATGAAAAGAGCGCTGCGGGCGAAAGCGTTGAATCCTAGAACCGCCACCCTTGCAAGCGGCTTGACATGCCGGATCAATTTTAATCTGAGGGGCAGGGAACGGCCCTGGGGAGGAAAAAATGCTGCGGTATTGAGCAGGACAATTTTATCTATCCGATCCAAATTTCTGAGTGCATAAGCAATACCGATCATACCGCCCCAATCGTGGACCACCAGTGTTATTTTCTCTTTTAATTCCAAACGACAAATGAAACTTTCCAAATCGTTGATCCGGCAGTCAAGGGTATAGCCATATTGCTCCGCAGTTGGTTTGTCTGATAACCCACAGCCCATATGGTCCACCGCGATAGCCCGAAATTGAGGAGAAAGATCCTGAATGAGTCTCCGGTAATAAAACGACCAGGTCGGATTGCCATGCACCATGATGACCGGCGGACCCGCACCCTCGTCCACATAGTGATACTTGAACCCATTCATATCCATAAAATGGGATTCGAATGGATACAAGTGCCGGCATTTCGATAAATCAATGGGCTTTGATTTTATTAGTTCATTGAGTTCATAGCTCGTAGGTGACAGGTCATATCTATAGACTGATTAGGCTGTTAGGCTGCTAGGCTGTTAGGATGCTAATCAGCTAACAGCCTAACCTCAGCCTTATAACCCTTTTTTATCTTACCACTCTATTCCCAACATCAAGCAATTCAACCCGCTACCGATACCCAGCATCCCCACCAGGTCATCCGCTTTGAAAAAATCACGCTCGGCAGCGATGGCGGCTGTAATGGGCAGGGATACGGTTCCGATATTGCCCAGGTACTGAAATGTTGCAAAATCGCGTTGTCTGGGGATGCCGATGGATTTCAGGATCGTGTCCTGATGGGTTGAGCCGACCTGATGGCAGACAGTCTTGTCAGGCTGATCTGCGGTAAGCGAGAGGGTTTTGCGAAAGACCCGGTAGGTCTCTATTCCCAGTGCGACGCCATGTTTCAAGACCCCCACAGAATCCGTGTTCATAACCTGTTTCCCCACAGCGGAGTTACCACTGTCAGGTCCCCAGGTGCAGAGCCCATGATGTTCGGTGGCACATCGATAGGCCCCCCCCAGTAGCGGTGGTTTTGATCGGACAGGGACGCATCCGTCAGGAGCACGGCAACAGCTCCTGAACCCCCTGTCAGGGTGGCAACGGTCTGCTTGAATACATCCATGGTTCCGGCTGTCAGCATCCTTTGGATGGTGCTGTCGACGATCTCACGAGCGGATTCACAGGACACCACAAGCCCGGCGGATATCTGCCCGAGTTCGATGGCATTCGCCACCTGAACCAAGCCATTGAGAATCCCGAGACATGCATTGGAAACATCGTAAACCAGCGTGTCCGGTCCGAGTCCCAGCCCATCGGATACGGCACAGGCTGTGGCCGGTTCCAGATTATCGCGGCATACACCGCCGTACACCAGCATCTGAATGGAACGGGGATCGATGCCTGCCGCTGCAATGGATTTTTCCCCCGCAAGAATCGCACCCTGTGCCATCCGGAATCCTGGATCCCAGAATCTTCTTTCACGAATACCCGTGAGAGATTCCAGCTGCCCCTTCTGAAAGTGAAGTGTTTCGTACAGGGGCGCCAGGCGTTTTTCCAGATCTTCACGGATGTCACCACATTCGGTGGAAGCTCATATCCAAAAGAGGCAATATTGACTTTTGTGTATTTCATATCTTGTTTTAGGTGTTATTGTGTTTAGGTATTTAGGTGTTACGATGCTCCGTATTCATGCCGACTTGACGCCGAAAGTAGCCTCCCAGCCTCCAAGCTTCCCAGCCTCCCAGCATCCCAGCCTCCCAGCTTCCCAGCCTTCCAGCCTCCCAACTTCCCAGCCCTCCTGCATTTTACCAGCTGCGACCTACTGTATAGAAGCAACCGGGACCAGCCCGATGGAAAACTGTTCCATATGATAAATGGGCAGTCCGTCAACTGTCAACAGGCTATCAGCCGTCAACACGGGAAATGGCTTTTCCACCATGTTTGTCACCACTGCGATAAGCTCGATGCGCCTGTTTTCAGGTGTGATTTGTCCGCGATAAGTCCATTGATGACGGCTATTCGATTTCAGCGTAAAGCAATGATCGTCCGCCAGATGCGGCCATCGATCCAGGGCCATGAACTTCAGCAGTTGTATCAGAGACTCCAGACCCAGAGAGCCCGGACAGACCGGATCATTCAGAAAATGGGCTTTAAAAAACCATTCCTCGGGCAGAACTTTTTTCGAGGCTTTGATGATCCCGCGCCCATGGGGTCCTCCTTCCGGGAAATAGGCTTCGATGTTATCGATCATGCGGATGGCCCTTCCCGGCATTACCGCATTTCCATGGATATGACCGGATAAATCTTCCGGTGCCGTGGGTGCATGATCCAACATCGCTACCTGCCTGCTGGTTACCGAATTCTCAGGCAGGGTATAGCGAGACATATCGATCTGCTGCAATCCCACCTGTTCAGCCAGTGCCTTTCGGGTAAAAAAACCAAAATGCGTCCGCCCCTGATAGATCATCTCCCGGGATTGTAAAATCTGGAAATCAAAGTGCTCGATGATCATGTCACCCGCTTCAGACACCTGTGTCAGCCGTGCACGCGTGGTCAGGGACATTTTTTTTGCAGGTACATCCCTGCTGATCTCAGCCGTTCCACCCAGATTTCTGAACCTGAGATCTTTTTCACTCCGCAAGGCCGAACCCAGGTATGCCGCCAGCCAGCCACAGGGCTGAAGTGCAATCTCATTCAAAACACAAAAGGGCATACTAGCCATACGATTGGCACGGAAAAACCAGTCACCCGGATCAATATCCACTTCGGCTTCGATCCAGCCACCGGGTTTCAATACCCAGGGTTCAGGCGCAACGGCAACCACCCGATCCATGAACAGATAGGGCGGTTTCGGCAATCTGGCAATGAACCGGTCACTGTCAAATTTTCGATAGGGTTCTCCAAAGGCTCTAGAGGGCCTGCCAAACGCAAATTCCTCCAACATCTTGCGGCTGAAAATCCCTTTGCCGGCTGCTTTTGCCGTGGATGGCGTTTTTTTTGCGGAAGGGGAGCGATTTCCTGCGGCAGTCTGTTCCGGGTCGATCTTCCAAATACTTTCGATCTCTTCACGCGTGCCATGCGTCAGTTTCATGGAAATACTGTCAAAATAAACAATGTAGGCACCATCGGCGGTCATGTGGGCATCGGCAATGGCATAGGGTTCCGGGCCATACCCCATCTCCTTGATGTCGATTTCATACACCACATGTCGTGTGTTCGGTGTTACCGGTCCACGGCATTTCAGCACACTTTCAATCCCCACAACCGGTTCATAGCAGGCTTCCTCTTTTTCACTGATCCATCCGATACGCTGCAGAAATACCCGCAATGTGTGTGCACAGCATTCGTACATGAGCGTGCCCGGCATGACCATGTCATCAACGAAATGACAGGTCAGGTACCAATCGTCCGGATGAACATCTGCCTCAGCACGTATCAACCCCTTGCCAAAGGTTCCCCCATAGGGATCGAATCTGAGAACACGATCGATGAGGTGCATGCGCCCACCCGGCAGATGCAGAGAAGAAGAGATGGTTTTGCCCTGAAATACCGGACCAAATGCGTCCCCCAGACGCCCTGATCGCAGGGCATCCAATGCGGCCTCGGAAAATGTTTCAATTGTTACCGGGGCCGGATGCCGCCATTCAGCCCCGGAATTCTCTTTCTTACGATTGCCGTCACGCTTTTTGGCGACAATCCCCCCGGAGCTCCGCACCTCCTCCTCTGTAAAAAATCCCGCACAGCCGTTTTTCATTTGAATGAGCAGGGTGTCATCGATAAACCCTTTGAATTTAAAGAAGAAAAGGTGCGTATCTCCTTGACGGATAAACTTTTCGATCTCGATATCGTATCGAATCGTCTCGCCCGGCTGCGGCAGTCCCCTGAAAAATGTCACACTGGCATCCAGCAGGCGATACGTTCTGCGGCCCTTGACCACATGATCGATCCCCAGGTAGGAACTGAGCAACAGATCTGCCTGACCAGCCTCCACCGATATGCAGGCAGGCGCGCGCTTGCCATCCAGATACCAGGCCCCCGGAAGCACGTCGTGTTCGGTAACGATCCGGCCACTACCCAGGGAACATTTTTCACCCACAAGGGAAACAACCCGATCCACGAGCATGAGGGGTTCGTCCGGCAGTCGCACCCGGGCCTGATAGGTATCAACCACCTCAAATTCAGGGCCGAATACCTCGGCCACGGATCCTGTGGCAAATGTTAGACAGTCATTTCTGGAATACAGCGGAATAAGCCCTGGTGAGTCCCGGTGTGTCCCGGATCCTGTCGCAATAGCCTCTGTGTGGTGGGTTTGTTCCATATGCGCGGACAGAAGCCGGGTCTGCAATGCCATGGCCTCCTGGTAATCTTTCGTCATCTGACTGGAAAATTCCAGGAAATGCCGGTGTGCTTCGGTGGTTGCCTGGGCATTCTCCTGAACAGACCGCATGAGGTCCCGAGCTATTTGGTTGGGAAAGCTTTCATGCAGCGGCCCGGAAATGGCGTCCATCTCCGCCGGGGGGGCAATGGGTTCATGGATTTTCGATTGTTCCTGAAGTGAAATATCCGAATCCGACTTGTCCGGAATTAAAGGCGGCGGCCCGGGGAAGGGGAGAAGAGTACCGACGCGTATATGGATTCGATTCGATGCTTTCACCTTTGATACGGCTGCCGATTTTGGCAGTGTTTCATCAAATACACGATTCATTTCAGGTGGATAAGATACGTTTCCATATAAATTTTCGAGCTGGACACCCATCCTTTCCGTGCTGAGTGCTCCCAGCATTTTCAATATTGAGAGATATTCGTTGTCATCGCTTCGACCGACAGCTACGGCAAGATGGGGATAGCCTTCAAGCGTCTGCTGTATCATTCGCGTGCAGGAAGCCCGGGGTCCCATTTCGATAAAAACGCGGATGCCATCGTCATAGGCCTGTTGAATGGTGCGGGTAAAATCAAACCCATTGAGGGCCTGATCCGTTATGGATGCAGCAGCATTTTCACTGGTCAGAGCATACGCATGTCCCCATGCACAACTGTAGAAACGCATATTCCCGGGTGGGTCTATGGGGTGCAGATGCAGTTGGCGGTAGTCATCTTCGACAGGTCCGACCGCATCACAGTGAACCGTCACCACACCCTCCAGTAGAACGGCGTTACACCCCAGCATTTTGACAACGTCGCGGATCGATTCTTTTTCACCGCCAATGACGGATTCCCTGGGCGAATTGATGATCAAAAGACGGGTCATGGGGAATTGTTTAACAACAGCCATGACTTCCTCTGCCGTTCGATCAACCGCCACCACCTGCCATTCAAATTTTTCTTCAGGATCGATGTTCCATGCCCTTCTGAGAGAAAGGCACGGCCCGGTCAATGCTGTCTTGAACAAGGGTGATTCAATCATTCGTTTCAGCAGGTGGTCCTGACCCTTCCAGGCTCCCATGGCAACCAATCCTGCGGTTTCTCCGAGGCTGTACCCGATGACCGCTCCGGGCGGGGGTATGAACTGCAGCATCAATTTGGTTGCGACGCTCCCGTGCATGACCTGCCCGAAAATTGCCGACAACGGGTCGCTATGGATCTGATGCAAGGCCTGTGTTTCCCACCGGTTTTCCCAGGAGGTCCGATATGGTACAAAACGTTCGGGAATCATTTGCCTTTTCAATTGTCGGGTTTCTGCATCCATCCGGCGTAGAATCAACGGCCATTGGGTTCCCATGTCCCGCCCCATGCCAAGATAGTGATTTCCGGAGCCGGGAAAAACAAAGGCAATGCCGACCGATGATCCCAGGGGTTCAGGCGTGTAATAGATGTTTGCATACCCCGGCGCAGCGTCCTTATTCCCTGAAATGACGAGTTGTTTGGCTTTGCGAATCTCGTTTTCAGCTTCATGGATATCTTTGACCACCAGGCTGAGCGCTCTTTTTTTACCCGGTCGGCAACCCTTTTTTTCGTACCAGACCCGTGCGATCCGCTCCATGGGCAATCCCTTGGAAACCCCTTTCCGGATCTGACCCCAAAGGGCTCCCAGACCCTCCAGGATCTCTTGGTCATGATCACCTTCCACAACAAAAAGGCCGCTGGACTGGTATCCCAGGGGACGAAGCCTGTCTGGTGCGACCTCCGGGGTCGATAGTACCCCGGCTTCTTCATATCCTTCCAGAAGAACATGCATGCAGTTTCCATCGGATGTCATGACGCCCACACACGCCCGGCGGGGATGGGTTTCCCGGTCCCGAAACCAGTACTGGGGTTTGATGGGAACGTGAAAACGTTCTGCCCATGCAATATCCCCAGGCCATCGATAATCCGGCATGGGCGGTATTAGGGTATGGTAGAGACACAGGCTTGTTTTCACAAGGGAAGCCAAGCCTGATGCGGCGCCCATGTGTCCCACAATCGGTTTGGTGCTGTTGACGGCACAATGCAGCCCCGTGTCAGTCGAAATCGCATTCAACACGTTTGACTCCATGACATCTTCGGCATGGATGCCACTTCCGTGCGCCTCAAAGAGGCTGATCTCCGACGACCCAATACCGGCCTCCTGGATGGCGCGCTCGAGGGATATCTGATACGCCTCCTGTGATACGGTCTCACTTTCCATCGCCATCCCGCTGGCAGAACCAAAACCGTTGACAATCGCATAAATACGATCTTTGTCGGCAATAGCATCCTCCAGGCGTTTGAGTACCAGTGCCGTGCCGCCTTCTCCGGGAAGGGTCCCCCGAGCAGATGAATCAAAGGGCAATACGGACCCTGCATCTGAATAGGGTCTGGCCTGATGGTGCGTGGCCAGGTATCGAAGATCCCCGGTAAAATCCACAGCTCCCACCAGCATCGTGTCGGTCTCATTGTCCTGCAACGCCCTGAGGGCTATTTCGAGGGCCTTGATACCGGAAGCCTCTTCACACGAGACCACGAAACTGGGGCCACCCAACAGAAATTCCTTGGCGATCCGGCTTGCAATAACACTGGTCAAAGCACCCAGAGTCCGGTTGGATGTCAAGGGTCGACTGACAGATTCTTTCAGGGAGCGAACCCATTCGGCGGTATGGGGAGCCTGAAGGTTCAACCCATATTTCTTTTCCCATCGACGGATGCTTTCATTCACGATCCATCTCAAATGAAAATTGGTGGCTTCAAAATCAAAATCCGCACCCACCATCACGCCCATCCGCGGCCGTTCCTCCTTGAGGGTGATACCGGCATCGATGAGGGCGTTTCTACAGAGTTTCATCATGAGGAGATGCTGTGGCAGGATATCCGGTATTTCATTGGGGGGAATGCGAAACAAACCCACATCCAGAGAAATATCTTGCATGAATGCGCCGTGTTCCGGAACCGACTGCCTGAAATAGGTATCCGGACCGATGTGTGCGCCGCGATGATGAGAATGATGTTCAATGATGGATTGACCATTGAAAACAGCCTCCTGAAAAGCTCTCAGCGTGGACAGTTTCCCCATGGCAGCACTCATTCCGACGATGGCCACCCGTGGTTTTTCATGTGTCCCTGTTTTAGGATATCCATCATCGGCGTTCTCCGACACAGCGTGGTGCTGCAAATTTAGAGCGCCTTGTCCAAACCTGTTTGGATGGGTCCATTCTTCCAGAAGCATGTGGGCATTGATACCGCCGAATCCAAATGCGTTCACAGCGGCTCGACGGGGGGTATCGGCATCTCGTGGGGTCCAGTCGGCCGTTTCCGTCTGGACTCTGAAAGGGCTGTCGATCAAAGGACTGTTTTCAGTTGGTTCCGTATAGTTGTTTGATGGCGGTATGTTCTTATGCTTTAATGCAAGTAATACTTTAAGTGTTCCAGCTGCTCCGGCGCCTGTTAAAAGATGCCCGATGGTAGATTTGACCGAGCCGATGGGGCAGACACCGGCATGGGTTGTAATGCCCTGCCACAGGGTTGCAAGACTGCTCAATTCGGTATGATCCCCAAGGGGTGTACCCGCTCCGTGGCATTCAATCAAGTCGACCTGATCCGGTGTCCACCCGGTGGTATCATATGTCATGCGCATGGCTCTTACCTGGCCTTCACTCATGGGTGCCAGGAGACTGCCCCCCATATCGTTGGAAAGTCCGATGCCTTTGATAACCGCCAGAATAGTGTCGTCGTCTTTTACGGCATCTTCCACACGTTTCAGTACAAACATGCCGACACCTTCACCGACAACCAGACCGTCTGCACGCTTGTCAAAAGGCGCGCAACGACCCGACGGCGACAACGCACGAAGCTGGGAGAATCCAACCTGTGTATAAAGGCAGTCAGGTCTTGATACACCGCCCACCAGCATGGCATCTGCTCTGTGTTGCGACAAGGCATCACAGGCAAGTTTGAATGCCACCAGCGATGATGCACAGGCCGCATCCAGTGTATAGGTGCCGTTTCCAAGACCCATTCCTTTGGCCAGCAGAGCTGCCGGAAAACCGGTTATTCTGCCGGCCAGGCATTGATTTCTGGTCAAGACCGGCCCCATCTCCTCGGCCATGGGATGAAACAATCGTTTTTCGAGATAGGATCCCAGGATTTTCTCCGCAATCAATGAAGACGCGTCCGTTGGGAGAGCAATCGCGGCAAGAATCACACCGGTTCGTTTCCTGTCGATGGATTCATGTCTGGCAGCATAAAATGCTTCTCTGCCGGCGTGCAGCACAATTCGGTGAAGGGGGTCAAGATCACGAATCAGGTCTTGGTCAAGATCGAGATTATCAAAACAATAGTCCATATCCCGATTCAAAAGGCAGGCCACTCTGGATACGGCTTTGTCAGGCCGCAATCTTTCTGTGGTCATCACAGCCGGATCCACCCGCCAGCGATCTTTTTCAACCACCCGGCAGGCATCTCTTTTGTGAACCAGATTATCCCAGAAAACATCCAGGGTATCGGCACCGGGTAAGAGTCCGGACATACTGACAATGGCAATATTGTATGGCCCGGGTTTTGGTATGTTGTGGCGTTTGGTTTTCACATGCGATTCTTTATTCATCTATGGAATATTGGATCTGTGGAATGATGGAATGATGGATTGTTGGCAGTAAATAGCGCAGTCAGCCCTTATTGCACCCCGTTTTTCATATGGTTTTCCCTTTCTGGCCTTACATACCTGAGTCATGCCCTTATTACAAATAAATTCGCGAAGCGAATTTATCGAATGCGGTTTTCGCCGCTTAATATCGACATATAAGCGACAGCGTCGCGTCAAATAAATTCCAGTAATAAACCAACTTTGTAAACATAATACTGTCTTTATAACCGAACTATCTGCGAATTTTTCCAGGATTGCTTTTTGACTGGGTTATGGGAAGCTGACCATACCACGCCTGCCGGCAGAACAGGTGGGCCTGACATGGCGATAGCTTGTCAGGCAAAACATGAACAGTTGAAAAGGAGGAAAACACCATGATTAGAACACAGAACTGGATAACGATTTTTATGGTAATTGCCCTGGTGATGCTCATGACCGGTCCCGCATTCGCCGAGGATCAGGGAAAAATCAATATCAACACGGCCACGTTGGAAGAACTGATACAACTGGACCGCGTCGGTCCCCGTTATGCGGAAAGAATCGTTGCCTTTCGTGAGGAGAACGGTCCCTTTAAAGCGCCTGAGGACATCATGCTGGTGGCAGGCATCGGCCAGAAAACCTTCGAAGTCAATAAAGACCGGATAATCGTTAAATAAAATACCTTGTAGGCGACCCCGCGGGATCCCGTCTTATCATCTTAAAGGAGTCATTTCATTCAATGAAGGCAATATTTTTGCCTTTCCCGCTATTCGATCCCGCGGGGTCAATCATTGACAGATTCCTCGCAGGCAAGCTGCGAGGAATCCTGTCAATTTAGGTATAGAAAGGAGAGTGCCCATGGACTACGCCTACCAACGACTGGACGTCTGGAAAAAGGCGGTCGATCTTTCCATAAAGGTCATTCAATGTATCGCCGAAGTGGCCGATGAGATTGAAAATCAACGTCTAACAGAAGAAATCGAAATGAGCGCTGTCAATATCGCCACGAATATCGCCAAGGGAAAAGCCTGTTTGTCGGAGGAGGATTTCATCTACCATCTGTTTTTATCCAAGAGATCGCTATACGAAACCATGACATTGCTGGAAATTCTCAAAGCCAAACAGCTGATTACCGACGAGTGCTACACGGAAATCGAAACAAAAGGGAAAGAAGATCACGACCATGCTGATTGAATTTATCCGTTCAGTCAAAAAAACCGGCAGCCCCTATCAAGCTGAGAACTACCAGGCTGCTTACAGAAACCCAAGATGAGCGTTTCAATTTTAAAATAGGAGGTAAGAGATGACGTATATTTATGAAAAACTTGATGTCTGGCAAAAAGCCATGCAGTTTGCCGGGGATGTCATTGAATCCATGTCGATGATGAGCAGCAAAGAGCACCATCAAGAGCTTTCGCAAAAAACAGAAGGGAGCGCAGCCGGAATTGCCGGTGCCATTGCCATGGGAAAATCCTACAGTTCAAAACATGACTTTGCCAGGCATCTGTATCAATCCCGGGGCGCTTTGTACGAAACCATGACCCTGCTGGAGCTGTTGAAACGCAAACGTTTCATTGCTGAAGATAAATTTGCTGATTTCGACACCAGGGGAAACCAACTGACCGCCATGTTGACCGCCCTGATCAAATCGATTTACACACCCAAATCAGATAATGGCAAACAACCATCATAATCGTCAGTCATCCTGGAAACAGGCCGAAGATCCTTGTCGATTACAGGGAAAATTCCTGCAAGCTACCAGACCATCTGATAAGATGCCGGGTTTGATTTGGTCATAAAAAAACTTCCTTATTGTGATTATATCATTAATCAGGAGATATTCATCGAGCGAAAAACCGGCAGAGATTTCGCTATCTCAATCATCGACGGGAGACTGTTCGAGCAAGCTAGGAAAATGAAACGATTTCTCCCTCGACCCTTGTATCTTGTTGAGGGAAATCCGTTTAATTCCAAGATCAACATTACGCGGGAGGCGATCAAAGGGGCGGCTGTTTCTCTTCAAGCCATCTGGCACATACCGATGCTTTACGCCGCAAATATTGAGCAATCATGCCAAGTCATCATTATGATTTCCCATCAGTCGACCACGTTGTCAAACCTGGCGGATCTGAGACATGGATATCGCCCAAAAAAATTGAGAAGCAGAAAACTGCATTTACTGCAAGGATTGCCGCAGGTTGGACCTTCAATCGCAAAAAGATTGCTGGATCGTTTCAAATCCGTACGAAACGTTGTGAACGCAAGTGAAAAGGATCTGTTAAGGGTCGACGGTATCGGTCCTAAGAAAGTAAAAGCAATTCAAAAAGTGTTGGAATAAGTCAGCCTGACCAGTTCATAAGAAATAGCGACGCAGTCGCGTATGATAAAATCGGATAGTTTAACTATCCGATTTTATTTTTGGATTGACAATCCCCGTCAAAGATGTTCATATTCTGAACGCATATTTTCACGCTATCCAGACAATCCAATCAGCAGCAAAAAGGTTAGGTTCCCCGTGTAACCCACCCGGCGGAGCTATGATGAATCACCAGGACATCCGAACCCTGAAATTTCTTGAAGAAATCGAGAAAAGTCCCCGATTGAGCCAGCGCTACCTGGCAAAACATCTCAATATTTCTCTGGGGTTGGTGAACTCATTTTTAAAACGTTTGGCTAAAAACGGTTTTTACAAGGTGACCACCGTACCGAAAAACCGAATTAAATATATTCTAACACCCAAGGGTGTTGTCGAAAAAAACCGACTCACATATGAGTATATTCAGTTTTCTTTTCAATTTTACTCAGATGCACACCATAAAATAAAGCGAACCCTTAAGAAACTGGAAGAGGATGGCACGCATGATATCATATTTTACGGCACCAGCCACTTGGCTGAAATTACCTATGTATCACTCCAGGAAACGCCGCTGATATTCAAAGCGGTGGTGGATGATCAAAATAAAGGAAACATGTTTTTGGGACATCGTATTCAATCATTTGATGCGCTCAACACCATATCTTTCGATAAAATTTTGATCACTGCCTTTTCCGCCACGGAAAATCCCGTGGATATATTGATGAAAAAAAATATACACAAAGATAAAATTACTTTGATCAAATAATCTTATCCCTGCGGAACAAACCATATAGAGGGCTTATGAATTCAAACCGACGGAAAATAGATCAGTTGATGCAAAAAGGCGTGGTTATTCCCAACCCCGAAAGTGTTGAAATCGGCGAGGATATCAAGGTCGAAAACATATCCAATGATCGGGTCATCATCCATTCAGGGTGCCGCCTGTTTGGGAAATCGACCTTTATCATGGGACAGACAGAGATAGGCTATGAATCTCCGGCTACCATCCAGGATTGCCAGCTCGGCCCCCACGTCACGCTCAATGGTGGTTTTTTCAAAGAGTCTGTTTTTCTTGAAAAAGCCGGTGCAGGAAGCGGATCCCATGTCCGGGAAGGGTGTATCTTTGAAGAAGAAGCCAACATTGCTCATACCGTGGGTCTCAAACAAACCATTCTGTTTCCTTTCGTGACCCTCGGCAGTCTGATCAATTTCTGTGACTGCCTTATGGCGGGGGGCACCAGTAGAAAAAATCACAGTGAAGTTGGCAGCGCCTATATCCATTTCAATTTTACCCCCAACCAGGACAAGGCAACGCCCTCTCTTCTGGGTGATGTACCAAAAGGGGTCATGCTTGATCAATTACCTATTTTTCTGGGAGGGCAGGGGGGGTTGGTAGGGCCCAGTCGTCTGGCCTTCGGGACAGTCATTGTAGCAGGCACCCTGTTTCGAAAAGATGCAACCAAACCCGGGAGAATGCTCTTCGAAGGTGCAGGCAAGGGCGGCAACGTCCCTTTTGTTCCCGGGCTCTACCGCGGCATCAAACGCATCGTGGTAAACAACAGCCTCTATATCGGAAACCTCATCTCCCTCCTGCATTGGTATCAACATGTGCGGTCTCTTTTTATTTCAGATAATTTCCCCGAAACGCTCCAGGCAGCCGTCATGGGTAAGTTGCAGTTAATCATTCAGGAACGCATCCAGCGCTTGAATCAACTGATAGGTAAAATGCCCTTATCCATCCAAAAATATAAGGATATCTATCATATGGACGCTGATGCTAAAATCATGGTTCAACAAAAAGAACTGTTTGCAAATCAGAGCGCTGTCAACGACTGCCTGCTTTCCATGCAGGCATTTCCAGGAGACACCGCCCTCAGGGACCAGTTTTTGAACCAGGTGGCACACGCCTCACAGAATCATAACAAAAATTACATCGAGGCAATCCAGTCCCTCGACCCTGAATCCAAGCAGATGGGAAGTAACTGGCTCCAGGGAATCGTGGATAAGACGCTTTCGGAGGTGTTGGAGATTCTGCCGAGTTTCAAAAAGGTGTAAGACGTGAGACGCTAGAAGATAGATGGTAGACCGAAGCTGTTGGAAAACGAATGAACATCGAACGTCCAACGTCCAACATCGAATTTTGAATGGAAAAGATGAAGAAACAGCATAATAGCGGCGACAGCCGCACGAAATAAAATCCGGAGGATTTTATTTATGGGGAAACTATTCGGCACAGACGGTATTCGGGGAAGAGTCAACCAATCTCCCATGACCCCGGAGATGGCATTGAGGGTAGGGAAAGCTGCTGCTGTCTTTTTCCGGAGCAATACCTCCCGCAAACATCCCAAAATCGTCATTGGAAGAGATACCCGTCTTTCGGGGGGCATGATCGAATCCGCCCTGGTATCCGGGCTGTGTTCCCTGGGAGCGGATACATACCTGGCAGGCGTTTTACCTACTCCGGGTGTGGCCTATCTCACCACCCACTTGGCGGCCGATGCCGGTATCGTTGTATCGGCATCCCACAACCCGTTTTACGATAACGGGATCAAATTTTTCAACGACAGGGGATTCAAGCTCAGCGATGCCGTGGAAAATGAATTAGAACAGTGGATTATTGATGATCATAAGCAGCAACCCGTCATCGCAGATAACGCCATCGGAAAGGTTTTCCCGGTGCCCGACGCCGGTATGATTTACAGCAATTTTCTTTTAAACGCGCTGCCCACCGACATTAAAACCCGAATACGTGGCTTGAAAGTTGTACTGGATTGTTCAAACGGTGCTGCCAGCTCAATTGCCCCGGATGTCTTTTCCCGTCTGGGAGCAGGGGTCATCCCTCTGTCAATATCCCCGGACGGCGTCAATATCAACGATGCCTGTGGATCACAGCACCCTGAAACCCTGGCAAAAAAAGTCCTGGAATCCGGTTCTGACGTGGGGTTCGCATTTGATGGGGACGGAGATCGACTGATTGCCGTTGATGAAACCGGTAATGTTCTAACGGGCGACCAGCTCATCGCTATTTTTTCACGATTTTATCATCAGCATCATCTCTTGACAAATCAGACGGTTGTCACCACCGTGATGAGTAACATGGGACTCGGCAAAATATTGTCGGACATGTCTGTTACGCACCTGAAATCACCTGTAGGCGATCGCTATGTCATGGAGCAGATGGTTGCATCCGGTGCGGTTATCGGTGGGGAAGATTCCGGTCATATCATTTTTCTGGATGCGCATACCACCGGAGACGGTATACTGGCCGCACTTCAGTTTCTGCGTGTGCTGGTTTCCGAAAAGGCAACGGCATCCCAGCTCGCTGAAGTTATGATGGTTTATCCCCAGATATTGATGAATGTCACCGTAGATGCCAAGCCGGCCATCCGTGATATTGACGGTTTGTCCGAAGCAATCGCAAACGTTGAAAAACAGCTCGGTGATACCGGCAGGGTGCTCATCCGCTATTCAGGTACACAACCCATGTGCCGGGTCATGGTGGAGGCATCAACCAAAGCCGAAGCCACCCGTTTTTGCAAGCAATTAACTGAAATCATCCAAACCCAAATAGGTATATAAAAAAGCCCTATGTGCTGACCAAACACAGGGCTTTTTATATAATTTAAAAAAAACAGAGCAGCCGCGCCAGATAAAATCGCTTTGCGATTTTATCTGCGGTCGCCTAATATCCGCAGCAGCATCAGAAACAGGTTGATAAAATCGAGATAGAGGGTCAAAGCACCCATGATGGCACCTTTCCTGACCACCCCGGCCCCGACATCGGCCGGTTGCGTGAGGGCCATTGTTTTCAGCTTCTGGGTATCGTAGGCGGTCAAACCTACGAATACCAATACCCCGATATAGCTGATGACCATACTCATGGCGGAACTTCGAACAAACATGTTCACCACGGAAGCAATGATAATTCCGATGAGGCCCATGGTCATGAAGCCCCCTATGGATGTTAAATCACGTTTGGTGGTCATTCCGTAAACGCTGAAAGCCACAAAAGTGGCTGAACATATAAAAAAAGTGGATGTAATGGAGGCGGCTGTATATATAAGGAAAATAACGGAAAGGGTGGCACCGTTAAGAGCGGCATACAAAACAAAGAGGGCCGTTGCAGTGGAAGCCTGAATTTTTTGAACCCGGGCGCTCAAGAAAAAGACAAGTGCCAGTTCACCGATAATGAGACCATAGAATATGATTCGATTGCCGAAGATCACCTGCTGTATTGAAGGCGTATTGGCCACATAATAGGCGACAAACCCGGTTAGGGCGAGGCCCATGGCCATCCAATTGTACACGCTTCGGATAAAGCTGTTTACCTGTACCTGGGCTTGTGTTTTTGACAATGCAACCGGTTGCATGGTATTCTCCTTTTTGGTATTTGGTGTTTCGTGTTTTGTGTTTGGTGTTTGGTGAATGGTAATAATATAACACAGCTCTGGTTTATTTCAACAGGAATTGAACGATAAGTTACTGTTTAGCAGGATAAGATGAAACCGGACCAAATATACTTCGAGTTGATTGAACTGGCTGAAAAATTCAAGATCTCCGTATCCGAACAGAATCTGCAGAAAACGATCAGCAGTGCCAAATCCGGTTTCTGCATCGTGAAAGATCAGAAGCGCTTTATCATCGACAAACACTTGACCCTTCATAAAAAGATCGATGTTCTGGCGGCCTTTCTTAGTACACTGCCGCATGAGAACATATATATCATGCCGGCCCTAAGGGAAGTGCTCTACAAATATGGCGATGATAAATAGCAAATAGTATACAGATTTAAGATTAGATATACATTATATTTAAAGTTTACATAATATACCTTATCGGACGTTATAGATAGAGCGATATGGCGGCCTGATGTTAGGAGCCCTTGCGGCGAGTTCGCAAGCGCCAGGGATTATTCATTTCGCGTTCGCTGAATCCAGAGAAAGTTGAGTCATAACTAAGATGATAACGAAAATGCAGCCTTCCCCAGCCCAAAGACATATCTTAACCGTTTCAGAGCTCACTTCGCAGATTAAATCCCAGTTGGAGACAAAATTCCCTTTTATCTGGATCACGGGTGAGATTTCCAATTTTCGCGTCCCTGTGTCGGGCCACTTTTATTTTTCCCTCAAAGATTCCCGGTCTCAGATCAATGCTGTCATGTTTCGCGGGCAGAACGCCCAATTAATATTTGAACCCGAGGACGGCATGCAGATCAACGGGCTTGGCCGCATAAGTCTGTATGAGCCCAGAGGCACCTACCAGATCATTCTGGAATATATGGAACCCAGTGGCGTGGGCGCATTGCAGGTGGCATTTGAGCAGCTCAAACAAAAACTGTCTTCCCAGGGGCTGTTCAATGATGAACACAAACAATCAATTCCTTTTTTACCTAATAAAATCTGCGTGATAACATCATTAACAGGCTCAGTCATCCATGACATCATTCGGGTTTTAAACCGTCGTTTTGGCAACATCCCCCTGGAAATAATTCCTGCCAAGGTTCAGGGCGATGATGCGGAAAAAGAACTCATTGACGCCATCCGACTCCTGAACGAACGTTGTGAAGCTGATGTGGCCATCATCGCACGGGGTGGCGGATCTCTTGAAGATTTGCAGCCATTTAACACCGAGGGTCTTGCCAGAGAAATATTTGCATCCAAAATACCCATCATTTCTGCCGTTGGGCATGAAACCGATTATACGCTGGCCGATTTTGTTGCAGACCTGCGTGTGCCGACACCCTCGGCGGCAGCGGAAATTGTTGTCCCTTTGAAAACAGATCTGGAACGTCAGTGTATTGAGCTTCACAGAAAACTTGTAAGTACATTTTCGAACTATCTTCGTTTCCAGAAAACCTATCTTAGAGAGTTCTCCAGACGCCTTATTGATCCCCGGAAGCAAATTCAAGACCTGCGCCTGCGCACAGATGATTTATGCAACCGTTTGATCCGGGCATGCTGTCAGGATATTCGACACCGACGGGAGCTACTCCGGTGGCGCCTGGAAAAACTACACAGGTTTTCACCTGCCGCCAGATTGTCTTATCTTATATCAAAACATGAGCAATTACATCATAACTTACTGTCTTCAATTAGTATTTATATTAACAATATTGGCAATAATCTTAACGCTATCCGATCCAATCTGACAGCTTTAAGCCCTATGGCCATTCTTGAAAGAGGCTACAGCATTACGCGATCGCTTCCCGGTGCCCAACTGATCCGGAATGCCGAAAGTGTTGCAACCGGGGATCGTTTGCAGATTCTTCTTGGAACCGGTTCGTTGGAAGCCACTGTCACCGGACGATCGATCGATAAACCTTGACGGTTTCGTAAAAAGTCCAACTTCGGCGTTGTGCTGCATTTCGCCATCATTCAACGTACAGTAAGTACGCCTCACGATAACAAAATTTGCACGCCTTGAATTTGAACTTTTTACAAAACCGTCTACATTGTACTTTTTACGAGTTCATCAACCTTAAGCAGTAAGCTTTGAGCGATAAGCTGCTTAAGCTTGAGCTTACAGCTCAATGAAAGGAACCAAAATGCCCAAACAAACATTTGAAAAATCCATTCAACAGTTGGAAGAGATTGTCCAGGAACTCGAATCGGGAGATCTGCCCCTTGAAAAGGCTATTCATCGCTTCGAAGAAGGGATGAATCTTTCCAAGCGTTGTTCCAAAATGCTGGACGAAACCGAAAAAAAAATCTCCGTACTTATTCGGGAAACAGACGGCACGCTGTCTGAAAAACCCTTTCCCACAGACATCTCCTAAAACCATTGACGCCATGATTGATTTAAAAGAGTATTTAAAAACATATCAAGGGATTATAAACAATAAAATCCTTGAGTTATTGGAAGAGACTGATAATTCGAACCGTGTTGTCCAGGCCATGCGATATTCAATATCAGCCGGCGGCAAAAGAATCCGCCCTATTCTGGCCATGGCCGCTGCCGAGGCCACCCATGCTCAGGCATCGGGTGTACTAACGGCTGCCTGTGCCATCGAAATGATTCACACCTATTCATTGATTCATGATGATCTGCCCGCCATGGACGACGACACCCTCCGTCGCGGCAAGCCCACATCCCATATTCAGTATGACGAAGCCACCGCCATTCTGGCCGGCGATGCCCTGTTGACACTCGCTTTTGACATTCTGTCCTCAACGGAGAATACCTCCGGAGAAAACCTGTCACGACACCTGAAGATTATTCACGTGATAGCAAGGGCTGCAGGATATCAGGGCATGATCCAGGGTCAGATGCAGGATATCCGTGCCGAAGGCGGCGAATTAGATCTTGATGCACTCATTACAATGCATTCGCTCAAAACCGGTGCCCTCATTGAAGCCTCTGTTGTTGTGGGTGCTTTATTTGGAGATGCCGACCCGGAAAAAATGCTTTCCCTGCGTTCCTATGCGCGACACATTGGTCTGGCATTTCAGGTCATCGACGACATATTGAATGTTTCAGGAGACCCCGCAAAACTCGGAAAAGCCGTCGGAACCGATACGGATAGAGGGAAAAACACCTTCCCGGGGCTCATGGGGTTGACAAAGGCCACAAGGTATGCCGAAACCCTTGTTCAAAACGCCTTGAAAGCGTTGGAACTTTTTGATAATAAAGCAGACCCGTTGCGCGGCATGGCCCGGTACATCATTGACCGGAACAACTAATGAACATCGAACGCCCAACGTCCAACATCGAATTTTGAATGGGCTGTATTCTGACTAAGGAGAACCACCTGTTTGAATATACTTGATAATATATCTTCACCTCGTGACTTGAAAAACCTCTCCCGGAACAAATTGAAACTGTTGTCAGGGGAACTCCGCAAGCGGATCGTTGATGTCATATCCCAAAAAGGTGGTCATCTCGCCTCCAGCCTGGGGACTGTGGAATTAACCATTGCCCTCCATTACGTGTTCGACACACCCGAAGATAAAATTATCTGGGATGTCGGGCACCAGGCATATGCGCATAAGATCATCACCGGGCGAAATGACAGATTCGAAACGATTCGACAGTTTGGTGGTCTTTCCGGATTTACCCGAAAAAACGAAAGCCCTTACGACACGTTTACAACCGGCCATAGCAGCACCTCCATCTCGGCAGGCCTGGGTATTGTGACGGCCAAACGTCTCAAAAAGGAAAAATCAAAAGTGATTGCCGTTATCGGGGACGGTTCCATGACAGCCGGCATCGCTTATGAAGCCTTGAATCAGACCGGTGGTTCACACAAAGACAAGGACCTGATCGTAATTCTAAACGACAACGAGATGTCCATATCTAAAAATGTAGGGGCCCTGTCCTCCCTTCTGAGCCGGACGTTATCCCGTAAACGTTTGCAGGACTGGCGTAAAGAGCTTGGTTTTTTTCTGAAATCGCTCCCCGGGTTCGGTGACGACATTTATCGGTTTGCCAAGCGCTCAGAGGATTCCTTCAAGACCTTCGTAACCCCCGGAATGCTCTTCGAAGCCTTTAATTTTGAATATTTCGGTCCTATAAACGGGCACAACATCGATCACCTCATCGACATTCTGAACAACATCCGATTTCGCGATGAACCGGTCCTGCTGCATGTGGTAACCACCAAAGGCAAGGGGTATTTGCCGGCGGAAAAAAATCCGGTCTATTTCCATGGATGCAGCAGCTTTGATGTCGACACCGGCACCTGCGCACCATCTGATATTGATACCCCCTCCTATACAGACGTTTTCGGTCAAACCATGTTGACACTGGCGGAGTCGGACAAGAAAGTGCTGGCTGTCACAGCAGCCATGCCGGAAGGAACCGGTTTGGTTGCATTTTCAGATAAATTTCCGGATCGTTTCTTTGATGTGGGCATTGCTGAACAGCATGGCGTTACCTTTGCAGCAGGATTGGCAACCGAAGGATTCAAACCGGTGGTAGCCATCTATTCCACATTCCTGCAGCGGGCATTCGACCAGGTGCTGCATGACGTCTGTCTGGAGTCTCTTCCCGTAGTGTTTGCCATCGACAGGGGGGGCATCGTGGGAGAGGATGGTCCTACTCACCAAGGGGTTTTCGATTATGCTTACTTACGCTGTTTGCCCAACATGGTTGTCATGGCGCCTAAAGACGAGAACGAGCTTCGTCATATGCTTAAGACAGCCATATCCCACGACGGCCCCATCGCACTCCGATATCCCCGTGGAAAAGGCGTGGGCGCATCGCTGACCTCGCCCCTTTCCACGCTTCCCATTGGCAAAGGGGAGGTTCTGAAGGAAGGCGATGACCTGCTGATCCTTGCCGTGGGAAGCAGTGTCAACGAATCGCTGTCAGCCCATACGCAACTAAAGGCTGAAGGTATCAAGGCAACGGTCGTCAACTGCCGCTTTATCAAACCCCTGGACACGGAATTGATAGGGGCGCTCGCCGGACGCATTAAGAAAGTCATCACTGTCGAAGAAAATGTGCTCCATGGCGGTTTTGGCAGTGCTGTTCTCGAATGTCTGAACAGTCAGGATATCGTCGATGTCCGTATCAAACGGCTCGGCATTGCAGACACCTTTGTGGAACATGGTCCACAACAGCAATTGCGGTCTGTCTATGGTGTGGACGCCGCCGCCATCGTCAATGCAGCCAAGGACTTATTAAAGCTGTAAGCCATAATGCATTATATGCTGATAACGAATGAACATCGAACATCGAACGCCCAACATCGAATTTTAAAATAGACTCGCTACGCAATTTTAATGTTGGACGTTCATGCTGTTTAAAATCATCAATAAATTATGCCCCAAAAAAAGACTCGACATTTCCCTTCTCGACAGAAAACTCGCACCCACACGGCAGCGCGCCCAGGCCCTGATTCTGGCAGGCAGGGTGCTCGTCAACCAGGAACCCATAACCAAACCTGGAACCCGGATTTCCGAGGATGACGTTGTGGTAATCAAGGGAACCGACATGCCATATGTCAGTCGCGGCGGTATCAAACTGGCGGAGGCTCTAACGCAATTCCATATAGATGTCGCCGACCTGCATTGCATGGATATCGGCGCCTCCACAGGTGGTTTTACAGACTGCCTTCTCCAGAATGGCGCGGCGTATGTGATTGCAGTTGATGTCGGATATGGGCAGCTGGCCTGGAAACTGCGACAGGACCCAAGAGTTACTATCCTGGAAAGAACCAACATCCGCTACCTGACGGTTGATAACGTTCCATTTCCAGTCGATCTGGCGGTCATCGATGTCTCTTTTATCTCACTAAAAATTGTCGTACCGGCTATTCGAAAATTTCTTAAAACCGATGCCACCGTGCTAACCCTCATCAAACCTCAATTTGAGGTGGGCAGAAATCATATCGGCAAAGGGGGTGTCGTTAAAAATCCCGTCCTGCATGAGGAAATCACCTTATCCCTGTCACAATTCTTTGAAACCATCGGATTCCGGGTCCATGGCATTATCCCCTCCCCCATCACCGGGCCTAAAGGAAACAAGGAATTTCTTTGTCACATGAAAATAAAATCATAAAATGATTTTATTTTAGAAAGGTCGTTTTTTCAGGAGTTACACTTGATTTTTTTGTCCATACCATATATTGATTTTTTTTCGGATTTTCTCCGAAAATTACAGAAATGATTTCTTTTCATAACAAAATAACATGTTGACCAATGTACTATTAAAAGCGACGTAGTCGCGTTTTATAAAATCGTGTAACGATTTTATTGGGAGGAGCGTAGATGAGCGAAGCAACAAATGAACTGAGAAACATAGCCTTTTTAGCTCATGGCGGCGCCGGTAAAACATCTCTGGCGGAGGCCATCCTGTTCAAAGCCGGTATCACCAATCGTATCGGCAGGGTTGAAGATGGTACGACCGTTATGGATTTTGAACCCGAAGAACTCAAGAGGAATACCAGCATCAGCAGCGGTTTCTGTCAATATGCCTGGAAAAAACATATTGTCAATCTCATCGACACACCCGGCGACCAGAACTTTTTCAGCGACACCAAACTCTCCATGCAGGGTGCGGATGCGGGGGTTCTTTTGGTGGATGCCGTCGACGGTGTCAAGGTACAAACCGAGCAGGCATGGGATTTTGCTGATGAGCTCAATCTGCCTTGCATTATTTTCATCAACAAGCTTGACAGAGAACGGGCCGATTTTTCACGCACACTTCAGGATATTTCCAACTGTCTTGACCTGAAGCCGATTACACTTCACCTGCCTATTGGAAAAGAAGAAAATTTCAAGGGTATTGTCGATCTTGTCAGCATGAAGTCGTACATCTATGACGAAGATGGAAAGGTTACCAGGGGCGATATCCCAACCGATATGCAGGACCAGGTGGATTCTGAAAAAGAAAAGTTGATCGAGGATGTCGCCGAGGCGGACGATGATCTCATCGAGCGATATCTGGAGGGGGAAACACTCAGCGATGAAGATATTAAAAGCGCTTTAAGAAAGGGCGTCATTTCCAGGGTATTTGTGCCGGTGCTGTGCGGGGCAGCCGTTAAAAATATTGGTGTCGATATTCTAATGGATGCCATCAACAGCGTCATGCCCTCTCCAGGAGATAATAATTCCAGGACAGGCATTGATCCCAAAGATGACAGCACCATCGAACGCTCTGCGAACCCGGATGAACCCTTTTCGGCAATTGTCATCAAGACCATTGCCGATCCATATGCTGGGAGATTATCTATTTTCAAGGTCATATCGGGTTCTTTAGGATCAGAAGGACATTTTTACAATTCTACAAAAGAAGTGAAAGAGCGCTTCAACCAGTTGCTAACCATTTTCGGTAAAGAGCAAAAACCTGCCACTGGAGCAGGTCCCGGTTCCATCGTTGCCGTTGCAAAACTGAAAGAGACAACCACCGGGGACACCTTGTGTGATGAAGGCAGTAAAATACGGTATGCGTGTGCAGAACCATTACCTACGCTTATTTCTTTTGCGCTCCAACCCAAATCCAAGGGGGATGAAGACAAAATCTTCAGTTCCATTTCCAAGCTGATCGAGGAGGATCCTGCCTTGAAACTCGATCGAAACCTTGAAACCCATCAGATTCTTCTGTCAGGTGCCGGCCATGTCCATATCGAAGCAACCGTCGAAAAACTAAAAAGAAAATATAATGTCGAAGTGAATTTAAGTACCCCCAAAGTACCCTACAAAGAAACCATCAAGAAAAAAGCACGGGCACAGGGCAAACACAAAAAACAATCCGGCGGGCATGGTCAATATGGCGACTGTTGGATCGACATGGAACCACTGCCCAGTGGTTCTGGTTTTGAATTTGTGGACGGCGTCGTGGGGGGTGTCATACCCAGGCAATATATTCCTGCCGTGGAAAAAGGTATCATCGAAGCTTCCCAAAAAGGAGTTCTGGCCGGTTTCCCCTGCGTTGATTTCAGAGTGACCCTGAATGACGGTTCCTTTCATGCCGTGGACTCTTCTGAGATGGCGTTTAAGATAGCCGGATCGCTGGCCTACAAAAAAGCAGCCGAAAGTGCAAACCCCATCTTGCTGGAACCGATTATGAAGGTCACCATCACCACCCCTGACGAATACATGGGCGATATCATGGGTGACCTGAACGGGCGACGCGGCAGAGTGCTCGGTATGGACAGTGCCGGTAAAAACCAGGTTATCAACGCCAACGTACCCATGTCCGAATTTCTTACCTACGCCCCCGACCTTAGATCCATGACCGGTGGCCGCGGCATCTATACCATGGAATTTTCACATTACGATGAAGTCCCGGCCCAACTGGTGGATAAAATCATCGATACGGTTGCTGCTGAACAAGAATAAAATCGCTCCGCGATTTTATAGGACGCGACGATGTCGCTATTATTAAAAAAAAGGCGCCATGGAAGATGTTTCCATGGCGCCTTTTTTTATTTTACGACAAATGGACCTTTTGGAAAACATTTTTTGCAGGGCGCATATCCCACCCAGAAAGCCTCCCAAAGACTGGAAAAGAAAATTCTGTTCGATTTCCCGATTTGCGCCCCGAACGGACAAGTCTCCCGATGAAATCGTCTGGAGCGCATACTGCCCACAAGATTCAGCGTCTTAACCTCCCATCCACACCACATACCCTGTTGTCTTTGCATAGCGAGACGCTGTGTGTTTAAAAACAAATCATGAAAACGAAGATTGGGAGGCTTGAACAAGCAATACGCCCATCCCTGCTCAAGCATCATTTGATTGATAAATATATTTTCGGGTGTATAAACATAGGCAAGCCCCCTGCCATAGCGATCCGCTTTTTCTTGATCATATATCAGATATACTTCCCGGTTCCCCACAAGTCGCACATTATGGTTTTTTGCTTCAATGCCGAAGGGCTCTGCATGCTCATTTCCGTGTTGCACCTCCGGGGCATTGATACCGATGTAGCGCACAAACCGGTTGTTATCCAAAAGGAGGGTATCCCCGTCTACAACCCGCGTTACATGGTGCGTTTCCATGGCCAGGACGTGCACCGGGGAAAAAAGAATTATCAAGCATATCAGATAGGTCATGGCGCAATAAAATCGTTTCACGATTTTATTCCACAGTGTCTCGCCGCACTTTCATCCAGAATGGCGGATAACCCCCCGCGATCAGACGGCAGGTATCCCATGACCTGTTCCCATACATCGTCGTCTTCCATGCAGAAATAGATCGTCAAATCGGGAGCAAATTTACGAATAATCGAAACCATGTGCTGATATATTCGGATGCGAAGGGGTTTGAAATATCGCATCTTGCCGTCCAGACCCGGAATGAATTCTCCGTAAACAATCGATGATTCCGGAAAACGCTGTTGAATGATCGGTTTCAACTGTGGCATGAAACGGAATGTGCCGATACTTATCCAGACAATATTCTGCGGGGATACGTGGGCAAATATCTGCTTGATGACATCTTCGTAGTCATCCTCACATCCATCATAAATGACCACCGGATCAAAATGAAATGATAGGGGATAACCCCAGGATTCACACGCCTGGGCAGCCCGAAGTCGGGATTCTATGCTTGCAGTACCCCGTTCTTCCGTTTTTGACACGGCAAGAGAATTGAGTGACCAGGAAAGGATCGTTTTTCGACGGTGGGCCAATGATGCGAACGGTGCGATGGACACGGTTTTGGTTTTCAACTCAAGCACCGATCGCGATTGAGAAGCAAACCGTTCCACAAGTCGGGTGTTTAAATCAGACCATTTCCCCCAGATGAGACTGTCGGTAAACTCACCTGTGCCGATTCGGGAGCCTCCTTTAAGTGACAAATGGTGATCCAGTTCAGCAAACAAATCATCATGATTCACAAAAAACTGGCATATGGGAGGATGAAAATAGGTCTGAAGGATACAGTATGCACAATCCATGGTGCAGAAGGTGCCGATGTGAAGAATCTTATATCCACAGCAGGTATAGGATCGTGTACCCGGGCATTCTTTGATGAATTTACCCTTGTTGCGGGTCAACAAAAGAACTTCCTTCCCGCTTTGAATCGGGTCCTTTGCGCCGGATACCTGCTCAAACAGTGTTTGGGTTTCATCCACCACACTGCAAGGGATATCGAGACGCGACACAATATGCTTCACCACCGGGGAATCAACGACATCTTTATGGATCAGGAGTTTTGAAATGGTCATTTTGAATACACACGCTCAGGTTTTTTCTTGACACGACTCAGATCAATCTCATATCATACCAGGGTCATGGCACAAAATAATAATAAAAACAAACGATTGATCAGTCTGTTCTTTCTGGGATTTCTCTTGTTGAACTATCCGATACTCTCCCTGTTCAATGTAAAAACGCTCGTCCTGGGAATCCCCCTGCTCTGCCTGTATCTTTTTTCGGTCTGGTCCGCCCTGATCCTTCTCATCAGTATCGCCACACGCCGGCCGAGGGAAACCCGGCGACAAGCGGAAAAGAGCTGAGCTCGCTTTGCTCACAATTTGGAATGCGTATAAACATCATCAATCCGGCAGGGCATACGCTAGTGATGCAGATTGATCATGATATGTCCTTTTTAAAAAATAGGAGTCCCCTTTTCGGAGTAACCGAAACGCTATTCCATCGGGTTGAGAAATACAACAATTCATGGAATAAATAAAGCCATGACATTATGCTAGCAACAAAAACCATTCTTTTCTTTTCCTTTGCCTATATCGGCCTGCTTTTTGCCATCGCATATTACGGTGATAAAAGAGCGGACGCCGGTAACAGCATCATCAGCAACCCGTATATCTACGCACTTTCCCTGGCGGTCTACTGCACGGCCTGGACCTTCTACGGCAGTGTTGGCCGCGCCGTAGCGGCTGGACCCAATTTTCTCACCATTTATCTGGGACCGACCCTGATGATCGCCTTGAGCTGGTTTATTTTGCGTAAAATAATCCGCATCAGCAAAACCTATCACATCACGTCCATTGCCGACTTTATTGCCTCCCGATATGGAAAGAGCACGACACTGGGAGGCTTGGTTTCCGTGATCGCCGTCATCGGCATTGTCCCCTACATATCCATTCAGCTCAAAGCCATATCCAAGAGTTATTTGATCCTGACAAGCCAACCCACCAGCGTCGCTAAAATACCGGTGTTTACGGATACCGCTTTCTACGTGGCAGTGATCCTGGCCATTTTTTCAATTCTCTTTGGAACACGCCATCTGGACGCCACCGAACGACATGAAGGTCTGGTGGCAGCCATTGCATTCGAATCCGTCATGAAGCTGGCAGCCTTTATTGCCGTTGGGATCTTCGTTACATTTGGCCTTTATAATGGATTCGGCGATCTGATACAACACGCGGCCGCCCTGCCGAACGCGGAAAATCTTTTCAGTATCAGCAAAGAGCCCGGCGCCTATGCCAATTGGGGGTTCCAGATATTCGTTTCCATGATGGCCATTCTGTTCCTGCCCCGCCAGTTTCAAGTGGCCGTTGTAGAAAATGTCAACGAAGAACATCTGAACAAGGCCATGTGGCTATTTCCCCTTTATATGATCGCCATCAATATTTTCGTTCTCCCGGTAGCAGTCGCCGGACTTCTCCATTTCCCGGGGGATCTTATCGATTCCGACACCTATGTTCTGTTCCTGCCCATGTCTCAGGAACAACCCGTTTTGACATTGCTGGTATTTCTGGGGGGTATGTCGGCGGCAACCGGCATGGTCATTGTGGAGACCATAGCCCTGTCAACCATGATCTGCAACGAACTGGTCATGCCGATTCTGTTGCGTTTCCAGCCATTGAAATTGACGGAAAGAAATGATTTGAGCAGTCTGCTGCTGGGTATTCGCAGGGGCAGTATCACCATGGTGCTGCTCCTGGGTTATATTTACTTTCGTCTCACAGGTGAATTTTACACGCTCGTATCCATCGGCCTTTTATCGTTTGTGGCCGTTACTCAGTTTGCACCAAGCATACTGGGTGGCCTCTTCTGGAAAGGGGCAACCCGATCGGGTGCGTTTTGGGGTTTGACCGTCGGATTCTGTGTCTGGATCTATACCCTTTTTCTGCCCTACTTGGTCGATTACGGCATCCTGCCGCAAAGTTTTATTGAAAACGGACCTTTTGGTATCGAGTGGCTCAGGCCTTACCAGTTATTTGGGCTGCAGGGACTCAGCGAGAAGTCACATTGCGTTTTCTGGAGTATGCTCTTTAATATCGGTCTCTACGTGGGCATCTCTGTCTTCAAGCAGCCCACAGCGCTGGAACATACCCAGGCAATGTTGTTTGTGGACATATTCAAACGCTCCAATGAAAAAGAACGGTCTCTCATGTGGCGGGGCAAAGCATCCCTGCCCGACCTGAAATCCATCCTGAGCCGCTTCATAGGGGAAGAAAAAAGCAACGAGGCCCTTTCCTCCTATGCCCGAAAAAGCCCGGTCAATTGGGATAAAGATATTATCGAAGATGCCGGTTTGATTGCGCATATCGAAAAGCTGCTGGCAGGAGCCATCGGGTCGGCATCTGCGCGTGTCATGATGGACACGGCCGTCAAAGACGAACCGCCCAACATCGATGAGGTCATGGATATGCTGGACGAAACCCGCCATGCCATCGCCCACAGCCAGGAACTGGAGAAGGCCACCGCGGAGTTGAAACAGGTCAATGAACGCCTCACTGAACTGGACAAGCTCAAAGACGATTTTATTTCCACGGTTACGCATGAGCTCAAAACCCCTCTCACATCCGTGCGTTCCCTGACGGAAATCCTGCATGACAACCCAGCGCTGAGTCTGGATCAGCGTAACAATTTTCTCAGTATTATCGTCAAGGAAACCGAACGCTTATCACGCCTGATAAACCAGGTTCTTGATTTCCAAAAAATAGAGGCGGGTATTGCACACTGGGAATTCACACACATCCATATCAATGATATTATTGCAGATGCTTTAGCGGCTTCCGCTCAATTACTTAAAGACAAGCGTATTCACCTGGACCAGGATCTTGCAATTCCGCCGAAAATGGTTCGAGGAGATCGGGATCAACTCATGCAGGTCATGATGAACCTGATTTCCAATGCCATTAAATTCTGTGATCAAAAAAATGGTAAAATCAAAATCAAATCGTCCACAGAAAAGGACTTTTTGAGGGTGGATGTTGCGGACAACGGCATCGGTATTCACAAGAAGGACCAGAATATCATTTTTGAAAAATTTCGCCAGGCCAAGACCGAGTCCAAGGGCCGGCCGGCCGGCACCGGCCTGGGATTGACCATCACCAAACAGATTGTCGAACTTCATCACGGCCGTATCTGGGTCAAGAGTAAACCCGGAAAAGGCACCGTGTTTTCTTTTACGTTACCGCTTATCAATGAAGGGGCTAAAGTAGGGCCTGGGAAATGAATTAATTGAAAAGATTGTGAACATCGAACGTCCAACATCGAATTTTAAAATAAACTCGCTTCGCGATTTTATGGTAGCGACTTCGTCGCTATTTTAAGATATTCTTTTTGATTCATTATTGGACATCCAAAATCGAATTTTTAATGGAAAGATGAAGAAACAGATCGTGAAGAAGCGACACCGTCGCGCTATATAAAATCGTCTCTTCGATTTTATTGTTGGACGTTCATCTTTAAAAAGTTAACCTGCGCATAATACGTCTTCTCCGAAGCCGCCCTCGCCTCTCCCAGAGTCCGAATACCCTTATTTTCCAGTAAAGGAATCATCCTGATGAAAATCTTGGCCGTCATCATGGCGTCTCCCATGGCCGTATGGCGATCCACCACGGGCACGCCCAGCCGTCGGGCAATGGACGAAAGGGTCTGGTCTTCCTGTACCGGGTGTATGATAGCGGAAAGCAGGAGTGTATCCAGTACCGGATTGACAAATCGGATGCCGGTCCTGTTTTCGTAAGTCTGGAGCATCCGCATGTCAAATGCCGCGTTGTGCGCCACAATGATGGTATCCTCGGTATATGTGAAAAATGCCGGCAAAACCCCATCGATGGTTGGTTGAGACTGTACCATGGCATCACTGATACCGTGAATTTTTGTTGCTGACATGGGGATTTCGCGCTGAGGATTCACCAGCTGATCAAAGGCTTCTTCGGTGAGAATATGCGTATTGACGATGCGAAGAGCGCCAATGGATACAATCGCGTCTCCACCGGATGGATCCAGACCCGTGGTTTCCGTATCAAAAACCGTGTATGAAAGATCCTTTAACAGGCGATTATCAAGATCCGGCGATTGACCGGGCTGATGAAACAGGTCAAAATCATAAAACTCAGGACGACTCGCCGGTAAAATCGCTGCCTGACGCACCGCTTCCTGTTCCTGAGGCCGAAAAGCCGGTATATAGAGACGCAGGCAGGATTTTTTTTGCTGTTGGCGATCTGCATAGGACCAGATCTCAGCATTGTGATGGTCCAGCACCTCTTTCAAATGCAACGGCATCCCCTCCTTCATGAAGTTCAACTGCATGGTTTCCCATTGTCTGAGCTTTTCAATTTTTACCGGGGTACCCTCCCATGAAAAATCAAGGAAAACAAAATCCTCATCTTCCGAAAATCGACAGGTATATCGGCGTTCGCCGGTCTCGTTGCAAACCCTTTCAAGAAGAAACAGAAGAATCAGAATCATTGCATAAGTGTCGATCTTTACCCAGCATCTTCCCGTGCAGGGTTCTAATGTCAGATCTATCCCAAGTCGTTCGTCTGCCTTTTTTTGCAATGCATCAAGCAGATCCGGAATAGGCGTCGGCACCAACGGCCACTGGTTCCTGGTCTGCTTGAACGTCTCTTTGGACTCGCGTTGTATGAGTTGTTCCAGTGCTGCGGATTCTGCGTGAATGATCTCCTTGAGTTGGCGTTGACGAGACGGCTCTATGTCCGGGTATGCCTGAATAATCTCGACGGCTGATTTGATGCTGGCAACCGAATGTCGGATTTTCTGCTGAAAGGATCTGAGAAGGAATTCCGCCCTTGCTTCGAGTCTCAATCCCTGGGTGATGTCATTGAAAATGACGATAAACCCGGAGAATTCCCCCTGTGGGTTCAGGATCGGGGCCGCCTCCGCCCTCAGCAGTCTGTTGGCCCTGTCCGTCACGACAAAAGTCGAGGTAACATCTTCTTCGTTCTTTTTAAGACTTGTGCGGATTTCACCCAGTGCGTGATGGATAATATTTTCATTGATGATACCGAAGATAGATCGACCGATACCCAGATGTGCCTTGCCTTGGCTGTCGATAACTTCATCGTCGACGGCACCTGGACGATGTTTTGCCTGCAGGGTGGTATGCTTTTCACTGAAATAACGCTTGGCCTGAGAATTGTAGAGGATAATCATGCCTTCCTTGTTACAGACCAGTACCGCTTGCGGTAGTTCAGCCATGATGGCGGCAAGGATATTTTTCTCTTCCTCCAGTTCTGCCTTGGCAATATGGACGCGATCGAAAACACTTTTTTCCATTTTTTCGTATTGCTCAGCCCCGGCATTGATTTTCTCCACCAGCTGCATGAACCCATAGGCACCTTTAAGCTGAATCCGGTGGGCAGGGTTTACGGAATGGATCAGTTCCACCTCCTCCGGCAATTGGTTCATGGGAATAATGGCCGTTCGAAAAACCCGGGCAAGCATGAAGCCGAACCAGGCGATCAAGGCCAGGCCTATGACAAGAATTATATGCCCGTAACGTACAAATATTTCCTGAAGTATCGGTTTGTCCAGTTGGATGGATTGATGCCAGAACAGCACCACCAGGGCAAGACCAAGCATTGCAGCAACACCGATGGATATACTGAGAGCCCACCAGATTTTATTGTTGCTTTTCATTCCGGTTCTTCGAGTAATTTCTTCACAGCATCGATGATCTGCTGGTTGGAAAACGGTTTGGTGATGTATTCGTCAGCCCCCAGCACCATTCCCTTGGCAATGTCCACATCACGTCCCTTGGCTGTCAGGAAAATGACCCGTGTATGTCGCCATTCAGGATTCAGGCGGATAATTTCACATACCTCAAATCCGTCGACACCCGGCAGCATGATATCCAGCAGGACCAGATCCGGTTTTTCCTTGGATATCATTTCCAGGGCTTCTTCACCGCTCTGGGCCACCAGCGTACGATAGCCGTTCTGTTCCATCAGAAACTGCAGGGGTATAACGATGTTGGGTTCATCGTCGACAATCAATATTTTAGGAGGCATGAGATGGATAGCCTTATTCGGTTCTATGTTTATTGGTTCGATGGGCTGTTATGAAACACCTAAAGCCGAAAAAATCATCACCAGCAGAAGGATCTGGACAAAAAATGCCAGAAGCCATGTCCCGGTGCATAATAAGATGACTTTGCCTGTGTTGGGAATTTCAAAGGCCATCTTGATACCCATCACACTGGCCGCAATGATCCAGACGCTGGTAACAATGAAGAGGATAACACTTGTCTGAGGAATCACCCCCAGCACCCGCAGGATACCCGGAGCGCTGGCAAACGCCATCAACCGCATGACGGTTTTTCGATCGGCTTTTTTTTCAGCTTCGCGAAACAGGTAGGTACCGGCAAAGTAGAGGGTAAACGCCCAGAAATACCAGGCAAAAAATGTCGTCACCAGACAGCTGTTGACGGCAGTAGCGCCTGCCCGGCTGAACAGTCCAAAGCCCGTGGTCATGGCAAAGATCGCCACGACCCAGACAGATTGTCCCTGGGTTTTGGGGTCATTGATAAGTTCTTCAAACAGCGAAGGATCCAGTTTCGCAGCACCAATCATACGAGAAATGAACGTACTCATGTAATCCTCTATATAGATATAACTTTTATGATGTACAAAAAAAGCGGTATAAATATTTAATGGTATCGGCACTGCAGCGGGAAGATTGCCGATCGCCTTACCGCTTGCTATTTGCGGCATTGAAATCCGACAACGGCTTAGGACTCGACCTGGGTTTTTAAATATTCTAAATGTCTCCGGATACCCTTATCGGTATTCGGATCATTACTGAAAAGACGCTTGACGAAACTTGGCGGGTCGTCAATTTTTGGATCAAGTTCTAAGCCCTTTTCATAATCCGCGATAGCTTTTTTGTAATCTCCAAGGTGACTATATGCCGATCCGCGATTTACGTATGCATTGG
The DNA here is from genome assembly GCA_963848165.1 of uncultured delta proteobacterium. Classification (GTDB taxonomy): domain Bacteria; phylum Desulfobacterota; class Desulfobacteria; order Desulfobacterales; family B30-G6; genus B30-G6. Next base: position 97,410 of record CAWKCS010000032.1, on the reverse strand, counting down.
CCAGTTTCGCATCAATTTCGATAGCTCTGTCGTAATCTTTTAAGGCCGCCTGGTAAAGACCCAGCGCATTGAGTGTATTCGCTCGACCCACATACCCATCCACACGGCTGGGATCCAGCTTGATGGCCTGGTTGAAATCCGCCAGGGCTTTATCCATCTTATTGCGGTTAAACGCCGATATGCCCTCAAGGACCGCGTCATCATATGCCGGCACACCTACCCCGCATCCAACAAGGATAAACACTGCCCATATGACGCATATGTGTCGAAATTTCATGCAGGTAACATACGCTATTTTATTCATAAGATAAACCATAAAATAGGGGGGGCAATATTGCTGCCCCCCTCTATTAATTTTTGATCCATCATCGCACGTAAAACAGTATCAGTCTGCGATAATCAATAATCAGAACCTCTATTCCTCATAAATGTCATGCTTCAAGGCATCGAAGGTCCCTTTTATGTTGGTGGACATCTCCAGCTTGTAGGCCAGGAACCACATCATGACAATACCCAATATCCACCATAGGATCTGCCAGATCCAGATAGACGACATGCCGTTTATCCAGGTGGCCGGTTTCAGCGGATCACCAAAAATCGAATTCCCGATCACACAACCCGGGCCGATGGCAAAGAAAAACCAGCCCAAAGTGATAATCCAGCCCCACTTGATAAGATGTTTCTTTTCTGGTGACAGAGAGGCATGTTCCCTTATGAAGGTGTGATAACCCATGCGGCGATCCATTTCCTCTTTTTTCGGCTGGGTGAAGAAACTAATCAGAATAGCGACCGGCAGGTTAAAAATGATTCCCCATCCGGCACAATGAATCGTCAAGGGATAGGCACCCCAAGGCAGGCCGAGTTTGAAGGTAAAGGTCAGGGTTACGGCAATGATACCGCAGATCAGACCGACAATAATTCCCTCTCGTGTGAGCCATGGCCAATACAGGGTAGCGATCAGCGGCGGGTACATCATAAACCCGTAAGATACGGCCAACCCGCCCAGCATAACGATGGCGCCCGGTACGTAGGTGGAAAAGATAAGGGCCGAACCCACGACGATGAGGACGCAGATTCTTCCCCAGTTGGTCTGGCCGACTTCGGTCATGTCTTTCTTGATGTAACGCTTGACGATGTCACGGGTCAGCATACCACTGGCAGTGGATATGTAGGCTGCACCCGTGGATTGCATGGCGGCCAGCGCACAGATGGCCAGCAGACCCACGGCAAAGGGTGCCGTGTCCTTCATGAGGTGAATGAGGTACGGTACCAGGTTGGCCTGTTTACCCCCCACGAGATTTTCAAGGGGTAATATCGTTCCGGTCACGCCTTCGGGTGAAAAAAGGGCCAGAACCCAGCCACCCATACCCTGCATGGTCGTGAAGATAAACAGTGCAAAACCGATGCCCAGGGTGGAGGCCCACACCTGCTGCAGCGGAAAGGGTTTGGGGTCTTTGTTGGCAAAGGCCCACATGGAAAAAGCCGGTGAGGCATGAATCCCCATCAGGGCAAACATGTAGGTCAGAATCATGATACCTGTCCAGGTGCCACCAACGGCCTTGGGGCCGGCGGAAACGAACTGAATCACGCCAGGCACCGCCACTAAATGGCTGTAGCCGTCCGGTGTAATCTTAAAGATACTTTTCTTGTTGGCCAGGAACACTTTGACAGCCTCCGGGTCTGCCCATTTTGGTATTTCAGCACCGCCGCTGTTAATCCAGGCCACGATGTCTCCAAATTTTGACGTCAGGGAGTCAAACCCGCCGGCAAAATTCATGGATATAATTCCCAGTGTACAAATACCCGCCCAGAGCAGAATGCACTGAACCGTGTCAACATAGGCCACGGACCGCAAGCCCCCGAGTCCCACGTAGAGCGCCACCACGGCGGCCAGCATCCACATGCCCACATTGACCGAGAAAAGCCCGTCCGTCAGGATGTTGAACAAAACGCCTGATGCCCGCAGCTGGATACCCAGATAAGGGATACTGAAAAACAGGGCGATGATGACGGTCAGAATCCGCATGGCTTCAGAACCAAAATACTGGGAGTACATTTCTCCCGGCGTGACGAAGCCATAACGCTTTCCCATCAACCACTGGCGTTTCAGAAAGAGGACGCCCGTAAACGGAATGGTCAGGACATAAAACGACGCATACCCGTAGGGTAGCCCGTCCCGCCAGATGAGGGCCGGATGCCCGACAAATGTCCAGCCGCTGAAGGAGGTTGCCGTTGCCGCCAGGACAAACACCCAGATGTTGAGCTTTCTTCCGGCGATGAAATAGTCCGTCCCGGATTTTGCCTGGAGGTACCCCCTGACACCGATGGTGATACAGTACGCCCAGTACAGTAAAACAAAAAAGAATAACCAGTAAACATGTGCACCCATAGACCTTCTCCTTTGCTGAATAAGGGTTATTGGTTAAACCCTTTCCTGCAGTGCAGAGCACTGCAGGAAATACGGATTTATGAGTAACCTTCACAAGCAGGGCCGGTTTTTTTAAATACCTGCGATGCTTATGATTGAACCATCTTCTTGATCGATTCGACGATCTCGGGGTTGGCGAGGGTGGAGACATCGCCTTCATCAGCTTTGTTGGAGATGGCCCCCAGGACACGTCGCATGATCTTGCCGGATCGTGTTTTAGGCATATCGGCAACAATCCAAACCTTTCTGGGCTTGGCAATCTTGCCGATCTCCGTGCTCACGACATCGGATATTTTTTTGGCCAGTGCTTCACTGGCCTCATAGCCCGGCTTGAGAGCAATATAAAGATCCGGCTCCTTGCCTTTGATTTCATGATTTACCGGAACAACCGCCGCCTCCGCCACTTCTTCCGCCGTCATGGCGGCCGATTCGATTTCCTTGGTGCCCAGACGGTGGCCGGACACATTGATCACGTCGTCGATTCGACCCAGAATACGGAAATAGCCGTCCTTTGACTCAACAGCCGCGTCACCGGTCAGGTACGGCCAATCCTGCCAGCGCTTGCTTTTGGGATCCTTGCAGTATCTGGCATAATAGGTATCCACAAAACGGTCCCGGTCACCCCAGATGGTCTGAAAACCACCCGGCCAGGGGTTCTGGATACAGATATTGCCGGCTTTTCCGGCACCCTGGGGCAGCACCTCACCCTCGTCATCGAGGATAATCGGATGGATGCCCGGCATACCCGGTCCGGCGCTTCCCGGTTTCATGGGGGTGATACCCGGCAAGGTGCTGCACAGAAATCCGCCCGTTTCGGTCTGCCACCAGGTATCCACAATGATGGCTTCTCCCTTGCCGACGACTTCGTGATACCACTTCCATACTTCCGGCTCGATGGGCTCACCCACTGTGGTCATATGTTTGAAGTGATACGTGTATTTGGCAGGCTCTTCCGGTCCTAATTTCCTCAATGCCCGAATGGCCGTAGGCGCGGTGTGAAATATATTCACATCCAGATCCTGGGCGATTCGCCAGGCCCGACCGGCATCCGGAAACGTGGGAACGCCTTCATATACGACGGTGGAAGCGCAGACCGCCAGCGGCCCGTAAACAATATAGGAATGCCCCGTAATCCAGCCGATATCGGCCATGCACCAGTAGACATCTTCCGGATGAATATCCTGGACGTATTTACACGTGCCGGCGACATAGGCCAGATAACCGCCAGTGCCGTGCTGACATCCCTTGGGTTTCCCCGTGGTGCCGCTGGTATACATGAGAAAAAGAGGTGCTTCCGCCGGCATGGGAACCGGGTCGACCCTGACGCCATAAAAGTCTTTTAAAAGATCGTTGATAAAGAAGTCCCGCCCTTCCTTCATGGGTGTCGGAGCGGAGGCCTTGCCTGGATAGCGTTGCCAGACCAGAACCTTGTCAACCTTCTGGCCGTCTTTTTCCGCCAGATCACAGGCAATATCCGCATTTTGTTTGTGATCCAGCAGCGTGCCGCTTCTGTAATAAGCATCGGCGGTAATCAATACCCTGCTGTTGGAATCTACAATACGATCGGCGCAGGCACGCCCGCTGAAACCGCCGAATACCTGTGAGTGAATAACACCCAGGCGGGCACACGCCAGCATGGTGATGGGAAGCTCTGCGAGCATGGGCATATGCAACGTGACGCGGTCTCCGGCTTTTAATCCGGCAAAATCCCGCAGAAGCGCGGCAAATTCATTTACCCGGACATAAAGCTCCTGATAGGTTACATGCTCATATTTCTCATCCATGGGTTCAGGGACGAAGTGAATGGCTGTCTTGTTCTTGTTTTTGGCGAGGTGCCTGTCAACACAGTTATAACTTGCATTGATCTTGCCCCCCACAAACCATTTCCAGCATGGTGCATCACTGGTATCCAATGTGGTATGCCAGTATTCATACCAGTCCAGCAGGTCGGCGTACTCTTTAAAACAATTGGGAAAATTGTCCAAAGCAAAGCGATCATAGACAGCAGGATCGCTCATGTTGGCCTGGGCCACAAACTGATAAGATGGATAATAATAGTCCTCCTCACCCCAGTGAACCGCAATCTGAGCTTCTGATGTTTCAACAACTTCTTTTTCCGCCATTTATAGCCCTCCTTCGTGGTAAGACCTCGTGAAAAGCCAGAAACAGACTTTTTACGGGTGTTTTGGGTTTAAGGTGTCTTAGGACGTTTCTTGATTCCGCTGTCAAATATTTCAAAAGCTATCTCAAGAGTTTCCTTGAGATAATCCTTATCTTTGTTAATAATACTTTTGCTCGTTTCCCAGAGAATGACGCCGGAAAACAGCGCCCAGAAAGTGTCGGCAATGGCCATAGGGTGCTTGTCAATAAAAACACCTTTCCGAACCCCCTCCTTGAACAGTTTGGCCATTTCCGAAAGTGATTGTTTGGATAAGTTTTTTATCTCTGACAGCAATTCAGGTGTCAAATTTTTTAAGGTATCGCTAGATTGCAGATGAAACATGTTAATAAGGATCATGGGGTCGAACTCATACACGTCATACATGGCTTCCTTGAGACCCAATACCCGCGCTTCAATGTCTGAATGTGCATCACTGTTGAGATGTTCCAGACGTATCAATAGGTAGTGCAGAATTCTGAGGGACAGTGATGCATACAACTCGTCTTTGTTCTTGAAATAGAGATACAGGGTACCCGGGCTTAGCTCTGCTTCATGGGCAATGTCTTCCATGGTGGCTCTGGTGAAGCCCTTTGAGGAAAATACACGTTTGGCAGCCACGATAATTTGCTGACGCCTCCGCTCGCGTTCTCTTTCCTTGCGTTCATGTATTCCCATATTTAATGAACCTTATTTATTTCTTAAAAAGTCCTATAATCTTTATACTGTATTTGTCAAGGAAAATATGTTCAAAAATAAAATCGTTTCACGATTTTATCTGACGCGACGATGTCGCTAGTGGAGTGGACTGTTTATGTGCTCGTATTGAAAGGGGTGAACACTTGTATCCCAGGGGAATGAACGAATGAACATCGAACATCGAACGTCAAACATTGAATTTTGAATGAAAATAGATGAAGAAACAGGTGTTTGATCTGAATGAAAGGCTCCTCGTCAGATGTCGCATATTGAATTTTTCTTTTCATTCGACGTTGGATCGTTCGATGTTTCCCGCCATGGCGGGATCTGGACGTTCATCTTTGTTAAATCATCATTGTAAAGATAATGTTTTGGCACTGGTGCTCCTTACGAACGCTTATTTGCAAGTTCGAGCGGTTGTTTGACGTTATTTGCCGAAGCAGTTTCGGAACGTTATTCTGACAAACGTATAACGGTCAGCGGGTTTGGAAAAGTTTACCGAGGTGGGGGTTGGTGAGGGTTTTGGTGAGAATGTCAATCTGCTCTTTCAATTCAGCTTCATTCTTAAAAGACATACTCAGTTTCAGGGACGTCCCCTCGAAATACTCAGGAGGGAGGAGGCTGATCCTGCTGCCCAGATTAAGCTTCCGCAGGTTACGCTGGAATGATTCCTCGGCAAGTGAGAGATTCGGGAAACGCCGGCGGCGTAAATTCGACCTCACGATTCTGGTTTTCAGGAGATTGTCCAGATCCTTGTCATCCAGCACGTCTGATAGACCTTCGGACAACAGTATCTCCTGGGTGCCGCGTTTTTCACGACGGGCGATTTCCTTGAGGTGGGAGCAGATTTCTCTCTGCTTGTTCCGGTTTAACTTTAGTTCCATAAAAGTCCTGGCCAACAGAATTCCTGTAGATGCATCAAATTCCTGGAGTTCAGCAGCCATGCTCAGCGATATACTGTTCTGGTAAATCCCCATCTGTATCAGATGGGGGAGTCGACAGATCCCCATGATTTTTTCAATGTGATGGTGGTTATCGGGCAACCCGAGGTTTTTCGCTTCTCTGATCAATGATTCCCGGTCTTCGACGTGCGCGTCCAGCAATGCCAATGCCCTGGAAATCTCCAGGAGATCAAGTTTCCTTTGTGAGGTATTGTCGGCAATGGCGATCCGGATGCATTCGAGGGGTAAGCTTTTCGGCGGCATCACTTGGGCCGAAATCCGTCCATAATTCAGTTTCTGCATGGCTGCAATACGACGGAAACCTGCAACAATACTGTATCGGCCCTGTTTTTGAACGAGGATAGGCGGGTTGATCAGTCCAACGTACTGTACGGATTTGGCGAGGTCTTCCACAGCCCCCGACGTGGTAATTCTGTAGGTCTCATCTTCTAAATCAATGACGGTCAGATCTATAACCGTCACCCTATAGGACATCGTCTCTACCCGTCAACTGGGTTAAGGCCTCCTTGTATTTCTGGTAGGTTTTCTGGATAACTGTATCCGGAAGCGGGGGCGGGGGCGGCTCCTTGTTCCACTCGATGTCGCTCAGGTAGTCTCTCAAGTATTGTTTATCAAAGCTTTTCTGGGGACCTCCCGGGGTATAGGTCTTCTTGGGCCAGAACCGGGAGGAATCCGGTGTGAGGACCTCATCGATAAGGATGATTTCATTCTCTATTATCCCGAATTCAAACTTCGTGTCGGCGATAATAATCCCTTTCTGATCAGATATTTCAGCACCCTTATTATAGATTGACAGGCTGAGACGTTTGACTTCCTCGGCAATCTCTTTTCCAACCATCCGAACAGCTTCATCAAAATCGATATTGATGTCATGGAGTCCGATCTCCGCCTTGGTGGATGGTGTAAATATGGGCTCGGGAAGCCTGTCTGACTCCTTGAGTCCATCCGGCAGACCGATACCGCAAACACTGCGGGTTTCCTGGTAAGATTTCCAGCCGGACCCGGAAAGATAGCCCCTGACAACACATTCAATGGACAAAGGTTCTGTTTTCCGAACCAGCATGCTTCTGCCGTGCAGTTTTTCAGCATAGGGCCTGCAGACAGCAGGGTACTCAGCGACATCACTTGAAATAACGTGATTGGGCACCAGGGCCTTCATGGCGTCAAACCAGAACAGGGATATCTGGGTCAGAATAATGCCTTTGCCGGGGACAGGGTCGTTCATGATAACATCAAATGCGGAAATCCTGTCTGTTGCAACCATCAACAAGGCATCATCCAGATCATATACATCACGCACCTTACCCCTCTTCAGTAGTTTCAAATCTTTAAAGTCTGTTTCCAGTACATGTTGACTCATGATTACAACGCCTTTCAATCTAATTTTTCTTGAACGCCTCAATGAATTTAAGCAGAATCATCCGTTCCTTATCATTGATCTGTGAAAACCTGATACCCGCCGCATAGACATCTTTAGCGCTTTCCTTCAGGAAAACGACCTCTCCTTCTATATCGATGAGTTCTTCTTCGATACCGATGGTTATGGAAATAGGCGTCCGGGAATCAATGGGTTTGTAGGTCTCGAGCAATATGCCGGATTCAGACACATTGAGTGTTCTGCCCATGCCCTGATGACATGGTTCACCGTCTACGACCCTTACAAACAAAATTTAGAAGATTCGTCGATTCTACCCGTATGTGTCTTCGTTTATCGCTGCCATTCATCCTGCCCACCTGTCGTTGGGATGATTCTGCCCATGCCGGTCAGCCGAAGCTGAATAGCTAGGTCATCAGTTCTCTCTGCCGATTGTTCAGTACCTTTGTTAAAGAATTCGTGCACGTTGCGATATTATCAATAAAATTTTTAAACGTAGTGGAAATGTTGTCGTATTCCTGTTGGATGATATCCGGGTTCAGTGTCTGAATTTTCAGGTCCTTCGAGGCCAGCACAGAGGCAAGTTCAGGTTCATGACCAAGATCTAAAAATGGAATATAACCAAAAAAATCATCTCGTTCCAGATGTGCCAAAGGCACAAAACCGTCATCCGTTTTCTGCACCAGGGATGCCTTGCCATGCTGGACCCGGAATAAGCGCTTCTCATCATCACCCTGCTCGATTACTTTCTGGCGATGCTTTAGATAGTCGTCAAGATCTATCTGTTTTGTTGAATACTCCACCACACGATCCGTGATATGGCGCAATCTCCTGTCCAGACTCATGACGAATGCCTTGAACTCGTATGACATCTTCGAATATTCCTGGGCAAGACGTTGTGAATCGAGAACGCCTAGTTGAACATCCCCCACGGCCCTGGCGGAATACATCCGAGAATGGTTTCGAACCAGAAATGAGGATACGCTGCCGACAAAGGAACCGTTTCCGATCTGATAAAGTGTCAAGGGTCCTGAAGCGGTTTCTTTGATGATATCGATGACTCCCTCGAGAACCACCCATACCCAGTTACCGTGTCTGCCCTCTTGCAGTATGGCATCACCTTCATGAAATTCTTCTTCATCTACAACATACATATAATCAACCAAAGGGCCCCAGATAACCGGAAGTTCCGCACCAACATCAGAATACTTTGCAGTTCGGCTGTCCATGGAGACCGGCCCCAGTCTTTCGATCCGGCCTTCGTCCAGCATCTTCAGACCATCCAGAATGATCCCCATGCGTCCCTTGGTGATGACCCTTTCACTCGTGACGCTCGTGGTTGTAAACTCAAATTCACCATCTGTCCAACCGAACAGCGAGTAAAGAGCATCCAGTCCCGAAAGCATGCCGCAAGAAGCATTGATTGGATTCCCATTATCAAAATAGATAATGCCGGGTTCGGGCGCATATGGACTCATGATCCGCAATATGCCTGAACTGCCGTTTCCCCCCAGTAGCTGCATGAGATCGCCGAGATTGAGAAATTTAATGTTTCCCTGTAGTATGTCTTCTTTCATTCGTTGCCTACTGCGCCCACTGTAATTCTTTTTGCAGAGCCTTCAACGTCAGCTGGGCGCACTCCTTCAGCGTTTCACCGACCCCGGTGCCCTTGGTGGCACTACCCGGAAAAGCAGGCGCCTTTAATTGACGATTGAGGTCTTTCTCCATTTGTTCTATAGACATCAAAGGAATGCCTTCATCCGCCAGATCTCTTTTGTTGTATTGAAGCACCAGCGGCACCTTGAAGATATTCATGCCGTACTCCTTTAAATTCTTCTGCAGGTCCTTAAGAGACATCATGTTTTTTTCCCGTCTAACCTCGAGAGAATCGGCCACGAAAACAATTCCATCGACACCCCGGAGAACCAGTTTACGGGTCGCACTGTATTGCACCTGCCCCGGTACCGTATATAGCTGCACCTTGATATCACAGCCCCTGATCTTTCCCAAACCCATGGGAAGAAAATCAAAAAAGAGTGTTCGGTCACCTTCCGTGTTAATGGAGACCATCTCACCGGTTATCTGTTTTGAATACTTTTTGAATATATATTCCAGATTCGTGGTTTTCCCACCACGGCCCGGACCATAATAGACAATCTTGCATTCGATCTCTCGCTTTTTCAGGTTAAATATGGCCATACGGCGTGACTCCAGGTGAAGAAATAAAATCGCATAACGATTTTATGAAACGCGACAGCATTTTAAATTGAACATAACATAATCAACTGTTGCCCAAAAGCCCTTTCTTTTTATTTGCTCGTGATCTTTATATCAAGACAAAAATCCCCCTGCTTGGGTCCGGATTTAATTTGTGATTTAGCGGATACAACACCGGATCCGTTGAACATGGCTATGGGAGAAAAAAACTGAAGATCTTTTAATGCATCACCCTCTTGCATGGGTTCAATGGTTTTGGCGTCATTTTTGGAAATTATCAGACTGAGCATATTGCCTGATTGAAAGTTTACATCAAATTCAACAACCTTGCCTTTTGAAGGCCCGGAATTAAAGTAGATACCTATAGAACTGATATCGATAAATTCTTCTTCCTCATGCTCCTGAACAATTTCTTCTTTCACCGAAACCGAGGTAAGATCTCTTTGGATTCCTTTGATTTTCAGTATCTCGGCAAGAAAAAGTCGAATTTTCTCTAACTGGCCCGGCGGGAAGTTCCCGTTGCCGGCCCATTCTTCATATTGATCTGCGGCGGCGTCTTCAGAGTTGAGTTGGATGTGGCATCGCAATACATTCTTAGCGGCCACCACCCGGTGTGATTCTTTGTCGATAAGCTTCTTGAATTCACCCAGCGCTCGCTCAAATTGTCCGAATTTTGCAAGGGCGATAGCCCCTTCCAGAATCGCTTCCTCTTCGCTGTCTGTCTTTGAAAATGAAAACAGATTCTTGATAAGATCCTGGGCCTTTGCTGAAAGTTCGGGTGACGACGGTCCTTTTTCAACCCTTTTAGTATCTGAGTCCAACAGGCGCATCTTATTGGCAATGCCTTTAAGGATCTTCTCCTTGTTCTGAATCCTGTCGTGTTCTCGAACCCGTTGTTCGGCTTCGGTATATTTACCTCTTGCTTCGTCAAGCAGGCCATGTTTTTTATAAAGCTCAGCCTCCTGCAGCAACTTTTTGATGGATTCTTTGATTCCCATTACTTCCCTCATTATCGTAACCGTTTCCCGGCAGGCTGTTTTTCTTATCTTCCTAACTCGCGATCTAACTCTTTATCCTGTTTTCATATAAAATGTCAATAATTGAACTACATATAAATGTATTGACATCATTATCGGGTGTGCTATCAAAATAAATTCCGGTAGCGAATTTATGAAATGTGACCCGGTCGACCGGTTGCCGAAAGGTTTATCCGTTCCAGCATGAAGCGGTTGGCATCTTTAGCTGCCGGAGTAATAACCTAACATCGTATATGGTTTACGGAGGAGACATCCATGGATAAGAAAGTAACCGTCGTGGGGGCCGGCAATGTCGGTGCAACCGCGGCCCAACGCCTGGCTGAAAAAGAATTGTGCGATGTCGTGTTGATCGATATCGTCGAAGGGGTACCGCAGGGAAAAGCACTTGATCTTACCGAAGCGGCACCCATTGAAAAACATGATGCCCACCTGACAGGCTCCAATGCTTACGATGACTCGAAAGATTCCGACATTGTCATCATCACGGCAGGTATACCCAGAAAACCCGGCATGAGCCGAGACGACCTGATCAGCACCAATGCAGGCATCATGAAAAATGTGACGGCCCAGGTCGCCGAACACTCACCCAATGCGGTGCTTATTATCGTCAGCAATCCTCTGGATGCCATGTGCCACGTTGCCTATGAAGCCAGTGGCTTTCCAAAGAACCGTGTAATCGGTATGGCAGGCGTACTCGATTCGGCACGCTTCAGGGCATTTATTGCCATGGAACTCAACGTGTCGGTAGAAAACACCCATGCATTTGTCCTGGGTGGACATGGCGATACCATGGTTCCATTGCCCCGTTACTCCACGGTAGCGGGTATCCCCATCACTGAATTAATGCCCCAAGACCGCATCGATGCCATTGTTGATCGTACAGCCAATGGGGGTGCTGAAATTGTAAAACTTTTAAAGACCGGTAGTGCTTACTATGCCCCGGCGTCTGCGGCCGTCGAAATGGCTGAAGCCATTTTAAAAGACAAGAAAAAAATATTGCCGTGCGCCGCGTATCTGGAGGGCGAGTACGGCATTCAGGATCTCTTTATCGGGGTGCCGGTGAAGCTGGGTGCCGGCGGCGTGGAAGCGATCATAGAAATCACGCTTACGGAAAAAGAAAAGACAGCCCTGATGAAATCTGCAGAGGCGGTTCAGGGGCTGAAAGATGATCTGCGGAAGCTGATTAGGCATCGGAAGGCAGGAGGCAGAATTCAGAATAAAAATGAACATCGAACATCGAACGTCCAACATCGAATTTTGAATGAAAAGATGAAGAAACAGGTGTGGGACTCGGGTTTGATTTTTTTGATTCATCATTGGACGTTCGATGTTCGATGTTGGACGTTCATCTTTTAAATTTGACGTTCATCTTTATTCTGTATTCTGTCTCCTGTCTTCTGACTTCTGACTTCTGTCTTCTGACTTCTGACTTCTGACTCCTGTATCCTGACTTCTGCTTCTGATTCTGCTTTCCCAACCCCTCTTTCACCGCTTGCGCCACCCGGCGATTCATCCCCGGTAGCGCCGCCAGGACGTCCAAATCTGCTGCGCTGATCGACTCGACACTGCCGAAATGTTTCAACAGTATCGCTTTTTTCTTGGGGCCTACACCATAAATGTCATCCAGAGCCGAACGCATGGCCTGTTTTCCGCGAAGTTTTCTATGATATTGAAGGGCAAAACGGTGCGCTTCATCCCTGATTTGCTGCAATAAGAGCAGACCATCCAGATCTCTCCCAAACGAAACCGGATTCGCTCTTCCCATCTGGTAGATCTTGTCTCTGACTTCGCCTTTCTTTTCATCTCTCTTTGCAATACCAATTATCCCGAAAGCGTTGTTCAGCCCCAGCATATTGATGATGTCGCCTGCAATATTCAACTGCCCTTTGCCGCCATCCACCACCAGTAGATCGGGCAAAGGATCACGACCCTCGGACCTGCCGTACCGCCGCCCCAACACCTCCGCCATTGCTGCGTAGTCATCATGCATACCGGCTGTCTTGAGTCGGTATGTGCGATAGGATTCTTTTTTCGGCCTGCCCTTTTCAAATACCACCATGCCGGAGACCGATGCCCGTCCGAACAAATGGGAGTTGTCAAAGCACTCTATCCTTTTCGGCAGCCGCTCCATATTCAGCCGCTTCTTGAGCCGTATCAATAATGCCATATCGGCAGCGTTGGACGCCAATGATTCACGCAATCCATTTTCCGCATTTTCCATGGCCATCAAAACGAGACGTCTCTTTTCCCCTCTCTGAGGACGGTGAATTTTAACCTTGCCGTCCCTGGACTCTTTCAGTATGCCTTCGATAATTTCAGCATCTTCAAGATAATGGGACACGAGGATCTCCGATGGAATCATATGTGCCTGTTCATAAAACTGACGCAAAAATCCGGCAAGAATATCCTCTTCCGTGGCCAAAACCTTTTCAAAAACAAATTGACGTTTCCCCAGGAGAAAACCACCCCGGACATACAACATGGTGATCATGGCATGGTCCGAAGATGTCACCAGCGCAAGAACGTCCCGATCCTTCAAGTCTGCTGATACGGAAAGCTGTTTTTCAAGGGTCTTTTCAAGGGCAAAGAGTTTATCCCGCAACTCTGCGGCCTTTTCATATCGCTCCAGGTCCGCCTGGCGATTCATCTCTTTCTTGATCTTCATGATCAGGTCGGGTGTTCGACCGTTCAGAAACAATACAACTTCCTGTATCAACGCCCCGTAGGTTTTCTTGTCGACATCCATACAGCAGGGTGCCAGACATCGCCGCATCTGGTAGTGCAGACAGGGTCTTGTCCTCTGGCTGAACTCCCTGTCCGAACACTTGCGAAGTTTAAATGTCCGGTTCACAATTTTAAGGGATTGCCTCACCGCACCTGCCGATGTAAATGGGCCAAAAAAAAGCGTCCCGTCTTTTCTGATTTTTCGGACAATGGATATTTTCGGATAAGCATGTCGTGTGTTGATACGCAGGCAAGGATAGCGTTTGTCGTCTTTCAGAATAACATTGTATCTGGGTCTGTATTTCTTGATCAGGTTTGATTCGAGGATAAGGGCTTCTTTTTCAGACCCTACCAGAATGACATCGAAAGCAGCCACTTTGCTCACGAGTACGCTTATCTTGGTATCCGCATGTTTTGATTTTGAAAAATAAGATGCCAGCCGCTTCTTCAGCTGCGCGGCCTTCCCCACGTATATTATTTTATTTTCAACATCCTTCAGCAGGTAAACACCCGGCCCGGAAGGGGTTCGGGAAAGTTGTTTTTGAATGTCTGATGCAGCTGATTGCTGATAGGTCCATAGTCTTGCCATATGCTTTAAATGAACGCCATAAGCGTCTAACTCGTTTGATGTAACAGATGAAGGATAAAAGATGTTCGAACATCGAACGCCCAACATCGAATTATGAATCGAAAAAATGAAGAAACAGGCGTATGCGAGCCTGTCATTCCCGCGAAAGCGGGTCACGTAGTGAAGCTTTAGCGCTATCCAGTGAACACAATAGATACATGGCGTGCCCGACTTATTAAGAAGTTGCTAAGCTTCAGCATTAAATATTTCGTTTCATTCGATGTTCGACGTTCGGCGATGTTCGAAGTGCATCTCTTTAATTTTTCTTTTCATTCGACGTTGAACTTCGAATGTTCATATTTTACCACCTATAGCTCAAACAACATGGTCTTTTTCAGTTCCAAAATCCGGTCACGAAGAATCGCGGCCCTTTCAAATGCGAGTTCCTTTGCAGCCGCTCTCATTTCCGTCTCCATTTGTTTCAGGGCCGTTTCGAGACTCTCTTCGCTGTCATAACCCTGAAGTCGCTCCGACACCTTGTCCAAATCGACATAGTCTGCATCAGCCATGGCTGAAAATGAATCAGCGATCTCCTTTTTAATCGATTTGGGCGTAATCCCATGCCTGGCGTTATAGCTTGTCTGAATCGTGCGTCTTCTGTTGGTCTCGTCAATCGCCCTCTGCATGGAATCCGTTATGACATCGGCATACATGATAACACATCCGCGGACATTCCGGGCGGCACGGCCGCATGTCTGTATCAAAGATCGCGTAGAACGCAGGAATCCTTCCTTGTCGGCGTCGAGAATGGCCGCCAGGGACACCTCGGGGATGTCCAGACCTTCGCGGAGAAGGTTGATGCCGATCAGAACGTCAAACCTGCCCATACGAAGGTCCCTGATAATATCCATCCGTTCCAGTGTGTTGATATCCGCATGCAGGTATCTGACCTTCACTTCCAGGTCCGAGTAGTATTCGGTTAAATCCTCAGCCATCCGTTTCGTCAGTGTGGTGACAAGCACCCTCTCATTTTTTTTGGTGCACTTGCGAATTTCCATGAGCAGGTCATCTACCTGGTTCTCCGCACCTCGGACAATGATTTCGGGATCCAGCAAACCGGTTGGCCGAACAATTTGTTCGACGATTGCGTGGGACCCCTTCTCCAATTCATATTCAGCAGGTGTCGCCGACACATAGACAACCTGTTTTATTCTGGCGGCTGTCTCTTCAAATTTCAGCGGCCGGTTATCAAGTGCGGAAGGAAGACGGAAACCGTATTCCACGAGTGTCATTTTTCGGGATCGATCACCTTTGTACATGGCGCGCAACTGCGGAACGGCAATATGGCTTTCATCAATGAACAGGAGGTAATCATCCGGAAAATAATCGAGAAGCGTAGGCGGCGGGTCCCCCACCGCCCGACCGGTAAAGTGACGGGAATAATTCTCGATCCCATTACAATACCCGATTTCCTGGATCATCTCCATATCAAACTGGGTCCTTTCTTCGATCCGTTGTTCCTCGATATATTTTTTCATCTCCCGAAAGCCCTGGACACGCTCCTTCAACTCATCCTGAATGGTCTGGACCGCTTTTCTTCTTTTTCTGGCCTGCATGACGTAGTGGCTGGCCGGGAAGATGGCGGTTCGCCGAACTCTTCTATGGACGGTTCCTTTCAGGGCATCGATTTCTGAGATAGCCTCAATCTGATCACCGAAAAAATCGATGCGTACGGCAAGACTGTCTTCATAGGCGGGAAACACCTCCAGACGGTCTCCCCGCACCCTGAAAACCCCCCGATGAAAATCCATGTCATTTCTTTCATACTGCATGGCAACAAGTCGTGCCAGAACGGTATCCCGGCCAATATCCAGGCCCTCTTCGATTTCGACTTTCATGGACAGATATTCCTCAGGTTCTCCCAGACCAAAAATACAGGAAACACTGGCCACCACGATGACGTCCTGGCGCGTCAAGACGGATCGGGTAGCGGAATGCCGCATTTTATCGATCATCTCATTGATGGAGGAATCTTTTTGAATATAGGTATCACTCGAAGGAATGTAGGCTTCCGGCTGGTAGTAATCGTAATAGGAGACAAAATACTCGACGGCATTTTCCGGGAAAAGAGAACGGAACTCATTGTAAAGCTGGGCGGCCAGTGTCTTGTTGGGAGCAAGCACCAGTGTGGGCTTGCCTGCCCTTGCAATTGCATGTGCCATGGTGAATGTTTTTCCGGAACCGGTCACACCCAACAGAACCTGATGCCGTACACCCCGCATCAGGTTTTCACTCAAGGTTTTGATGGCATTTGGCTGGTCACCCGTAGGCGTGAAGTCGGAAACTAGTTTGAAAGGAGGCATGGATTTTTTAGGGTCCGTAGAGTTCGTGGGGTTTGTAGGGTTTGATGGGATATTGAATAGCTGGAACAACGTAAGTCCGAAGCACGAAAGTAGAAAGTAGTAGATTATCTCCAAATGACACAATTCGAATGATCGTTCTCCCGCACACGTCATACGTGTTTAATCCATTGGCTATACTTTCGACATTGAGCATTCGATATTGGAGCGGTTCGAATGCCGCGTATGATAAAATCGTTTACTTGACGATTTTATTTCCCAATCAGTCCCATCCGGTCGGTCCTTGAGAACAATATTCATGGCTGCCAGCTGCTCTCTGATCTGATCAGCTCTATCCCAGTCTTTCTCCTGCCTTGCAACCTCGCGCTCAACGACCAATTTTTCAATGAATTGGGCATCGATGGTTTCCTGCGCCAAAACAGATTCACGTTGGGCATGGAAATAGGCCTCCGGTGCATGGCTGCCAATGCCCAGCACAGCACCCATCCGCAGTATTTCCAGTTTGATGGCTGACAGCGATATCAACACGTCCCGGGAATTCGTGCTGGTTTCATTCTTATCCATGATACGGTTGGCATGCCGCACGGCATTGAAGATGACGGCAATACCGTTGGCGGTGTTGAAATCGTCATCCATGGCGTGACAAAATATCTTCCAGAATGGCATGTCTCCCGGCGCCATGGCAGGTATCTTTGCCCCGGCGATGGTCTCGTCGATTCGAAGGAGCAGGGCATAGATCCGGTCCAGGGCAGCTCGTGACGCTTCCATGGAGGCCTGGCTGAAGTCAATAGGCTTTCGATACTGTTTTGAGAGCAGAAAAAGCCTGATAGCCTCTGGATGGTATTGCTGAATGACGTCCTTTATCAACCGGAAATTGCCGAGAGACTTGGACATTTTTTCCTTGTCGATATTCACAAACCCATTATGGATCCAGTATCGAACAAATTCACGATCATGCCCCGCCTCAGACTGGGCAATTTCGTTTTCATGGTGAGGGAAGATCAGATCTCTGCCACCCCCGTGAATATCGAAGGTTTCGCCCAGGTATCTGGCACTCATGGCCGAACATTCGATGTGCCAACCCGGGCGTCCTTTCCCCCACGGGCTATCCCATGACGGTTCACCCGTTTTTGCAGCTTTCCAGAGGATAAAGTCGAATGGATTCCGCTTGCGGGGATCGATTTCCACACGGGCTCCCGGATCCATATCTTCCAGATGACGATGCGATAATTTGCCATAGGCATCAAAAGCTTTAACAGCAAAAAACACATCCCCATCGACAACGTAGGCAACCCGCTTTTCCAACAGTTTTTCCACGAGTTGAATCACATCGTCGATATGCTCCGTCACTCTCGGCTCGAAACTGGCTCTTTCCACCTGCAGGGCATCCATATCCCG
Organism: uncultured delta proteobacterium; assembly: GCA_963848165.1. Classification (GTDB taxonomy): domain Bacteria; phylum Desulfobacterota; class Desulfobacteria; order Desulfobacterales; family B30-G6; genus B30-G6. The sequence goes on along the minus strand of CAWKCS010000032.1, from coordinate 79,484 downwards.
GTAGAACTCATCGATATATTTGTCAGCCAGCGCCTTGGGATCCATACCGATCTCCGCTGCGCGTCTTATGATCTTGTCGTCGATGTCCGTAAAATTTCTCACGTAGACAACATCATATGCCTGGGTCTTCAAATAACGGGAGATCACGTCGAATACCACCACTGACCGGGCATGCCCGATGTGACAGGAATCATAAACCGTGGGTCCGCAAACATACATAAGAACCTTTTTCGGTTCAATGGTTTGGAACAATTCTTTCTTTCGGGTTAAGGTGTTATAGATGGAGATGGGCATATATGTTATCTTTCTAAATAGTTATCGGTTAAGTCATCTTAACTGATCGCCTGTATTCTATGTATACCGACCTACCTCTGTTAAATCTTCATCCTTCAAATCCTCCACCCCTTCCTGAAGCAGCACCACACACATGGCGCCGATCCCCTCGCCTTTTCCAAAAAAACCAAGCCCCTCATGCGTCGTTGCCTTTACATGCATACAGGTCGCCGGAACCTGTAATGCATCGGCCATATTCGACTGCATTTTATCCAAATAGGGTGCGAGTTTTGGAGACTCTGCTATGATGACGGCATCGGCATTCATGAGTGAAAACCCGTTCTTTTCCACAAGACGCCCTGTCTTTCTCAACAAGCGAAGGCTGGACACGTCTTTGTACTGCGGGTCGGAATCCGGAAAGAGCCGGCCGATATCACCCAGATGTGCGGCTCCCAGCAACGCGTCAATGACCGCATGAACCAGTACATCCGCATCTGAATGCCCCAGCAACCCCTTTTCATACAATATATCGACACCACCCAGAACCAGCTTTCTTCCCCGGGTCAATTGATGTACATCATAACCCATGCCGATTTTTAACACAGACATTGTCCTCCGGCTTGAACATCAAATATAAACAAATGAACGTCCAACGTTAAAAAATTGAACGCTTTACAAAATCCTTTACCCGACCCGACAAGAAATCCGTCATCGCGAAGTTTGGCTGTTGAGACGTTCGAGTTATGTTCTACTTAACTCCCGTAATATTGAAAACTTTTACAGGCTGGAATTTTCCTTTTGCATTAATGGGCTTGAGTGCATCCATATTGAATTGCGCGTGCACTTCCTTGCGGGTATTTTCTGATATGATGATCTGCCCTGCCTTTGCGGCGGAACAAATCCTTGAAGCCGTGTTTACCGTGTCTCCAATAACAGAGTAACTCATGGTTTGAGTTGAACCGATATACCCGGCCACCAGATTCCCTGTGTTGATCCCGATGCCGATTCTGATTTCCTTCTGTCCCCTAGCCCTCAAAGAGGTGTTGAAATTCACCAGCTCTCGTTGAATATCGATGGCCGCAAAGCATGCCCTTGCGGCATCGTCTGCATGGGCTACCGGGGCACCCCATATAACCATCATGGCATCACCAATAAACTTGTCGACCGTACCCTCGTGCCGGAAGACGATGTCCACGATAAGCTCGTAATGTTCGTTCAGTATCTGCAGTACTTCTGCGGCAGGAATGTTTTCGCTCATAGCTGTGAAATCGCGTATGTCCACAAACATCACAGTGGCGGTGCGATTTTCACCCCCCTTTTCTACGGTCAGTTTACCGGAGACAACCATCTCAGCCAGGTCCGGAGAAAGTAATCGCTGAAATCTCTCCCGGGTAGCTATCTCCTTGAGGCTCCGTTCTTCGGCTTTCTTTCTCAGATTGATGGTATATTGCGCATGGGACCCAAAAATGACAAAGAGGCAGATAACGATCAGACGCGGCCAGATATCATCGTATCCGGCACCAAAAAGATGGCTGCCAAAACTGTATTCGTATGACCCAAACAGGGACAGGATGGTGTCCAGGATCCAGTACACACCGGCTATACCCAACCCGATCAGCACCATTTTGTCTGTCAATCCAACGCGAATTTTCATGATTTCTCCAAAATTCGTAAAATGAATTTCTCGTTTAAAGCAGATCTAATTTCTTTTTTCAAGCATGTTGCGCCTTTGGCCCTGTATGTGTTTTATTTCTTGACAAATACGCCTATTTATGAGAAACATACTTTGTATATATTTATAGGTAAAAGTTGTATATCTATTGTATATATATACACCATCAAATAATAATTACATCTTAAAGTTATCAATCATCATTTAATGGAGATCTCCCCCTTGGCCAAGAAAGACGAAATTTCCTCCACAGAAAAGTTGTTGGGTCTAATTCGCCAAAAGGAAAACAAAGCAGAACCCTCCGCGGAACCGGAACCTTCAGAAAACTTTCAGAAACCTCAACAGCAGACAATGCTTTCAAATGTTGTTCCCATGAGAAAAAGAGCCGGCGTCGGTATCGATATCGGCTACCATGAACTCAAGTTAGCCATGGTCAATCAGGTATCTGATAAACGTCAGGAATTGATCGACTTTATCAGCCTTCCCTATGAGGCCGGCATCACACCTAACAGCTCGAAATTTCCTCAATTTTTACGCAATACATTAAAAGATTTCTGTGGCAAAAACAGAAAGCTTGCTTTGTGGAATGCCATATCGTCAGCCAAGGTCGAAACCCGAAACCTCAAAATCCCTAAAGTCTCCAAGAAACAGATTGACAATGCAACCTACTGGACATTGAAAAAAGATTTGTCTTTCAACGAAGACGAGATGATTTTCGACTACGAAATTTTAGGCGATGTCGTTGAGGACGGCATCAATAAAATTGAAATAATGGCCTATGTGGCTCCCCGGCAGGATATCGCCCAGCAGAAAAATCTATTTGAAAAGATCGGATTTCCCCTGACAGGTATTTCCATCGTTCCTTTTGCACTTCAAAATATTTTTCGAACCGAGGTGGTCGATACCCTTGGAAAAGATATCTGCAGCCTGTTCATCGGAAGAGATTGGTCAAGAATCGTCATATATTCCAACGGCAATCTCGTCCTTTCCAGAGGTATCAAGGCCGGCATCCGGAGCATGATCGAGGCAGTTGCCCAGGAAGTCAGTAAAAGTAAAATGGAAATAGCCCAGCAATCAATTCAACCTTCCGAAAGCAGCATTTTCGGTATCGAAGAAGAGAGGCACATCCTCGACCTTGACGAAGCCCGGAAGATTTTCTTTGACCACATTTCCAATGCTGAGCCGATTCGACTGGAAGAAACCGGTCATATCCTCAGAGAGCATGATGTATTCGGCATGATTCAACCGGCCCTGGAGCGCCTTGTCAAGCAAGTTGAGAGAACCTTGTCGCACTATTATCTCCACTTTAACAAAGAACGTGTGAGCAAGGTCTATGTGTCCGGCCAGATGAGTGTCTACGAACGACTGTTCGTCTTCATGAAAGAACAGCTCGACATCCCCATCGATACGATGAATCCTTTTTCGCCGAAACTGAGCTATCTGGGCATTGCAACCATACCTGAAACTCTGTCGGAGAAAGAAGCCTTTGCTCCAGCCATCGGCATGGCGCTTTCCAATAATTCTCTGACACCCAATTTCATCTACACCTATAAAGACAAGCAGCGATACGAAAACACACGCAAGGTTAACCAGGGCATATTTGTCGGCATTCTTTTTTTTCTTGCCGTATGTTTCGGACTGTTTCTATGGGGTAATAATCTGCTCGATCAGAAAAAGATGGAGCTGGCAAAACTGCAGACAGAGGTTGAAAGTTTCAAACCCCTGGTGAATAAAAACCTCATCATCAACCTGGCATCAAAAACCCAGGATAAACGTAAGGCCATCAAGCAACTCGGGGACAAGTACAAAGGCATAGCGATTATCAATGAGATATCATCCATCACCCCATCCGAAATAAGGTTGCTCAGCATATCCGCCGATATGGGCCTAAAAAACCAAACAGGATGGTGAGCAACCCAGGCAGCAGCTCGAGGTGGAGGGGGTTGTCCTGGGTAATCGTCTTACATTTGAATCAATTCTGGCCGGCTATATCGTCAAGCTGAAGGGTTCTCCCATGTTTGGGACGCCCAGTATTGAAAACAAGTCATTTAAATATCTCGACCATAAAGAAGTGCTGCTTTTTTCAGCGAAACTTGACCTGGTTTGAAACTGCCGTTTGGGCGTAATAACAGGGTCGACAAACAAGATACTGGAAACATCAATGGCTATCAGTAAACTGCCGACGAAAAATATCATGGTCATCGTTCTATTGGGCGGAGGAATCATTTTTTTTGTACTCCTGTCTATCTTTCCCAATTATATTGCCTACAGCAACATTGAAAATGAAATCAATACGCTGAAAAACCAGATCGAAGAGCAGAAAATCCTTTCGCCCATTTTCACCGACTTGTCTAAAAAAGCAAGCTTTCAGGATCCTGAAAATCTTCCTTTTCCTAAAAAAGAAAAATTGTCAAAAAACGAGACCAGTAATATATCAGGCATCATTCAAGACATTATTCTGCTAAACGATTTTAAACTAAACAGCATTTTAACCGATGTCGGTGGATTAATGGATGGGTCCGGGATGCTCAAGTTGAACATTGATATTTCGGGAGATTTCATGAATCTTCGAAATCTTATACTTCAGCTCGGGACCCTGCCCTATCTTGAGCACATTGAAAACATTCGTATAGACAACACCGCCGATAAACAACTGATCCGGTTGAAACTCTGGATCGCTCAAGAGGCATAAATTTGTTCCCTGCACTTATAGAGAGCAGACAACCGCCGCTTGTATTAAGAAAATGAAACTATTCAATCCTTGACCCCTTGGATTTTCGGAACCTGAATTATGGCGAATAGAGAAAAAATTATTCTTCTGGTGATGATTATTGTTGTCGCTTATGGTGGTTACACCTTCTTTTCAAATTCCGGCACCAAGACCATCATAGACAATTCGAAACAGAATCTTTCGGAATTGAAAAATTTCGTCATTGGTGCTGCCACGAATCTTTCCAATGAATACCATCTCAGCCGCCGATAGATACATCATCGATCAGGCTGAAAAAGTATGGCCGCAGGATCCTTTCCTGCAAGCCGGGACACGTCTCACTTCCGAACCGTTTGAAGCCAGTGCCGAGGTAACGGTTCAAACCGTTCAAATATCCTACACAGGATTTTTGCAAACGCCCGATGCGCTCATCGCCATCGTCAATGGTACCGAGTATGAAACCGGCGATCAACTGAATGAGACAGGATATTATGTTAAAAGGATATTGCCGACCAAGATAGTCCTGGGGATTGAAAACAATCCCGACACCATTACCCTTCCATTGGATGAACCCGTTAACATGTCATTGGAAGAAAAGGAATAAGTTTTCAAAATGAAAAGACAACTCACATATTCGTTTATCGTCCGATGGATGCTCTCCGTCATTTTCCTGCTTTCTTTACTTTCCGGTTGTGCGCATAAGCAGGAGGAAACAGAGGCTGACCAATTTTTCAAACAATGGAAAACGACTGCTGAAAAATCCAAAGGCTATTCTCCCCAGTCAAGAAAGCGCGTCATCAATCTGCCACCGCGTGTTCTGACCGTCCAAGAAGCTGAAAAGCAGAAATCCGACCTAGAAAAACCGCTTCCAACCAAAAAAATTACCATGCGCATGCATCAAACCGATGTAACCGTACTTCTGAGAGCCTTGACGCGCGCAGTCGGTTTGAATCTGATTGTCAATGAGAATGTAAAAGGAACCGTCAACATCGATATCAAAGATGCTTCCTGGGATCAGGCTTTTCTGAGTATTCTCAATACCCAGGGCCTCTCGTATGCCTGGGATGGAGATATCATCCGTATTGTGACGCAAGAAGATATCAACAGAAATCTTGAACGTCTGACAACCGATCAGAAAATCAAGGCCCAAGAAAAAGATATGGAACTGGTGGAACCACTGATTACCCAGGTTGTTGCGGTTGAGTTTGCCGATGCCAAAAAGCTCAAAGAAAGTCTTTCCATGTTTCTTTCAGGAAATAAAGATGGCCAGGCCATTGGGTCCGTGATGGTGGATGAACACACCAATTCGCTTATCATTCAAGCTATTTATTCGATCTGGAACGAATGCTTCCCCTGATTGTCGAACTTGACAAGCCAACGCCACAAATACTGATTGAAGCACATATTGTCGAGGCTACCAAAGATGTTTCCATGGAATTGGGGATTCAGTGGGGCGGCCTGTATAACAACGGTGATGTCTGGGTCACACCCGGAGCGAATTCAACCGGTGTTCTCGGTAATACACTCTCGCCGGGAATCGATCCCACCTCCGGTAACGTCTTCAATTCCAGTGCAGTAAGCGCAGCGGGCGCCCCCGGTCTTGACGCTTGGTTTTGCCCTCGAGGATATCGGCAAAGGCATCCTGTCGGCCCAGCTGTCTGCGCTTGCAAACAGAAGGCAAGGTCAATATCCTCTCGAGTCCTTCCATTACAACGCTGGACAACCAGAAGGCCATCATCGAAAGCGGGCAGGAAGTCCCCTACCAGACTGTAGAAAACGGTGAAGTCAAAATCGAATACAAAAAAGCCGTACTGAGTCTTGAGGTAACCCCCCACGTCATCGGAAACAACACCCTCAAACTCAACATCAACACCAAAAAAGACGAGCTCGATTTTGCCAACGCCGTCGGAGGACAGCCCGCCATAAGAACCAAGAGTGCCATCACCAATGTGCTGCTTTTCGATGGACAGACCACGGTTATCGGCGGTCTGAGCAAGGAAAATTCCGACAGATACAGAATCCAAGGGGTTCCCTGGCTCAAAGACATCCCGATTTTAGGTTATCTCTTTAAAGGGAAAGAAACCATCGACAGTCTCGATGAGGTGCTGATTTTCATTACACCCCATATTCTGGGCGAGCAGTTTGCTGACGAAGTTGATGATTCGTCAGCTGTAAGCACGCCCGACTCCTGATAAGAAAATGGATTATTTCAGTATTCTGAATCTAAATAAAGAACCCTTTTCCAACTCTCCGGACCCAGATTACTTTTTCAACTCTCAACAACATGTCAGCTGCCTTCAGAAATTAGAATTATCCTTGCGGCTCAGACGGGGGCTGAATGTGGTCATCGGGGAAGTCGGGACTGGCAAAACGACCCTCTGTCGCCAACTTCTGCGACGATTTTCCGATGACGGCGAAATCGAGTCGCATCTAATTCTGGATCCCCATTTCAGCACGCCCCACGAGTTTCTGCTTGCTGTAACGGAAATGCTCACCCATGAAAAACATTCCGAAAATGTCAATGACTTCAAACTGAAGGAACATATCAAAAATGCCCTTTTTACAAAAGGTGTCGATGAAAATAAAACCGTTATTCTCATCATAGATGAAGGTCAGAAAATTCCGGTCTTTTGTCTCGAACTACTGAGAGAGTTCCTCAATTTTGAAACAAACGATTATAAATTGCTCCAGATCGCTATTTTTGCCCAGAGAGAATTTGACAATACGCTCAAAGAGCATGCCAATTTCGCTGACCGGATAAATCTATACCACTTGCTGAAACCCATGAATTTTCGCGATACGCGCGCCATGATCCAGTATCGTCTGAACCAATCCAGTGCTGCGGCAAAACGACTTGCTCTGTTCACCTACCCTGCCCTGTGGGCTATTTATCGAGCCACAAATGGCTATCCGCGTAAAATTGTCAACGTCTGCCACCGTAGCATTCTGACGATGATCATTCAGAATAAAAGCAGAGCCAACTGGTTTTTGGTACAATCGTGCATACGAAGGGTCTTTTCTTCCGGGAAAAATCGGTCATGGCAATTTGCAGCTCATTCTCCTGATCGTTCTCGTCGGTGCTCGTCTTCACCATTCCGAAATGGCTCCCGAACCAGAGCCCCAGCACCCGTGCCAAAGAAACAGAAGTCATCCAAAGGATACATATCGCGACCATCGACCCCATGCCGGTCACACCCGTGATAAGTGATGATGCCAGAGATCATCATAACAACCCAAGACAGTACAATCCCGGCAAGCGAAAGCACCTGTCACGTCAGACAAGCCAAGTCTGTCGGTTGATGACGCTGAATCCACGGATAACACTCAGTTACAGTCTTCTGCCACCACCGCTCCATTAGTTACAAACCCCGGGATACATGAAGTCCCCGGGGTGCTGGGACAAATAAAAGTCAAGCGATATGAAACTCTCGGCGGGCTCATCCAGACAATCTATGGTGTCTTCAACAAAGCTCATCTTCAATCCGTCCTCCGGATCAACCCGCAAATAAAAAATCCGGACACCATCAATATTGGTGAAATAATACTTTTCCCTGCCATTGCATCCCATGTGGAAGAGCAGCCATTGAAACGATGGTGGGTTCAAATTACCGAAGAGGATAGTCTGGAAACCGTATTCAGATTCCTGCGTCAAGACACCGCCGGCGCACTTTCTGCACGCCTGATCCCTTATTGGAATCGCACATCGGGTCTTCGTTTTTCAGTACTTCTTAATCAGCCCTTTTTTGATGAGGCTTCGGCTGTCAATAAACTTAACCATCTTCGTTTAAGTGGCAGGTCAAAAGCCGGGATTGTTTCTGATTGGGATGCTCATACGGTTTTTTATGCAAATCCTTATCAAAATGCTAACACATAAAAGAAGGATTCCAACTAATTGGGAGAAGATCCAAAATATAAAATAAGCGAGATAACCAGTGAAAACTAAAAAGAAATTTGGAGAAATGCTCATCGAGGCCGGGTTGCTGAGCGAGGAGCAGCTGAAACAGGCCATCATCGACCACAAGCGAACAAATATGAAACTGGGACAATATCTGGTTCGTGAAGGAATCGTGAGTGGCTCTCAGGCGGCCGATATCATATCACGACAGCTGAAAATCAAGAAGTATAGCCCCGATGACTACCCCATCGACATCGAACTCTCCAAGGTGATACCTTTGGAACTTGCCCAGAAGTTCCAGGCTGTACCATTAAGAAAAACCAAATTCCTCCTGACCCTCGCCATGACCGATCCCATGGATATTACAGGGCTCGATTCCATTGAGGTTTACACCAATACAGAGGTGGAATCAGTCATCTGTACATACCAGGAGCTCAACCATTTAATCGGCAGCCTGTATGGCACCTATTCCGGCATCGATGGTGTTCTCGAAGGTATGCAGGACATGCAGATCGAAAGAGACGATGATGAAGACAAAGCACGCGCGGCCATCGAAGATATCGAGGTCAGCTCCCTGCAGGACATGGCTGAAGAGGCGCCGGTTATCCGTCTTGTCAACTCGATTCTTTCTCAGGCTGTCAGGGAAGGCGCCAGCGATGTCCATATCAGCCCGGAAAAAGATTATGTCCAGGTAAGATTTCGGGTTGACGGCAAACTGCATGAACTGCCGGCGCCGCCCAAGACCATGATACTGCTCATCATTTCAAGATTGAAGATTCTTTCCAACATGGACATCTCGGTTTCAAGAATTCCCCAGGATGGACGTTTCACCATTAAAATGGATGAAAAAGAAATCAACATCCGATCTTCCACCATCCCCACCATCTATGGAGAGAATATGGTGTTGCGGCTTCTTGATACAAGCGGCGGGGTGCACTCTCTGGAAGAACTGGGTATGTCCAAGGCTGATATTCGCAAACTCGAGCCCATGATAAACAAACCCTATGGCATGATTTTGAGCACGGGACCCACGGGTAGTGGCAAGAGCACCACACTCTATTCAATCCTCAAAAGAATTAATCAGCCCGACATCAATATCATCACCCTGGAAGACCCTGTTGAGTACCGTATTAACAAGATCAGACAGATCCAGCTCAACAGAAAAGCCGGAATGACATTTGCAGGCGGACTTCGTTCAATCATGCGGCAGGACCCTGATGTCATCATGGTCGGCGAGATCCGGGATCCCGAAACCGCTTCGATTGCCGTTCAGTCTGCTCTCACCGGTCACCGGGTACTGAGCACGGTTCATACAAACGATGCAGCCGGTGCCATCACACGTTTTATCGACATGGGCATCGAGCCTTTTCTGGTTTCATCGGTAATGCTCGTATCCATCGCCCAACGCCTGGTCAGGAAGGTTTGCCTTTACTGCAAGAAACCCTACACCCCGCCGGCGGTGGCATTGGATTACTGGGGTCTCAACCATGCGGAAAATCCCAATTTCATGCAAGGCAACGGATGTTTCAACTGCATGGACAAGGGGTATAAGGGAAGAACCGGTGTCTATGAAATCCTCATAATCGATGAAATGGTCCAGGATATGATTCTCAATCGAAATTCATCCCAGGAAATTGCCCGGGCTGCCATTCAGGCGGGAAAACTGAAAACACTTAAAGATGACGCCGCAAAAAAAATCCTCCAGGGTATTACGACTATCGAGGAAGCGGCATCGGCGGTGATTGTATAACAATGTTCTTTGAATAGGAAAAAATGAACATCGAACATCGAACGTCCAACATCGAATTATGAATGGGAGAAATGAAGAAACAGGCCTATGATCTGGAAGAAAGATTGCTCGAGTATTCGGTAAGGATTGTAAAGACCGTAGAACAACTTCCAAATACTAAGGCAGGCAGCCATATTTCGGGCCAATTGTTAAGATCGGGAACTTCACCATACCCAAATCATGGTGAAGCTCAATCAGCGGAGTCCCCGAGGGACTTTATCCATAAATTACGTATTTCATTAAAGGAACTCAGGGAAACTCAGAGATGGCTAAAACTTATACAGCGTGTACCACTAATTAATAAACCTGAACGCTTAAAGGATATTTTAGAGGAAACCGAAGAATTAATTAAGATTTTCGTCGCGAGCATCAAAACCGCGGAAAAGAAAAAGAAATAATTCGATATTAGTTTTTTTTATTCGATGTTGGACGTTCGATGTTCGATGTTCGATGTTCATCTTTAAACACATCAAACAGGTTATTATGCCCACATATTCATACCAGGCCATCAACGAGTCCGGTTCTACTGTCACCGGTGAGATCGAAGCTGAATCCACCGATATGGCCAACAACATTCTTTCCGCCAGGGGATACCTGCCGTCACGGGTGGTTGAAAAGGGTCAGATGGTGCCCAGCGCCTTTACCAAGCAGCTTAGAGAACGCTTCACATTTATAAAGCCACCGGAGTTGATTCTCTTTACCAAGCAGTTCAAGACCCTTATTAGAGCAGGCATACCCATCTTGAAAATTTTTAAGGTCATCGAAAATCAGACCGAAAACATTGTCTTGAGAGATATTATCCTGTCTGTTTCCCAGGATGTGGAGGAAGGATCCAGTTTGCATGATGCGTTCCGAAAACACCCCAAGGCCTTTTCACCTCTCTACTGCAGCATGTTGCGCGCCGGTGAAGCCAGCGGGGCATTGCCGGAGATATTGGAACGTCTGATCTATATCCTGGAACATGAACACAAGATAAAGTCCGAGATTCGTGCAGCGCTTTCTTATCCCATCATCGTCATAGCCTTCCTGGGAATCGCTTTTTTTGTTCTTCTGACCTTCGTCATCCCGAAATTTGTCACAATTTTCGAAAGATCTAATATCACTCTCCCACTGCCGACGCAGATCTGCATGCTTATGTACCAAGTTCTTGCCAATTACTGGCTGATAATGATCCTTAGTCTCGTTGGCGGCATCATATTTTTGAACTACTATTTAAAAACCGAACAGGGTCTGCTGGCAAAAGACACCTTTCTGATGGGTCTTCCCCTCTTGGGACCTCTTTTTGCAAAAGCCGCCATGGCAAGATTCGCCAGCATTTTCTCTATCCTGCAGGCCAGTGGTGTCCCCGTTCTCGACTGTATTCGTATTTTAACGGAAACCATTGGAAATTACGCTATTTCAAAAGAGTTCGCCCTTGTTACAGAACGTCTTGAAGAAGGCCGTGGATTGGCGGAACCATTGAAATCCGCTAAATATTTTCCCCCCATTGTCATCAACATGATCGCCATCGGAGAAGAATCCGACAATCTCGAAGACATGCTTAACGAAATTGCACTGCATTACGATTCTGAACTCGAATATGCCATGAAAAAGCTTTCCGAGGCTCTCGGTCCTATACTGACACTTGGTCTTGCGGCTGTAGTCGGTTTTTTTGCCCTCGCGATCTATCTGCCCATGTGGGATATGACCAAGATGGCCGGATAAAATTGTTTCGCGATTTTATAGCACGTTCGCATATAACATGCTGACTATCTTTAATTGAAGAACCTCGCAGCATGCGAAGCATTGCCGAACGGCAGAATCTATGAGGAATGAGCTAACTTATTCGGTTCATACCAATGAGATAAAATAGCGACGATAGTCGCGTCATATAAAATCGCGGAGCGATTTTATTTATGAAAGATATCCGATTCAATATCAGCCTGTACGTTATCATTCCCGTTATCATTGCGGGCATTTCCATACTTGCTACCATTGCCTCTTTCAATATCACCAGCTACTATACCAAACGCGGTCTTGATCCCGCCTGGCCGGTGGCCTTCTGGGGTACGATCATGGTCATCGTGACAGCGGTCTTCGGTGTTTTAATCGTCAAGTTCATTATTGATCCCATGAAACGTTTTGCACGGAACACCGAAAATTTAGGTGTACTCGGCCGTACACCCCAAACAGAAATCAAAATAGACAAACCGGACGACATGGAACGGTTTTCACAACTTTTCGATCAGGTCACCGATATTTTGAGTCAGGTTGAAGCCCGGGAGCTGTTCCCGGATATCGTTGGTCAGAGCAAAGTCATGCGGGGCGTTTTGAAACAAATTCTCCAGGTTGCCAAGACGGACTCCACCGTTCTCATTCTCGGTGAGACCGGAACCGGAAAGGAGTTGATCGCCAAAAGCATCCATCAGCACAGCAAGCGAAAAGAACGGGATTTTATTGCCCTGAATTGCGCTGCCATTCCTGAAAATCTATTGGAAAGCGAGTTGTTCGGCCATGAAAAAGGTGCCTTTACAGGCGCTGATTCCCGAAAACTCGGAAAATTTGAAATTGCCCACAACAGTACCCTTTTTATGGATGAAATCGGCGACATGCCCATGGAAACCCAGACAAAGGTATTACGTGCCATCCAGGAAAATCAATTTGAGCGTGTGGGCGGCATCAAGCCTATAAAGGTCGACGTCCGGTTCATTACCGCCACGCATCAGAACCTTACATTTCTGGTGGATCAGGGGATATTTCGCCAGGATCTCTTTTACCGCCTGAATGTATTTGCCATCCATTTGCCCCCCTTGCGGGAAAGACGGGAAGATATTCCGCTTGCTCGTCGATAGATTTCTGGATAAACATAACCGACACATCACGGTAACACCGGAAACCATGCAACTTCTAACCGCTTATGACTGGCCCGGAAATGTGCGGGAGCTTGAAAATGCCATCGAGGCCGCTACGATCATTGCCGAGGACGTCATCCAACCCAAACACCTGCCGTCAGCCCTTACCAATGCTTTTGGGCAATTCCATAACAAAAAATATTGACACCCCTCCCAAAGCAATGAACCTGGATCAGCCGCATCCATGATCTTGAAAAAGGAATTATCATGGATGCATTGGCAAAAGCAGACGGAATCCAGAAGAAGGCAGCCTTTCTTTTGGGCATCAAGGAACGCAGTCTGTGGCATCGGATAAAAAAATATGATATCGATACCGCTTCCTTTAAACAACAATGATTGTAGCATATAACCTACAATATATGTTGCTTTACAATTATACTAATGATTTAAGGGCTTTTTTGAAGCTTTGCTTTGTACATTTTTTCGATTTTTTAAAACTTAATGTGTTATTGTACTGGTTGGCTTCTTTATACATTCTCAATTAACCATAATCTGGGAAGCCTGGAGTCCAAAACCACTTGATAATATAGCATATTTGTTCGACTGGAAACAATGCCAAGTCAAATATTACTATTTCTATTTAAAAGGTGCCTTAACGATTTATTGACTGTTTATCCATCGCTCCTGTTATTTTTTACGACATTCATACTTTTATTTAGTTTTAATATTTACATTTTGGCATTTTGCTTGCATTCATTTCGACAGATTTGTCGGTACACACAGAAATTGGTTTTTTTGATACGTTTTCAGAATTGAAATTCAATCACAAAGGAGAAACCCATGCGAACGAAAGCACTTACCATGAGAAATAAACTCAAACAGGAAGAAGGTTTTACACTGGTAGAAGTCATTGCCGTGCTGGTCATACTTGGCATTCTTGCTGCGGTGGCCATACCCAAATTTTTTGACATGCAGGATACCGCCAGGGAAAAGGCTATTGAAGGCGCCATCGGCGAACTCAACGGTCAGGTCGCCCTTGCTTTTGCCCAGAATGCCCTGAAGGTGGACTGCGGGCGGTTATGCTTTTGATGGCTATATCGGTCCAGACTTCATTGTGACCATGGCGCTCAATGTCACAACGGACGGTACATCTTATTACAGCCTTCATTTGGTACCACTTGCCTTTGCGGACACCCCCAGGTATTCATTCGTGGGCTCTGACTGGAAAGCTGGTGACACTTACTCACCCGGTTATTTTAGAATCGGAGCTAATAGGCGCGGCTGGCGTTCTTCGTTCCTTAAAAACGGATTGCAATGAGTTTCAAATAACGTTCCGATTGAGCCTTTTCATGCATGCAATGCTTTTATGCGACATTCTATTAGGCAGAACATTTCAACAAGGCTTACAACGATGCAATAATATCGTCTTAAAACAATTGATGGCTTTACTTTTGTCGAAGTCATTGCTGTTCTGGTTATTCTCGTCATCATCAGTGCTGTCATTATTAGCCGATCCGGTTCTTTTTCAACCGATCTGGTTTCCCAGACAGATATCCTGAAAACCCATCTCCGCCACGCCCAGGCCCTTGGCATGACGGGAACCGATTCAAGTGATGTTTTTGGTATAAAATGTGACACCGTTTTTTATTGGATGTTCAAAGGGAATGATCCCGACAGCAATATCATTATGCTCCCGGATGATCAGCAATACAACACCAGCAATGACGGCAAACTCGATTTAGCCGAAAAAAAAATAGCCATTGGAACCGCTTTCACTGTTTTTTTTGATCAGCGGGGAATTCCTTACAGTTCCTATACAGATGAAACCACCAACACCCCATATTCCGGAGATCTTTTGATTAATGTAACACCGGCAGGGGAAGTACGCCTGTAGAACCATCACCGTAACACTGCACACGGGGTTTATACCTTGATTGACAGATTCAATATGCGTTCCACATTAACATCCCAGAGAGGGTTTACACTCCTGGAAATCATCGCCACCCTGATCCTGGTGGGCATTTCCGCGGCCATTCTGTTTCCGGTTATGGGAACAAACCTGATTCGAAGTGCCGAACCCGTAAACCGGCTCAACGATCATCAGCTTCTTATTCAGGAGATGGACAAATGGACCGGTATTTATCGGGACGAAATACAAAATGACTCTCTGGACATAAGCATTTTCAAAACAGCTGTGGAGTCGTCCGCTTATCTGGACAGCACCGCCTATATCAACAGCTTCAACGGTGGTGCCTACAGCACCCAGGGAACCAATAAAATATTGCGTGTTACCCTGGTAAACAATGACCAGACACTGGCAGCACTTTTTGCAGAATAATAAAATCGCTGCGCGATTTTATCTGACGCGACTGCGTCGCTATTTTTAACTATGGACAAATACCAATTTTATAAATTCAATATTCCAGCAATTCCAATGTTCCATCGACGTTATTTGAAGGTTTTCTGGCATACATGTTCGAACAAGGTTTCACACATGGACAATCGCACAGCAACAAATAGTGATGGCTTCAGTCTGGTTGAACTCATTGCAAGTCTGACCATTGCGGGAATTCTGGCGGTTGCGCTCATGACCATCGTGGTCACCGCTCTCAACGGGTTTTCCCTTTCAAGAGACGCTGCCGGCGTAACCCAGAAGGCCAACCTGGCCTTCTCACGCATCCGTATTGAGCTCTTGAGGGCCACGCGGATCACCACGGCCGAAGCAAACAGGATCATTTACACCACCGATGACGGCACCTATGAAATCCTGAAAACAGGCAACATCATCACCCTTGAAAAAACAGCCGGCGCATCGACCATACCGGCCAAAACCCTGGTGGACAATATTCTGACAGACTACGGAACGGACAGTTTTCTTTCATACGAAAAACGTGACGCCTCCGCGTGGACACCCTCCGAGACATATCCGAGCTGTATGGCATCAAGGTGACGCTCAAATTTACAAATTACGCCAATGCGCTGGAGACGATGGTCAACCCACGCAATAACGGGCTGAGAAATGCACCATTACTTGTTATGGCAACCATTTTTCAAACAGAACTTTTATAACCGCTGTCGGATAGGTGTAGATGCCGTTAGCGTTTTTTCGTTTTAGTTCTTTAACTGTAAAAATGTGTATTTAATGGCAAAAAAATAAGAACAATCACGATAACTCAAAAACACGAAAGTTTTCATGGTCTTTTTCGTAGTTTCGTATCGGTTTCGTGATAAAAGATCTTTTTCTTTTCCGGTTTATCGGTTGGATTAGGTATTACGAGCGAGTTACAGATATGAACCTAATTCAAAATTCAACATTAAAAATTAAAAATTGCCAATCCCCTCTGCAATGCATCCGGCGCCGTTCTGCTGACGGTGGTGATGATTATCCTTATCATCGGTCTGGCCGGCGTTGCTATCTACTCCTTGACCAGCACATCAACCTTTACCCAGTTATATGCCCAGAATGCAACCAGAGCTTTTTATCTGGCCGAATCCGGATTCAGGGTGGTGGCCAGTGAATACAATAACGCCCCCGAACCCAAAAACGATATTCTGGAAAGCCTGCATGGGACAACCCTCAGTCTGGCGGGCAATGCCGGACAGTTCGATGTGAGGGTCTACCCGTACTGGTTTTACGTAAACAGCGCCTACACGGCCAATACGGCGAACATCAACGTCAAGATGCCGGGCGGCACCCCATTGAGAAACCCGGAAAATGCAGGCTCTCCCAAAATAACCTTACCCAGCAGCGGGTATCTGAAGCTGCAGGGTAAAACCCAGCTGGCCACCATTACATCGGTATCACCCTCCTCTCCCGGCGATGGTGCAACGATTACCTTCGGTATTAATCCAGGGTTCCCCTATGACATTCAGGCCGATGAAGAGATTTTTCTGGTCTATACAGACAACACCACCACCTCTCAGTCGGTTTCCCAGGGCGGCAGCCTCGACTTCCCGGGCGCCAATTCAGTTGCCCGGATATTGCCGGCGCAAAACGGATCTTTCAGGGTATACAACGAAAATAATGATAAAATGGACTATACCTACCTGGAGAGGACCCCACATGTTGTCGATCCCGGAAATCCCCCCACCACCATCACACTGACCGGTATCCAGCACCAGAAGGACAGGCAATCCGTCCGTGTTTCCGTTTACCATAGACAACACCTCCGAAATCTACTTTGGCAGCAATCTGGCTGTTTTTTCCACTTCCACCGTCGGGTCCGGTACCATGGCAGCCATAAAGACCGTCGGTAATTATACCGATGTGGGACTGGATGGCGGCTTTTCCACGGGCAAGGACACGATTTCTTTTGAGGAGGATATTGCCGATTTCACACCCACCATGGAAAGACCGGCGCACTCTTGCACCGGGTGATCCCCAACCCATCATTGTGGATGTAGTCAATAAGCAGATTGAGCTCGGTCAAAATCTTACCGGACACTATGGCTCTGTCTGGTACAAAGGCGATTCCGACATCGCCAGTTGTATCGACGGCAAATGTCTCCTGGGTCGGGGTATCCGGGCCTATTTCGAGTTTACATTTGACGACACGGATGACCTCCGTCGAGAGCAAGGATTTCGGCGACGGGTTCAGTTTTTCTCTTGTCAGCGGCGCCAATTACACGGATGGTGATACCGGTTTAGGTGGCGAATACATGGGCTATGCCGGTGCCAGGCCTTGCCAGTCAAGGACTGCAGCCGCCCAAACTGGCAGTAGAGATCGATACCTATCCGAATCCCGGTGCCGGCAGTGTGTGTAACGATATTGACAGCCGTCGGGACGATGAGCCTGTGGCCAACCATGCCGCCCTGGTCTACTGGGGTGAGGAAACCGTCGGTTCCTTTGACGCCATACCTCAAGGCGGTATCTCCGCATCGGATCCGCAGCACCTATCATCGGTGATCCTGAGGACTGGAGCTCTTCCCAGGGGACCATCAGCTTCTGGTTCAAACGCGATACCATTTTTTACGGTGACGGATCTTCGACGGTGACCGGCTTTGGGGTCAGAACGTCAACATGGAAACGCGCTTTAACAGCACGGCAGTCAATTTTATCTCTCGACTGGGGTTTCGGCGGTAATGCTGCAGCGTGCCATCAATGCAGTCAACCCTTTACTGGACGCCGGCACATGGTATTTTATTGCCATCACATGGGATGATGACAGCTGACGAGTTGCAAGTCTATTGGGGCGATGAAACACCCCCATTTCACTTCTTGCAGAAAATCTTGGCCTGGACCGGTATCATGTCCGTCAGTGGGTTAATTACCGAAAATCTTTTCCTGAACTCCAGCGGTGGCAACGGCAATCAAGAACTTATGCAGTCGACGGCAAGGGTTCGGACCTGCGCTACTACAATGTCGCCAGGACGCTCGCCGATATACAGAATGATTACGATCATGCGTCTGACCGGCAGTGAAGTCACATGGACCTGCAAGCCTATTTTCCTTTGCAGGCGGATCTGCTGGATGCCGGTCCATCCGGAATAACAGCCACGGCCATGGGTACCACGGGCTGGTCTTCAGACACGATTGCCGCTTTCGATTGCGGAACAGGAGCGGCCTCGTACGACGACAATCGCCATGGCGCCGGCGGCAGCACCACACCTCAGAATTCTCTGAACAGCAACCCCGGTAACGGCATATGACGGGTATCACCAGGTCACCAGGTTCCAGCCCCAACTGGCTGGAAGACGGTTCACTGCACAGGCTCCGCATGGAACTGATACGCCCTCTCATTCTGGCAGACGACGGCAAACCCGACACGGTCTATGATTACCAGGTAAAAATCTGGATCGACTGCGCCACCTGTTCGCCAGCTGAACTTGCCCAGTTCAAGGATGTCAGGGCAGATTTTTCCGCCAGCCTGCCACAGATCGAAAAAACCATTAATAGAAGGAAGCTCTCTTGAAATCGACCCCGCTGATCATGATGACTTGAAACGCGTCCTCTTTGGGTTTACCCAGGGAACCGGCGGTGCAACACAGAACATCACCCTTCGCAATTTTGAGCTTTATTTTCTGCGGCAATACCCGGTACGATCCTGCCACATGGTAATCGAACTTCGCTTCGCGATTCGATCTGTACGCGGCTTCGCCGCTCTAGCAGACGGCCAATTCTCTATTGTTTCAAAACGAATACATTTCAATATCGCTCGTAAAGTGACTACTTTCTATAGATGAAAATATCGGTTTTTTTCGTTTCGCAGGGCTTTTAGCCCTGATTTTTTTACGAATTAATTTATACCTTGTATATTTAAACTATTCCTATAAATAGGATTCTCAAACCCGTCCTTAAAAAGTCCTTTCACCTTTTGCGCCTTGCTAACCTCATTCACAAAGTTCCTGCGGCCGATCCTTCTGGTTTACCCTTGGGTACCACCGCCTCAGAAAAAATATTTAAATCCTTGCTGGTGGATATCGGTCTTATGGGCTATCTTACCGGCATGTCAATTAATTTTGAATATCAAAAACAGAATCTGCTTGATATCTATCGAGGCTCCATGGCAGAGCAGTTTGTGGGTCAGGAAATGATTTTGTCGCCAAGACGGCAACCTTCACTACTGGTCCCGACGGGCTAAGAGCAGTACGGCGGAGGTGGATTTCCTGGCGGTAAAAAGCGACAACATTTTCCCGATTGAAGTTAAAAGCGGTTCTTCAGGAAAATTGAAAAGTCTTCATCTTTGTCTTGAAAAATACAGGAATTGCCCTGCCGGAATTGTTTTTTCATCACGTCCCTATGCTGAGCTAACCGACCAGAAACTTCTCTTCATACCGATATATTATACTTTTTCAGCAACCGGCGGAAAAGTTCGAATGATGGGTTGATAAGGTTCTATTTTTTGGTTTAATTCTTTTTTGTCATATCGTACGTTGGATCATCTTCAATGTTGATCCAAATAAGACTCATGGTTCCGGGGTCTGGACGTTCATGCTTTTAAATATCTCTATGAAGGAATTTCAATAAATTGGATATAAATACCATTCTTAAAAAAGCCGTTGATTCCGGAAAAACTGCTCTCTCGGAACACGAATCCAAACAGATACTCCATGCCTATGGCATCCCTGTTGTCCAGGAGACTGTCGCTAAAACAGATAGGAGACGCAGTGGCCGCAGCCCTGGAAATCGGCTTCCCCGTCGTTCTCAAGGGTCTGGGCGCACGGTTGACCCACAAGACCGAGCGCGGCCTGGTGCATATGCACCTGAAAACCGTGGCAGAGGTCCGGTCAGCCGCCGAGAGCATACAACACAATGCCGGGGATGATCTGGAAGGATTCCTCGTCCAACCCCAGATCCAGGGAAAACGAGAATGGATCGCGGGTCTTTCCCATGATGAGCAGTTCGGACCGGTCATCATGTTCGGTGCCGGAGGTATTTTAACCGAAGCCATCTCCGATGTGACCTTCCGCCTGGCGCCTTTGTCCCCTGAGGACGCCCGGGAGATGATAGCTGAAATCAAATCATCTCCTCTTCTCGAAGACTTCCGGGGTGAAAAAAAGATCGATAGATCACAGATCGTTCGTGTTCTTACGGGCTTGTCGGACCTTGCTGCAGACCACCCGGAAGTATTCGAGGTGGATATCAACCCTCTCATCGCAACCGCCACCGGAGACCTATGGGCCGTCGATGCGCTGGTGGTTGTGGGCGGCACACACGAAACAACTGTCTCACCTGGCAGCATTTCCCAATCCGAAGCCTTGGGGCCCTTCTTTTATCCCAAATCCATCGCTTTTATCGGTGCCTCCTCCACCATGGGCAAGTGGGGTCATATGCTGGTGGCAAACACCAAAAGCGGCGGATATGCGGGGAAGATATATCTCGTGAATCCCAAAGGTGGAAAGATCGTAGGCGAAGAAGCCTATCGATCCCTTTCCGATATTCATGAACCCGTTGATCTTGCCATCGTCACCATACCGGCCGAACACGTGATAAGCCTGATCCCGCAGCTACAGGCAAACGGCATCCGGCACATGCTTCTGATCACATCCGGATTTTCCGAGACCGATAGTGACGGGAAAAAACGCGAAAAAGAACTGGTTGCATCTGCGCGGCAGGCCGGAATCCGGATACTGGGCCCCAACACCATGGGAATCTGCAATCCCCATGTGGCTCTCAACTGCACCAGCCTGCCCGTACAACCGAGACCCGGCTCCACCGCTCTCATATCCCAATCCGGAAACATGGGCACCCAGTTCCTGGCCTTTGCAGAGCATCAGGGAATCGGTATCCGTGGTTTCTGCGGATCGGGCAATGAAGCCATGACCACCATCGAAGACTTTCTGGAAGCTTTTGAATCGGATGAGCTGACAAAAACCGTCATGCTCTACATCGAAAGTGTTAAAGATGGCCGCCGCTTCTACGAGACCGCCCGGCGCCTGAGTAAAATAAAGCCGATTATCCTCATGAAAGGCGGCCAAAGCAAAGCCGGCATCAAGGCTGCAGCCAGCCATACCGGGGCTTTGAGCACAAACGCCAGGATTTTCAATTCGGTTTGCCGGCAGGCGGGCATTGTCAAAGTGGAGCAGTCCATGGATCTGCTTGATCTGGCCGCGGCTTTCTCTTCCCTGCCGCTGCCCAAAGGCAACCGTGCCGGTATCGTGACCCTGGGAGGCGGTTGGGGCGTGGTCACCGCCGACCTGTGTGATAAATACCGTATAGATGTTCCGGACCTCTCCACCGGTCTGATGGAAGAAGATCGACAAGCTGCTGCCGCCCTACTGGAGCCGATCGAACCCCATCGATCTCGTGGGGGAACACAACGACATCCTGCCCCTGACGATTATTGAAGAACTTTTAAAATGGGACGGCTGTGATGCCGTGATCAATCTCGGTATCATGGGACGCAAGCACCTGGCCGGCCTCTATGTGGAAGCTGTCCGGCAATCGGATCCCAGTTACGAGCCCGCATTTTTAGACAGTATCAATGAGGCGCTGACGGCCTTTGAAAAGAGATACGTTCAAAAAATCGCCGGACTCATGGAGACTTACCAGAAACCCGTGATCGGCGTCTCCCTTTTGACGGATGCCATGGACCGCACCACGTATCTGGTTGAAAACTGCCCATATAAAAGCGTTTTCTACATAACCCCGGAGCGAGCCGTTAAAACGCTGGCCAAGATGGTGGAATACGGTAGAGATATAAAACGTAGGGTCTGAGGGTTCGAGGGTGATACAAGGGTTATGAGGGTAAGCTATAGACTAACAGCTATAGACTGTTAGCCGCCTACAGCCTGTGGAATTAAATAGAGCGGCAACGCCGCGTTTGATAAAATCGCGGAGTGATTTTATTATTATGTATAATAAATATATCAAAACATTCGACTTCGAAGTCGGTCATCTTATTAAAAGTCCCTGCAAAAACTGCAGGCGTTATTGCATTTTCCCCAGATGCATCGCTGAATGCACACTGCTGGACAAAATACAGGATGTACTGTCGACGGTGGTTTCCAGTACACGGTGACTAATAGCGTGTTAGGTTTTAGGTGTTAGGTGTTAAGTTTCAGGTGTTAGGTGAGCTGACAGCTATGAGTTATCGATAAAAATGACGTGAATATCGAACGTTCAACATCGAATATTAAACAGGAAAAGATGAACGTCGAACATCGAACGTCCAACATCGAATCTTGAAATAAAATGCTTCGCGATTTTATCATACGCGACTTCGTCGCTATTTTAAGATATTCTTTTTGATTCATTATTGGACATCCAACATCGAATTTTGAATGGAAAGATAAAGAAACAGATCGCGAAGAAGCGACATCGTCGTATTATATAAAATCGTCTCTTCGATTTTGATTGTTGGACGTTCATCTTTAAAAACCATGGTGCACAACGTATAAGGTTCAACTATGGACCCAAAGCAGCTTCCCAGCTTCCAGGCATCCAAGCCTTCAAGCGTTTTCAATTCAACCGAACATTACCAGTTATCCGTCATTCAAAAGGTGAGCTCCTGGTGCGTTTCGGCGAGCGCATGGATGTCTCGACAGCCGATGTACTTTTCAATTCGCTTCTATCCGACATTTCGAGATACGCGCCGGATAAACTGATCCTCGATCTTGCAGCCACCAGCCATATCGATGAATATGGCATGCTGGCTCTCATGGAGCTGCAAGAAATGATCGCCTCCCGTAGCGGCCAATTCGAACTTACCCATGTCGCACCGGAGATCCAGGAGCGCCTGGACCATGCCATTAACGAGTTGAGGGGTCAATGCGCTATTGAACCGAAGAGAGTACGTCCCAATCTCTTCGTCCGCTTCGGTGAGGCCGCTATTCGAGAAGCTTACCACATTCGATTCATGGTATCCTTTCTGGGGTCGGTTGTTATGTCTTTTTTGCACGTTATCCGCCGCCCCTCTTCCTTGCGGGTCGAAGAGACGATTTCACACATGGAAAAAACGGGTGTCGATGCCGTTCCCATCGTGGGGTTGATCAGCTTTCTTCTGGGGTTGATCATGGCTTTCATGTCTTCGATCCAACTCAATCAATTCGGTGCCAATATCTATGTCGCATCGCTGGTGGCCCTGGCCATGGTTTCGGAACTGGCACCGATCATGACGGCCATCATCGTCGCCGGCAGGACCGGCTCTCTTTTTGCAGCCGAAATCGGGACCATGCAGATATCAGAGGAAGTCGATGCGCTTTTTGTCATGGGCATCAACCCCACCCTGTTTTTAGCCGTGCCCAGGATTCTGGCCTGCATTATCGTGGTGCCGTTGCTGACCCTTTTTTCCGACTTTTTTGCCATTACCGGCGGACTGGTGGTTGGGGTGACATTACTGAACCTGACACCCGGCTCTTACTTAACCCAGACCTGGGAGACCATCACCCTCTTCGAGATTCTGTGGGGCATGCTGAAAAGCCTTATCTTTGCCATGCTCATAGGGTGGGCGGGTTGCCTGCGGGGTTTTCAGGTCCGGGGCGGTGCCGATGCCGTTGGTCAGGCCGCTACATCGGCAGTGGTCAGCTCCATTTTTTTGATCATACTCGTTGACTCGATATTTGCAGTGATACGTTCTTACATCTAAATTTAAAATGACTGCAATATAAAAGCAGTCATTTTAAATAGGTTTTACCAGATTATGTCACAAAAACCCGTCATCCATGTCGAAAATCTCGTTGCCCGTTATGGCGATGAAATCATTCTTGACAATCTCTCTTTTGATGTCTTTAAAGGAGAAATCGTTGGTGTTATCGGAACGAGCGGCTGCGGCAAATCAACACTTCTGAGACATTTAATCGGTCTGGACACACCCTATTCCGGGAAGATCCTTCTGGACGATGTCGATATTTCCGCCTGTGACGAAGTCATGCTGCAATCGATATTCAGGAATATGGGTGTACTCTTTCAGGGCAGCGCGCTTTTCGGTTCCATGAGTCTGGCTGAAAATATTGCCCTTCCCATGCTTGAGTATACGAATATTTCAAAAGATATCGTCGCCAAACTGGTGCACATGAAATTGTGCAAATTTGATCTCACAGCCTATCCGGACCACATGCCTTCGCAACTCAGCGGCGGCATGAAAAAAAGAGCCGGCCTGGCCAGAGCCATGGTGCTGAATCCAAAATTTCTTTTTCTGGATGAGCCCACATCCGGTCTCGACCCGATCATTGGGTCCGATATCAATGCCCTGATCCGGGACATCAACCATAACACCCAAACCACCATCGTGATCGTAACCCACGATATCAGGACCATTTTTGACATCACGAATCGGGTTTTGATGATCGACAAGGATACCAAGAAAATTATTGCTGAGGGCGACCCGGCTTTTCTGCTGAAGCAGAGTCAACACCCTATGGTCAGGCGGTTTTTAGAAAATGGCAACGCTTAAAACTAAATTCATGGTGGGATTGTTTGTCGTTATTGGTTTTTCTTTTGCGGTGGTGGCCGTGGTGTGGCTCGGCATGTCGAATTATTTTGAAAAGGGTCAATATTACGTCGCCTATTTTGATGAATCGGTTCAGGGTCTCGACAAGGACTCTCCCGTGAAATACCGTGGTGTGTCCATCGGCAGTGTCAAAAGCATCGGTGTCGCCCCGGATGCCAATCTCATCCAGGTGGTTTTAAAAATTGAAACGGACATCAAACTTGACGACAGCATTGTGGCCCAGCTCAAGTCGGTCGGAATTACCGGTATCATGTTTGTCGAACTCGAAAAAAAAGACAAGAATACGACGCTGCCCGACCAGCAAATCGACTTTCCAACAAAATACCCTGTCATCAGCACCAAACCATCGGATATCAAAAAATTCTTTGAATCAATCACCGACATGCTGACGGAATTTAAAAAACTGGACACGGAAGGAATATCGAACCGGATTCAATCGACGCTCGTTAAGATGGAACAGGCCATAGACGCCGCCCAGGTTGAAAAACTGGTCGGATGAATTGCACAAAACCCTTTCAGGAATACAGGCCATTGCCGTGGAGGAAAACTGGGAAAGCATTATGGCGTCTCTTGACCAGAGCGCCAAAACCATCCAGTCCCTTTCCAGTGCCGGTACCCGAACCATGGCCGATTTTGATGCAACACTGAATCATATCGATAGAGCGGTTATTGATAACGACAAGGCGTTGGCAGCGCTTATGGCCGATGTAAGTGCATCCATTCAGCATATCGATTCTCTGGTAATGAGTGGAAACCAATTTCTCGAAGGTACCCACAAAGATACCTTTCGATTATTGCTGCAGCTGAAAAATACGCTGCGGCAATACGAAAAAGCGGGCAAACACCTGAGCCGGTTTCTGGAACAGAGTTGCAGACCAGCCCTCACAGTTGATTTTTGGGAGCCCGGCTGAAGAAGCGGACCTTACGGGAGAGTAGGCAAACCGAATATGCTGATGACAACGGATAGAGAAGCGCGAAAGATTCTTGACACTACCGTCATTGCTTACATATAAAGAACACCTATTTTTTTAACGATATATTTGACTATCATCCGATCTCAAGATCATCGGGTTCCTATACAAGGCTTAATTTGGAAAGCATGCCAGGGGGATTTGCCCAACATGACGATATCAATTCTTGAAGTTCAAACTAACTCCGAATTGAATAAATGGGTTCTGTTTCCTTTCCGTTTTTATCGAGAAGATCCATATTATGTGCCGCAGATCATTCGGGAGGAATTGGATTTTTTTTCAGCTAAACACAATCCCAGTTTCAAGGTTGCCGATACGAAATTGCTCCTGGCCCGGAAAGACGGTAAAACGGTCGGACGGATCTGTGGGATTATTCACAAACTCGAGGAAAAAAAACTGGGCTTTAGGCGGGGTCGTTTCGGCTGGTTTGAATGCATCAATGACGCAAAAACGGCACAAGCCATGCTGGCATATCTTGAAGACTGGTTTGTCCGGAAGGGATGTCGTGAAATTACGGGTCCCCAAGGATTTACGGATCTCGACCCTGAGGGGCTGCTTGTGGCTGGTTTCGATCAACTGCCAACGATCTCAGGTAGCTATAACAAGCCCTATTATTCGAAACTCATCGAAGATTTCGGGTTCGAAAAAGAAGTCGATTATATTGAAAACCGAATTGAATTTCCAAAAGACCACCCGCTATTCAAGCGGCTGGCAAAGAAGTTTGCCGCAGCTGACAATGAGGGGTATCATGTCGTAAAATTTCGCAACAAGAAAGAAATTGTTAACTATATTGATCAATGGTGGGGTGTCTTGGAAGCGTCCTTCGAAAAGTTATTCGGGGTCACACCGCTGACGGATGCACAGAAGAAATATTACACAAAGAAATATTTTGGATTCGTTGATCCGAATTTCATGGTTATGGTCGTCGACCGCCATGATCGGCTTCAAGGTTTCTTTCTGGGTCTTCCTTCTCTAAGCCGGCCATTCCAAAAAGCCCATGGTAGACTGTTTCCATTTGGATTTCTGCACATCCTAAAGGGATTTAAAAAATTCGATACAGTAGATTTTTATTTTGCCGGTGTTCACCCTGAAGCAAATCCGCGCAAGATTTTCCCGATCATGACAGTCGCTATGCACCGGGTGCTCAAAGAAAAAGGTGTACAGTTCATCGAGACGAATCGGGAGCTTGAAACCAACACCACCGTAAACGGAATCTGGGCAAAATTTTCTGTTGTGAACAAACGCCGCACCAGAATCTTTAAAAAGCTGTTAACCGTGCCGGCGATTTGACCTCAATTTGGCATTTTGAACATCACAAATTACCAAATGCTCAGATAAGGAAAACAAATGGTCTCCAAAAAAATTGTGATATTGTTTATAGTGCTGCTCCTTGTCGGGGGATGTATCGATATGAAAAACCCCGCCCCTAAAATCGAATTCTATACTTTTGAATATCCGCCCCCCGAGATTATGCATGCCATTACCACACCCTGTATTCTAAAAATCGAAACGTTTGCGGTGTCCCCGATCTATGATGACAACCGGTTTCTGTATCGATCTGAAGCATTCCAGCGAAACGAACTTTCGCATCAACGATGGAGAGCGAACCCGGGAGACCTTGTGTCTTACCATCTGACCAGAGATTTTACCCAGGCCTCTTTTTTACGTGCCGTCATCACCACGGAATCGATTCCTGAATACACTCATTTGCTTGCCGGTACCGTTGAAGAATTTTATCTGCGTATTGAAAATGACCAATGGCTGGCGATACTCTCAGTCAGCATGCTCCTTGTGGATGAGACACCCGGACCTGGTAACAGCAGCATCCTCTTTCAGCACCGATATTCTTTTCAGGAAGCAATTCCGGACAAAACACCTGCCGGCTTTGTGGGCGGCATGAGCAGGGCCATGCAGAAATTGTCGGAAACACTTATAGAGGATATACGAGAAGCGCTTACGGGAAGCAAAGAGAATTAATCTAACAGAATACTGCTCAGGGCTTACCCTCCAACCCTCCAACCCTCTTCCCAACCTCCAACCCTCTGAACCTCCAACCCTCCAACCCCTTCCCAACCTCCAACCCTATCTCTTCCCCAACTTCGCCACCGCCTCAATATGATAGGTATGTGGAAACATGTCCACCGGTTGTACTTCCAGCAAGTCATAGGCTTCCGCTAGAATGGCGGCATCTCTTGCCAGGGAGGCCGGGTTGCAGGAAACATAGACGATCCTCTCCGGTGCCAGTCTGAGAACCTGCTGGATCACGTCCTTGTGCATACCCGCCCTGGGGGGATCGATTACCACAACCTGTGGTTTTTCAGTGAGCTGGGGAAGTTTATCCTTGATGTCTCCCTGGACAAACCGGCAATTGGATACATGGTTGATCCGGCAATTCCTTTCGGCATTTCTCACGGCAGATTCAACCTGCTCGATACCGATAATCTGGTTTGCCGTTTCCGCCAGGTAAATGGCGATCGTTCCGGTACCACTGTATAAATCGAGAACCGTCTCATGCCCCTGCAGTTCCGCATACTCCCGGGTCTTGTCATAGAGTGTTTGCGCGCCCACGCTGTTTGTTTGAAAAAAGGAGTTCGCAGAAATGATGAACTCGAAAGACCCGATCCTTTCTTTGAGAAAAGGTTCGCCAGCGACCAGGACTTCGGACTCTCCAACGGCAACACTTGATTTCCTGGCGGTAATATTGTTGACAACCGAGACAACCTCAGGATATCGCGCCATCAACTGGTTGCGCCAGGGGCTCCATGGCTTTGGTATTCTCGTAACTGGTGACGATATTGACCATCCAATGGTCATAGAAAGCTGAATTTCTGAGCATGACGAATCGCCAGTAACCTGCATGGCTTTTCAGTCCATATGGCGGTAGTTCAGAAGCCCTGATGGCCTGTCTGATAGTTGCCAGAATATCGTTCCCCAGCGGTGGATGCAGCAGACAGACTTCCGTATCGATCACCTTGTTAAAGGTCCCCGGAACGTGCAGTCCCAGCGCAAAGGTTCGATCCAGATCATCTCTATCCATCTCGTTCGGCAATACCCAGCGTCTGTCCGAACATGAAAATTCCATTTTATTTCTGTACCCGAACAATCGCTTAGATGGAATCGTCTCATGAACCGGAACGGTCTCGATCCCGCCGATATGTGCCAGGGATTCCGCCACATGCTGCCGTTTATAGACAAGTTGCTTTTCATAATCCAGGAATTGCCACTTGCAGCCACCACAGTAACCGCTGTAAGGACACGCCGAATCGATTCTGTCGGAAGAAGCCGTCAACAGCTCTACAATCCTTGCTTCGGCATAATTCTTCTTTTTGCGGGTAATCTGAGCCTGCACCACATCACCAGGCACAGCCTTATCGACAAATACGGCAAACCCATCCGGTTTTGCGAGACCCTTTCCACCAAAAGCGATGTGGGATATTTCCAGGGTAATCTGTTGACCTTTTTTCATAAATTTTTTCCACAATTTTTTGGCTTGGATTCGCCACTTTTGGTCATCGGGATAGTGGTAAGATCGAGGGCAATTTAACAGGTGTCATATCATTCTCAATCGACGTGTAGGAGATCTGGCCTGTGATAAAGCAAAAAATTGCGTAATGCCCAACTCATTTTGAAGAAAAAGTGAAGGAACAGATTCAAGATCGAAAGATTCTTTATTGACGTTGGACATTCGAAGTCAGTCTTTTCAATATAAGCGACAACGTCGCGTCAGATAAAATTGTTACTCAAACCCTATTTGTTCAGCAGCTTACTGACGGCCTGGCCGCGCCACTTGCCTCTTCCCGTAGGCGTAGGGATATTGTCCATATCCAATTGGCGGGCAATTTTGTCATAGCTGAATCCTTGGGCCCTCATATCTCCTATCATCACCTCAACTGTCATTTCGACCGGGGCCGGCACCTCGTCCATGCTTTCTGAAACCGCCGTGCTGGTCAGAATTTCCGCCGTCTCGTTCTGCAAATCGATGGGGTCAACTGCGCCGTTCCCGGTTCCAGCAAGTTTCTGCAAATAAAGCGCTATGGCTTCCATGGCTTCGGCCTTACGCTCTTCGATTGCCAGAAAATCTTTCTTGTCCTCAACAATCGTTTCAAGTAATGTTTTTACCGGCGGCAACAGCTTTGCAATGGTTAGATACGCATTTTCCGCTACGTTACTTTTCGTGTAATTCCCTCGTTTTCTTTTGTCCATACCGTTGTGCCTGTCGAGCGGACGATAAGGCACGTTGTCATTCCCTTTTCTGGTTCGATCATAGCGCTTGTCTTTCCCGGTCCGAAGACTGTGAAGAAAGTCATTCATAAAATACCCCCATTTTTTTGTTCAAACATCTGAATGAAATATTTAGTCAACTATCCCGACTTACGGGAATTAGAAACCATTTGCAACACAGTTTTTTGGCCCAATTTCTGCGGCTTGCCCGTGCTTCAACTGCCTCGGAATACTACAGTATACCTGCGGGTTGAATCGGGCCCGCCTTGAACTTGATACCAAATGCATTTTTCGAGATGACTTCTAGAACCAATTGCCACATGCGGATTTAAACACACATTATAAATTTGAAACGCTCATCTTAGGTCTAAGTAGAATCTCTATTGATGTGATCTGAATTGAAGCCCCTCACAACAAACGGTAAGGAATGTTCTGCCATGGGCAGTGCTCCGCAGCGACCGTAGGGAAGGATTGCATTGTTGACGCAGACCATCACATAGCAAAGAAGCTTTGTCAACCCAAAATAAAATCGTTTCACGATTTTATCTGACGCGACTGTCGTCGCTATTAAACGCACGTGTAACAGCAAAACGAACTGAACTTAGACGGTGTTTCCGGTAGGCTGCGAACAGATTCCTCGCAGCTTGCTGCGGGGAATCTTCAATTTCGTCAAACCAGCGTTTATGATGGGAGGCAGCATAGTCGGCAGGGACTTTTCCCGTAAACATGGAAAGAAAGGCGGGTCTTTGCCCCTTGGCAATGGCTGCCATGTAAATGTGGACCAGGAGGCCGGCAAATACGACTCCCGCCGTTAAAAAATGAATCAGCATCGCCCACTGCACTGTGCCCTGGCTGGTTAGATCCTGCTGAGAGCAGGCCATGATCCAGCCGGTTACAGCGATGACAATGCCACCAAAAAGGACGGCGATGCCGAAAATTTTCTGTCCCGTATTATAAAACCCCTGGTCCGGGATAACCATTTTCATGCCAAACCGCTGCATCATTCTGGTTCCTGCCGTCATGCTGAGAATCTTTTTTAACAACCACGCGATATCGACTATAGGTGAAAAGGTCAGCATTTCTTTGATAAAAGGCAAGGTAGTACGTTTTAAGCAGACAACGCCGTAAATCATAAACCCTGCCGACCAGACGGCACCGACAGTGATGTGGAATTCAAGCAATGCCGCACCGCCGCCAAATATCGCATGCATAGTTTTCACCCACCACATGCAGAACGGTTGCAGAACGGGATTGTCCACAAGGCCAACCCCGCTTGCCAGAAGAAGCATCCAGCAGATCGTGTTAAACCAGTGCATGAGCATGGCATCGATTGTGTGGCGCCGAAACATGGCCACGTTTTTATGGTTGCGGCGAGGAATGACACCAGTTGCGTCCTTGTCCGCAAGAGGCATGGGATTATTCTGAACAAGCAATTGTCTTGTCAGCGTGACCAGTAAACCAAGCCCGGTCATGCCGACAAGGGCCTTGACCAGCGGTCCTGCGCCATTTCGCCACAATTGAATGGGTATTGGCGCTTCCGCCTTAACCGTCCAGTCCATCGGCCCTGTCTGGTGGATATAGTACAGTACCGGGTCCGTGTCCGTCTCTTGATTGATCACACGAAGAATTTTTTGGGTTTTCAACAGTTTTGCCGCACGGCTGAGGGGATCATTCAGGTTTCCGAATGTTCTGGCCTGGGTTGGGCAGGTTTCTACACAGGCAGGGATTTTCCCTGCCTGTCTGCGGGCTTCACAGTAATCACATTTGTCGACAATTTTCTTTTGCGGGTGCCTGTGCCGGGCGCCATAGGGACAGGCCGGTATACAGCTGCCGCATCCGATGCAGAGATCCTTTCTCACCTTCACGATTCCGTCTGTCCAATCCTTGTAGGTCGCACCGGTAGGACATGCATCGACACATGTGGGATCATCGCAGTGCATACAGTTTCCAGGTTGAAAATGCATGCCCAGAGGCGTTTCCAGCGAATTGGCCTTGATCCAGTTCCGGCTATGGCCTGGTAATACGTCATTTTCAAGCTGACAGGAAATGATACAGGCCCTGCAGTTAAAACACTTTGCAGAATCGATTACCATGGCGTATTTTGCGTTCATGTCAGATCTCTCTTGAGATTTCTTCTCCTACAATTAGTTATGAAAGGGTCCGTCCAGGATTCAAGGATTCCGGGGGGAACCTTGATTACTTCATTTGGGATCAACTCTTGGGAGATGATCTTTATTTTAACAGGTACACGCATCACCGCCGACGCCTTCCAGGAGAAAAAATGACTGAACCCTGAGGAACAACTTGCGATCAAAACCCTCCACCAGGAGCAGTTCTTCGACAAACTGAAAATCACCAACCTCCTCCCGGTAAGCAACGATGGCCCGGGCAAGCTCCGGGGTTATCAAGGGAACCTGTGCCAGTTCTTCAACCGTGGCTGTGTTTATGTTGACTGTTTTTCCCACGAGTTTCTCTTCCGCCGTAACCATGGTTTTACACAGGATGATCGATACGAACAGAATGCCTGTCACGAAAGCGATTTTAACTACTTGATTTCTCATCGGTTACCACATCCATTTTTTATGTCCTGAAATAAAAAGTTCCTATTCGATACCTGAATAATTGCTCATATTTTCACCAAACGACAACCGAATCCATTGAATTGCGCCGAAACCTTGCTCCAGTAGCTAGGAACAATGCTGTTAATCGACTGCCCGAAATTGCCTTCGATTTTATTGGCCGGTGCCGGATGCGAGGGTGTAAAAATAGTGCCGGGTAACACCGCTTTGGTAACCCGGGCAACCGCCTTTAGTTTGCCGACGATCGACTCGATATAAACGGTATCACCGTCTTCGATTTTCAGGGCTTCGGCGGTATTCGGGTGAACCTGCACAAAATTGCCCTGGGAAAAGCTCCCGATGTATTCCGACCAGTTGGTAAAGCTCTGCTGCCAGTGCTGCACAACCTTTCCCTGAATAAATACCAAGGGGTAGTCCTGGGCTTTGTTGTTGTTCTTGTCCCTAGGGCCGCCTTTGGGCTCAAACCAGCGCATGGGCCCCAGGAACTTGATATCGAGGTTGACCTTACCATCCGCCGTCAGGAAGTTACCATCCGGGAACATGGAGCCGCGGTGTTCGGCTGAATACGCTTTTGGATAGGGCCAGGTAATTCCGGTTGAGCTGGCCTTGACCCTGTCCAGTGTCAACTTATGCCAGGATTCGATTTTTTGCTGGAACAATTCATATATGTCTTCCGCCGACGTAAACCCGGGGAAACGATCGCCATTGAGCGCTCTTCCCAGGTCGGTATAAAACCGCCAGTCCTCGGTGGTTTCTCCTGGTTTTTCCATGGCCTTTCTACGCCAGACCACCTGGCGCTGGGCTCCGTATTGTGAGCCTTCGCTTTCAAAGGGCATGGTACCGGGAATGATAAGATCGGCCAGTTGAGCCTCTTCATCCATGAAAAAGCCCCGATAGATCACAAAACCGACATTCCGGATACGGGTCTTGACTTCTTCGGTATCGGGATAACGCCGGTAGCTGGAATTGAGCAGCAGCACATCCAGATTCCCTTTTTCCATGTTGTAAAAGACCTTGCGAATATGGAGTCCCTGGAGCATATTGGGCGCCCGGTAGTGTTCCAGAAATTCATGTTCACCGCCTGGTTTGCCGCCCTGGACATTCATCAATCCTTTCCCGGTTCCCACAAGATTATTTGTGATCGCCTGCAAAGCAATGATGCTCTGTATGGTCTGCATGCCGTTGGTATACCGGGATAAAGATCCCCCCAGCCAGATCAGCGTTCGATGGCTCTCTCCAAGTATGTGTGCAAAGGATTGAATCGCCTGTGTGGATAAACCGGTGAGTTGGGCGGTGTGCTCCAGCGTGTAGGGCTCTACCGCCTTCTTGAGTGATTCAAACCCGTTGACTTTCTCCTTGACATACGCTGCATCATAAAGCCCGTTGGTAATCAGGAAATGGGCCAGGCCCAGCGCAAAAGCACCGTCTGTTCCAGGGCGCAGGCGCAGATGCACATCGCTGAATTGACTCGTGGGTGTCTCACGCGGATCCAGAAAAATAACACGGGCGCCTCTTTGTTTTGCCATGGCCACCCAACGCATGTACGGCGGGTATATTTCGGCGATATTGGCCCCCCACAGCACAAAGGTTTGCGTTTCCAGGGCCTCATCGAGGGTGGTGGGAGAATTGGGACTTCCCAGACAACTGCGGAGCATGGTTGCTGAACTGCCGATACAGGTATCTCCGGGTGAGCAGGCATCCGGAAAGCCGGACATCTGCATGGCCATCAGAGCGGCTAATTCACTCTCACGGCTGTCCCATAGCGGCATAAAGAGTGCCACCCGGTGTGCGAAATCCTCAGGATGATTTTCTTTGACTCCCTTGATTTTATTGACCACAATTCTAAAGGCTTTCTCATAACTGATTCTCTCCCACCCTCTGGCGGTTTTCCGGAGGGGATGAAGCAACCGGTCCTTGCGATAGTGCGTCTCCACCAGAGACTTGCCTTTAGGGCACATGCTCCCGGCTGTCCAGAAATTATCCGGATTGCCGTATACATTGATGACCTTGCCATCCTTCATCTGCAGTTTTGTGGTGCAACGGACCTGGCAGAACTGGCAACAACTGTCGATCTCGGCATCCATGTATACTGCCCGATGCTGTTCGACCGGTGATGCGTTCCCTTTTTGGGGTCACGTGCAACGCTGCTGCCGACAGCTGCAGCACCAATTTTTAAAAAACTGCGTCGGGAAATTTCAGACATA
Source organism: uncultured delta proteobacterium (assembly GCA_963848165.1). Taxonomy (GTDB): domain Bacteria; phylum Desulfobacterota; class Desulfobacteria; order Desulfobacterales; family B30-G6; genus B30-G6. Next base: position 44,447 of record CAWKCS010000032.1, on the reverse strand, counting down.
TTGTAAAACACTGTCTTGGGAAAAAGGGTTTTTTCGAAATGAACGTCCAACATCGAACATCGAACGTCCAACGTCGAATAAAAAAACAAACTGGAATTATTTCTGTTTCTTCATCTTTTCCCATTCAAAATTCGATGTTGGGCGTTGGATGTTCGATGTTCATCTCTTATTCGCCTTCTGCTGCACCTTCCCCCCCAGGCAATACAATCTCATCAAAAGCATTCATCACCTGGTCCGCCTGCCATTTTGGAAGCATAAACAGATAGTCGTTCTGAGAAGAGATGGCCGGGTAATCAGAGGCGTCTTCTTCGAATTGTTCGAAAATTTGCACGGTATATTCCTGGGCGCCTTTGAACGTTATCATGGCGATGGGATCCGTGAAATCGGTTTTTTGCCGGTCATAGATAAATGCACGACACTTTAACGAGGAAAAATCGTCAATCAGTTTGGTGAGTTTGTTCTCTTTTACACCTTCGCCGGCAGTATTCCTCCAGACGGATTGGGCGGTTTTCATTCCCGGTGTGTCGCCATCGGCCGCTGTTTTGCCGGTGGTTTCCGGGATTTTTTCCTTGATAAAAACAGCCTGCGCATCCTTTTTGGATACCTGAACCTTTTCGATCTGATCCGGCTCAAAAGACATGACGGTTTTATCTCTGAACATGTCTAGGTTCCCCTGCACCTTGTTTCGAAAACCTTCGCTGGCATGATACACCCGATAATCACCGGCCAGTTTGACAAAGGTATGACGGTGTCCCGAAGCCGCTTTACCCACATCAAATTCCCTTATGAGATTGTCTCCCTCCCATGCCTTGACAGTGATGGCATTCTCCGGGTCCAGGTCATAGCGCTCATAATTCCTGGATTCGGATATCAAGGTTGTCAACCTGAGGTTCGCAACGATGTCGGTTATACGCTTGATGCTGGTTTCATCACCAGGATAGGCCTCTTCATTGATAACCCATCCCCCTGCTTTTCTGATAAAAACAATGGAACCTTCCGAAGAGTCCAGGGTCAATTTTGATATCTTGGAAGGCAAAATTGGCTTGAGATCCGGCAGTTCATAGAGACTGCGGTCACGCGTATTGAAAATCAGGTACAGTGACAACACAACAATGACAATTCCGAGAATGATAGCTTCTTTTCGCATTTTCATTTTTGGATCTTCTCCACAACGGTAATATTTTTTTAAACAAGGCCCTTTCCCAACCCCAAGCCGCACCTGTTTCTTCATCTTTTTCATTGAAGAACCCGAGCAATGCTTCGAAATGTTCTGCCTTGCGGCAGTGCTTCGCATCGACCGTAAGGAATTCTGTCTAAATCAGATTCGCTCGCTAACCCCGCAGCATGCGAAGCACTGCCGAACGGCAGAACCTACGGGGAATGCGCTCGCTGTTTCGGTAGATTCGATGTTGGACGTTCGATGTTCGACGTTCATTCTTTTTAAATTCGATGTTCGATGTTCATTCCCAGGACCTCTGGGCCCCTCGATCCCCTATTGACTGAACTCATCCTGAATGGCCTTTTTCCGGCGTGTCCGTCTGGCCCAGACCGCCAATCCGAAAAACACCACTACCACAGGTAAACCGGCAATATTGAGTGTCTTGACGGCTGTTTTGGTGAAAGCATCTGTGTTGTTCAAAGGTGTAAAGCGCTGCTGTTTGCTCCGCAACCGGGCCACACCTTCCTGTTCGTTCAGGTAATCCAGAATATTCATCACGAAGATGTCGTTAACGCCCCGGCCCTCCTTGTCCAGAAGATTGTCTTTGATCATGTCACTGGACGCCAGGATGAATATCTTTCCGGGCTTGCCTTTCTCGATGATGTCACCCTCGCTTTGGATCATTTCCGTGGTATCCGCAGCTTTTTGCGTTTCCGTCTCCACTGCGTCTTCATCTTTTCCTGTTGGGTTGGCCGGTTTTTCTTCCCCGGGTTTTTCAGGCACCGCCTTTCCTGCAAAATAACTGGGGAATTCCCCCTCAACCATGTAGGCCAGGTCAAATTTTTCCCTCTCAATATCCGGATCAGGGAGTTTTATGAAGTTGGGATTGAGATTGATATTCTCTTTCATCTCCCAGGCACGTTCCGAGGATTGAAACAGCAGAGTTGCTTTCAAATTATGGGCCTTGGTCTTTTCCATATCGATGCTGATGGGTGAAACTTTCAGTGCGATAAGCGCCTTGATATTCTGCATATAGCCAGGTTGATTGTTGATATTGGCATTCTTGATCAGCGGTGCAAAATAAATCGGTCTTTCACCACCGCCCATTTCGCGTGGCATGCGTTGCCTGAAACATTCCTCGTCATTGACAATCGAGGGATGGACATCGATCCCGTAATGAAACAGAAGTTTTTCAAGACCTGTTTCCATAGGCGCAAAACCGGAATTCATGCCCGGCATCTGGAAACCGGAATTGGCCGATGGAATCTCACGCAGGCTGTCCATAAAGATGGCCAGGCTTTTTCCTTTCATCAAAAACTGATCGATATGAAAAAGGTCATAGTCCGAAAATTTTTCAGTGGGTCCGGGTATAACCAGGCAGTTGACAGTGTCCGGCAAAGAGCCTTCTTTTAACGCGACCTCTTTCAATGAATAGTTCTGACTCGCCAGCGCATTAAAGTTTCCAGCCTGTTCCGGCGGTGGTCCAAATTGATTCGCTTCCGGCGCTGAAACAATGGCAAGACTGCCAAAATCCGTCAGGATACCCAGGTTCTGATTGATATCGATGAGCGATTCCATATTGGCGGTGATGACGTCTTCTATCTGTTCAAGCCCGGCCATTTGGTACTGCGTTCCGAAAATGGGAACATTTATGACCTGCATCAGCGGTGTGGTGATTGTCTTTTCAGCGTAGCTCATCACCAGACCGATGGCACCCTGGCCGGCCTTTATCCTGCCATTGTCAAGGGCCGGCCAATTCAGTTGCAATATCCGTAGCTTCTCCAGGGTACCCTTCAGGTCAGGGGTCCGGGTCGGGTCCTTATGTTCAAATACCAGCTTACCATAGCTGTTGATATTGATCCGGCCAACCATCTCCTCCAATTGTTCGGGCAAACGCTGCATGTCATTCAGTTTCATGAGAGGGGCCACATCCATGAGGGACGAAGACATGTAGAGGTCCACGTGAATTTTGTCTTCCAAAGCCAGCAGGGCACTGACTTTGTTGTTGAGTTTCCGCATGGCCATGGTCAGCTTGTATTCGAGCCCGTCCGTAGTGGTTATGGTTGGAATACGTTCAATCTGGTCACCATGAATCATCGCCAGACCCATATAAGCTTTCTGAAACGTGACTTCATCTTTTTCGATGGCCTGTATCTGGATAGGATGAATACCGAAGTTGGTAGCCAAGGCCTGGTTCTGGGTTGTTTCATCGTTGAGATCCCCCTGGTCCGGGCTGACATCATAAAACCGGTAATTGAAATTTTTATTTGCCGAAGCTGCGTACTCCGATAAAAGATCATGGAGATACCGCTCGGTACTGTTATGCGGTGCGGGAAGGTTCTTGGTAAAAAACACATTGATAGTGAGCGGTTCCTTGAGTGTCGATACCACTGTTTTGCTGACATCTGAAATGGAATACAGCTTTCCTGCCGTCAGGTCCATTCTTTTAAAGAAGGTCAATCCTGCCGCATTCAACAGCACCACAACAACAGCATAGGTGATAAATTTATAATATTTTGACGATGCATGACCCATTTTCATTCCTGTCTCCTGCTAATAAATTCGTTTTACGAATTTATCTGTTTAGCGTTTCAACCCAAATATGTAGTATTTTGGCAGGAGTTGAAACGGAAAACACAAAAACTAGGCCAAAAGACATTTTTACGAATTCATCACATCAGCACCTTTCTTCAATAGAAAGATGCGTCCCATAAAGTCCTATAAAAATCACACTCACAAAGTAAAGCAGATCCCTGGTGTCTATAATGCCCTTCGAAATATTGGCAAAGTGTACTTCGGCACCCAGATAACTGAAAAAGCCCAAGAGTGTTTCGGGTAGAAAAAACAGCATGTTGCTCAGCATTGTCAGACTGAAGCAGATGGCCAGACCGATAATGAAAGCAATGATCTGGTTGCGTGTCAGGGACGAGGCAAACAAACCCACAGCACAATAGGATCCCGCCAGCAGGATTGCCCCGACATACCCGCCGACAACAGGTCCCCAGTCCAGCTCCCCCAGAAAAGAAATGGTCACCGGATATGAAATTGTCGGCAAAAGCATTATGGCCATAAAAATCGCTCCAGCCAGAAATTTGCCCAGTACGACCTGACGGATGGTTACCGGCATGGTCAGCAAAAGCTCATATGATCCGACATTGAGTTCTTCCGAAAAAAGCCGCATAGTGACTGCCGGCGCCACAAAGGAAAAAATGATCGGCATCATGGCAAAAAAATTGCGCATGCCGGCCAGGTCATAAATGAAAAAAGTCGAAAAGAAAAACCAGCCCGTTACCACCAGAAAGATGGAAATAACAATATAGGCGATGGGGGACAGAAAATATGCGTAGAATTCCTTTTTGAATATGTGAAGTACCTGCTTCATGTTAGCTCTCCAGTGTAATCTGCCTGAAAATTGATTCCAATGTTTGTGTTTCCTTGGCCAATTCGGTCAAGATCCAATCGGTGTTCTTGATTGCCAGGTAGACCGAACTTCTGATGTCCGACCCGCTTTCATAGCTCAGTGTTATTGAAAGGGCATTGTCAGCCTGATCTGTCATTTCGACCTGCTGAACCCCTTCGACATTCCCCAGCAGCTTCCGGGCAGCCTCCGGGTCTGCATTGCGTAACGACACCCTGAGATGATTTTTTTGGCCACCGGCAACCTTTAGATTTTCGGTACGATCATCGGCGGCAATCTTTCCCTTGTGAAGAATCACCACGCGATCACAGGTTGCCTCGGCTTCGCTTAGAATGTGGGTGGAAAGGATAACGGTTTTTTCTTTTCCGATTTGTCGGATGATATCACGGATCTCGACGATCTGGTTCGGATCCAGTCCGGAAGTGGGCTCATCCAGAACCAGGATTTCCGGATCGTCCATCATGGCATGCGCCAGACCCACCCGTTGCTTGTATCCCTTGGAAAGCTCTCCGATGGGTTTATGCATCATGTTGTTCAAGCCGCAGAGATCGGACAAATATCTGATCCGTGATGGTATTTTATCGTCGCTGATACCCCGGATGCCGGCCACGTATTTCAGATAATCATATGCCAGCATATCCTTGTAGAGGGGGGCCGCTTCAGGCAGGTAACCCATCAGTTTTTTGATACCCAGGACATCGGAAGCCACCGAGAGCTCTTTCACCCGGATTGTACCCGCGGTAGGTTTCAAAAATCCTGTCAACATACGCAGAAAGGTGGTCTTGCCGGCACCGTTAGGACCCAACATTCCCAATACCTCCCCCTTGTGCACATCCAGATTGAAGTTATCGACAGCACAAAGGTCACGGTAATATTTGGTCAGATTTTCAACATGAATCATACAGGTTCCCCCTATTTCGATTGTAACAAATGCAGAATTCGGATTTTGTGTTTTGTGTTTCGTGTTTTGTGTTTTGAGCTTTGTGTTTCGTGTTCGGCATCAACGTCCATGTGTTCTCTGCCATTTGGAAACAGTGCGACGGTGTCGCTTTTTGGTGAAATAAAAATATGAATAATTATAGGACGGGAGGGAAAAAATCAATACCTAAGTTGAGCGATTGTATGGGTTACCGCAGCTGCAAGGGACGTGCCCGGGTCAATACGTGAACGGGTTGTTCCTGATTTCGTCTGCAACGGTTGAACTCGGCGTCGGTCCGTAATCATGACCCGGCCATACAATAGTGGAACCGGGTAAGGTATAGATCTTTTCCTTGATGGATCGCAACAATTGAGCGGAGGATCCTCCCGGAAGATCGGTACGGCCCACGGCCTCCACAAACAAGCTGTCACCTGTGAACACATGTCCTTCGGCGTACAGACAAATGCCGCCCGGTGTATGCCCGGGTGTATGGATTGTTTTCAGGCGGGAAGCACCGATGGTGATGACGTCTTGATCCTTAAGCAGGACATCCGGAGCCGGTGAAGACCTGCCGCCCAGGATGCGTGAAAACGCACTGTTCACGATTGTGTTCAGGCGTTCGGCATCGACCGCGTGAATCAGGAGTTTTGCCCCTGTTGCGGCCACAACGGCCCTGTTCCCGGCAGTGTGGTCGGAGTGGCAGTGGGTATTGATCACATGCGTAACCGCGAACCCCATCTCCCCTGCAATTTTGAGAATCCTCTGGGTGTCGAACGCCGGGTCGATAAGTGCACAGGTCTGTGTTTTTGCGTCTCCAACCAGATAGCAGAATGTGTCCATTTTTGAGAGCTTGATCTGCTTGACAATCATGAGCTGGTTTTCCTCCCGGCGACTTTTGTAATGATAGGGGCGGTACCGCCTCGAAGCATCACTTCCCGGTCAAGATATTTTTTAAGCTTCTTCTGTACCTTGCCATAAAGGGTTCCTTCAGGATAATTGCCGGCTTCGTCGGGTGTGCCCACCGGAGTTCCCGTCAGGATCTGGATTCCTTCTTCGATGGTCGTCACTTGATAGATATGGAATTTACCCTCTTCCACGGCATTGACAACTTCCTTTTTCAACATGAGGTTTTTTACGTTGACAACCGGTATCAGGACACCCTGGTGACCGGTGAGCCCTTTGGTTTTGCAGACATCATAAAAACCTTCAATTTTCTGGTTGACGCCGCCGATGGCCTGAACCTCCCCCTTTTGATTGACGGAACCCGTCACAGCGATTCCCTGATCAATCGGACACCCTGAAAGACTGGAGAGAATGGCATACAGCTCGGTGGAGGAGGCGCTGTCTCCATCGACTTCGTTATAATTCTGTTCGAATGTCAGGCTGATGGAAAGATTCAGGGGTTGATTCTGTGCAAACGTTCGACCCAGATACCCGGAAAGCGTCAACACTCCCTTATCATGAGCCCTGCCGCTCAGATTCGCCTCCCGTTCAATATTGACGATTCCCTTTTTACCCATAAACGTCTCAACCGTAATACGGGATGGGCGACCGAATGAAATGTCTCCAATCTGGTGGACTGCCAGGCCGTTCACCTGCCCGACAACCGCTCCGGCCACATCGATGAGAACGGTCCCGTCACTGTAGGATTCATGGATCTTTTCCTCGTAAAGATTGTATCGAAACCGGTGCTCGTTAAATGCCTTGATGACATGTTCTTGGGATACAAGTGCCGCATTTTCTTTGCGTGCCCAGTACTCGGCCTCCTTTACGATGCCGACAATGGCACCGAACCTCAATGACAGCCTGTTTTGGTTGGATGTATGTTTTTCACCGAATTCCACCAGTGCTGCGACACCATTGGAAGAAAACGGGAGCAGTGTGTCCTCTTGACAAACCCTGGCCACAAACTGTGCATATTGCTGAATGGTCTTATCCGTCCGTTCGACTTCGTAATCGAAATCGGCCCGGACCTTGAAGATTTTGTTGAACTTGGGGTCATAGTTCTGAAGTGCCTGAAACGGCTCATACCCTCCCAGCAGGAGAACTTTCACATCGGTTGGAATCGACTGGGGACGAAGCGAAGAAGCCACAATACCCTGCCCGCCGGGCATGTCCTCGATAAAGATTTTTTTGCTGCGCAGGGCCCTCTTCAAGGACTCCCACACCACGGGATGCATCAGCAACGATTCAATTTCCATGATGAGGAAACCGCCGTCGGCCTGAAGAAAGGAGCCCGCCTTGACCATCGTGAAGTCGGTTATCATACCTCCCATATGTGGTTTTTTTTCGATATGGCCAAAAACGTTCTGATAGGTCGGGTTGGGCTCGAAAATAACAGGTGCGCCGCGGGTATCTCTGCGGTCCACCAGAACATTGACCTTGTACTGGTGAAAGCTGGGCGCAGCTTCCGGAAATAAAACAGGATGTGTCTTATCAGCCGATTCCCGGCTGGGGAGAAAGTCGTTCGCATTCCCCACAATATTCTCACGGACCTCTTCAAGATAGGTCTTTATCTCCGGGCAGTCATCATACGTTTCTATGATAAATTCCATCTGTTCACGAACCACCGACGAGGCTGTCTCGGTCATCAACGCTTCAACGGCTTTTCCCTGCTCCTGGCGTATTTTGTTGATGTCCCTCAGGGCTGTTTCTATTTCATCCTGGAATGCCTGCACCGTGGCTTCGATCTGTTCCTGGGCTTTCTTTGAAAGTTTCAGAAACGCTTCCTGGGTCAAGGGCTTGCCATCCGCCAGGGGAATGGTCTGAAGTCCTGCATCCGTCTTGTTGAGGGCTAATTTTTTTTTCTTCGCAGATTGCTCCAGCGTTAAAAATCTTTCGACCTCCTGTTTTTGGTAGGTGTCATGGAGAACACCGATTTTCTTCTGATATGCCGTATTCTCAAACGCCTTGGGCAGTTTGCTTTTCAGACTCTGGATCAGCCTGTCCACCTGTCGGCTGAGAATCGATCCTTTGCCGGCTGGAACCATAAGGGGTTTGGGGCGGTAGGGATCCTGGAAATTGTTCACCATACAACAGTCCTGCGGTGTCGGCATTGTTCCGGCATGTTTCCGGGTGATGTCGGTGGTAATTGTTGACTTTCCGGTTCCCTCTAAACCTGTGACAAAAATGTTATACTCGGGATTCTTCATGTTGAGTCCAAACTCGATGGCCTGGACTGCACGCTTCTGGCCGATGACCTCATCCAGTGGTTCAATCTCCGCCGTACTCTTGAACTCGAATATTTTCGGGTCGCAAAAATAGCGCAAATCAGATGATTTCAATTCATGAGCTTTTTTCATTTATCATTCCTTCCTCGGGATAACAATTCGACATCAATCAAGTCCTGAGGACGACCGGAGGCATGCTTTGCAATGATAAGATCTTGCCGAGATATGAAAAGAACCGGCAAATCGTCAAACCAGACTGTTTCACGTCTTTCCCATGCCTCTTGAAATTTGATCCCGGGAATTCCCATGAGGATGTCAATCCGCACCGGAGGCAGACCCATTTGATAGAAAAAACCATCTTCGGTAAAATCCTTTTGTTTCAGACCTTCAAGTGGGGCACCAAAACTTTGGAGGGATTGATACACTGCCGAGGCATTCTTCGTATCAGTACTGATCCAAAGATCCAGATCTTTGGTGTAGCGAGGTTCTGCATACTGAATCAATGCATAGCCGCCGATCACCAGATATTCAACGCTGTTGGCGTTGAAAAGCCTCAACAGATCGCTGAAGTCGGAGTTGACAAACATCGCGGCCTTTCGCTCGCCAGGCGTGAACAATCAATTCCCAGGCGGCGGAAAAACGAGCTTTGGATTCCTGACTCTGCCAGAATTGCAAATCAAAGGATCGATCAAGGTCTTGGATTCGCCCTCTGCGCATCATAGTAAACGATTTCATCACGCGCTTTCTCTATCTTGTTTCTCAGTGTTCACTAGTACCTACATCACTTTGAATTTATATCATAAATACAAATATCAGACAATGTAAATTTTCGATCAAAGGATGAAAATTGTGTCTCATTTTTACCCTTTAAGGTGAAAATTGCAAATTCTTTTTATCCGGCGTGATATCCAGGAAATCGTGGCGGATATCGACGCATACGGCTTCTTTCCCGGATTGCTTCAATGTGGCAAAACCGTAAAAGCTATAATGCCGGCTCAATATAGCAGCGGATATGGTCCAAAGCTATCTACAGGCTTTCGACAATGGAACGCAGTTACGAAACGGGCTCAACGAGTGGTTCAGCCATTAAAGTCAAGAACGCTCTCACCAGGCTCTTGACAATCTGACACCGGATGAGGTTTATTACAACCTTCCTTATCCTTTTACGGCGGCTGCCTGATGACTGCTCTTCAATTAGCAGGTTCAGAGCTTAACTCTACGCTCAGGCTGTCCATACAATGGGGTCCAGGACCGACCACAGTCTAAACCACTAAAAAGCTCACGAGATATTTTATCTCATATTATGCTTTAACTTAAGTTTTTCAAATGACAGGTATTATATGACTATTTCGGAAAAACACTTCGGTCCCATATGGTTCATTCCCGGGGAAAACGAGGGCAAATATCCGTTCTGCCACTCCATTTATATCGAGGGTCCCGGTATCCTGATAACGACATCCTGTTCCTGGGAGATTATGACCTGACCCCTTTCGGTCCCTGGTACGGTGACGTGGAATCGAGTATTGAACAAACCATATCATCCATCAACATGCTGCAGCAGATACCGGCATCCACCTTATATGTTTACTGAAAAAGCCTTGATGACAAAACATCTGGAGCGATTGATACGCAAGGGTGTGGTGGAACATGATAACGGCAGCTACAGGAAAATTTAATATGGATGCAAATACCGATGTCATTGATTACATGAAAAAAATTACAGTCTCTATGGAAACCGGCACTTCCCCGGACAGCATGGATTTATGTCAACAACCCTTTTCATTCCAATTCATTTACGGCGTGGGCAGCGAGGGTGTCTGTCTGTTTGAAAAGGCTCTCTATGAAAAACGGTCAGGCGAAGAAATCCTCTTGCAGGTAGATCCGCACCAGACAGGAGATGTCTTTGGTCATCTCAAGCAATCTTTGATAACTTTCCTGCCCATGGCCAAACCTTTTTATTTGAAATCAACCATAACTGCCATCGAAGCAGCGACTAACCAGGAAATAGTGCGGGCCATTGCCAAGGGAACCGGGTCGGGCGATTGTGGTTGCGGCTGCGGTGACACCTGCAGTTGCTGAAATCAAGTAACGATTTTATTTGCATTCGATATAAAAAAATAGTAATCGACAACGTAGCTATTTTTAAGCTATATTAAAGCTATAAAACCGCATCAAAAAGCCTCGAACATGAAAGCAGTGCTAAATATCAGGTTTTCTTACGACTGAGCACATCTTTCCCCTGCGGTTTTATCAATCGCGAAATGGGATACCCCATTTCGCTCTAAGAGCGACGAAGTCGCGTATGATAAATTCGTAGAACGAATTTATAGGGAGTACCGACGCATGAAACACGAAATCACATTGAAGGTCAACAATGACACTTATTCCCTGGCCATCGATCCCTGGCGAACCTTGAACGAGGTTTTACGGGAAGATTTAAATCTTACCGGAACGAAACTCGGATGCGGTTCCGGTGACTGCGGCGCCTGTACGGTGATTGTAGACGGGCGCTCCATCAGTTCCTGTCTTACACTGGCCGTGGAAATGGACAGCAAGGAAATAATGACCATCGAAGGTTTGGCCCCCTCCGGTGAAAAATTACACCCCATCCAGGAATCGTTTATTGAAAAAGGCGCCATCCAATGTGGTTTTTGCACCCCCGGAATGGAACTGTCCGCTTACAATCTACTCTCTCAAAATCCGCATCCAAGCGATAGAGAAATCAGAGAATCCCTTTCCGGCAATTTGTGTCGCTGTACCGGATACACCAAAATCGTGGAGGCTATCGCGGACTCTGCTGATAAAATGAAGCCCAAAAAGAGTAAAGGAAGAAAGAAATGACCCTTTCCAGGTTCGAATTGTTTTCACCGGAGCGATTGGATGAGGCTGTCGCCCTGCTGAAAGAAAAGGGAAAAGATACCTTTGTCATGGCCGGGGGAACCGATCTGCTGATCAAACGACGCCACCAGATGATCCATCCCCAAACGATTGTCAGTCTTAAAAAAATCAGTGGATTGGATCGTATTTCATTTAACCGCAACAAGGGCCTCACCATCGGTGCGACTGCGTTATTAGGGGATGTCGCCAGGCATCGGACTATTCTTGAAATATATCCTGCTATTGCAAAAGCAGCCGCAAATACAGCCAATGTTCAAATTCGAAACATGGGCACCCTGGTAGGAAATCTCTGCAATGCATCACCTGCGGCTGATAATGCCCCCACGCTTCTGGCCATGAACGCTGAATTGAATATTCTGGGACCCAAAGGCGAAAGAGTTCTTGCCCTGGAAGATTTTTTCCTTGGTCCCGGTTCTACGGCTCTTGAGCCCGCAGAAATCGTTACATCTGTCTTTGTGCCCACACCACCTCCCGGATCAGGGGCTACATACCTTCACCTGTCCGCAAGAGGTCGTGTCGACTGCTCTGCTGCCAGTACAGGCGTTTCTCTGACACTGAATGGTTCCAAGGTCGACAAGGCTAGAATCTTTATCGGGGCCTGCGGCCCCACGCCCTTGCGAATGCCCAAAGCTGAAAAACAACTGATCAATCAAAAAATTACCAACGCTCCTAGCGGAAAAAGCCGGCCTGCAGGCGTCAAAAGAATCCAAACCCATCTCGGATGTTCGCGCCAATGAGGATTACCGCTCCAAAATGGTGGCGGTCCTGGTCAAGCGGGCGATACTGGAGGCGTATGGGATTAGCGCGGGAAAACAAATGAGGGTTCGAGGGTCGAGGGTGATACAAGGGTTGGAGGGTGGCTAAAGCTTTCAAGCATGAACAACTAGCGGCCTGAACCCTAAAATGTATAAACCGGAAAAGATAAAAATCTTTTATCACGAAAGTACGAAAACACGAAAAAGACCATAGAGGGGTTCGAGAGTGGATTTCTACTATCAGCGAAAAACCCACTCGAACCCTCGACCCTTGAACCTCGAACCCTTTTGATTATTAAACATAGATTAGTGAATCTAAGACAAACTGAATTAGAGGTCCCCATATGAGTAAAGCCTACACAGTAATTGGCCACGATATCCCCCGAACCGACGGCCGTGAAAAAGCCACCGGCACGCAATTTATACCGATGACATCAAATTGCCGGGCATGCTGCATGGCAAGCTTTTGAGAAGCCCGGTAGCCCATGCCCGTATTGCCCATATCGATGTGAGCAAGGCTGCTGCCCTACCCGGTGTCAAATGTGTCATTACCGGGGAAGATACACCTAAAATAAAATACGGCAACTGGCGTCTGTTCCCGGTTACCCAGGACGAGTACCCCTTGGCCGTGGACAAGGTACGTTTTATCGGCGATGAGGTTGCCGCGGTTGCTGCGGTTGACAAAGACATCGCAGCGGAAGCCCTCGAACTGATACAAGTGGAGTACGAGGAACTGCCTGCTGTTTTCGATATTGAAGGTTCTCTGGCCAAAGGAGCACCGATTATCCACGAGACATCGCCCAGTAACATCAGCATTGATCGAAAAATTCAATATGGAAGCATTCAAAAAGGTTTTGCCGAAGCCGATTATGTCAGAGAGGATGTTTTTACGGTCCACGCCGTCAGTCCGGCCTATCTCGAACCCTGCTCATCCATTGCCCAGTGTGAGATCGACGGAAGAATAACCCTCTGGACATCGACCCAGGTTCCCTATATTGTCCAGTGCCTGCTGGCCTCCACTCTCAACATGCGCGAAAATGACATTCGCGTTATCAAACCTACTGTTGGCGGGGGATTCGGCGGTAAAATGGAGTTGCGCCCCTGGGAATTCTGTGCGGCGTTCATGGCTATTAAAACAGGCAAGCCCGTCAAATTCACCCTGACCCGCGAGGAAGAACTCACCACCGGCCGCAGACGTCATCCCATGAAACTGCGCTCCAAAGTCGGGTTCAAGAAAGACGGCACCCTTCTGGCAAAAGACCTCCATATCTATCTGGATGGTGGCGCCTACAACGCCATGGGACCCACGGCGACATTTCTCTGCGGAAACTTCGGCGCCATGCTCTACCGCTATCCCAATTACCGGTTCGTAGGCGAACATGTATACACCAACAAGCCTCCGGCAAGTGCCATGAGAGGGTTTGGTGCTCCGCAATCCCTGTTCGCGGCAGAGTCCCAGATGAATATCGCCGCAAAGGAACTGGGTATCGACCCCATCGATTTGAGGATCAAGAATGCCATGGTCACCGGAGACAAAATCCCGGATGTTGCCACCATATCGAGTTGCGGATTCATTGAATCTCTGGAAGCTGTCCGGAAGATGTCCAACTGGAAGAAAAACCGCCGTCGAAAAAAGAAAGGCTACGGCATTGGTATCGGCTGCTACAGTTTTATTTCCGGGGGCGTGTTTAACTGGTTCAACACCCAGTACCCCTTTTCAGCGGCAGAGGTCAAAGTCTTTTCAGACGGTACTGCCCATCTATTGACCATGGCGTCAGATATCGGCCAGGGTGCCAACACGGTTCTCAAACAGATCCTGGCCGAGGAGCTTGGACTCCGCATGGAGGATATCCGTCTGACCGCCGCCGACACCGCCATGACCCCCCAGGCCGATCTGGGCACCTGGGGCAGTCGGGTCACACTTATGGCGGGCAATGCCATTTTGCAGGCCGCCCGACAGATCAAAGAAGAAATCTTCGGTGCCGTCTCGGCCCGTTTCAACCTGAATGTCATATTCGATATGGTGTGCAAGGATGGGCAGGTGTATGCCGAAGGGAAGCCCGACCGGGGAATGTCCTTTGGTGAAGCGGTCGCCATGGTCCAAAAAACCAATCGCGGAGAACCACTCATTGCCAGAGGATATTACACACCGCGTGGTAAAGGCCTGGTAACGCCTGCTTTCAGTTTTGGTGCACAGGTTGCCGAAGTCATGGTGGACACGGAAACCGGTATCGTCAAGGTCGAAAAGATGTATACCGCCCACGACTGCGGGACCGTCATCAACCCCATGGCGGTTGAAGGACAACTGGATGGCTCTATTCACATGGGTCTCGGGTATGCATTGTCGGAGGAATTGATTGTAGAGAAAGGCCGCACTCTCAACAACACCTTTCTCGACTATAAAATGCCCACGGCCCTGGATATGCCTCCGGGCGAATCCGTCTGTATCGAAACCTACGAACCCGAAGGACCCATGGGTGCCAAAGAAGCCGGTGAAGGCCTGGCCTCCCCCACGGCCCCGGCCATTGCCGAGGCCGTCTATGATGCCACCGGATATCGCTGTATGGATCTCCCCATTACAGCGGACAAGGTGCTTAAGGGGCAGAGGAAATAAAGGGGAGATACAAGACTTGCTAGGAAGCTGGGAAGCTATGATGCTTGGAGGCTGGGAAGCTGGTTTCTGATATCGGCTATACGCGAATGGCAGCATGCCAGCATACAAAGCGTTCGAGGGTATGAGGTTTAAAGGGCAGCGGGAAACATTCAGCGGAAAGCAGCATTGAGCATTCCAGCCTCATAGCTTCCAAGCAAATAATTTAGAATTAAAAATTCTAAAATTCAAAATTGTTCAACTATGCAGACAGATAAAATCATCCAACACATCGTAACGGAACTGAACGCATACTGTGACAAAGCCGGTTTGAAAGGATTTGTCGTCGGGGTTTCCGGCGGGATCGACTCTGCCGTCACATCCACACTCAGTGCCAAAACAGGCAAAAAAACCATTGCCCTCAACATGCCTATCTTTCAGGCAAAAACCCAGGATTCGCTCTCATCCAGGCACATTGCCTGGCTTGAAAAAGATTACCCGAACGTACAGGGGGTCCGGGTCGATCTTTCCGAGGTTTTCCTGACCCTCGGAAAGACGCTTCCCTCCGACATTCAGGATGCGCTCTCCATGGCCAATACGCGATCTCGACTGCGCATGCTGACGCTGTATGCCTATGCAACACATCACCGGTTTTTGGTGGTGGGCACCGGAAACAAGGTTGAAGATTTCGGGGTGGGGTTTTTCACTAAATACGGCGACGGCGGCGTGGACATTTCACCCATCGCAGACCTTTTAAAATCAGAAGTTTTTTTACTCGGTCATGCCCTTGGCATCATCGAGGACATCATTCATGCCCCTCCCACAGACGGCCTATGGGAAGACAATCGGACCGATGAAAGCCAGATCGGTGCAACATATGCGGAACTGGAATGGGCCATGGCAGCAGAAGCCGACGAGAGGAAGGAAAACCTCACCGAACGTCAAAATGAAGTGCTGTCGATTTATCGCCGTCTTAACGCCCAGAACCGGCATAAAATGGATCCGATTCCGATCATCAAGGTGCCAGATGAATGGCGATAAAACGAAATAAAATGTTGAATTATTTAACGCTGGGAATCCGGTAAGCGGCTAATGGTCATCCGTTTTTTTATTTTAGCCACAGACACACACAGACAATCTTCGGCCGACATGGCCGAAGATCAATCTCAATGCCCTTCGGGCATTAAATTTTTCCTTGTTTTATCAAATACCGCTCCTCAATTTATTTGAGTAAATCAAAATAATGTAATAATTTTGTTGAAAATAAGAAATCATACTTCGCGACAGCGATGATTGGTTATCTTCGATCAAGTCGATCGAAGATAAGAATAAAATGTCTGTGATTGTCTGTGTGTGTCCGTGGCTATAAAATAAAGGACCTTCTCGGTTCACGAAACACCATAACAAAACACAATACACAAAATACAAAACACGAAACCCAATGAACCCAACAAACTCAATAAACTTAAGTGGCTACGTTCCCGGCGCCATCGGCCGCATCGCTGAAATGCATGCCCGCTACTACAGCGATCACTGGAGGTTCGGAAAATACTTTGAAGCCAAGGTGGCCACCGAGTTGTCCGAATTCATCGGTCGATTCGATGAGCAAAAGGATGGTTTCTGGACCGCCTGTTCCGACAACCGGGTGCAAGGATCCATTATCATCGATGCTATAAAATGCGACGCCGAAGGAGCCCATTTGCGGTGGTACATCGTTTCAGACACGCTTCACGGCCAAGGCATCGGCAGTCGTCTATTGTCCATAGCCATGGACTTTTGCCGTGAGCGGCAATATAAACAGGTATTTCTCTGGACATTCAAGGGTCTCGATCCTGCCAGGCATCTGTATGATAAAAGTGGGTTTAAGCTGGTTCATGAGCAACAAGGATCTCAATGGGGTACATCGGTAACGGAGCAGAAATATATCTGTGAGCTCTGAGCCTGGCGGCTCATCGCTCAATTTTAAATTTTTAATGTTTAATTATGAATTAGGAAATTGGCATTGGAATAATAGCAAGATACCAGGCTGGAATGCTACTATCACCTATCAGCTTTGAGCTATGAGCTATTTGCAGCTTCCTAGCATTTTGCAAAAAGTAAAAACTCAAAATTAAGAATTAAAAATTGATCTTCTTAAAGGGTTTCATCATCGGCATATCCATCGCGGCGCCCGTCGGTCCCATCGGTGTGCTCTGTATTCAACGGACCATCAGCTATGGAAAGTTGAACGGTCTGGCAACGGGTCTCGGTGCTGCCAGTGCAGATGCCGTATACGGTTTTGTGGCTGCCTTCGGCTTGACATTTATTTCCAATTTCCTTGTTGCCCAGCAAATCTGGTTCCGTCTTATCGGCGGTGGATTTCTCATCTATTTGGGTATCCGGGCCTATTTTTCAACTCTGGATAATCGAACAGTAAACACAAGCGACCCAAAGCTTGCCGGCGCCTACGGCACCACATTTCTGCTGACCCTTTCCAATCCCATGACCATTCTCTCTTTTGCAGCTATTTTTTCCGGTTTCGGTCTTGTGGATGCATCAATTCATTATGGTTCGGCTGCACTAATGGTCATCGGAGTCTTTCTTGGATCCGCCTCCTGGTGGCTTTTCCTGTCCAGCGGCACCAACCTTTTTCGCAGCAGACTGAATGAGAGACTGTCCTGGATTAACAAGCTATCAGGGATTGTTATTACCCTCTTTGGTGTTGTAGCTTGGCTAGCCTGCTGGTAACTTGCTATTGAGGCCATAATTGTTTAGACATAAACTGTGTTTGGATATATAAGGATTTCAGGAAGTAAGAGAAAAGATCGGGAGTTTAGAGAGAATGCTAAAAGCGATAATCAAATTCCTGAAAAACAAACACGTGAACCCTTCAATCCTGGACCCCTCGGAGCCTTTCTGAAACCAATTGGGAGGTGAACCCTGAATAAAAGCAATCACGAAAACACGAAATTTTTCATGGTCGATTTCGTGGTTTCGTACTTTCGTGCTTTCGTGATATATGATCTGTTTCTTTTCCAGTTTATCCAGGTTGGAGAGTAAATATTGTATTTTCAGAAATTCACGCAGGGGATTTTTCGATTTTTTCGTGGCTGGGGATTCTCCATCGTTGCGGCTGTTCTGATTGCCACGTCTTTCAAATCCGCCATTGCCGATTGGAACGATGTCCCGACAGGTTCCATGAAACCGACCATACTCGTGGGAGACAGGGTTTTTATCAACAAACTGTCGTACGGTCTCAAATTCCCATACACAACCTGGCATGTCACCCGTTGGGGATCTCCCGCGCATGGCGACATCGTTGTCTTCTATTCTCCCGCAGACGGCAAACGTCTGATCAAGCGAGTGATCGGTCTACCCGGGGATGAAATAGCCCTGCGCAACAACAAACTGTATATCAATGGGAAAGCACTTGATTACAAAATAATTGACGAAACATCCCCCGGTCCCACAAACACAATAACGGAAGATGACTACGTCTACCTGATTGAGGATCTTTTAGGAAAGCGTCATTCCATCATGATATCAGGTGCTGGAACCCCTTTCGATTCTTTTGATCCTGTTATAGTTCCGGAAGGCAAGATTTTTGTAATGGGTGATAACCGGGACAATTCAGCCGATTCCCGGTTTTTTGGTTTTGTCAAATTAAACCAGGTGCTGGGACATGCAACAAACATTGTTCTCAGCCGTGATGGATCTTTCCTGAAACCAAGATGGGACCGGTTCTTCAAGAAACTGAGTTAGAGACCAGCTGATAGCTCATAGGTGATAGGGAATGCAGGAAAGTTGGAACGCTGGGAAGCCAGGAGGCTATGAGGCTGGGAAGCTGCTATCGGGTGTCTGCTTTATCTATTTTAGACACAGACACACACAGACAAGCTGCGATGAATTGTCTGCGTGAGTCTGAGGCTAATAAATAGAACGTTAACTCGACAAACGCCCTGTCGGGAAACCGACACCAGCTTCCCAGCATCCTAGCGTCCTAGGCATCCTAGCGTCTTAGTAACATTACGTCAATTGGGTGTAAGCTATAACGAAATCTATAACCGAAAAACAGTCCTGGAAGGAAAGAGAATATTGGAATTACGAGAAGCTATTCTGAGTCGGCGCAGTATTCGAAACTTTTTAAAGAAAGAGATTCCTGAAGAACTGATCAAAGAGATTCTGACGGATTCCCAATGGGCCCCCTCCTGGGGAAACACCCAGCCATGGGAGATCATGGTCATCACGGGGGTCCCCTCTGGAAGCATTCAAACAGAAAAACAAAGAGGCTCTCTTTAGCGGGATAAAGCCGAAGCCTGAAATTCAGATGCCGGAAGTTTTTCCTTCCCGTTTAAAACATCGCTATGTCGATGTAGGCAAGAGCGTTCTGCAATCTCTGTCCATCGACCGGAAAGATCTTGATGGGCGGCTCAAATATTACGGTGATATGTTTTTTCTTTTCGATGCGCCTGCCATGGTCCTGTTTCTTCTGAGAAAAGATACTTTGCTGGAATATGCCATGCTGGATGTGGGCTTGTGCCTTCAGACATTGCTGCTGTCCGCCCATGACAAGGGACTCGGTGCCATCGTGTTGGCGGCATCCGTCAACTATCCGGACATTCTACGTTCCCTCTTTCCCATCGACACAAACAAAACCATCGTTATAGGGGCTGTTCTCGGCTGGCCGGACCGCAAAGCACCGGTGAATTGTTTTAAACGACAACGGGCCAATTTAGACGAAACAGTTACCTGGATAAAATCCTGAGAGGATTTTATTAAACGCGGCTTCGCCGCTTATCATCTTATTTCTCTGCAGAAAAACTTATAACGAGGTTCAAAACTATTAATTAAAATTGTTACACAATTTTATTTGGTGTCTTGACAATATCGTTTTATCTCAATAATATAATCGCAAATATCAACTCTCTTCCATATAGAACGAGACCTATGAAAACATAGGTATTTAGGAGCGACAACGTCGCGTTTCATAAATTCGTGAAACGGATTCATTTTTTACTTTTTAACCAAGGAGGGGATTATGCTTTCAAGAAGTTTTATAGTATTCGTTTTGGCGTCTTTTCTTCTTATGCCCTGCACTGTTTTTGCCAACGACCCCGGGATTACCGACGATGAAATCGTTCTCGGCGTAACCCAGCCATTGACGGGCCCGGCTGCCGGATGGGGTGTTACCATTACCGGTGGTATGCAGGCATGGACAGACCACATCAACAACCAGGGGGGTATCCATGGCCGCAAGATCAAACTCATCATTAAGGACGACGGCTACAACCCGGCCAGAGCGATGGCAAACCTGCAGGAAATGAAGGACGAGATTTTTGCAGTCGTGGCCCAGCTGGGTTCCGCCCCATGCAACGCCGCAAAAGACTTTTATCCTGAAAACAAGATACCCTTGATAACCGCTTATGGAAGCCTGGGTATATATCAACACCAGCCCAAAGAAGCCCAGAAATATTATTTTATCTCCTACCCGGATTACGGAGACGAAACCGAATTTATGGCCACGTATGCCATGAAGAATCTCGGGGCCAAAAAAATTGCCCATTTCTACCAAAACGACGAATATGGCTTGGGAGCCAATGCCGGTATTAAAAAAGCACTGAAAGCCAATCCCGGTGCGGCGAAACTGGTGGCGGAAATTCCCTATGAAGTCACCGAAAGAGCTTTGGGGACCCACGCGCTCAAACTAAAGGAATCCGGGGCAGATCTTCTCATCATGACAACCATGATGTCGAGTGGCGCCATTATGACCAAAGAACTCGCAAAAATTGCCTATCACCCCACAGTCATGGGAAACTTCCCCATTGGCATGCCCGTCATGTATAAAATTGCCGGCGAAACATGGGAAGGCACCTACACCAATGCGTCTGCACACATGGGTCTGCCGGGATTTCATCCCCCTGCAGACAGGGTTGCTAATATCATCAACGAGATCAATCCAAAGCTCAAAGGGCAGGAAGTTCTCGCTCTGTTTGGCGCTGCCTCGATGATGCACTTTGCCGAAGGGGCTAAAAACGCCGGCCGAAACCTGACCAGGGAATCCTTGATCAAGGGAATGGAAATGATCAAAGACTGGAAACCGGAAGGAATGGGGGCACCGGTTACATACGGACCCGATCGGCATAACGGTGTCAATGCCATCTACCTCCAGATTGCCAAAGACGGCCAGCATGTGCCTGTTGGAGACTACGTGGTCTTTCCGCCAAAATTTTAATGCCTGATTTATCAAGAAAAGAGAGCTAAGCCGAAAATGTACAAGCCTGATCGGCCAGCTCTCTTTTTTCTGTCTTCCTTTGTATTTTGAAGATAACGAACGGCTTATCTGGAAGCTCGTAGCAAGCTGGTATGCTTGATTGCTGAAGCAGCTTACAGACGTTGCTCGCAAATAGTCATAGCTCTGCAAGCTATTGGCTGGTTGACAGCATCACATGTAGCATTCCCAGCCTTAAAGCCTCGTCTCACGCATAGTTAATTAGGCACTCAAATTTGCGAGTTCTTGAACTCATTTCATTATATGTCTTTACTGGAAATAAATAATCTCAGCATCAGTTTCGGCGGCATCCAGGCCTTGTCGAACATCGATATCTCAGTCGAACCCGAGCAGATCATGGCCGTTATCGGCCCCAACGGTTCAGGGAAAACAACGCTTTTCAATTGCATCTCGGGGTCCTATCGCCCACAGGAGGGTACGATAACTTTCAATGGCGAAAGTCTCTTGGGACTTTCGCCGGACAACGTCGCACGAAGAGGTATCGCACGTACTTTCCAGAACCTGAGACTGTTCCTGCACATGACGGTCCTCGACAACCTCCTCCTGGGCAGGCATGTCAAGTTCAAAAAAAACCCGTTTCATGCTGTTTTTAGAATCCGCCGGGAAGAGATGAAGCATCGTGAGAAAGTCGAAGAGCTCATCGATTTTCTGCAGCTCGAAGCCTACCGTGCGGTGAGAATTTCCGACTGCCCCTATGGGGTGCAAAAAAGAGCGGAAATCGGTCGCGCGCTTGCAACGGAGCCCCGGATGCTGATGCTGGACGAACCGATCTCCGGACTGACCGCAGAAGAAAAGCAGGAAACCGCATATTTGATCAATGAAATCCGGGGACGCTTCAAACCAACCATATTGCTGGTGGAGCATGATTTGAGACTGGCCTCGGCCCTGTCCGACCGCATGGTGGCACTCGACACCGGTATTAAAATAGCCGAAGGTACCCCTGAAGAAGTCCAGCGAAATCCAGCGGTCGTAAGGGCATATTTGGGAGATGACGACTGAGGACGAACAATTGTTAATTTTTAGTTTTTAATTTTGAATTAGATTAGCTGATAGCTCATAGGTTATAGGCAATGATTAAGAAGCTAGGAGGCTGGGAAGCTAGGAGGCTGTTGACTGTTAACAGTTTATACCTCATGTCCGACGGCTGGCTGCAGCATCCCAGCATCCCGGCTTCCCAGCCTCATAGCAAACTCAAAGAACCCAATAAACTCAAGTAACTCAATGAACACAACAAACCCAACAAACACACCGCTACTGCACATCGCCAACATCGAAACACTCTATTTCGACCGCATCTATGCCCTTCACGGGCTTTCTCTCGAGATTCAGGAGGGCGAAATATTTGCGGTGCTGGGCCCGAATGGCGCCGGCAAAACCACCCTTCTTAAAACCATTGCCGGCCTTCTGAAAGACCAGCCCAAAAAAGGCGTCATCGAATTCATGGGAAAACGCATTCACCGCCACCCGCCTGAACGTGTCGCCAATCTCGGCATCGTATATGTTCCCGAAGATCGCGGACTTTTCAGAGAATTGACCGTACGGGAAAACCTGGATATCGGATGCTGGGGCAGAAAAGGAAAAGAAGTTCAGGAAGATCTGGAGTTTGTCTACACGCTGTTTCCCATATTAAAGGAGAGAGGCAAGCAACAGGCAGAAACCCTGTCAGGTGGTCAGCAGCAGATGCTGGCAGTTGCAAGAGCCATGCTCCGCCGACCCAAGCTTCTCATGCTGGACGAACCATCCCTGGGACTGGCCCCGCTGGTAGCAAAAGACGTTTATGAAGCACTCGTCAAGATCAGCGAAACCGGCACGACCATTCTCCTGGTAGAACAGAATGCAAAACTGGCGCTCGGAATTGCCGACTATGGCTATATCATGGAGTCCGGACGCATTGTCCTTGAAGGCACTTCCCAGGATCTCAAGGAAAATGAAGATGTGCAGGAACTCTATTTGGGCATTGGCCAGGAAGATGCCGCATCTAAAGGATTCAGATTGTACAAGAAAAGGAGAACCTGGTAATGACCTTTCAGGCTGACCATTTTCCGGATCTCTTTTTTCATCAGGCCAAGCGCCTGGGGGATAAGGTGGCACTTCGCCACAAAGATTACGGCATCTGGAATCGAATTTCCTGGAAGGAATATGGGAAAAGTGTTCGTACGGCTGCCGCCGGGTTTATGGCCTTCGGTGTCGATTTGGGCAATCGCATTGCCATCTTGGGTGACAACCGACCGGAATGGCTGATCTGCCACCTGGGTGCCATGACGGCCGGAGGTGTTACCTGCGGCATCTACCCCACCTCTTCTCCCGAAGAAATCGAATATGTCGTAGAACATTCCGAGTCCAAAATACTGTTTGTGGAAAATGAAGAGCAGATCGACAAAATCCTTCAAATTATCGACCGACTCAATGTCTCAAAAGTCATCATCTGGGACAAACAGGGACTCTGGGGGTTCTCACATCCCCGGGTGGTTTTTTACGAGGAATTTATGGCCGGCGGCGAAGCATACCTCGATGCCCATCCAATGGGAATTGAAGATAGACTGGCTGCCATCCATCGGGACGATGTTGCCATGATGATCTACACCTCAGGCACCACTGGAAGACCCAAAGGCGCCATGATTTCGCATGAGAACATCCTCTCTTTGACCGAGTCGCTTGTGAGTGTAATCGGACAAAAAGAAAACGACGAACTTCTCTCATACCTCCCTTTGGCGCATATTTATGAAAACCTGATATCGGTATTTCAGGCAGTCTGGACCGGGGCCACGGTCAGTTTTGTCGAAAGTATCGATACCCTGTCAATAAATCTTCGCGAAATTTCTCCGACCATATTTGCAAGCGTCCCCAGGCTGTGGGAAAAATTCGTGTCCATGGTCGAAATCAAAATGTCGGATTCCACCATCGTGAAAAGGGCATTTTACCGTCTGGCTATCAACATCGGCCTGAAACGGATTCGTGCACCGAAAGACTCTCCCCGACGAAAATGGCTGAATATTGCCTACTGGCCCTTGTACTGGGCTGTATTGTACCACCTCAAACGGCAGATTGGACTGGAAAGAATTCGATATTCCATCTGTGGTGCTGCACCGGCCAGTCCTGAGCTGTTTGAGTGGTTTAACGCCATCGGTGTGCCCCTGAGGGAAGGCTACGGACAAACGGAATCGACGGGTGTTATTGCCATTCAGCGTCTGGATCGCTCACGATCCGGTTATGTGGGCGAAGCCTTGCCCGGGGTTGAGATAAAAATTGCCGAAGACGGTGAAATCCTTTCCAGGGGAAAAGGTGTCTTCAAGGGGTATTACAAACAGCCCGAGCTGACTGCCGAAACCATTCAAAACGGATGGCTTCATACGGGAGATGTGGGCAAACTCGAGGACGGTTTTCTTAAAATTCTGGACAGAAAAAAAGATATCGTCATCACCCGGGGCGGTAAAAACATTACCCCGGCTTTCATCGAAAACAAACTGAAATTCAGTTTTTACATCCAGGACGCCGTTGTCATCGGGGACAACCGCAAATACCTGACGGCCCTTATCCTCATCGACGAGGACACTGTCAACAAGTATGCCCAGGATCATGCCATACCCTTTACGACATTTGCCGATTTGACCCGGAATGAGGAAATCAATAAATTGATAGGCAAAGAGATTGACGCCGTCAACAAAACGCTTGCTCGGGTGGAAACCATAAAAAAATTCAAACTGCTGCCCAGACGCTTCTATGCCGAAGACGGGGATGTCACCCCCACCCAGAAAGTAAAGCGGCGGGCACTGGAAAAAACGTATGGGGAGTTGATTGAATCGATGTATTGAAATGTCGGGAAGATAGAATGCTAGGAAGCTGGGAAGCTGGGATGGACAGCTCATAGCTGATAGGTCATAGGTAATGCTATGAGGCCAGGCTACTGGGAGGCTTGGAAGGCTGCTGCCAGCTATCCGCTTTGAGCTGTGAGCTGGTTGACTGCCTCCAAGCTTCCTGGCCTCATAGCCTCCTAGCGTATCAAATAACCATTTAATAGGATACTACGTTGGACTTAGTTGAAAGCTACGCCGAAGAACTGAAGCTCATCCGCAAAACCGGCACCAAAGCCTGGGTGTTTGCAGTGGTAATCGCCATATTTCTTTTGCCTCTCTATGCTCCCGAGCACTTGGTATATGTCACTACCATCATCGCCATCTATGCCATCGGCATCATTGGTCAAAATCTCTTGATCGGGTATACCGGTCAGATCTCCTTTGCCCAGGCCGGGTTTTTCTGTATCGGGGCTTTTGCCTTCGGGCATTTGTATCGCGCCGGCATCCCATGGCCCGTGAGCGTTCTTGGGGCCGGTCTCATCACCGGACTGGTGGGTATTCCCGTCGGGTTTCCTTCCCTGAGGCTGAAAGGCCCTTACCTCGCCATCGCCACCATGGGTTTCGGGATTGCCGTCTACCAGGTCTTTGTCAATTCTCCCCTCCTCTCAGGCGGCCGCATGGGACTCATGATCACCAAGCTTGAACCCATGTTCGGCCTCTCCAGGGTCAATACCTATTTCTACATCAATCTGATCATCGCGGTTCTTTTCACCCTGATTGCCTACAACATCGTTTCCTCTTACATGGGCCGCGCATTCATCGCAATCCGTGACAATGACATTGCCGCCGAAGTCCTCGGTGTAAACCTGTTACAATACAAACTGTTGTCCTTTGCCATCAGTTCCTTTTACGTGGGGGTCCAGGGCGGTCTCTATGCCCTCTTTCTGGGCTACCTGGAGCCGAACATGTTCACCTTCATGGAAACCATCACCTTTCTGGTGGCGGTCATTGTAGGAGGACTGGCATCCGTGGAAGGCGCCATCATGGGGGCGGCTTTTGTGATACTCGTACCCCATTTTTTCAGCGATCTGAAAGAATTTATACCGGTCATCTATGGTGTGGTCATTATCGTTATCCTCATCTTCGAGCCGGGCGGAATCGCCGGCCGCTGGATGAAAATACGACTCTATTTCCGTAACTGGCCATTTCGGTAGCTCAGGGATAAGTTATCTGCGGATATACATATTCGACAGGACGTTTTCTATTTCTTCTGGAGAATGATTGAAAAACATTGATCGGACAACTTACATATTATTTTTCCATGAATTGATTCCAGTATGCCTGTTATGCAAGCTGATAGTGGCAAACCCACATAGATAATTGCGAGCGAATAAGTAGTCATAACATAGGTATCTCAATCATGAAAATCGTGTGTCTCTGTAAATAAAGGTTTTTATGGAACGCTTACTACAATACACTGTATCGGGTCTCAGCCAGGGAAGCCTCTACGCCCTGGTAGCACTGGGCGTCGTTCTCATCTATCGGTCGAACAGGGTGCTCAACTTTGCCCACGGAGACGTCACGACCGCCGGTACCTTCATTGCGCTTTCTTTCATGCTGATGAATTTTAACTGGTGGATAGCCGCCTCCCTGTCCCTGGTTCTGGGAGCCGTGATATCCATTCTGTTCTATTTTGTTATCCTCCTGCCTGCGCAACGACGTGAAGCCACCCCGCTGGGGCAGGTGATTTTGACCCTGGGCTTCGGCCTCGTCCTTCAGGGATTGATACTCAAATTCTGTAATACCGCCGAACCCCAGAACTTCCCCTTCCCGCTTTCGGACACCAAAGTGTTCATGTTCGGAAATATCATCGTCAGTCATCTCAGCCTGGGAACCCTCGTGGTGGGAATTGTGGGCAGTCTTCTTTTCTATCTTCTCATCCAAAAAACCCGCATCGGTCTGGCCATGCGAGCCACATCGGAAAACCTGCAGGCAGCCCAGACACTCGGCATCCCTACCCGTGGTATTCTGGCCCTTTCCTGGGGGATGGCAGCGTTTATCGGCGTACTGGCGGGACTCTTTTTGGCAGCCCAACTTCTCATCGATCCTTTTTTCATGTTGGAACCCTTTTTAAAAGGATTTGCTGCTGCCATTTTGGGCGGGCTCAACAGTCTGCCGGGTGCCATTGTCGGCGGTTTGACACTGGGTGTTGTCGAAGCGCTATTTGGCGGGTTCATCTCCGTGGCCTTTAAAAACACCCTGGCATTCCTGATCATCATCGTCGTTCTCGTTTTCAGACCGGAGGGGCTGTTGGGCAAAGAATTCATCGAACGAATATAAAAATAAATTCGTAAAACGAATTTATCATACGCGACGTTGTACTCTGCGCTTCGCTTGATTTTATAACTGTTCCCACTTTCAAACCATGATTCACGATTAATTACGCACGCAGTGCAAATGACGTCCGCAGGACAAATGTCGCCCGCAGGGCTAATGACACTTCAGGGGTCATGATGCATGTTTTAGGAGATAATGGATGAACGACGATCTGTTAAAAAAAGCGAAAAAATATCGCTGGTACATTTTCTGGATACTCGCCCTTGGATATGTGCTGGTCTATTTCCATCGTCTCTGTCCGGCAGTCGTAGCGGTGGAAATGATGAAAGACCTCAACACCACCGGCGCTTTGACAGGCTTTCTGGGCGCGGCTTATTTCTACCCATACGCAGCCATGCAGTTGCCGGCCGGACTCCTGTCTGACTCCTGGGGACCCCGGAACACCATCACCCTCTTTTTCATTGTCGCTTTTATCGGATCCGTTATCCTCGGCCTGGCACCATCTGTTTCCATAGCCATCGTGGGGCGAACCCTGGTGGGGCTTGGTGTTGCCATGCTTTTTGTGCCCACCATGAAGATTCTGGCAGAATGGTTTCATATCAAAGAGTTCGCCACCATGACCGGCATTCTCATGGCCCTGGGGGGTGTGGGCTCTCTGATTGCCGCAACGCCGCTCGTTTGGGTCAGCAACTGGATAGGCTGGCGACAGTCATTCATTCTGGTGGGTCTCATCACCGTGGTCCTGGCAATTCTCGTGTATGTGATTGTCAGGGATCGGCCGGCAATTATGGGATGGCCTTCGCCGGCCGGGACACCGAAGACGCCACCCAAACCCATTGCGCTCATGACGGGCGTCAAGAAAGTTCTCACAACCCCTTTTTTCTGGCCTGTGGCTGTTTGGTTTTTCTTCGACTGCGCCATCTTTTTCTCGTTCGGCGGTCTTTGGGGCGGCCCCTATCTCATGCAGGTGTATGGCTACAGCAAAGCCCAGTCAGGACACATTCTCTCCATGCTGGCCATCGGCATGATCATCGGCAGCCCGCTGCTGAGCTATTTTTCAAATACAGTGGTCAGATCGCGAAAAACTGCCGTGATGATGTCCAGCGTCATTGTTCTGTGTCTGGTCTTCCCACTTGCTTTTTTTACGGCAGACATTCCCCTCATGGGGCATTACATCATCTGTCTGGGACTGGGAATGTTTTCCAGCGCCATCGTCGTTATCGGATTCACCACCAACAAGGAACTCTTTCCGGTTCAGATGGCCGGAACCGCCACCGGCATGATCAATCTGTTCCCCTTTTCAGGCGGTGCGGTCTTTCAACCGGTTCTGGGTTATGTGTTGGAAAAACAAGGCAGGATAGATGGTGCATTCACCCTGGAAGGCTATCAGCAGGCATTTATGGTTCTGTTTGCCTGCAGTGTCATTGCCTTGATCGCCAGTTTTTTCTTCAAGGAGACACTGGAAAGATAGGATGCTGGGAGGCTATGATGCTGGGAGGTTGTGAATAGCTGTATAGTCGGTCGGCGCGATATTTTTATTAGCCACAGAGATTTACAGGATCTTACAGGATATCTTCTATTCTTATCTCTCTTTCCGGATGAAAGAGTCAGAAAATCACAATCCACCTTCGGTGGAACAACTATCTCACTAATACCTTCAATAGATATATCTTTGCCAGCTTGGAAATTATGATCATTCCCGTGTCGTATGAACCAATGCTATTTCGCCAAGGCATTGATGGTTTTACGCTTTCGTCTGGAAAGCGTATAAGATTTCCTGTGAAATCCTGTTAATCCTGCAGATATTTAAAAAACTTATCACCCATTAACTGACACGCTTCATAGCATCCCAGCCTTCTAGCCTGCCATCATTCATAACTTGAAATTCTCTCAATATAGGTTATATTAATAAAATCGTTTCACGATTTTATCTGACGCGACTGCATCGCTATTATAGGTTGTCAGAAATGTTCCGATTGAGGACTTTTTTCTGCTACAACCCCTTATGCCGCCATCCTGTTTTCGGAACATTATTATGACAAGCGGTATAATCTGTAAAGGCACTCTGACAATCGCTGTGACCTGTGCAACTTAGAAAAGATCAATACGTATCACCAAATTATTAATATGAAAATTTGGAAATAATAATAGCGGCAACGCCGCGTATGATAAATTCGCGAAGCGAATTTATGGAGGGAACCGATGAAACTCAAACAAATCACCATTTCCATTGAAAATGAACCCGGCCGGCTGCTGGAAGTAACAGAAGCCCTGGGTAATGCCGGAATCAACCTCCGGGCGCTCAACCTGGTGGACACCGGTGCCTTTGGCCAGCTCCGACTGATTGTTTCCGATGTCAGAAAAACCCGCCATATCCTGATGGGTATGCAGGCGGCAGCCCGTGTCGAGGAGGTCGTTGCCGCAGAGATCGAAGACAAATCCGGCAGCCTGGCAGCCATCTTAAAGCCGCTCCATGCTGCAAACATCAATGTTGTCTTCATGTACGCCTTCATCGGCCTGTCATCCGACAAGGCGGTCATGATCTTTAAGTTCAGCGACAACGACAAAGCAATAGAGCTCCTTCAAAGCATTCGTGTCCGTATACTGGACGCTGACGCCTTTGGCATCCTGGAGTCGGGGAATAATCACGGATCAGCTATAGAGCATTAGGCTGTAGAGCTCAGTAAGCGGCTATCAAGCTGGGAAGCTATAGATGCTGGGAGGCTGCTATGAGCTATCAGCTATAAGCTTTCGCTCAGCATCCAAGCTTCCCAGCCTCCTAGCATCCCAGCTTATTCGAAAAGGGTTTAGGATGGTGGACGTTGGACGTTCGATGTTCGACAGTTAATCTTTTACAATATATGTAACTCCGGTAAATAAATTGAACAAGCAACTCATCTCATTGACTCCCACGGCCTGGATGATGCCGGAAAATTAGAAGCCTGTGACATACCCCAGGACCGCTATCGTGTTTTCATTCAGGACGTTGCCGACGCATTTTTTGAAACAAACATCCAGGGAGATTTTGTCTTTTTCAACGATGCGCTGTGCCGTATATTCGGGTATTCCAGAGAGGAGATCGAACATCAGAATTTCAGGCGTTTTATGGACAGCACCAATGCAGAATACGCCTTTGACAGCTTCAAAAAAATGTTCGAAACGGGAAAAGGCGTCAACAACATCGTGTGGGAAATTTCCAGTAAAGATGGTGAAACACGAATACTCGAAATCAATGCCAACCTCTTGGAAGATACAAACGGCACCAAAGTGGGCTTTCAGGGTATCGCCAGGGATGTTACCGACAAGGTCAAAGCCGATCAGGCATTGAAGGCGTCGGATAAACAAATCCAAGAGCAGTATATGGCCAGCCGTATGGCAGAGCAGCGTTATCGATCTTTTATGGAATTTCTGCCGGTTCCGGTGTTTGTCTTCAATATGGATGGCACGGTCTCCTATCTCAACCCTGCGTTTGAAAAAACATTTGGATGGACACTCAGCGAGCTCGAGGGCAAACACATCTTCTTTGTGCCGGAGGATCAGAAAGCAAAAACCCGCCAGGGCATCCAGCAGCTCTTTAAAAATAAAAGAGTCACCGGTTTCAAAACCCAGCGTCTCACCAAGGACGGCAAAATTCTCGATATTGTTTTGGATGGCGCTATTTTTTACGATGAAAACAACCAGCCTGCCGGTCAGGTGGTAACGCTCCAGGATGTCACCCAGGAAAACCGCGGCGCGCGTATCAACCAGGCTCTCTTCAGAATCGCCCAGGCACTCTATCAATTCAGAGGCCTGGACGAACGGCTGGAATTTATCGCCAAGGAAGTCAAGGAACTCATCGACAGCAGCGGTGCCATGGTCATCCTGGTGGATCATAAAACTGACGAATTCTTTTTTCGCGAGGCTGCCTTCGAAAGTGAGATCACCGGTCAAAAAATAAAAGAAATCCGATTCCCTCTGGACAAGGGGGTTGCCGGTGAGGTCTTTCGTACCGGCAAACCCATGATCGTTAACGACACCTCTAACAGCCCGCATATCTTCAGAAAAGTTGATGACCAGGCCGGCATGCAGACACAAAGCATGTTGGATGTCCCTATCCATATCGAAGATCGAATGATCGGGGTATTGTGTATCGTCAACAAAAAAGGCGGTCCCTTTGACCAGGCAGATGTGGACCTGATGAGCACCATTGCCAACATGGTGGCGTTACCCATCGAAAATGCCCGGATCAACGAAGCCCTTCGAAAGTCCTACGAAAATGTCGCAAACCTGAACAGGGCAAAGGACCGGGTGATTCATCATCTGTCTCACGAACTTAAAACACCCGTGTCTGTTCTGTCAGCCTCATTAAACCTTCTGAAGAAACGGTATCAGGGACCCGATGCAGCAGGTCTTTCGAAAATCCTGGATCGTGCGGAACGAAACCTGAACCGGATCCTGGACATGCAGTACGAAATCGAAGATATCATGGACCGTCGTGACTACCGGAGTCACCGCATGCTCTCCTCCCTGCTGGATGTCTGTCAAGACGAACTCGAGGCCATGGTTGCAGATGAAACAGGTTCAGAACGATTTACTGATCGCCTGCGGCATCATATCGACCGAATGTTTGGCCCACGTAACGTGATATCTGAGGAAATCAAACCCGGACCTTTTTTGTCAAATCTTTTTGAATTGTTACGTCCTCGCTTCGCCCATCGATCTTTTGACATTGAAACGCGTTTTGATCCTACCGAGGCGATTTTGATTCCCCCGGAGGTCCTGACGAAGATCGCCGAGGGGCTTATCCGTAATGCCATGGAAAACACCCCGGATGGCGGGCGTATTGTCATAACGCTGACCCAGGGACTCAAAGGGCCTGAATTCGTCGTCCAGGATTTTGGTGTGGGGATATCGGAAGATAACCAGCGATTGATTTTCGAAAATTATTTCACGGCCTATGAGACAGCCCAATATGCATCACGCAAACCATATGATTTCAACGCCGGCGGTAAAGGTTTTGATCTTATTCGGATACGGATTTTTTCGGAGAGATATCACTTTAAATTGAAAATGTCATCCAAACGATGCCCCCATCTTGCAGGCGACCAGGATTCAGGCCCCGGCAGCATCGCTGCCTGTGAGCATTGCAAAAAGGATGCAGATTGTCTATCATCCGGAACCACCATGAGGGTGTTGTTTACAGTCAGCAAAAACGAGTATTTGCAAGGATAACTTTATTTAACCACCCGTTTGTTTTAAAATTCGATGAATTTCAGAATATCGCTAGAATTTTATATACACAACTTCGAATGCTCTTATGCTTCCGAATTGACCAGAAATATGAGCACCAGGGATGTGAAGCACGATAATTATTCTGTGTTTTGAACATTCAGTTTTCTGATCTGTTTGATATTGATTCCTCAAGGATATTTACGATATGGCGTGCTTCGGATATTAATTATTAGATTAATAACCGTATAACGCGAAATTGATAAACATGAAAAATTCAATTCAAATGCGAAAAATTTCTTTCAAGAACTGTCTGTGGAGTTCCTCATTCACGAGCTCAAGGACCCCATTGCGGTGATCGAAACCGGTGCACGTACCCTGCTCGAAAAGCAAGAGAAA
The DNA here is from genome assembly GCA_963848165.1 of uncultured delta proteobacterium. GTDB lineage: Bacteria > Desulfobacterota > Desulfobacteria > Desulfobacterales > B30-G6 > B30-G6. Next base: position 11,532 of record CAWKCS010000032.1, on the reverse strand, counting down.
TTCGGATCCCTGTCATCCCGGCAAGAAAAGACCATGAACCGGATCATCCGGAATGCCCGCAAGGCGCGTGAAATGCTTTACAGTCTGTTGGAGGTAGGACGTTCCGAAGCAGGCAGTTTTGCCTGTAACCGGTTCAAACCCGTGGAAACAACCTTTGATGTGCTGGTAAACTGCCTTGAAATGCAAGATCCTTCTATTACCGATAAAATACACCAGAATCAGGATATGGTTCAGGTCCTGACCTATCTCGATTCATACGGTATCTCATTTTCCGCCCCGCCGGACCTGCTTCAGATGGATATGCATCAGGATCAAGTTAAATATTGCCAAATTATCGGAAATATTGTAAAAAATGCCCTGCATTTCCGACGTGAACACATTGACGTCATGATGGATAAGAACCGGATTTCCTGGTAGTGGCAGTGACGGATGACGGACCCGGTGTTGAGCCTGAGCATTGCGAATCCATCTTCCAACGGTATTCACAAGCAAATGATTGCACCATTACCCCGCGTCAGGGACATGGTTTAGGACTGGCCGGTGCCCGTATCATGGCTCGCTGCCTGGGTGGGGATATTGAATTGACATGCAGTAAAACGGAAGGTACAAAGTTTCAATTGACGCTGCCGATGGTGTTTGGGGAAGTATAAGGGTTTATTTATATCCACCACAGAGACACAGAGAGCACTGAGAGGTTTTTTCTTTTACATCGATCGGGAGATACCGATCGATGAAATCACTCATCAAATCCTTCGGGAATATTTATCATTGGCATAATATAATTTCATATGAAGATTATCAATTTATGCTATTATGATTAAATTTAATTTAGCCCGAAGGGTAGATTTGTTATTCACAATCGGTATCTCCCGATTGAGGATAAATTAAATATCTCTGTGCTCTCTGTGTCTCTGTGGTGAAAATAAAAATTCATATGACCCTTAAAACTGACAATAGTATAACGATACAGAATTTTAATTGTTTCAGATTAAGTGCTTTTATAGGAGGAGAAATTTATGACTGGAAAGACTTTTCTGGCGGGCAAATCGATTTTAGCGGTAGATGATGAAGCGGATATCCTTGAAACCATCGAGGATATTCTGGAGGAAGCGAACGTGGACACGGCGCGGGATTATGAAAGTGCTTCTGATAAAATAAGAAAGCAGACCTATGATCTGGTGATTCTCGATATTATGGGCGTCAACGGCCTGCAACTATTAGAAGAATCGGTGGCCAAAGGGTTCCCGACCGTCATGTTGACAGCCCATGCCGTCAACCCGGAATCTCTCATGGCCTCCATTCGCAAGGGCGCCATTTCCTATCTCCCCAAAGAATCCCTGTCGGACCTGGATGAACTGCTGAATGATCTGCTGGGTGCCTATGAAAGAGGAGAAGCGCCCTGGAAACTGCTTTTCAGTAAACTGGGCGCCTATTTTGATGAACGCTTCGGTGCAGACTGGAAAAATACCGACAAGACATTCTGGTCCGACTTCGACCGCACCTATGAAATCGGTAAAGGCATCCAGGAACGGTTAAAAAAAGATTCGCGTATCGTCGGATAAATTTTAGTATGAAAGGAATGCTGGGAGGCTATGAGGCTGGGAGCCGGGAAGCTGCTGGATAGCTATCGGCTGATGGCATTTCTATCTGATAGGATTGACAGGATTTTCAGGATTATTTTCACCACAGAGACACAGAGAACACAGAGAGTTTCTTCTTTATCTCCAATCGGGAGATACCGATTGGAGATAACCACTCATTCCTTCGGAATATATTTTATTATTTTATCTCTATCCTTTGATAATATTCATATTTATTCTATACTATGATATATATTCTGTTAATACTCAAAAGTATTGCCCGTAGGGCATGAGTGGTTTTCTTCGATCGGTATCTCCCGATCGAAGAAAAAGAATCTTTCAGTGTTCTCTGTGTCTCTGTGGTGATAATAAAATCTGCTGTAAAGCTGTCCGTGCAAGTCCGTGCATATAAGTCTCTACCATTGACCGTAAACAGCCTCATAGCATCCCAGCTTCCCTGCCTCCTATCAGCTATGACCTAAGCTATCAGCTATGAGCTTGTCTGCAAGCTCTTTCAAGAATTTCGCCGCCACCATGGCTGTCATGCCATTGATATCCCGTACTGGGTTGTACTCCACAATATCCGCCCCCACTATGGGGGCCTTGATCTGCTGGATGACAGTAATGACATCCCGCGTTCTCAAACCACCCGGTTCAAGATGGGACACCCCCGGGGCATAAGCCGGGTCCAGTGCGTCCAGGTCGAGGGAGATATATACCGGGCCGTTAAATTGAAGTCTGGAAAGACCTTTTGGCCATGATTTCATGTCGATAACCGTTACATTGAACCGATCCGCCTGCTCCTGCTGATGGGGCGTCATGGCTCGGATGCCTACCTGCACCAATTTTTTTATGAGTCCCTCTTCCATGATTCTGGCAAACGGGCATGCGTGTGAATAGCGATTTCCCTCGAATTCGTCATATAAATCCGGATGCGCATCGAAATGCAGGATATTCAGCTCCGGAAAATGTTTTTCATAGGCTTGAATGATGGGCAACGTCACCGCATGGTCGCCCCCTAAAGACAGAACCCTTACCTGGTTGTCGAGCAGTTCCTGATAAATATGCTCGATGTATCCCAGGGCATTCAAACCTTTTTTCAGTTCCAGATCGCCAACATCAATAAAGTTGCTTTGTTTGGAAAGATCGAGACCGCTCTCCGTACATGTGTTGGTAGCGTCGGAATTAAACGCTTCTCTTATTTTAGGGGGCGCCTTGGCCGGTCCCTTCATAAACGAGGAGTTGTCGTCGTAAGGAACACCCACGACCGCCACAGATTTACTGCTTTGTTTTATTTCTCTATTATTTCATTTTATTATATCATATTGTTGTATCGATATACTTTGTTATATTATTAGACCGCATGATACGGTTTAAGAGATCATTATTCATTAGTCCGCAGACACTACCCTCGGCAGTACATTCATCATCTGCACGACTATTGGCATGATGAAATACTATCTATGTCCTACGGACATTTGACTCATCGGAAATAATTAAAATATTAAATCCTGTAACCTGTCAGAAATTGCGGTCCTTCTCTTAAAACAGTAGCTATTTCCTCCCAAACATCTCCTCCATCTTCAGCATCAACGCAAAATCCCCCTCAACCGTATACTTCTCCTGAAAGAACATCTCCTGGCCGTCGGCTTTGCCGGTCATGATGTCCATCCACACGTCAAATGGTGCTTGAATCGTGACGGACGGGTTTGGGTGCCGCCCCTCTTTCGCCTCTATGCACCCGTTTTCGATCGTAAAAAAGCAGTTTCCCTCTACAGCACCACTGAAGCAGAACTGGATGATAGCATTGATTTCTGCGGCCCCTTCCGGATTGAACCCCAGTTTGAGGATGGCCATGAAACTCTCCAGGGAATCGGGTCGCGGAATCATGCCCTTTTGTTCGAACTCCCTGGGGGTAACCCCCTCTGCGATACAGGTCTTCCAGAAAAGGTTTATCAGCCCTTGAAACTCAATGCTGTTGCAATGATGGGTTGCTGAATCTGGGCCATGGTGCTCATCGTGACACCGATTTGCTCTCTACCATTTCCCGACCAGCCTTCTGCACGCTTCGGCGATACGACTTCGAATCTCTTCTCTTCCGGGGTTCATCATGCTTTCAGCGGCCGGCCGATATATTTCCGCAAGAAGTCTGTTTTTGAACAGAAATTTGATATAATGTGACAATTGGTCAAACACCGAAATTTCAGGGAACCCTGCCACAGACACGCAGACCGCATCGGGGTGTGGGTAGCCGAGGAGGTGACTCGTCTGCCATCCTCTTTTTTGATCAAAAAAGGCTCGAGAATCGGCAACGTCCGTTCAATAAAGGCTTTCATCTGAGCGTTGAGCGTAAAATGGTAGAGGGGTGTTGCATAGACCACCAGGTCGGAGGCGATATATTTGGGAAATAGTTCTGCGCTCATGTCATCTTTGTGAACACACCGGCCCGGTGTCTTGGTCCAGCAGGTAAAGCAACCGATACAATAGTTGATTTTCTTTTTGCGCAGGTCGATCTTTTCCACGGTCGCCCCGGCAGCTTGCATACCCGACACCAGATGATCGAGCATCCATTCCGTCTTGCTCTGTCCCCCGCCCCGCGGACTCGAATTCAGCGCTAAAACGTTCATGGGATCTCCTTTTAGTAGAGTAAGATATCTTTTATTTAGCCGCAGACACTCAGACAATCACAGACGATTGTCTTCTATCACAATCTGTGAGATACATTATTGTTATTTAGCAACATTTGATTCGCGATATCATATTTATCATATAAGATGTGATCTCTATATTAAAAATCGATTCAATTTGAGTATATCACTATGTCTAATTGTTAAGATGGGCTTTATCGTAATTGTGATTTTTGCCACGAAGGGCAGAGTGAGTTTGATTCGTTCGGTATCTCGCGGTCGAATAGAAATAGATATGTCTCGTGTGACTCTGTGGCTCAGTCATGACTATAAAGACTGTCATGTAGCCAGCCTCAAACAAACCACTTGACCAGATCAAAATTGCCACAGGCTTAAAGTCGCCAAAAATTCACATCCATCTTTGCGACGTCCTCTGGATCGAACATGGATTTCACATCGATCAAACACCCTCCCGGAATCAGCTTTTCCACAATCTTATCCAGTGGCTGCTCGATATAAAACGAATGCGCCACCGCCACCACCAGGGCATCCAGATTTTTCATTTCTGCAAACGATACCAGATCAACCCCGTAAAATGCCCTGGCCTCATCCGGATCGGCCGTAGGGTCGTGCACCAGGACTTCAATACCGTAGGTTGCCAGTTCCGCTGCAATGTCCGGCACCCGCGAATTTCTCAGATCCGGGCAGTTCTCCTTGAACGTCAACCCCAACACACCGACCCTGCTTTCCTTGATGTGAGACCCGGCCGCGATCATCATCTTGACCGTCTTTTCTGCAATAAACTTACCCATATTGTCGTTGATGCGGCGTCCCGCCAGGATGATTTCCGGATGATACCCCACGAGTTCGGCCTTGTGGGTCAGATAATACGGGTCTACGCCGATGCAGTGCCCGCCCACCAGACCCGGTCTGAACGGTAAAAAATTCCACTTGGAGCCGGCTGCCTCCAGTACATTGAGCGTGTCGATATTGAGTTTGTCGAAAATGATGGATAGTTCGTTGATCAGGGCAATGTTGATGTCACGCTGGATGTTTTCAATCACCTTGGCTGCCTCGGCTTCTTTGATGCTCCCCGTGCGATGAACCCCTGCGGTAACAATGGATTCGTAGAGAGCCGCCACAGCATCCAGGGTCTCAGAATCATCCCCGGAAACCACCTTCTTGATCTTTGTCAGGGTGTGCTCCTTGTCGCCCGGATTGATCCGCTCCGGGGAATATCCCACATGGAAATCCTTCCGCCAGGAAAGACCTGATTCGGCTTCTAATATAGGAACACAGACCTCTTCAGTAGCCCCCGGATAAACCGTGGATTCAAAGATGACCACAGCACTCTTTTTCATGTGTTTTCCAACGATGCGCGAAGCCGAGATCAAGGGACTGAGATCGGGCTGCCGGGCGGCATCGATGGGTGTGGGTACGGCGACGATAATGAAATCTGCGCGTTCGATCTCAGTGGGATCCGCCGTAACGGTCAAATGCCGCGCCGCGGCGAACCCTTCCTGAGACACCTCACCGGTAACATCCACCTGTTTAAGCAGCTGAGATATTTTACTTTCGTTCAGATCGAATCCAATGGTCGTCACTGTTTTACCGAAAGTTACTGCCAGCGGTAGTCCCACATAGCCAAGACCGATTACAGCGACGGTCGCATCACTGATGCGACGCTCCAGTCGTGAATCATCATTGTTTTGAGTTTTTTAGGTTTATTGAGTTGTTTCCGTTTATTTGATTATTTAAACCGGCAAGTGACATTTCCACCACGGTTTTTCGATTACGCCTGTTAATCGGGGCTGCAGAGATGTTATTTTTAGCTCGTCAGACAAAAGCGGACAAACCTCCTGCAAAAAAGCGACAACGTCGCGTCAGATAAAATCGTTCCAGCGATTTTATTTTTGGATTAGCATCTTAAGATAAACTGGCAATAGCTCTAAAAAAGATTCCATTATTCTGAAACGAAATTCTTTTTAAGACTTGACCTTGTCGCACCTTCACTCATTAGTAGCTTGACTTGCGGGGTTAGTACGAGGCGAAGTTCTTTTGATTCAATCAGATATTGCCTTACGGAGTTCGATGTGAATAGTAAATCATAATGAAACCGTAGTGTCAGCCTTATTCTTCGCAGTTTGCATTGCGAGGTTCTTCGAATGTTTATTGGTTCATGCTGGGAAGCTGCTAATCGCATATGTCCAATAGCAGCCTTATAGCTTCAAAGCTTCCCGGCATCCTAGCGATCAGTAAGCTTAGTTATCTTGTTTTATTGGGGTCCTTGAGTACTTTTAATCATCTTGAAGTTATAACAGACAATACCTCTAAAAAAGAATATCCTTGCAGCATGCAAGGATATTCTTTTTTGACCTTGACCTTGTTGAACCTTCATTTGATAAATTTAATCAATGGACCCATTCTTCCTTAGTACCCATCAGGATTCAACCGCTGCCATCTCCATGAATCTTTGCACATCTCATTGATTCCTTTTTCCGCTTTCCAGTTCAATTCCTCTTTTGCCTTTGAAGGATCGGCAAAACATATTGCAATATCCCCTGGCCGCCGCCCAATTATTCTAAAAGGCACATTCATCCCAGAGGCTGATTCAAAGGCTTTAATAATATCACGTACGCTGTAGCCTTTTCCTGTACCAAGGTTATAGATGGCAAGACCCGGGTTTTGCGTTAGCTTTTCAAGGGCCTTGATATGTCCAACAGCCAAATCGACAACATGGATATAGTCCCTGATGCCGGTACCATCCGTGGTCGGATAGTCATCGCCAAAAACCGGCACTTCTTTCAGTTTTCCCACAGCAACCTGGGAAATATATGGAAAAAGATTATTGGGAATATCATTAGGGTTCTCTCCTATCATCCCGCTCGAATGGGCTCCAACAGGATTGAAATAGCGTAAAAGGATAATATTCCAGGATTTATCAGATACATGAAGATCCTTTAAAATTTCCTCTATCATGTGTTTAGTCCGGCCATATGGATTCGTGGGAGAGAGAGGGAAGTCCTCCTTTATTGGAACGGATTCCGGTTCGCCGTATACCGTAGCGGATGAACTGAAGACTAAGTTTTTTACATTGTTTTCCTTCATGACAGCGCAAAGATTCAAGGTCCCTGTGAGATTGTTTTGATAGTAACGAAGTGGAATTGACACGGATTCACCGACGGCTTTGAGACCTGCGAAATGGATTACACCATCGATTGATTCGTTTAAAAAGATCTCTTCCAGATCTTTCCTGTTAAGCAGATCCATTTTATAAAAGGTCAATTCCTTCCCGGTAATCTCCTGAATCCTCTTTAAGGAGGTTTCCTTGCTGTTTGAAAGATTATCTACGACAATAACTTCGTATCCGTTATTTAGTAATTCAAGGCATGTGTGGCTACCGATATAACCGGCGCCACCTGTGACAAGTATTCTCATTTATTGGTATCCAATATATGGTGCTCTCGATATGATATTTGGTATAATAACATATAATTATCTATCCTTTGCCATGTTGTTTATGCAACAATTATGATGTTATAGGGGTTGTCAGAAAAACATTCCGATTGAGGACCTTTTTTCTTCTACAACCCCTTATGCCGCCATCCTATTTTCGGAACATTATTATGACAAGCGGTATAAAGCGCCAGTACGTCCATACAGGATTTTCTTGGCATGAAATTTTCTATAATTAATAATGATCCATTGTCAATCAACATTTCAATGGACGTCCCCAACTTACAATTTCAGTTCTGCGTCTCACATCTCACATCTCACGTCTTACGATCTTAAGTCTAATGCCCATAACCGCCCCAATCCACCCCCCTACCGTATTCAATACCAGATCATGCAAGCTCGAACTCCTGGACGGGATCCACGCCTGTGCAAATTCAATTCCCAGACTGAGCAAGAAACAAATCAGGACACTGAACACCATCACGCTTTTGTCGAACTGTCCCTTGTGCAAACTTAAAACGACAGAAAGAACCAGCCCCAGGGGGATGAATCCAATCAGGTTGACAAGCACATCGGCATAAAGGCTATGGTTAAACTCCAGGTTGCGCCAGGATACCGAAAGAATGCGTTTCTGCAGCACTTGCATTTTCTGCGGTATTTCAAGATGGGCGCCGTTTCCGGAGTGGTCCTGCACGTGCGTCCCCTGCCCTTCTTGAAATGTGTACAGTAGTGCCGGCTGGTGTGCCCCGGTAAAAGTATGGCTTTTGGCGACAGACCATTTTTCGAAATGGGATACGGCCTCAACGTCGGTCAAGCTACGGCCGTACAGCGCCAGACCATGGATCTCCCCCTCCCAGGAATTGTTCCAGTAAACCGAATTACCCACCGTCAACCGGGAATTTTCTTCCTCCGGTAACTTTAGCTTCAGTTTCGAATCTGATTTTGCGATTTTGCCATCCATATAAATCCGGGTGCCCTGCTTCCCCGTCGTAATCGTCATGAAAATGGGTTTGCCCTTTTGGGAAGCAGTGTCTACGGATATTCTTGGAATCTTTCTTTTGTGGTTGTAATCATCGCCGTTCATGACAATGATATATGAACGCCACTGCCCCACGACCAGCTGATTTCGATCTCTGCCGTCATGAATGGAGAGAACAAGCCCAAAACCGCCACTTGTATTGCCCGTCGGTTCAAATGAAAGTTCTATTGAGAAACCATTTTCAAAGCTAGCCATCGTTATCCGACCTGTTTCAAAAAAGGGTGCGCAAAGGCCAGGCCATTGTCCCTGAATTGAACACCCGGCCCATCTTTCAGCCAGGCCACCCCGTTTTCAAATTTAAAGCTTTTGGGCCGCAAACCAAAAAAGAGGATACCGATCAGCAGGACGATCAATATCCATAGCCATAGTTGTTGATGCTTATCGCGCTTTTTGGACATTAGAATCCAATTTTAAGAAAGGGTAGACGTAAGAAGTTAGATGTGCACCATTAAAGAATCGTTAGATGTAAGACGCAAGACGTTAGACGGGCTACCCCGTTTCCCGTCTCACATCTGACATCTACTTGGTCTTTCTCAGTCCTCAGTGCTGCTCTTCAGTTCCCTGTATAGCCTTTCCAGCATATCCCCCAAATTTTCCTCCCACGGTTTTCGCTGGATACCGAAAATCCGTTGAATCTTATCGCAAGACAACACTGAATTGGGCGGTCTTTTGACAGGCGTAGGGTATTCCTGGGTTGTTATGGGGATCAAATTCTGAATCGCCAGTGTTTCATAGCTTGAGGCCAGTTTGAATATCATCTCTGCAAACCCATACCACGTCGTTTCACCCTCGTCACAATAGTTGTATATGCCCCAGGCGTCAAAATTATCGTTTTCATGTATCTTTCGGCAAATGGTTAAAATAGCCGCGGCCAATTCTGCGGCATTGGTCGGGCATCCATATTGATCGTCAACGACTTTTAACGCTGCCCTCTTCCGTCCCAGACGCAACATCGTTTTTACAAAATTGTTGCCATGTACCCCGTAAAGCCAGGCTGTCCGGATAATGATGTATCGTCTTGTCGCCGCTGCAACCCGCTTCTCACCTTCAGCTTTACTTTGCGCATAAACGCCCACCGGAGACAGTTGATCCTCCTCACTGTAGGCGCCGGGTTTCAATCCATCGAAAACATAGTCGGTTGAAATGTGAATGAAGGGTATTGATTTTTCATGGCAAATTGTCGCGAGGTTCTGCGGACCTTCACTGTTTACAGCAAATGCTGTCGCGGAGTCCTTTTCCGCCTGGTCCACAGCCGTATAGGCTGCCGCGTTGACAACCACGGAAAATGTCTGTTCTTTAAAGTAATCTCGAACCGCAGTTTGTTGGGTGATATCCAGTTCGTCAATGTCTATACCGATAACACCGCCTTTGAGCTTTTCTCCCTGGCTGACAAGCTCCCTGCCCAGCTGTCCTTTTGCACCAATGACAAGTATGCTGTTTTTTTTCATATTACCCTCAAAGTTCGTGAGACGTTAGAAGTCAGATGTTAGACGAGGCTCACTTTAAAACATCGTTAGAAGTTAGAAGTAAGAGGTTAGATGATGCTCACTTTAAAACATCGTTAGAAGTTAGAAGTCAGATGTTAGACGATAATCACTCTGAAACAGCGTTAGAAGTGAGAAGTAAAACGTAAGACGATGCTACCCGCTCTACGTCTCACGTCTTACTTCTCACGTCTCACATCTTACTTCTCACGTCTCACATCTTACCTCTCACATCTCACGCCTTACCTCTTACCTCTCACATCTCACATCGCACGCCACTCGGGCAGCAACCGATTTTATCAATCCGCTTAACAAAGCAAAGACTTTTTCAATTTGTTGTAACAGTTCAGTATCTTTCAAAATATATCCAATATCAACAGCAATTAACAGTTGGGTTTCGAGCTCACTTAAAGATCCTCTCGCAATATATAAAAAACGAAGATATTCCTTTTTGCTATTTCGGGCAGCCCCTTCTGAAATATTCGAAGGTATGGATACAGCAGCACGTCGCATCTGATTTGTCAGTCCGTATATTTCTTCCTTCGGGAATTCTTTCGTGGCTGTATATAGCTGTTTGACCAGCGCCATGGATTCTATCCAGACATTAAGCTTTTGATGACTCCGCATCTTCTTTCCCTCTGCAAATAAAGATGTTAGAAGTAAGAAGTTAGACGTTAGACGCGCTACTCAGCGTCTAGAGTGAGATGTAAGACGTTAGGCGATGTCCCCCAGCGTCTCCCTCTCACGTCTCACTTCTCACGTCTACCGTATTGCGTCTCACATCTCACGTCTCACAACACAGTTGTAAACTCTGGCAGATCATCATTGGGAATATTTTTCAACAAAGGGTATTTACCGTCTTTTTCCGAAAGCGTCTGCACCTTCACCGGCCAGTCGATACCGATGTCCGGGTCCGACCACAAAACACCCTTTTCACATTCCGGCATATAAAAATCACTGCATTTGTAGGTAAATACAGCGTTGTCGCTCACCACGAAGTAACCGTGTGCAAATCCGCCGGGAACGAACAACTGCCGATGATTCTCTTCAGACAAAACAACCCCGCTCCAGTGTCCAAACGTGGGAGATCCACGACGAACGTCAACAATCACATCCAGCACCTCCCCCTGAATTACCTGCACCAGTTTTGCCTGAGAATGCGGATGCTGATAGTGCAGCCCCCGCAACGTTCCCCTCGTCGAAAAAGAGAGATTGTCCTGAACAAATGTTTCATCGATGCCGAATTCACGGTAACGGTTTCGCTGGTAGGTTTCCAAAAAATAACCGCGGCTGTCCGGGAAAACATCTGGATCAATTATCACGGCCCCTACGAGATCTAATTTTTT